>CAYQPW010000005.1:0-115892 GCA_964419565.1 uncultured bacterium
TTTTTTCTTTTTTATCCGGTTGTTTTGCCATTTTTCCTCCCTACTTTAAATATTTTTTGATAATCCTTTGAGATCGTCGATGAATTTTGTGAAGAATTCTTTCATCCAAAAGGTGAAGGTAATGGCTATGTCATGACTCTTGGTGATAAGCGTGTTTATATCGCCGGGGATACGGAGAATTCGCCGGAAATGAAAGCTTTAGAGCAAATCGATATCGCTTTTTTACCGATGAATTTACCGTATACCATGACACCGGAAATGGTCGCAGATGCTGTTAAAGCCTTCAAACCAAAGGTTCTGTACCCGTATCACTACGGTGAAACCGATACCTCAGAGATCCTTGAATTGCTCAAAGAAAACCCAGATGTTGAAGTACGCATCCGCAAGATGAAATAGCAAACACATCTGGGGACCCCATAGCTATTTCACAGATTTTTCACACATAGTTTTATCTTGGATTACTGGTAAAGGGGAAATATATAGGAAAGGAGGAGTAAAATGACTTCAACACTTTCAGTGCTATTACTGATCTGTATATTGCAGTATCAGAGTCCAGGAGATTCAATCGGTATGACAGCCTGGGATTTCCAGGTCGAAGGCTCAATGGGTCAACGGATTATTGTCGATGATTATGGACAGGTGCATTTGAATTGGACCAAGATGGATATTGGACAGACCGTACGCTATTGCGCATGGAATGGGCGATACACTGACGGTTCATACTACGGCGAGACACAAGCATCCACTGGCTGGAGCGGATTTGTTCAACTCGATGTCACGCGGGATGTCAACCCTGATAGTCAGCGAACCGTGATAGCTTATTATTATAATGATGGTTCAGGACCGAAGAGCTGGATCGATATAGACGCCGGGAACCTGTGGGGAGCATGGCCACATGCTCCAGTAAACACTGGGCATCAAGACTATGTTATCCCCTATATTGGCGTTGCGAGTGATAATAATATCATCTTGGCCGCAGCCAATTCAAACCCTGATCAATACACTGTTCGTTTGTTTCTAACGAGCAACTCGGGACAATCCTGGACATTGATAACAGAAATCGATTCCTGCTGTAAATACGCGCAATTTGTTCGCGCCTCACATAATCCCGGGTCTCATAAGATTGCATTTGTCTCAACGAGATTCATTACTGATACGCTCGCTGCATATAAACACGATAATAATGTCTGGTATATGTATTCAACCGACGATGGACTCACCTGGTCTTCACTGTTAAATATCACGGATTATCAGCCTTATCCAGGTGATAGTGTACGCGCATACTGTGAGGTGAATGCACTCTTCGACGCAGATGATAATCTGCACATCACCTGGACTGGTCAGAAGGTCGATAATACTATCTATTATACAGCATCTAAGATATTTCACTGGGATGAGGCTAATGATTCGATAACAGTCGTGAATAGTCCGAGTACTTACTACAGTGAGCCTGGTGGGTGGTGGGTTAGAATTCCTGGCGCAGGTTATTTCCCGCGTATCCCTGCTGAACAACCCCAACTCGCTGTCGACACGTCAACTAATTGGCTCTATTGTTTTTGGCACGGCAATGATGACCCTGATGATTATTCTCAAGGCGGCTATTATAATGGTGAGCTTTATGGCTCATTTTCAGTTGATAATGGATTGACCTGGTCAAATTATCGTAATATTACGAATACAAGAACGCCTGGCGCAGCTCCTGGTGCTTGTCTGTCAGAAGAGAGCATGACAGCGAATCCATATATCGTAAACGATTCGATATATATTACTTTTGTTGAAGATAAAGATGCGGGATATTCTTGGTCCTTGCTACAAAGAGAGATTACAGATAATGTCGTGCGCTGCTGGATATTTCATAAAGATCTTATTTCAGGTGTCGAGGAACAGAAGATAAAAGTTGCCAATGATTATTTTGCAGCAACAATTTTCAACGGGTCTTTAGTACTGCCTAAGGGCAAATCGTGCCGGATTTTCGACATATCAGGTCGCATTGTCGTGGCTGATAGACTAAAGCCAGGCATCTACTTCATTGAGATCGATGGCGAGGTTGCAGGAAAAGTAATTAAAATCAACTAATAGCTAAAATCTAATATCTAGCATCCAGTATCTGTTTTTCTCTACCAGTTGCTTTTTTCTTTTTGTTTTTGTTTTCTTTCTTTTTTTGATAATCTTTTTTTCTCAGCCTTTGCTTTCTTTTTTTCTTTTTTATCCGGTTGTTTTGCCATTTTTCCTCCCTACTTTAAATATTTTTTGATAATCCTTTGAGATCGTCGATGAATTTTGTGAAGAATTCTTTTTTCTGAAAGATACTACCTAAAACCCTGGCTGCAAGCGGTGCGGCTTCTTGTGTTGGCAAGCAGTACTGCATCTCGAGGAATTTTCCGCGCAGTCCTCTGACCTTGTCTTTTACGTCGCTATTTCTAATGATGACATCTGCGACGAGCTGCGATAATTCCTGAAAATCATTCTCCATCATGCCGAAACGGGTCATTTCCTGAACACCCATTCTTATGCCGCTTGCTTTCAGGAATGTCTCATCGTCAGGCAGTGCCTGGTAATTTGTCACGATATTATTCTTTTCCAATCGTCGGGCAAGATCCATACCATCACCATATTTGCTTATCCTGACAACGACCTGGTGAGTATCAGTAAAACCATCCGATTCATCACCTTCAACATCGATCCCATTATCTTTTAGGGCTCGTGCATAACTCCTTGCATTTTTCCTTACTTGCGTTTGATATTCTTTTTTAAATACATTCATTTCATAAGTCGCCATGAGCAAGGCGAGGAGCGTACCCAGATGATGATTGCTCGTTGAACCTGGAAAAGCTCGTCCTTTAATATCAACCCATAATTTTGCCATGGGACTACCTTTTTGTATACTCGATGCGATGACCCCGCGCTGAGGACCGAAGAAAGTCTTGTGCGTGCTGCCGGTTACAATGTCCGCGCCTTCTTTAAACGGCTCCTGGAGCACACCATAGAGGCCAAGGACATGTGCCATATCGTACATGATGATCGGTTTGGGATCCCAATCTTTGACAATGTTAAATAAAAACTCTACTGGTTCTTTATGCAAGAACATGCTTTTACCGAAGACAACCAACTCGGGCTTATTGTCTTCGAGGAGTCTTTTCAATTCAGCAGTATCTGTTTTGTAGAGACAATCTTTTCTAACCGGGAAATTTATGACATTCTCTTTGCCCGTCCGCGGGTCTTCCTCGACATAATTGAAGAGCGCACCCATGGGCTGTGAGCTGAGATGACCGCCTTTGTTCAGTTCGTTATTCATGACGAGCCTTAATCTGCGGAAAGGCTCCCCTTCTTTTCTGTCACGGTTGATGTACTTTACGGCCGCTTTAAAGACAATTTCATTAGCCATCTGTCCGCTGATCGCTCTTAGTTCTATTCTTGGACAATCAAAATACTGAGACATTTCTTGTCTTAATTCTTCTTCGACATCGCGGATAAAATCAATGCCTTGATAAAAGTAGATTTCTTGACCTTTCATGGTTCGATGTTCAGCATACCGACCTGCAGGATCAGAAATTTCGCATAGTTTAACTAACGGACTCGGTGTCGTTTCCGAAGGGATGAGATTGATACACTCTTTTTGGCGCCACCGGTTATTCGTTTCAATTCTCTCGATTAAATTTTCTATTTTCTTTGATAATGTCGACACCTTGACCTCCTTGTGCATTTAATAGTATTCCTAAAATTCTTGATGTCAAGGGTGGCAGAACCCTGGTTTACTGCCCGATGAATAGAGCGACTTCAAGAAGATCAGAATTTAGTAACGGTCATGTTCGCTCGACAGATTTTTAAAGCAAGCAAAGCTATTGACTTTTCTTGCTTCCTAGCTAAAATAAAAAGGAGTATATGACATGAAACTTGCAGTGATCGGGCTTCAATGGGGTGATGAGGGGAAAGGTAAAGTAGTCGACTATCTGGCTAAGGATTTCGATATTGATGCACGTTTTCAAGGCGGCACAAATGCCGGGCATACTGTCCGCCATAACGGTAAAGAGGTTATCTTTCATCAAATCCCTTGTGGTCTTTTGAACAAAGGCATCGTCGGGATTGTTGGTGCCGGGTGTGTTTTTGATCCGGCGATATTTTTTAATGAGCTTTCCAATTTGAAAAAGATCGATCCAAAGATCGAACATCGTATCAAAGTATCGAAGTATGCCCATCTAATCATGCCCTATCATATCCTTATCGACAAAATAAGGGAAGAAACAAAACAGGGTCTGGGTACGACAAAAAAGGGTATCGGTACGACGTATGAAGACAAATACGCCCGGGTCGGCGTAAGGATAGGTGATCTTTTCAACCCCGAGTTCTTTAAGGAAAAACTTCGAGCAAATATCTCAAGGAAAAATCTCATACTCATGGAGATCTATCACGCAGAACCGCTTTCAGACAGCGAGATATTCAATAAATTCATGGATTATGCGAAAAAACTGAAACCGATGATTATCGATGATGCAGCATATCTTAATGACGCACTGAACAAAGATAAAAACATTATCTTCGAAGGCGCCCAGGGGACTTTATTAGATATCGACTTCGGTACTTACCCATACGTCACTTCATCCCATACTATAAGTGGCGGCATTGGTATCGGGCTTGGTTTAGCCCCCTTTGCAGTGGAAAAAGTATTGGGTGTTGTCAAAGCTTACACAACAAGAGTAGGTTTTGGTCCTTTCCCGACCGAAAGTGCTGAAGAATTCGGTGAACATCTGCGGAAAATCGGCAAAGAATATGGTGCGACGACTGGAAGGCCACGCCGCTGTGGTGCTTTCGACGCAAAAGTCGTGAAATATGCAGCCCGATTGAGTGGGGTAAAAGAGATCGTTCTGACGAAATTTGATATCCTGTCTTCCTTTGATAAGCTAAAGATAGCCGTGGGTTATGTCAATGCACCGGAATTTGATCCTTTCAATGCCGATAAATTAGAACCTTCGTATGAAGAGATCCCCGGATTCAAAAAAGATATATCAAAAATACGCAATTTCGACAGACTGCCAGCTGAAGCCAAAGAGTATTTGAAACTAATCGAGCACTATACCGGCTTGAAGATAAAGTACATCTCAGTAGGTCCAGAAAGAGATGCCGTTATAAAGTTATAATACAAACTCAAAAAAGCAACCGCCAAAAACCGATCCAGAAGATATTTTTACCCAAGAACGTGGAAAGCATTGACTTTAAGCAAAGCTTTAACCTTTTCGAAATTTCCTCTTGATTTTTTTTTAATTATGTATATATTTATTTTAATGAATGTCACAGAGGGAAGGGTCTGGGCAGAGATATATCTTGATCATCTCGTTGATAATTACAAAATAATCAAAAGGAAAGCTAAAAATGCTAAAATCATGGCCGCGATCAAGGCTGATGCTTATGGTCATGGTGCTCTTGAGACGGCACGAATTCTCGAGGCTGAGGATGTTTTTATGTTCGGCGTAGCCAGTGTTGAGGAGGGGATCGAATTAAGACAAGGTGGCATTACCTTACCTATATTAGTGCTCAGTCCTGTCCTTTATTCGCAGATTGATGAAATTCTTGAGTATAATCTTATCCCGACGATATCTGAACTTGAGTTTTTTAAGATACTTGAGGATAAAGCACGACTTTTAAAAAAATCCATTGTCGTTCATATCGAAGTGGATACCGGTATGACAAGGACGGGTATTCCATATGATAATGCTGCAACGGCCATGAAAAAGATAGGAAAGTCACCGTATATTAAAATTGAAGGAATTTTCTCCCATTTCCCGCTGGCTGATGGCGATGGTGCCTTTACCAAAGGTCAGATAAAAAAACTAAAGGTGCTTATAAAGGATTTGGAACGCTACAAGATAAAACCACCTTTTATCCATCTCGCAAATTCATCCGGTATTTTTAAACACATTGACTCACACTTTAACCTCGTAAGACCAGGTATCGCCCTTTATGGTTTAACCGCATCGCCTGAAATAGAATATAGCAGAGCTTTCACTCCGGTCATGTTTTTGAAATCAAAGATCGTGAATGTCAGGGATGTAAAAGCGCAGACACCGGTAAGCTATGGTCACACATTCGTCACCAAGAAGCGCAGTAGAATTGCGACGATCAGTGTGGGGTATGGTGATGGATACCCGCGTGCGCTTTCCAATATCGCTGATGTTATAATAAGGGGGAAACGCGCGCGAATTGTCGGTACGGTCTGCATGGATCTGGTAATGGCCGATATAACTCACATAAAAAGTGCGCGGGTTGGTGATATCGTTACGCTGATCGGAAGGGATGGTAAAGAAGAGATTACTGCTGAAGAATGTGCAAGAAAAGCCAACACAATCGTCTATGAAATAACATCAGGGATCGGACCGAGGGTCGCTCGGATTTTTAAATACAATGATCGGCTCATAAGCGTAAGAAACCTCTTGGGACGATGGCGTTATGATGGAAAATTATAGGAGGGAGCTTGATTTTTTATTTGCTTAGCAGAAGTAAAATGTTGCCAAAAAGGAGGCATAAATGAAGAAAATGTTGATCCTTATGGTGTTTGTCGCCTTGTTCGCACAGGAGACAACTCATGTCGTAAAGATAGATGATACACTGTGGGATATTGCAGATATTTATTATCAGAATCCATTCCTCTGGCCCTATATCTGGCGAGCTAATTTAACCAAGATAGAAGATCCGCACTGGATCTATCCTGATCAATTGTTTGTCATCCCACCGCATCCCGAAGGTGAAGTGACTGAGTATGTTCCCGAGCAGATAATGTACACTCCACCACCTGTCAAGAAGACTGCGGAAGTAATTAGCTTTGTGGAAGCTGACCGGAGAATATTCAGCGAGGAGATAATACACCGAGCCGGATTCATTCTCGAAGAAGATATTCCATTATGGGGTAAAATAGTCGGTACGGAACCAAGCGGTGAGAAATTGATCAGCAGTTATAAGAAGGTCTATATAGACCGTGCTGAAGATGTCAAGATCGGGGATGTTCTCACTATTTACCGTCCGGGCATGACGATCAAACATCCTAAGACAGGGGATTTTCTCGGCAAGGAGATTATTGTATTAGGCCGGGTAGAAATTGAGGACGTCGGGGAAGAAGGTTCACGGGCAAAAGTCATCGCTTCTTACGATCTCATTAAGAAGGGTGATTTTGTCATTCCCTACGAACCGATTCTTGCGCCTGTGGGTATAGAAATGGTTCCAACCGAAGAAGAGGTAGAGGGTTATGTGGTTGAGGTCAGGGATGATGGACTACTTACTGAACCGCACGTTTTTGTTTACATCGATCACGGAGAGGAAACTGGTACTGCAGTTGGTGATTTGTTTGATGTTTATCAAGAGCGTACTGTCGATGGCAAATTGATGCCGGATTTCGATATAGCCAAGGTCCAGGTCATTAGTGTTTTTCAGAAGGCTTCAATCGGTCTGCTCCTCAATGTAAGGGAGACCGTTCAGGTTAAAAGAGGTGAAAAGATTAGATTGGCTATGGAGGCAAGGTGAAGGAAAAGGACGCACTAAGTCAGGTATATCTTTTTCGTGAGCTATCGCCAAGCGAGATGGATATCTTAATATCTATTTCCAAAGAATCACGCGTAAAAAAGGATGAAGTTGTCTTTAAAGAAGGCGCGACCGGTGATGCTTTTTACCTTATCGTTTCCGGCAGTGTACGGATTTCAACGATCGTTCCCGGCGTTGGTGAAGAGGCGCTCACCATACTTCGCGAAGGTGAATATTTCGGCGAGATGGCGCTGATCGATGATGCTCCACGTTCTGCTTCAGCGATTGCGAATGACGATACGATTCTTCTTCTGATCGAGAAAGATAATTTCCGAAAGCTTCTTGCTCAGGAAACTGGTATTGCATATAAACTCTTGTGGGTATTTACAAAGACATTATCTGCCCGTCTGCGCAAAACAGATGAGCAGCTCAAGAGTATTTTCTCAATAGCCAAGACATTCTAGGGATGGGTGAATGGGCTTGGGTTTCGCAACTTGATGCTGGTTAAATAGTAATCAGGTTTGACCTGAACCTTAATTCTCACACCATCTGGCTTTTACTTTAATGTTGCGTTTTTAAAAGGAGAAGATAGGCAAGGTTTTTGATGTTTGATATTTTTGGCTCGAAAGATCCGCAAAAAGCTCTTCTCAAAGCTCAGGAATACATCAAAGAGAACAAGTATGATTCAGCCATCAAGGTTCTCGAGCATAACCTTACTGATGACGAAGAATCCTTGGATTTACATTTACTGCTTGCAAGACTGTATTATGATGCTGAGGAAAGAGGTCGCGCAGTCGAAACACTTCGCAACGTGAAATCAGCGGTTCCCTCACGCATTGACGAGATCGGGGCGGTCATGTCGGAACTCTATTACCACCATGCATCGATCGATGGTGGTGATTTTCTGCTCGAGATGCATATTGAGCAACATCGATATGATGAGATAAGCAAGACATTGCGACAGCTCAGTGAGCGGGAACTAAAACTTCTGATATCGAGATACGACAAGCTAAAACAGAATCTTGAGGGTAAGAATGTAGTCTCAAAGAAGGACTTTGAACACATGCTCATCCTCTCTTCAATACATTTCTTTACACATGAAAGCGAAGCAGCTACCGAGGCGATTGAAGCCCTGATCGATGTTGAGGTTTACGCGCCGATACTTCTGAGATGGATTCAGGTGATCTCTCGGGAAAATTATAATGATTGGCGCGCGTCATTGCTGCTTTTAAGAGCGCAGATGGCGAATCAAGATTTCAACGGTGCTTTAAATACTGCCCAGCGAACCGCGGACAAATTTGCCGACAGCGTTAATACCTTGATCGCTTTGGTCAGTGCTGCAAAACCTCCTAAAGACCTCGAGCCATCATATGCTCAATTTTTAACGGATCTCTATATTAAAAAAGGTGATCTCGATGCATCGATTGAACTTTTGCAGGACCGAATGAAAAAAGACACCAAAAAGATAGATGATGTCATAAAAGGCTTGCGCGAGCTCGAGAGGATTAATCCTAAGAATCTGAAGATCCTGTATGCACTCGGTGATACGTATATAAAGGCGAATCGGATTACCTTGGCCATGACCGAGTATGGTAAGATATTGGAAACCGATGCGACTCAATATGATCATATCATAGAGAAATATAAGGAAGCCTTCAAAAAAGAACCCAACAATCCAGAGGTCATCGATGGATTGGTAAATGCCTATCTATCGAGGGGCGATATCGATGCTGCAGTAGATACTATTGATACGGCTTTTAAATCAGATCCGGGATTACTCGACGCAAATATCATCAACCTGAATACAATATTAGAGCAGGATATGGAAAATTCCAAGGCTCTTAATTTTCTCGGCATATGTTATGCCCGGAAGGGTGACCACGAGAGTGCCCAGTTGATATTTGAGAATCTTCTGAATAAAGGCGATTACAATTATGTCTATGAGTCCACTGAGAGCATAGTCAAAGAGATGCCTGATAACTTAGGCTATGTTGAGCTGCGCGCCAAAAGTATGTTGATGTTAGGACACGAACAGAAGGCGTTATCCCTGCTTGAATATTTTATTGATCAACATCCTGAACAAACCGCTTCGCTCATTCCGACCTTTGATGCACTGGTAAGTAAGAAACCAGACCTGGGACCATCGATAATGCCGATATTCAAACAATACAAGAAAGAAGATTCTTTTCTCGGGGATCTTGCTCTGGCTAGAGCAGCGGCATTTACTGGAGATTATGATATGGCGGTTAGCCTGTTCGAAAAGTTGTTCAAGGATGAAGTACAAAGAGCCGATACTAAACGAGCGTTGATTGAAGTTATTCAGAACAGACCAAAGGCGGTTCCCCTGCTATTAGTAGCGGCAAGGATATTTATGAAAGAGGGCGAAGTTGAGATCGCTACGAAATTCTTCAAGACCGCTCAAAGTGTAGATCCGAAAGCATTTTTTGAAATTGTTGATGAATTTTATGATGCATTGAAAAATTTTCCCAAGGACCGCGAAGTCAGGGTTTTGCTCATCGACACCTTTTTCAACAGGAGGTTGTGGGATAGGGTTATCGAAGAATCAAAGAACGCGATAGAAGTCTTTGGACGTGATGCTCAGTACTTCAACTTAAAATTGGGTCAGGCATCGGTTGAGAAAGGTAATCTCAGCGATGCGGTAAGGCCGCTTATGATTTCGCTTGATGGGCCTGATAATTTTTCAGGAGAAGTTATTAAATATCTAGATAAGATTTTAAATATCGATAAAAGTAACGTACCGGCTCATTTTGCGCGAGGCAGAGCACTGAGCAAAGCCCATCGTATCGATGAAGCAGTTGAGGAATATCTGTTAACAGTCAGAATACTCCCGGCACGGGCTGAGTATGTATATGAGGAGTTAAAAACACTTTCATCAAAATCTATCGCCAATCCATTGATCGTTTTTGCCGAAGGCAGTGTTGAGCTTATTCTCAAAAAATATGATGATGCGATAAAACACCTGCTGCAATCATGTGAATTGGATGATTCTTTGGTTAAACGTGTCCTGCCTTTATATGAAAAGTTGACAAAGGCAGCCTCTTCGCCTTTGCTGGATTTTTCAATGGCCAAGGTTTATCACCTTGCTAACCTGAGAAGTTCTGCGGTGAAGTATTACATAAAGGCGCAGGCGGCTGAAAAATCATACCGTGAGCCAGCGATATCCGAGATGAAAAAAATCTGCGCCGAAAATCCCGATGATATTGAATCCCGGAAAGGTTTGGCTGAGATCTATTTTAATTTTAATAATCTGGAAGATTCCTCGGATCTGGTTAGAGAAATATATGAATCGGACAAGAAAGAGAGTGCCTGGGCAAAGAAATTCGTTTCGAATATTCTACAAAAAGACCAGCATCATATCCCCTCATACTATTTCCTTGCTGATGTTTTTCTTACGGAAAAATTCTATAAAAAAGTCGTTGAGGTATTCGGTAGACTTATTGAGATTGCACCGACGGAGATCACAAATGTGATCGACAAGTTGGTGAAATGTAAAGATGAACATGGTGAGCTCATTTTATATCTCGGCAATCTTTATACTGATACCGGCGAGATCAATAAGGCGCTTGAGCTTTTCGACAAGCTTTTTACTCTGGATGCGAGCTTTGGCGATGCCATAATCTATCAGATCAAAGAGATCTTAAAGAAAAACGCGAATATCGGCGAGGCTTATCTTTTGGCTCAGCGAATATTTGTTTATCAAAAAGAATATGAAAGGGCTATTGAAGCAATCAAGCGAGCTGGTGAATTGCTTCCAGGCACCGAGGATATAATCCTCAAAGAAGGTCAAATATATTATGAAATGGGAGCAGCTGATAAAGCAATAAAGCTTTATACGGAACTTCTTGAGAAGACAAATAACCGTAAGGCGATTTTTCGTCTGATCCGAAAAACACGCCGGGATTATTTTAACAGCAGGATTGAAATGACCAAGGGCGATACTGATGAGGAAAGGCTAGAACGTGCAAGCCTCTATATGTTAATGAACAGAATGTCAAAGGCAAAGAAAGAGCTTGATTTTGTACCGAAAAGTGGCTTTTCCGCTAAGCGTCATACTTTGCTCCGGGCAAAATTCAATCTTAAGCGTAGTCGTCCGATTAATGCCCTTGAGATCATGAGAGATTTGCCAGTGGATGAAGAAACTGCGCCAGTGTATGCAGATATTTATGAAACCATGGGTTCTTATGAGGCAGCCGCAATTGTCCTGCGACAGGCAGGTATTGCGGATATGGAAAAAAGGATTGCGGGGTATGAAAGACTAGCCCAGGAGAGAAGGTTGGCAAAAGGAAAATATTTTATTGAAGGGAGGAGCTAATGAAATGCCCGTTTCTGGTGATCAGAAAAAATGTCTTGGATAAAAGTGGAAACATAACTGGCGAGGAAATAGAGCCCCAGGAGTGCATGAAAAATGATTGTATGATATACGATGGTGCTACTAAATTATGTTCGCTACTCTCTTCAAATATGAAAACGGGGGTCTTGATTGACGACGTTAAGAACGGTATCAAGGATATGAAAGAGGAGTTGTTTCAGCGGTCCGAAGCATTTGGCGTGGTGATATCAACAAACATGAAGACTTTGCAGGAAGCTCTGTTAGGACGCTTTGATATACTGAAAAAGCAAAATGAGGTTATGGTTCTTGGTTTCGACCGTCTGGTCGAAACGATAAATAACAAATTTGAAGGGATCCGAGGCAACTTTGCTGAACTCAACGAGACAACAAAAGCACAACGTGATGCATTGCTCGATACGCTTAATGGTTATCAGGGTTCGGTTACAGAAAATTTCAATACCATACGCGAAACCATTCGCAATCAGGTGGAAGGACTCAAGTCAAATGGCGCCGTATTGCAGTCAGCGATCGGGGAGTTTAAGGATACTCACGGACAATTTATCAGTGAGGTTAAGAATTTCAATGAAGCACTTCTCGTTAAATTGACCGAGTTTGGTGATCTCAGTTTGAAGAATGAGAAAGCGAATGTATCTGCTGTTGCAAAATTGGATATTGTAAGCGAAAATCTCGGCAAAATGGGAGCGATGAATCAGGTAAGCCTTGAGTCGATTAATGGTACGATCAATAAACTCACGGCGACAAATCAGGAACTTCTGGGTAAATTGGGGCAGTTGGATCTCCTGGTTAATAGCAGCGAAGGCATCAATGATGCGTTGAAGACTGAGGTTTCGGGATTCAAGGCCGAGACCTTGAATGCTTTGAACAATATCGCAGCTAAGTTCGAGGAACTGAGTGGTGCGTTCGCAAATACAATGAAACCGGGTATAGACAGTATGACTGAATTCATGAGGACTGAGGTCGCTGGTTTGAAGACAGAAGCTTTAAATGCTCTTATTGGTCTGTCTTCGAAGCTCGATGAATTGGGCAATATTTTCGGGCATGAGCTGAAGTCAAACAGCGAAACTACGCGTAGTCTGATCGGAGATTTTAGTGCGATTACCGGGGGTATTAAAACCGACATCAGTGAGCTAAAAAATGCACTCGTAACAAAATTTGATGATTTGGGTGGTTATATCAACGGTGTGAAGTCTGAGGTCGTGACTATTAAAGATGACCAGGCATCCTCTTTGAGCAATGTCCAGGCCGCTGTTCTTCAGTTACAGGAGTTATTCAAACAATCTTCTGATAGCCTTGGGTCGATGAGCGATATGATGAAGAATTTGAATAGCAACTATATCGAATCACTCGGTAAGATTGCAGGATTGGCTGAGGGTATGAGAAAGGGCGTTGATAAAGTTGGCGAAGGAATGCATGATTCTGTTAAGGATCTTGTAAAGGAAATGAAATCCGAGATAGGAGCACTTGAAAAACAGTACGAAAAAACTTTCGGTGATATTGCAAATCTTGCAGGTAAGTTTGACGAGTTGAATGTGCGTATAAGGGAAATGACGAAAGAGGTGGAAAAAGAATTCAAGGATTCTTTTGATCGCCAAGAGATGCTTTCAGAATACACAAAAACGATCCTCGAGCATACCAAAGAATATTTTGTAAAAGAAGAAGTCAGGTACAAAGACGAACAGGCAAAACGTATGAAAAGAGAAGGGCTCGATCACTTCGACCGTGCGACATTGTATTATTATCGAGGCAACTACGAGCTGGCCGTGAACGAGATAAATAAAGCTCTGGAGATCGAAGAAACTGCTGAGTATCTAAACCTTAAGGGATTACTTTTAACTCAACTCGGTCAATTCAAAGAATCAAAGAAGATCTATAAAAAAGCGCTCGATCTTGAGCCCAATTTAGCTGAAATACATAATAATCTGGGCATGCTGCATCTGAAGATGAAAAAACTTGATGATGCAGTCGTTGCCTTTCAGGAAGCGGTTAAGAAAAACGTTAACTATTCCCATGCATACGTGAATATGGGTACGACTTTGGTCGAATTGGAGAAGTATGATGAGGCTATCAAAGCTTACGAAAGGGCACTTGAGATCGACCCCTCTAACCACGAAGCACGTGAAGCGATTAAGCTATACAAGGAAGGAAAGATAGGAGAGTAAGCATTCACAAAAGGTGTAACAAATGGGTATTCTTGATAAATTAAGAAAAGGGAAAAAGAGCGAATCGGTATTGGATTCACTGGTCAAGAAAAAAGAGCCCGAGAAGACCAAGAACAGCCAACAGTCCCGACCGAGTGATATTGAAGTCCGCGAGCTCAATCCGGCTAGCGAGGCGAAAATCGCCATGCCCGAGGATATCGGCATGCAGCCTGTTGAGGAAGAGGTTAAGCCAATACGGGAGTTCAGGACTCAGGGTATGCATGAATTCACTCTGGACAGTCTCGGAAATTCTCCCAATGCAGGCATCAAAGTGGAATACCAGGCAAGGGTCAAGCGGCTGATGGGTGAAGATAAGATCGACGAGGCCATTCAAGCCCTTCAAGAGCTTAAGCAAAAGCTAGCTAAACCTCAGTAAGTAGATCCTTTCAGAGATTTACTTTTTCTTCTTGGATTTTTCCTCTAATGCAGCATGGGCTGCAGACAGACGCGCAATCGGCACACGATAGGGAGAGCAAGAGACATAATCCATGCCGATCTTATGGCAGAAGTGTATGGATTTTGGATCACCGCCGTGCTCCCCGCAAATGCCTATCTCGAGTTTCGGATTGGTTTTGCGACCCAATTTTATGCCCATCTCAAGTAGTTTGCCAACACCTTCGATATCTATCGTTTTGAAGGGGTCGTCTTTTAAAAGACCCATTTCAATATACTTCGGTACGAATTTAGCGACATCGTCGCGAGAGAAACCGAGGGTTGTCTGAGTCATATCATTCGTGCCGTATGAGAAGAAATCAGCGAATTCGGCGACTTTATCTGCCGTCAGTGCAGCACGCGGGATCTCGATCATTGTACCTATCATATATCTTAATTTCACACCATATTTCTTGACGGTTTGTTTGGCCACCCGTTCAACGATCGCTCGCTGATTGGCGAGTTCACCGGCTTCCATTACAACAGGGATCATTACTTCGGGTATGACCTTTATCCCGGTCTTTGTGACTTCACATGCAGCTTCGAATATCGCTTGTGCCTGCATTTCGGTGATCTCCGGATAGGTTACGCCGAGGCGGCATCCGCGGTGTCCAAGCATTGGATTGGATTCATGTAATGAGATAACTATTTGTTTGAGGTCATTGAGTGGTATATTCATTTCATCGGCGAGTGCCCTTATTGATTTGTCGTCCTTTGGCAGGAACTCATGCAAAGGCGGATCAAGCGTTCTTATTATCACCGGTAGGCCATCCATAACTTTGAAAATCCCGATAAAATCCTTGCGTTGCATGGGCAGTAATTTTATAAGTGCCTTTTTTCTACCTTCTTCGTCACGCGCAACGATCATCTCACGCATTGCAGCCACGCGTTCAGGTTTGAAAAACATATGTTCAGTCCGGCAAAGTCCAATACCTTCAGCACCATAATCTCGCGCGATTTTAGAGTCGCCAGGACGATCCGCGTTTGTGCGAACACCCAGTCGCCTGAAACTATCAGCCCATTTGAGGAGCATGGTGACTTCTTTTGTCATTTCCGGTTCGATCAACTTTACTTCTCCGAGAATGACCTTTCCTTCGGTTCCATCAATGCTGATTATATCGCCCCAACGGACCATTGTTTCACCTACCGTGAACATCTTACCGGTCATATTGATATTAATGTCGCCGCAACCTACAATACATGGTTTGCCCATGCCGCGGGCGACGACTGCTGCATGTGAGGTCATGCCGCCGCGGGCAGTAAGAAAGCCTTTGGCAGCTTCCATGCCGTGGATGTCATCGGCTGATGTTTCAAGTCTCACCAGAATAACGTCCTTGCCATCTTTGGCGAGTGTGACCGCTTCATCTGACGAAAAAACAACTTGACCTACCGCCGCACCAGGCGATGCTGGAAGGCCCTTTGCCAGAGATTTGTATTGTATGGTTGGATCGATCATCGGATGCAGAACCTGGTCTAGTTCAGTTGGCGTAACACGCAGCACTGCATCGTTTCTTCTTATTGATTTTTCATTCGCCATATCGACCGCGATCTTTATGTTTGCGAGCGCGGTTCTTTTGCCAGCACGCGTCTGAAGTATCCAGAGTTTTCCCTGTTCAATAGTGAATTCAACATCCTGCAGATCACGATAGTGCTTTTCCAGTTTTTTGAGGATATTGTTTAATTTATTGTAGGCAGCCGGCTGTATATCTTTCAATTCAAGCATCTTTCTTGGCGTTCGTATCCCGGCAACGACATCTTCGCCCTGAGCATTCTGTAAGAACTCGCCATAGACTTTGTTCTCACCGGTCGCCGGATTACGTGTGAAGACAACGCCGGTTGCAGAATTCGTGCCCATATTCCCAAAGACCATGGACTGAACATTTATCGCAGTACCCCAGTCATGCGGTATCTTATATATCCTGCGATATTCTTTGGCGCGCGGGTTATTCCATGAATTGAAAACTGCGCCGATCGCTCCCCATAATTGTTCGCGCGGGTCTCCTGGGAATGCTTTTTTCTTTTCTTTAATGACGAGCTTTTTGAATTGCGTCACGATCTCTTTCCAGTCATCGCCGCTGAGGTCCAGATCTGATTTGGTACCTTTTTGCTCCTTTATCTGGTCGATGAATGCTTCGAATTTTTCCCGGGGTATTTGAAGGACGATATCCGAGTACATTTGGATGAAGCGGCGATAGCAGTCATAGGCGAAACGATGATCACCGGTTTTTGTGATAAGGCCATTAATAGTTGAATCGTTCAATCCCAGGTTCAGGATTGTATCCATCATTCCAGGCATTGACGTACGGGCTCCAGAACGGACTGAGAAAAGGAGTGGATTATCTTTATCACCGAATTTCTTGCCGGTAAGTTTTTCCACTCGAGTAATAGCTTTTTCAACATCCAGCTTGAGGATCTTCGGATATTTTCTTCTCTTCAGGAACTCAATGCACAACTCTGATGAGATTGTGAAACCCGACGGTATCGGCACACCGAGATTTGTCATTTCGGCTAAATTAGCACCCTTGCCCCCGAGTATACTTTTCATCGTTGCTGATCCGTGTGCTTTTTTGCCACCGAAATTGTAAACCAGTCTTTTAGACATTTTGCTTCTCCTCTCTTTCAATGAAATCGGCGCTATTTACTTGCTCTCTGCGCCCTGATTATCTTTTTTAGTTGTTTTTCAAATTTATCGATAGATTTAATTTTTAATTCATAATCCACTTTGACCGCGGGTTTATTGAGGTTCATCAACTTCCGCAGGTCAACTGGTGTTGCCATGATAATGGAATCCGCAGGAACCCGGTTTATACTCCGCTCGAGTTCTTTTATCTGTTTCTGTCCGTAACCTAAAGCCGGTATGAGAATCTTGATCTGAGGAAATTTAGTATAAGCCGTTTTAATCGACCCGACTACATAAGGTCTTGGATCGACGATCTTTTTAGCCCGGAATTTCTTGGCTGCAACGACCCCAATTCCAAATGACATACCACCATGTGTGAGCGTTGGGCCATCCTCTACAACAATGACTTTACGATTGCGGATAAGAGTCGGTTTATCGACAACACAGGGAGATGATGCTTCGAAAACCATAGCATGCTTATTCAATTTTCTAATATTGTCCTTGAGCAAACTGACATCCTTAGGTGAGGCAGAACCGATTTTGTTGATGATCACGATATCAGCAAACCGGACATTAGCTTCTCCGGGATGGTACACGGTTTCGTCACCGACACGCAGTGGGTCGACAACAACGATATGCAGATCAGATTTATAAAATGGTAAGTCATTGTTACCGCCATCCCAGACAATGATATCTGATATTTTTTCTGCTTCCTTTAAAATGCGCTCATAATCAACACCGGCAAAAATGGTGTTGCCTCTTCTGATGTGTGGTTCATATTCTTCGCGTTCTTCGATCGTGCACTTATGACGATCTAGATCAGCCATCGATGAGAATTTCTGGACAGCTTGCTTTTTAAGATCTCCGTACGGCATCGGATGACGGATTGCTGAGAACCTCACTCCATATGAGTGCAGAATATCGCATACTAATCGTGTTGTTTGACTTTTACCGGCGCCCGTTCTTGAGGCGCAGATTGAAATGATCTTTTTTCGAGATTCCAGCACCGAAGAGGTCAGTCCTAATAACCAGAAGTCAGCACCGGCAGCAATAACCTCAGAGGCCTTATGCATTACATAATTGTGGGAAATATCTGAATAAGAAAATACTACAATATCGGCTTTATATTTTTTTATCAAATCAGTCAATTCGGTTTCCGGAAAAATAGGTATGCCTTTAGGATATCTCCTGCCGGCAAGCTCTTTGGGGTATTTGCGCCCGGCGATATTCGGTATTTGTGTAGCGGTAAAACAGAGTACTTTATAAGCCTTATTTTCTCTGAAGAATACATTGAAATTATGAAAATCTCTTCCTGCTGCACCCATTATTATAACCTTTCGCGGCTGCATATATACGCCTCCTTTCAACCTTCATTATACTCGATTTTTAAGTGAAAGTCAACGATTTTATGATGAATATGCTGATCGCAGGAGAGAATATCTATACTGCGATCATATTAAAAAAAGACTGAGCATTAGGATGATCCGACTGGAACTGTCCGTGATCAGTATGATTTCCTTAAAAAAAAAGCTGCAAAAATGCATCTTGATATTGACAAGACTAAACTTTTGCATATAATATGATGTCGAAAAGGGCGAGTAGCTCAGTTGGCGAGAGCGTCTGCCTTACAAGCAGAAGGTCACCCGTTCAAGTCGGGTTTCGCCCATTTATTGTGTTCTTAAGGCAGTGATCGTAATAAAATTAAAAGGAGACGGGTTTTGCCAAAAGGAAGACGTGGTATTAGAGGGGGGCTAAGACCCCATCTGGATGATCCGTATCTGACCCGGAAAAGCTATAAAGAGCCAACTCTTTGTCCACGCTGCGGTTTAGTTTATCGGCGCAGACGGTGGCAGAAAATCAAGGATTTTGATGCAAGCTCGGCAGTCGAGCAGCATAAGTGCCCAGCATGCCGTAAAGAGGAGGATCATTATGTCATGGGTATAGTCTGCATTACGGGTAGCTTTTTTGGGCAGAGGCGTGATCAGATTCTCAATATGTTGAGAAACGAAGAAGCCAAAGAAGTGATTCACAACCCGCTCGATAGGATCATCGGGATCATTGAAGAAGATGATGAAGTAAGGGTTGAGACCACTTCGGAAAGTTTAGCAGTTCATCTTGGGAGGATGCTCTATCATGCTTATGGTGGTGTGGTGGAGTATAAGTTCTCAGATGAACAAAAATTGGCGAGAGTTAATTGGTATAGAGAAAAGAAGGAGGAAAGACAATGAAAATAAAACCTCTTCATGATAATATTCTTGTTGAGAGAATTGAACAAGAGGTAAAAAAAGGCGGAATAATTATCCCTGATACGGCAAAAGAAAAACCTCAACAGGGTAAAGTTATAGCAACTGGTGCTGGGCGTAGAGACGATAAAGGAAACAGGATAAAACTCGAGGTCAAAAAAGGTGACATTATTCTCTTCGGTAAATACTCTGGCAATGAAATCAAGTTAGCCGATAAAGAATATCTGATCATGCGTGAGGACGACATCCTGGGCATTGTTGAACAAGAGAAGGTATAAAAAGGAGATTAAATATGGCAGCAAAAGAAATTAAATTCAGCGAAGATGCGAGAAGAGCTATCTTAAAAGGCGTCCAGGTACTGTCAGAAGCAGTGAAGGTTACCCTTGGTCCAAAAGGAAGAAATGTGATTCTCGAGAAGAAATTTGGTGCGCCAACGATCACTAAAGACGGTGTAACAGTGGCCAAGGAGATCGATCTGGAAGACAAGTTCGAGAACATGGGTGCCCAGATGGTTAAAGAGGTGGCTTCCAAGACGTCAGATGTTGCCGGTGATGGTACAACGACGGCAACGATCCTTGCCGAAGCGATCTATCGTGAAGGACTGAAAACTGTTACGGCTGGGGCTAATGCGATGGAAGTGAAGAAAGGTATTGAGAAAGCAGTAAAGTCTGTGGTCGACGCTTTACAAAAACTATCAACACCGGTCAAAGGCTCGGGTGATATCGCACAGGTTGCCGCTATTTCAGCGAACAACGACAAAGAGATCGGTAAGTTGATCGCCGACGCCATGGACAAAGTAGGAAAAGACGGAGTTATTACGGTTGAAGAAGCAAAAGGTATGGAAACAACTCTCGATATCGTTGAAGGTATGCAGTTTGATCGTGGCTATCTTTCGCCCTATTTCATAACCAATCCCGATCGTATGGAATGTATCCTTGAAGATGTTTATATCCTGCTTTTTGAGAAGAAGATCAGTGCGATGAAAGATCTATTACCATTGCTTGAGAAAGTTGCGCAAAAAGGAAGACCGCTCTTGATCCTCTGTGAGGAAGTCGAAGGTGAAGCACTCGCGACACTCGTAGTTAATAAGATCAGAGGAACCCTGCAGGTTGCCGCTGTCAAGGCACCTGGTTATGGTGACCGTCGAAGAGCAATGCTCGAAGATATCGCGATTCTCACGGGTGGTAAGCTGATTTCTGAAGATATCGGTCTTAAACTCGAGAACGTCCAGATTTCTGATCTGGGTCAGGCAAAACGGATAACTATTGACAAAGAGAATACGACGATCATTGAAGGCTCTGGCAAAAAAGCCGATTTACAGGCGAGGATTCAACAGATAAGAAATGAGATGGAGCAAACCACCTCTGATTATGATAAGGAAAAACTCCAGGAACGCTTGGCAAAGCTGGCTGGCGGCGTAGCTGTCTTGAATATCGGCGCGGCAACTGAGGTTGAAATGAAAGAAAAGAAAGCGCGTGTTGAAGACGCGCTTCATGCTACCAGGGCTGCAGTTGAAGAAGGTATTGTTCCAGGTGGAGGTGTTGCTTTGATCCGGACCGTATCGGCTTTCGATAAACTGAAGTTGGTTGGTGACCAGCAGATAGGGATCAATATCGTTAAAAGGGCGCTCGAAGAACCAACCCGACAACTCGCTACGAACGCTGGTAAAGAAGGTTCGGTCATTGTTGAACAGGTGAAGACAGCAGGGACTACTTTCGGTTATAATGTGATGTCTGAAAAGATCGAAGACTTAGTCGCTGCCGGGATCATTGATCCGACCAAAGTCACAAGATCGGCTTTGCAAAATGCATCAAGTATCGCGGCACTCCTTGTGACGACTGAAGCAGTAGTCGTGGAGAAACCGGAAGAAGAAAAAAGCGGACCACCAATGCCGCCAGGCGGTGGTTACGGCGGATATTAATTAAGAAACGGAGAAGGGGGGATAGGGAGTATCGGTGATATGAATAACCAGAAAAAGACAGGTTCTTTCACCGTTTCTCCCTTTCCTCGGTTCTTCTGTACTCGATAAGCTATGCCTACATACGAATACGAATGTACTGAGTGCAAATATACTTTTGAAGAATTCCAGAACATAACCGATCGACCCCTGAAGCAATGCCCCAAATGCGGCGGTAAATTGAGGCGCCTGATAAGTGGCGGTGCGGGTATTATATTCAAGGGGAGCGGTTTTTACAGCACCGATTATAAGAAATCGAACCTCCCAGAACCTAAAAAGAAACAAAGTACCGAATTAAAAAGCGTAGACAAAAAACCTACGCCGCCGGTAAAGGTAGATAAAACATCATCCAAGGTTTCAGATAAGAAACCTGACAAGAAGAAATAATACAGCCTTAAGCAATCAACATTGATTTCCAGAAGATATTGATTATTATTGATACCAGCTATGCTGTCATTAAAATTTGATGGTCCGGTATTTATCAGTGTTGGTGAACCATCGGGTGATCTTTACGCCTCTTATTTAGTCCGTGATATAAGAGCAGAGAATTCTGGATCAAAGGTTTTCGCAATAGGCGGCAAGAACATGGCGGCCAGCGGTGCTGATATTCTCATGGATTATAGCAAGATGATGACCCTTGGTTTTTCAAGTGGTATTTTGTCGTTCATGCGCAATTATTCCGTGTATAAAATGATCGCTCGATTGATATACATGACCCGACCACGGACATTCATCGGTGTTGCTTATCCAGGTTTGAATTTGCTGCTCTGTAAGTATGCAAAACATCTGGGCTGCAGGGTATATTATTTTCTTCCCCCTCAGATCTGGGCATGGGGTACTTTTCGAAAATATTTCATCAAGCAATGGGTCGATATTGTTATATCGGTTTTCCCCTTTGAATACGAGTTTTATAGGAAAATAGGGATCAATACAGTGGCTATGGAGAATCCACTCTTTTGCGCGCTGGAGAAATATAAACGAAGAAACTTCACTAAGAGGATCGGGTTCATGCCTGGTTCTCGTAAAAGTGAAATAAAAAGGAACCTGCCGGTTATAATAGAGTTGGCAAAGAGGATCAGTCAGAAAAATAATGATATTGAATTATTGCTGATCTTATACCCGGATTCGTCATCTTTAAGCAGAGATACTATTGCGAGCAGAATATCAAAGTCAGCCCCCGGCTTGATGATCACGACGAGAAATCGTTATCAAGTCATGAAAGACTGTGATCTGCTCATCATTTGCTCAGGTACTGCATCACTTGAAGCAGCGGCTATGAAGATACCGCAGGTATTCTTTAACCGTCCTGCATTCTTTGACTATTATCTGCTGCGGAGATTTCTCAAGATAAATGAATACAATCTAACCAACCTCTATTATAAAAAGAACGTCGTGCCGAGTATAGTATCGTTCCGAAGGAAAATTATTTTGCACGATATCATTGAATTAAAAAATGGATATGTTTCCTAAAACATCGTTTCTATTTTCTCGGGTTTATTCTTTTAAGAAAATAATCTTTCTAACTTCATTCGGGTTATTTGTATCGAATCTAACAAAATATATTCCCGCCCCAACGTAATCGCCAGCATTATTTTTACCATCCCAGACAACATAATTAGATTGCCTAATATGATGATAGTCGAATTCTCTAACTAAACTTCCACAAACATCATAAATTTTCAGATTAGCTGTGCTGTTATTAATTAACTTGTATTTGATTTTTGTGGTTTGTGTGAACGGGTTCGGAGAATTCTGAGATAAAGAATAATTCATACTCTGCATATGATGATCGCTTTCGTTAATCCCCGTAAAACTCTGAAATTTACCCCAGATGCGCATTGTATTTGCTGGACGTGCACCTATGCTATCAGTAAAGCCTGTATAGGTAATCAGAAACTTATTTGAACCCTTTGTTAAAGCAGGTTCAAGCTGGAGATTGGGTTGGTCTGAAACCATAAATTCTTCGATTACAGTACCTGAAGGATCTACATAGCAACCATAAATATCCGTATAATCACCGTTACGCCAATCTTCCCAGATCACACAGTAGTTTTGGCCATCAAATTCAATCTCGGGAGAATACTGGGCAGAAGTTGCTATACAGAGTGGTATACCCATAGTATCCAGGACTACGCCATCTTGTGTCACACGAGCACCGTATATGTCAGCACAAGCATAGCCATTGCGTCTGTCTTCCCATACAACTAAATAATTTGAACCATCAAATGCGATTGATGGATTCCATTGTCTATAAGAACCTGCAGCAATTGGTATTAAGATTGTATCTAAAAGCACGCCCGTAGTATCGATACGTACACCATAGATATCAAAAGTAGTTTCGTGAGTCCCGTAATACCAGACCACAAAATAGTTCGTGCCATCAAATGCGACTGCTGGATGTCTGTCATAGTATACGCCATTTGAAATTAATATAGCAGTTGTGTCTAAAACTAATCCTGTTGTATCAATTCTAACTGCACAAATATCATTATTGTATTCCCATGCGACAAAATATCGTGTACCATCAAATATTATTGATGGATTATCGCCGCCATTTGAAGATACATCAATTGTATCTATAGCAATACCAGCTGTATCAACACGCACCGCTTTGACACCGCTACACACTGTTAAGTAATTGGTTCCGTCAAATGCAACCACTGGATTCGCTCCATCAATGATTGGAATCCCGTTAGGGTTTAATACTGTTCCGAAATTATCCGCTCGAGTACCATAGACATGAGAAGGTAAACTGTCACGGTCATCCTCCCATACTGCGAAATAATTTGCGCCATCAAAACATGTTGAAGAGGAACGACCTGCATAGGCTGCCATGGATAGAAGTATAGATGTAGTATCAATAACGACCCCTGATGTTTCTATCCGGGCGCCATGTATTTCATCATCACTGAATTGTCCTGTGTGCCAAGTGATAAAATAATTTGTGCCGTCAAAAGCCACAGATGTTGCATGATCGTCATAAGTTGTATCCTGCGATACAACTATAGGAAAAGTATCTAAGACTGTACCTGAAGTATTCACCCGAACGCAGTAAGTGGTTGCATAATCTGACCAGGCGACTAAGTAATTTGTGCCATCAAAGTCAGTTGATGGATGATATTCATAGTTTGGAAGTGTCGATATCGCAATACTATTTGTATCCAATACAATACCGGCTGCATCTACTCGAGCACCATAAATATCAGCATTATTAGGGTTAGAACGCCAGTCTTCCCAGACTACAAAATAATTCTCACCATTGAACGTGACTGAAGGATTCAATTGATTGTCAGTTGCAGCACATATAACGATTACGTTAGTGTCTAATACCGATCCAGATGTAGCTACACGAGCGCCACTGATATCTGTATTGCCCCAAACTACAAAATAATTAGTGTTATCGAAAGATACAGAGACAGAGGCATATTCTCCTAGGGTTGATATTAAGATTCCTCCAGGATCTAAAATCGTACCATTAGGATTCACACGACAACCATAGATACCAGCTGGAACTCGCTGATCATACCATGCTACGAAGAAGTTAGTTCCATCAAAAGCAATAGCCGGTACAGCCTGTACAGTCGCTGGTACGACTGAAATCTCTAATCCACCAGGGTCTAACACCACGCCATTGGTGTCAATGCGTACCCCATAAATATCTCCACCAAGACCCTGACGAAAATCACTCCAGGCGATAAGAAATACACCATCTCCATAGGCAATACCAGGCGGGCATGGCAAATATCCGGCTATTAGGACATAGCACGATATAAATATACCTGCTGAATCCAACACTATTCCTTCAGGGTCAACACGACAACCATATATATTGTAATATGCACTCATGTCGTAATGGTAAGAGATCCCTTTACTCCAGTCATACCAGGCAATAAAATAATTTGTACCATTAAAAGCTATGGACGGATGACTTTGACCGGAGGGTTCAGGCATGAAGATAATATTCGTGTCAAGCAAAAACCCGTTGTTTTGTGCTGGTAAAGGAGAACCATATGCCGTACTTATAAGGATTACTAAGCTAAGAATTTCCATAATTTTTGTTCCCTTAATTGCATGAAAGGCAACCCTCATCATAATCGACTATTTTATAACAAGAAATTTTCTTGATACTTTATCTTCACCCTGTCTGAGTATAACAAAATAGATACCGCTTGAGATCTTTTTTGTGTCTATTTTTTCAGTATAATAACCAGCTTGAAACTCGCCTTCTTTTAGTGTTTTAACCTTTGAGCCCAAAATATCATATATGGCTAGGTACATCTTGTTTCTTTCAGGAAGTCCAAATTTAACCAATGATCCATCTTCAAAAAAAGTTGGCATTTGAGTAATGCACAGATGAGCAGGTATAGTATGTTCTGATTCTGTAGATTGTTCACCGTCACCTCCTCGTCCTGCAACTACCCTGCAGATTGTCTGAGAGGGAAGATATTGAGAATAATCGTGCGTATTGTGCAGTCTGGTAACCGTTACTTTAATTGTGTCATAACTGCTGGGCGTAATCGTAAATGTTACCTGACCATTGGTATTGGTCAAACCAACTTCGTAAATATCATAGGAATTATTCAGACAAACCTTGGCATATTGTAACGGAGTAGGTGGAAATGCATCGGCGTCTTTTACTGTAACTGTAAAATTCGTCTGGATTCCATGAAAAATGCTGCCTGGATGGCTTACAAGGAAATCTCCCGGGTTTTTTGTCCAGGCATCGGTTGTAGGTGAACCAAAAAGATTTGTGGTGTAGCAAACCCATCTACAGGATGAATACAGCCATGGCATGTAACTCTTAGCTTGAGCTAAAGCAACACCAATACGTTCAAGTGCCGGTTCAGGCGGCACTACACCAGTATATTCGATCGAGAAAAGCAACTCGTAGTATTTCTGTTGAAGGGCAAAGGAATATCCGGGTTCAGGACCTAAACTATATCTTGTATGTTCAATAGAGGCACATGCACCGATCGGTATGTCAGTTTCGTGATTCCGATAGCGAGTAGTAAAAGATTCGGCAACGCATGGGAGAGATGGGTCATCAAAAAATCCGGTATTACATCCTACACAATAGTGTATAAAATAATTGTTGTCGTTGGTTAACCAGTTCAGTCCCGCTCTATAATAACCTGGTGTAGGCGGTGAGGCTGTGTAGTAGTAAATTTCGTGTGGAGGATTTTCTGTATTTGTAAAGAAACCGAGGATAGAGCCGTGTGTTTGTGCGTGAGTATAACCTTGTTTGTTATTGAGAAAATTGAAAGATTCATAGGCTGTTGCATTGGTATCTATAATATGAGTGAAATGGTCAGGAAACTCATCGATAGCACTACCCATATACCATGATGATTGGTAAATCCATTTAACCGAATCAAAAGTATTGATGTTTGCTGGCGATTTTTCATAAGTCAATGTCTTGTAGCACCAGTTGCTAACTTCTTGAACGTCTCGGCATAGTATTCGTCCTACATAGACTTCGGGAAATTGGTCAACATCGTCTTGCATTTCGCCCCAGACAGTATCACTATCTGCATTCCAATCACCATCAAGTGCACAGAAATAATGATCGCACGGGATGGTATCATAATGTGGCGGTTCTTCAGGAAGAATGTCAACACAAAAACATCTTCTTGTTGGTAATTGAGGTGGTATTGGAGGGTTAAATCTGCTGTCCATTCCACCAAGGATAAAATATGTGCCGCCAGCGTGCTTGTAACAGTATTTGATATAATTACGGATTTGTTCTGCTTTGTCTCTACCTATGAAATACCCATAAATAGCTGCTGGTGATATTATTTGAGCTCGAATACCTTGGTCCGTCAGCCAGTCTGCATAAGGCTGAAACGCATCAGCAAATATAGGATCAGTGATGATCATTGCCGGTCCTGTTGGAAACGGTGCGATTTGACCCAATTGGTTCTCTTCAACCAGGACAGGCTTCTGGTAATATGCTGGAATCTCATAGTCATTGATAATGTTATCTTTGAACATTGCATCATAGACTGATTGTTCGAATTTACCCCTGACATATGGACGAACCTCAGGTACTGTAGATGTGCTAAGTACAATATCAAAATTTATATGTGATATAATGAGTAGCTGTTTTGATTTTGGGCGATATTGAAACGGATGGACTCCAATCGTCACAATCCGTGCACCATCCATGACACCTTCATTGACAACTTCAATAAAATCATCAGGATACTTATCATCGAAATTGTAGATCAGTGTATCAGGCAGTATCCAGGGTACTGTCTCACCAGGAACAATAGGCGGTTGACATGGATACATAAGAAAATGTCCATGAACTTCAGATATATTACTCTGTAAAATAATTAATGACTCAACTTTGGCGGTACGTGGAATAATATAATTTAGATATAATGATGGTAATTCTGGTGCACCTGGTTGTCCAGCAAAAGTGAATTCTTTTGCCTTTATTCGGTCAAAGCCATTCGTTTTATAAAAAGAGAACTCTGCCAGGGAATGATCAATCGTATACCCCCCCTAAGTAAAGTTACTGGGACAAGTATTAACAGTGTAATACTCAAGATATATTTCATGCGACCCTCCTTGCAAGGTTATATTTACTCTTTATCCAGTTTTATATACATATGATAACACGGATTCTCTTATCCTAATATTATTATATGAAGGCCACGTAATTTGTCAAGAGCTATTTCTTGATGGAATCAGTTGACGGATAATCATATTCCGATTATAATACATCATGAGAGAAGCGGTTAATTTAGTGACCAGCCCTTTTGGCATCGGCGAGAAATTGATTTTTGAGCTATTGAAAAAAGGTGAAACAGTCTATACCGTATTTCCTTCGCCCAAAGGTGTCCCTATGTCATTCATCGGTAAGATAAACTTAAAATACGGGTTTTTGAGGTTTGACCAGGATACGCAAATCGATAAAATGCTTCCCAAAAAAGTGAAAAATGTCTTTCATCTGCACGAGACCTATGACGGTTCTTTTACAACGATGTTTAAGTCAAACCCCTGCGCGACATTGCTTTTGCTCGATTGGGCAAAAAATGCCGGTGTCAGTAAATTCATATACCTTTCAAGTGGTGAGGTTTATGGTCAGGGTTCTAATATAAGTGAAAGCACTGGCTACAATCCACGCAGTTTTTATGCAACGACAAAATTCGAGACTGAAGTCCTTTTCCGCTATTATTTCCGGTCGTTTGCCCTGCACACGCTGCGCGTGTTTTTCCCGTTCGGCAAGAACAGTGCAATTGGTTACGTGTCAGATCTCAATAGGGCGATAAGACATGGCAGCTCGGTCGATACCGAGTATCGCATTATCAGTCCGACATTTATTGATGATATTGTTAGTCCTTTAATGAAACTGCGGGACATTGATGGGCATGAGGTATTCAATATCTGTGGAAGTCGAGTGTCGGTCGATGATATGGTCGATAAGATCAAGTACGTATGCGCTGGTTCACCAAAAAAGATCAATGTCGGTAAACTCGAACTCACCGGTAATAATACAAAGTCTAAAGAGCTATTAGGTTATCAAGAGACGCCGCTCAATGAAGCGATCAATATATCGTTCAGTTGATAACCTGCCGTTCTTGTGTATGCCATATTCAGTCGTTATCTGAAAAATGGTTGATATCCTGTTCGTAAATCCAAAAGAAAAAGCTCATTTTTTTGAAAGGATGCCTCCTCTTGGTTTGGCATATATGGCTGCCAATCTTGAAAAACATGGTTATTTGGTGAAGATACTCGACCTTGAGGTGACAGATGGTGGGCTCAAGCCGTCATTGGAAGAATACAAACCCAAATTCGTAGGGATTTCAGGGACAACGCACACGCGTTTTGAATCATTTCATTTAGCAAAAGAAATAAAGGAATTTAATAGCGCAATCACCACTATTTACGGTGGTGTTCATGCAACATTTACTGACATTGAAACACTGCAGAATATTCCGCATATAGATTATGTTGTGCGCGGTGAAGGCGAGCGTGTCATCGTTCAATTGCTTGATGCGTTGACAAAGAGCAAAAAGCTGAGTGCTGTTAGCGGCATAGCGTATCGCGATGTCGCTGAGATCCGGAAAAATCCATCGAGTGAACGCATAGGTTCACTCGATGACCTGCCCATGCCCGCGTATCATTTGCTCGATATGCATAAGTATATGCTCAATATGGAATTCATTGACAAACGTGGTATTTCAACGATAACCTCGCGTGGCTGTCAGGCGCGCTGCAGTTTTTGTTCAGCCAGCCGCATGTTTGATCACCGTGTAACTATGCACTCGGCAACACGCATTTTAGATGATATCGAATTGTTATTCGATGAGTATGATTATGAGGGGATAAAATTTTTCGACAGTACGTTGACCATGTATCGACAGCATGTTGATGACCTATGCGATGAGATCAGACGACGAAAACTCGATTTTCCCTGGGAGTGTGAGATACGAGTAGGCACGGTTGACCAGGAGATACTCGAGAAGATGATGAGTGCCGGGTGTTATTATGTGAACTTCGGCATCGAATCCGCGAGTCAAAATGTTTTGAACCACATGCGCAAAGGATTCACTGTTGAACAGGCGCAAGAGCTGCTTGATTGGTGTGCTAAAATCGGGCTGATGACAAAAGTCTTTTTTTCTTTTGGTCACATCGGAGAAACTATGGAGGATGTCGGCATGACGTTTCGTTTTATTGATAAGAATGCCGGGAAGATCACGACCCTGGCGAGCGGTGCTGGTGTCAGGATATACCCGGGTACTTATCTAGAAGAATATGCCCTGGAAAAAGGGTTTCTACCTGATGGTTTTAATTGGAGTTTGCCCTATGATGACAAAAGGTTGGAGTCGATACTTCAGACGAGGAGCGTACCCCTGCTCCTTCAGCCCCAGCTCGGCTTTGCCGAACTTGAAAAGATCGCTCTTAGGATATATCGAAAAAGATTCAGCGGCTGGCAGGGATTCAAGCGCGGTTTGAATAAGATCACGGATAAGGGAAAATTAAAAAAGTTATGGAAACTATCTCAAGTTCAGCTCAGACATGTTTTTAAGAGAAAAAGCATACCGAAATGAGAATTCTCCATCTTTCTTTTGAAAATTTTCAGGATGTGCCGGGTCTGTTAAGCCGGAGCCATAGTCTCTTTGGACATAACGGGACCCTGGCTACATTGACACCTTCTACGTTAGGTTTTCCTAATGGGATAATGTTGAACTATCCCCTTTTAAATTCAGGTTTGATAAGGGCTATCCGTCGGATGACCGGACGGCAGAGTGTCAATGTCCAGGAGCACGAATTGAGACTGAGGATAAAAGGCGAAGATCTCTGGCAAAGGATGTTCTTTAGAACGAGAGATGTAATATGGCTCAACAGATTACAAAGATCATGGCGGCGTTTTGATCTCGGTGGATTTGATATCTACCATTTTGATGGTGATCTGCCGTTCATTTTTGGCGATCGCATTCTAAAAAAAATCAGGAATAAGAGGATTGTTACTCATTTTTTTGGCAGTGAATTGAGAAAATGGGGGATGAATCCATATCTGCGCAATTTTGCCCGATTGAAATTTACTTCGGAATTGGATCACACAAAGATAGACCCAGAATTGATATTCGTGCCGATACCGTATGAAGCTGATCACATAATACCAAGAACACACGAGAACAAAGTATTGAGGATCGGGCATTCGCCAACCCGCCGGTCAGCAAAAGGTACTCCAGATATCATTAAATCGATAAATAAATTGAAAAAGAAGGTAGATTTTGAATTTCTCCTTATCGAAGGCGTATCCAACGAGCGGTGCATGGAAATGAAAAGAACCTGCGATATCGGCATCGATCAGATCGGCAACTATGCGGGTACTGGTTATGGTCGAAGCGGGCTTGAGTTCCTGGCTTTAGGTATTCCGACGATAACAGAGATCCCTGATGAATACGAGTATCTCCTTTGTGAACATCCCTTTGTCAATGCAACTTTGGACAACTTTGAGGATGTATTGTATAGACTCCTGATCGATAAAAGGCTAAGAATTAAAAAACGGCGTCAGTCCCTAAGATGGGTGAGGGAGTACCCGGCGCCGAAGCGTATTATTACAAAGATATATGAGGAATACCGTAAACTCCATTGGGTATAACCCCTAAAGCACAGGTAAGATCATTATACAGCGCTAATAGGCGACTGTTTTACTCGGCTCGATCAAGAAGTTTATCAACGGTCATATCATACAGATATGCTGCACTGCCCGGTGCCTGAAATGCATCGAGTTGTTCTCCCATAATATCGAGATAGGACTTAAAGAGTCTTTTTTCATCGATACCTTGCGATGTTGCGATATGTGAAAAGACAAACCAGGCTCTTTTGTTGCCTTTTAACCGTGCAAGATCATAGTAATATTTAGCCCACTGTGACCGGGATTCAATACCGCAGACATATTGTGTTTGAAAACCGTATCTACTATGATAGTAAAGAAACGCATTGAGCGAGGCATAATAAACATATATCATATCTTCTTTTTGCCAGTTCGCCTCAACATAATCCAGCGTGCTGCGGAGTTCTTCTGGAGCACGCGGTCGGATGAGGTGATAACCGGCGAGCAATACCGGTTGGACAAGCAGGATACAGACAATGGCCAGTCCGAGGAAATTCGATCTGGTCTTCAATTTCAATTGGATATCACTGATACCTTGAGCAATAATGAGGACCATAAAGGGTGTCAGAAAGAGCAGGAGCCTGCCCTCAAAAGGGTAACGATGTAAACCTGATGCAAAAAGAGCCAGGCATATCGGTGAAATAATGAGCAGGAGGTGTATTTTTTTATTCTTAAACATGAGGAAACAGCCCCAGAAAAACGCCAGGACCGCTAAGAATAATTCATATACAGAAAGCCCAACCGGGAATTTAAAAGTCCGTAAAAAGACATAGCCAAACCATTTAAGATCAGTCAATGAAGTCGGTGGTAAGGGCATGAAACTCTTTTGCCAAAAGGTCATCAGGTTCTTACTCTGACTGAGGTCGCTCAATGTAACTAGATAATTGATAACAAAGCTGCCCAAACCAAATATCGTGGCAAAGGCCAGCCCGGGTATCTTAGTATATGAACGCTTGTGCAGTATATAAAGAAACATGGTAACGAGACTTCCACCGAATACAAAGAGAGCGGGGTGTGAGAACCAAAGACAAAGTCCGCCGATAAAACCGAAGAGCAATAAGTATTTTATATTAAATCCCTTGTTAAATACGAGCATGGTCAGCCAGATAATCAAAAGTGCGATAAGAACATCACTGGAATATTGCTTCACTTCTGATGCAAAATATATCAGGTGGTCGCCAACAGCAAAAAGAACCAGGCCTATTATAAGCGATTGTCTGCTTATGATCTTTTTGCCGACCTCATAAAAAAAGAATAGTGCAGCGACCCCTGCGATCAACGGAAAAAGGCGCAGTCCATATTCATTTGCTCCAAAAAGGCTACTGATAGATTTCTGTATTAGTAAAAAGCCGACCGGAGCAGCCTGAACATAATCCAGGGGTTTGAGCAATTGTGCATACGAACGCTGGACAATATTCAAGGCGAGCGCAGCTTCACCTTCAGTCAGCGAGCGATTAAAAATATACTGAGCAAGCCTTAAGATAATACCGACTAAGATAATGAAAAATGAGATTACTTTTTGAGTAAAGATAGGAAATTCTCTTCTGTTTGCTTCAGCCATTTTCCTCATTATAACAAACAAACCTGCTAAGTCAACCCTGGTTCGAATGACAATGAGCTTGACAGCGCCACTAAAACAGGTAGAATATCTTTATGATTCTATTATTTGAACGGCAAGAACCTTCAATCAAGCAAATTATACCAACGAGGCCATGTTTTTCTTATCTGCGTATTGACAAATAGTCAATTTCCATTAAAATTATGCTGGATTTATGACTGATATGGATGTAGTTAAATACCTGACGGAAAAAAAGGTGCCTGTTGACCGCGCACTTAAGAAATGCTTCTCTGATATAAACGCCTTTTTTGATATCATGTACTATTCGATCGACGGCGGTAAGAGAATAAGACCTATTCTCGCTATCGCCAGTTATGAGGCTAATGGTGGCAAAGACCCTGAACAGATTATGCCGGTCGCCTGTGGTCTTGAGCTGATACATACCTACTCATTGATACATGATGATCTACCGGCAATGGATGATGATGATTTTAGAAGAGGAAAAGCTGCTGCACACAAGAAATTCGGTGAAGCCATGGCGATACTCGCGGGTGATGGCCTGTTCGCTCATGCTTTTGAGCTTTTTACCCGAGGTAATGGTTTAGTTAAAGAAAAACTCATGGTAATACAAGCAGTAAGCGAGGTAGTCGGTCCTAAGGGCGTTGTTTATGGTCAAACCCTTGATATGAGCAAGGAAATATCGCCCGATCCGATATCTTTAAGACGTATTCATATCAATAAAACCGCTAAGTTCATTGCTGTTTCAGTGAAATGCGGTGCGATCATGGCTCAGGCATCAGCTTCTTTGATAAATGATCTCTATGCAGCTGGCATATACATGGGTATGCTTTTTCAATATACCGACGATATTCTTGATGTTGTTGGTGAAAAAGAGAAGTTGGGTAAGACCCCTGGTAAAGATATGGCGGCAGGTAAGCTAACCGCACCTGCTGTGTATGGTCTAGATGGCGCCAAGTTCCGTGCTCGGCGATATGCCCAACTCGCTAAGCATAAGTTTTCGGGACTTGGTGAAAGGTTTGATATCTTTAACATGATCACCGACTTCATCCTGCATCGAACATTCTAAGATCATGTCTCCTGAAATACATGGTGTTCTATGGCAATTTTAAAAAGTATCAAAGGTCCTAAAGACCTCAAAGATCTAACCCTCGCGCAACTACATGTACTCGCTCGGGAGATCAGAGAAGAAATAATAAATAGCTGTGCTCAAACCGGCGGTCATGTCGCGCCTTCACTTGGCGTAGTAGAATTGACCATAGCATTATACCGGGCATTTGATGCGGATGTAGATAAGATCATCTGGGATGTGGGGCATCAGACTTATGCTCAGAAACTTATCACCGGTCGTTATCCGAAATTCCACACGCTAAGAACATACAAAGGCATAAGTGGTTTTCCTAAACGGAAAGAATCTAAATATGATGTTTTCGATACCGGGCATTCATCAACTTCCTTGTCTGCTGCTACCGGCTTTGCACTGGCAAGGGATCTCAAAGGTGATAATTTCCAGATCATAAGTGTCATTGGTGACGGATCCTTGGGAGCTGGTATTGCTTTTGAAGCACTCAATCATTTGGGTCATTTAAAGAAGGATATTATCGTTATATTGAACGATAATGAACGTTCGATCGGCGATACGGTCGGTGCCTTGTCACAATACCTGACAAGGGTTATTACAACGCGGACGTACAATCGTTTTCGCGACGACCTGTGGAAATTTCTTGGAAAATTCCCACCCTATACAAGAGACCGGAGCAGGAACCTTGCCAAGCTCCTACAAGAGGGATTAAAAGGTCTTTATGCACCCGCCGTGATCTTTGAAGAGCTTGGATTCAGATATATCGGACCGCTCAACGGGCACAAATTGGGAGAAATGATCGACACTTTTGAGCGCGTAAAAGAAATGAAAGGGCCAAGGATTATTCATGTTGTAACAAAGAAAGGCAAGGGCTTTGAAGCCGCGGAAAAATATCCTGAAGCATTTCACGGCATCGGTCCTTATTGCCCGCAAACCGGTAAAACGGAAAGCAAAGGACAATCATGGACATCAATATTCGGTGATACCGTGGTAGACCTTGCGAAGAAAAACAAGAAGATCGTTGCGATAACTGCCGGGATGTGTCTGGGTACTGGTTTAAAGAAATTTCGTGAAGAGATCCCCGATCGTTTCTTTGATGTCGGTATTACCGAACAACATGCCATCACTATGGCCGCCGCCCTTGCCATTGAAGGATATATACCGATATGTGCGATCTACTCGACATTTCTTCAACGAGCTTATGATCAGGTGATCCATGATGTGTGTCTGCAGGATGTACCTGTTATCTTTGCGGTTGACCGTGCTGGTCTGGTTGGTCAGGATGGTCCAACCCACCATGGTCCATTCGACCTTTCATATTTCAGATGTATACCTAATATGATCATCGGAGCACCAAAAGATGGCAGTGAATTGGTTGCGATGCTCAGAACCGCAGTGACTCAACGTGAACATCCGTTTGCAATACGTTATCCCCGAGGTGACTGTACGACGGTTGATGAAAATATCCCTCAGACTCTGCCCATCGGCAAATGGGAAGTTCTTAAAAAAGGCCGGGACATAGCAGTGATCGCGGTCGGCTCGATGGTCAAAGAAGCGCTTGGTGCCCAGGTGCTTTTAAAGAAAAAGTCGATCGATCCAATGATGATCAACGGGCGCTTTATCAAACCGCTCGACAATGAAATGCTACGGGAATTGCCAAATAGTGTTCATACGATAGTAACGGTCGAAGAAAATACGCTCAGTGGAGGTTTTGGCAGTGCGATTATGGAATACTATTCAAATACCAAAGCGCCAATAAAAGTTTACTGTATTGGCCTGCCGGATAATTTCATTGAGCATGGTGCCAGAGATATTCTTTTGGATCTGACCGGGCTCAATGCCAAGGGTATTGCCGATAAAATAGCTTCTTTTAAATGAATTTGATTCTTTCATTCATTTTATTTTCACAATTATCAACACCGTACGAAACACAGATCTTTCTCGATGCTGATGGGTCTTTTCTGGTCTATGCACGTTTTTACCAGGGTGAATTCATCGCTATCGATAGTATCGTAAGCGTTGATAAATACCTCGGTATCGGCCTTAAGGGGCACAATCGTGAAAGGCTGTTAGGTGAGCTTAAGAAGAGTCTTGTTCAACAGGGCGGTTATGCGAGTCAAGGTCTTTTTAGCACATTTGAGATACCTTTGCCAAAAGGCAGCTTCAGTGATTTTATGGGAGAAACCGGTAAGCTCGACGTCGGTGGTCATGTTAAGATCACAATCGGCGGCAGTGAGACCTTTATTTCTAACTTGCCTGAACAAAAGTTCTCCTGGCTCCCTGAGCTTGAAATGAAGCAAGAGATGTCGATAAAACTCGACGGTGAAGTCGGGGACCGGATGCGTGTTTTTATCGACCACAATTCAGAAAGGGTGAATGAGTCAGAGAATAAGATCACCGTGACATACCGGGGACATGAAGATGAGATCATTCAGGAGATCGAAGGTGGTGATACCCAGTTATCTATTCCTGCTACTACATATACTGGCGACATCCCTTCACACCGCGGTCTTTTTGGGATCAAATCTTCTGCCAAATTAGGGCCTTTAGACATCGTTGCGATCGCATCAAAAGAACGAACCCAGACTCAGGAGATCGAGATCGAGGGATCAGCACAGGTCCAGTATGACACAACCTGGGCAAAGTATTTTGAACGCCGCCGGTTCTTTTTTCTAGGTACACTTGATTCTATCGTTGAACTCAGAGTCTATCTTGATGATAATGATAACCAGAACGATAATCAGGGTATTACGTTCTTTGCCAATGCTTACCTCGACATAAACGATGATAATATCCCGGACGATACAGTCATTCAAACGAATACCCAAAGCGGCTACTACACGCTAATGAGGGAGGGACTGAGTGATTTCTATTTGCGTGTCCCGCGTTCGAATATTATCGAATTAAACTATCAGCTGCCTGAGAATCAGGTGCTCGCGGTGTGGTATACAAAGATAAATGGCGCAGGACAGTATGACACGGTCGGTATGATAACGGATTCTATACATAGTGATACGATGCAGCTTAAATTGATCTGTCCAGATGTCCTCGATACCCTGTCCTATACATGGAATTACGAGAAAAAGAATTATTACCAGATCGTATCACCGGGTTCTAAACTCGATTCGCTCCGGATATACTATATAACATCCGGTGGCGAACATCAAGATAACCAGGATGGTGTATCTTATCTCCAGCTCCTCGGGCTTGACAATAACGGCGATAATCTGGTCGATGAAAACATTACTTTTTTCCAGGGTCGGGGTTTGCTTATTTTCCCGGACAGCATGCCCTTTGCCTCGAGTGCACTCGTTAATCCTGATCCTGAAATTTATACGGATCCATATATGACTGGACTCGGCGATTACTATTTATATAAAAAGACGGTTCAGGCAAAAGCTGTTTACACATTACCCGAGAATGTTGAAAAAGTAACCGTGTATATCGATGATATTGAGCAGGATTCGACGAGGGACTATCATGTCGACTATGACGGCGGTGTCCTCGAGTTCAGAAAACCGATATTGCCGACGCAAAGGGTCAGGATCAAGGTTGAGTACTCGCCATTCTTTTCAGCTGCAGAAAAATCTCTTGTCGGAGTGCGCGGCACTTTGCGGCCTTTTGGTGAAGCCATGCTCGGTTCATCTTTCTTTTACCGCACTGAATCGTATCCCATGGAGCATGTCCGGCTAAAAGAAGAGCCGTTCAACAGGATGGTATGGGAGGCGGATTTATCCTACCCGCAGGAACTTCCGTTTGTTACCAGGGCGGTTGATTGGCTACCTTTTATTGAAACGGAAACCCCTTCGCGTTCGATCGTCAATGTTGAGGGCGCTTATTCGTTTTCTGACCTCAATGCCAAAGGTGAGGTCTTTCTCGACGATCTTGAGTCATCAACCGTGCTCAGCAATGATTTTTCAGTTGCCAAAGTGTCCTGGTCCCTGTGTTCGAAACCGATCGAACAGGATACGGTAAATTATGTCCAGAACCGGTTGATCTGGTATAATCTGCGCGACGATGAGGTTCTTCAGGCAGACGATATATATCAAGATCCAATAGATCCGAATGAAGCGGCTGACGTTTTAAAGATGGTTTTTCATCCGGATCACGATGCATCATTTGGCGGTTTAACTCAATATATCTACAGTGAAGATTTTGACGATATCGAGAATCTAGAATTGATAATCAAAGGCCGTGGTGGTATTATCCATGTTGATTTTGCGCAGGAAATAAGCGAAGATCAGCTCCGGCGTAATAAAAACGGTGAGCTTGTCGGTTACCAGATTTTCGATGATGAAGACAGCGACAATAATAATGTATGGAATCAATTGAATGAAGATACTGGTCTTGATAATGTCTATGCGAGTGATAATGCTTATGTCCCGGGTGCTGCTGATGACGGCAATGATGATTATGAGATCAATGATTATACTGGCGGCACCAATGGGACTGAAGGGAACAAGCTATGGGATACTGAAGATCTGGATAGGGACGGCAATTTAAACACGAAAAACCGCTATTTCAGCTATTCAGTAGACCTTGATGATACAACTTCAGCGCGCTATGTAAATAATGCCGGGTTGATAAACGGCTGGAAGATGTTTCGTGTTTCGATCAAGGATTCAACCCAAAGAGATACGGTCACGGGGCAGCCTGACTGGCACGATATAAAATACGTCAGGATTTGGTTCAATGGTTTTAGCGAAACTGAGACCTTAATGATATATAAATTGAGTGCCACAGGCAGTCGTTGGAAGAATAAGGGCATTACTGGTGATTATGCACCAAGAGATGAGGCCTTCAGCCTTAGACCGGTTAATACCAAGACTCATTCATACTACAGATCACCGTATGCTAATGAATATGATGAATTCGGGCAGGAAAAAACTGAGGGAGGCTTGGAATTCCTGCTGGAAAATATCGGCCATGACCGTACCTGCATTGCGCAGCGCAGAACTGACGAGAACGAAGACTACCGGGCATATGACACGCTGACCTTTTATATGAATGCGCACAATAGCAATCCTCTCTTGTCTATTCGAATAGGGAGTGACAGCTTGAACTATTATGAATACACATGCCAGTATGATAATGGTGACCTGGGGTTGAATAATTATCGGCTTTTCAAAGTCACTATGCAGAACTTCATTGACCTCAAGCGTGATCGAGACCCGGACATTGATACAGTTAGTGATTCGACCTACACCGTTGTAGGAAATCCTTCATTGTCACATAACCAGTTTTTTGAAGTCAGGATCACCAACCAGTATCTTACATTGCTTAACGATACGATCTGGTTCAATGATATCAAGCTTAAAGCACCGAAAACAGAGATCGGCAGGACATTTCGCGGTAATGGTTCGATCACTTTTGCCGACCTTGCCTCCTTGAATTTTTCGTACGATGAATCGAACGGACGTTTTAAAAGGCTGTCTGAGTCAAAAGATATATCAACGACAAGTGCGGGCAAAGGATACGCGGTAGGTGGCAATATATCAATGGATAAATTCTTGCCAACGGATTGGTACTTCAGAATTCCAGTCAGTATGAGTTACCGGAACACTATACTTGAGCCTCGATTCTCTTACTTTTCTGATGATGTTGAACTCGAAGGTACTGATCGCGAAGAACAAGAGTCAAAGACTATAATGCGTGCATATACCGTGAGTATTTCCAAATCGCAATCAAAGAACTGGTTCTTAAGATATACGCTTGACCGGCTTACCTTTGACCACACGCGAAACCAGACTCTGTCACGCGCGGTACTCAGTGCCGATACTTCGGATAATATGACTTACCGGGGTTCCTATGCACTCGTTCCCAATTTGAGTTTCAAATTACTCAAGCAGAAATTCTTTCCGCTGCCGAAGAATATAAGCATCAGTGCTTTGTATACAGACAACATGGTCAAGGCTTATCATCGCTCGAATCTTGATGATCCTTATGAACCAACTATCGGTGGTGCTCAGCACCGGAAAACCTTGACACCGACAATATCAGTTGCATATGCACCTCATTCTATTATCAATGCGGATTATACATTTACCCAGAACCGCGATTCAGTTTTTGCCAGCAAGAGATATGGTGAGGAAGTCGGTCGTACACAGAATTTCAATGCATCTATTTCTCCAAATCTCAAGATCGTTACGCCTCGTTTCTCATTCAATTCATCCTATAGCGAGGATCATCGTTTTGAAATACGGCAGGATCAGGATTTGCGCAATGTGTCGAATACCGGCGCTTATGGTGTTGATGGCGCGATCATGATCGGCACGATAATAAGACTTTTTACTAGATTGAGGGATGAAACCAAAGATTCACTTTATGCTTCAGGTTCACCGGGTTGGATCGCCAGACAAGTCGAGAAATTAACCAACTACATACAGAATGTGCAATTCAATTATCGCCGTCAGAGTAGTTCTGATTATCTCAATGTCAAGTCAAGACCGGTCATCGATTACCAGTGGGGGCTGGTGGATTCAATCCCGCCTGAGGATGTTGCCCCGGGCAGTTTCCCGGGACGGGGTAATACAGATACTTATGGTCTGTCATCTGGTATGACTTATAAGTTTCTCAGTGCCAATGGCAGGTATAGTGGTACGATCAATCGAACATTTAATTATGGCGGAGGGCAAACTAGAACAGAGAATGTATCATACCCGGATCTGAATGTCCGCATTCAGAAACTTGAATCCCTGCCTTTTCTGAAAAAATGGTGTCGTAATTCATCGATATCCGGGAATTTTGGTCAAACATATGAAAAACGTTATGATATAGCTGCGGATTCGTTGACTGGCGAATTGGTTTCAGACTCCAAAACCCTGAATTTGTCGCCTTTGGCAAGCTGGCAAGCAAACTGGATCAAAGGGATATCTACAACTATTGAAGCAAATTACTCAGAGACAAATAGCAATGAATATGCAGGCGGCGCAACGCCTGTTCAGTCAAAAATGATAATGCGCGGCGGATCAGCAAGTTTTGGCTATACTTTCAGTGCCCCGGGCGGGATAAATTTACCGCTGCTTAAGGGCATAAGATTTTCTTCCAACCTTTCTATAAGTTTGAGTGTAAATTACAGCCGTACAACTAACTTTTTCACCGATCTTCTCGTACCCGCGACAAATACAAGCACCTTGAGTTCAAGCGTCGGATTGTCATACAACTTCTCTTCATCAGTGACCGGCGGCGGGAATTTCGATTATTCCCAAAATGACGATATGAATAGTGATCAGAATACGCGAAGGGTTGGTTTGAACGCCTGGGTGAATATCAACTTTTAATGCAAGGTTTTCACTGTTATGTTGAATAGATCAAAACACAGATTGCTCACCGCCCTCTTGGGTGGACTGCTGTTTTGGTTTGGTGCTCCTAAACCACTATCTGCTTTTTCACCGTATGATCACTTTTTGGATTTTTGCCGTATTGGCGAGCGTGTACCTGGAACTTCGGGACATAAAAAGGCTCGGGATTATATCGTTACGAAAATAGATAATCCGGTCGTGGATTCATTTTATACGCGCGGCTCCTGGTTTTACAATATATATAAAAAGTTTCCTGGCAACAAAACAAGGATCGGCATTGCCGCACACTGGGATTCAGATATCGGATGCCCGGGTGCGAACGATGGCGGATCAGGCGTCGCCGTATTATTGAGTTTGATCGATACGCTGACACTCAATCCTCCTGAAATCGGAGTCGATATAATTTTCTTCGATGGTGAAGATGTCGATAGGGCAGCTTTACTCGGGTCAAACTACTTTGCTTCAAAATGCATTGATAATTATTCTTTCATACTTATTCTCGATATGATCGGCGATAAAGATCTACAGATTTTCCAAGAAGGTCATTCGGCAACATTTTTTCCTGAATTCGTGGATTCCATATGGCGTATCGGTATGCAACTGGCTCCTGCGGTTTTCGTGCCGGCAATAAAGTATTATATCATCGACGACCATTATTCACTCATCAAATATGGGATCAGGGCCATTGATATCATTGACTTCGATTATCCATATTGGGATTCTGAAGATGATACTGAGGATAAATGCAGTAAGGAGAGTCTGGATATCATGTATAGATTTGTTTTAAGAATCGTATATCCTGAATTCCTTCCACGTGAATAAGAAAGAAAGTATAGTCCTTGCCGTTCTCGTTATACTTCTAATAGTCCTGAATATAATAAGTTATCTTAAGAGAGAACAGATAAAGAGGAATACCTCGATCATAGCACAGGAAATAGCTGTCAAGATACCGATTAACAGTGCCTGGACTGAAGAATTGGAATTACTCCCTGGGATCGGTCCTTCTCTGGCCAACCGCATAGTAGCATACCGGGAAGAACATGGAGATTTTAAAAGGATCGAGGATCTGAAGAAAGTCAAAGGTATCGGTGACAAAGTGCTCAAACAGATAAACCCTTATGTGAAATTACAGTGAAACCGATAGACTAAAGGGGGAGAGATGTTATTATTTATTTTCATGCAGTTATTCAATATTGATCAGGTTACCCTTGATCATGCAATGGGTATTATGAGGCCTCTTTACAATGAGAAGATTGAGAATTCAGCATCCGTCTACTCTGGTGCTATTCCGATGTGGTGCTCTATGGACAGGACAAGATCCATGGATATGGATTTCCACCGTACAGATATCATCATCGGTGATACACCTGCCGAAACCCTGTCGATCAGTGGCTATTTCTATAATGAGGGCGATATAATCATCATCAATGATGGTGTACTCATCGTGCACAATGCTGATTTCAATCTTGCTGGTAACGTCATCATGGTTAATCGGGCTAAAGCAGTTATCGATTCAAGTATGTTGAATTTCATCCAGGCATATATCTATCATCGTATTATCTATGTCACTGATACTGCAGACCTATCGGTCAGTAATTCGACAACGAACTTTAGCGGTTATCCGTTCAGTGTCAGCGTGGCTGGTGCTGGTATGCTGACATTCAATGAGGTTGTCAATGAAGATTGGATAACCGCTGGGGTAGCGCATAATGCTTCGGTTTATCTTGAAAATGTCGGTATTACCGGTGAATGGTTGTTTGCCGATGATTGCTACGCGAAATTCAAACATGTTGACGAGCTTCTCACCTGGTATTTTTGTGAAGATAATTCTGTCGTTGATATATCTTTTCCGGATGGAGATACAGTCTATGGGTTTTGTTTTGATTCAACGCTCAGCTATATAAGCGGTATAGGCTATCACGCCGAGATCGACAGCTCAACCGATTGTATGTGGGCGACAATACCTTTGAGAGGATGCGATGTGACTGTTCAGGATTCTGACCTGAGGGTTACTGGTCTTATGTTTGAGGGTGCAGATAGTTTTACGATTTACGGTCTGGTCAATGGTCTTTTTTATAATGATTATACACTGCCCGTACAAGACAGGAATTACCATTTGATAAATACGTCAGTGCAGACATGGAATCTATATCCTGATGATACTTCATATGTCGATCTCTCGAATTCTATTTTCGGTGAACTGTGCGGATTTGGTAATAGCTATACTATTATTCAAAACGCTTTTTGTGATGGCACGGGCGGTCATATCGAGGCAACTTCACAAGCATTCGTTATAGTTTTTTTATCGAGTATTTTCGCTGATGTAATAACCAAGGAGCACGGCGTGTGTCTGCTTGGATACTGTTCTATGCCCTGGGGAAATATATGGGTCACGGGTTCTTCGATAATGGTTCTTATAAATACGCAGTTCCCCCAAGAACCGATACCATCTGATACAGCGATCGTTTTCGTTGCTGGAATCGCCGCTCCGAGTAATGCATATATTGACGATACGGTGGGCGTCATGGGCTCGGCTTGGATAGATAAGGGTCCTTATAATCCGCTGGACTTTGATTTTTACGAGCTTTACTTTCATGAACTCGGTGAATCAACATGGATTTTGATAGAAGACACACATTTTGTAGAGGTGCGTGATGATACGCTGGGTAATTGGAATACCGCGGGCTTTACGCCTGGTACCTATGAGCTCAGACTCGTCCTTAAGAGCACTGCCGGCGACAGCATCGAGGCATTAAAACAGGTCAATCTAAGACCGATGGGTGTCCTCGATGTCTTTTCTAGTGAACTCGACCTTGGTTTGATAACCGTGAAACAAGTTGCACCGCGTATTTTTTATATCACGAGTTTTGACTCAAACCCTCAGATCTGCATTTATGATATTGTTGGGCGTGCGGTTCACGAAATAAAAACTTGCGAGTTATATTGGACTGCTCCAGCGAGCGGTATATATTTTGTGCGCGATAGTAAAACCGCTTATACTCAGAAAATTATCGCCTATTGAAAATTCAACTGCAAGAACGAGATAAAGTCCCCGCAAACCATCCCCCGTACAATTGACTTATATAGAAATTTATGTAGAATAAATTGAAAGGAGGTATGCATGAACTTACCTTATGGCGAAATCAAGGATAAAATCCTGCAAATTAAATTTTCCACAGCAGATTTTTCGATCGCTGCGGTGCTCAGTGCAGTCAAAGTCCACCTTGATGTAATCGAGGAGATGGGAGTTATTTTTCTTGGTGCTCAAACTGATATCGTTGCTGGTCCTACTCCGGTATTTCAGCCGGTTCCGGTCATTGCCCAGTTCGAATATACGGGAAAAGGAGCGAGCAAAGATATCCTTGAGAAAGTGTACAGGATTGTGTGGCAGGGGATCGTGAGTTCATTCCCTGATGAGACGAAATGGTCAGAAGCAAAAGAGGCATATGCTTCATTTATCGCAGCACAGGCTGACCTGCTGAGAGCACGTATCGAAGCATCTAAAGAATGATATTTAATGACGCTAAATGATAAATGTCAAGGAATTCTACGATTATATCACTAAATTATGATGTGTAGTTTTCTTATACTAACACTGCTGTCATTATCAGCTGACCTTCGCTGGGTAGAGGTTGATGTCTCGTTGTGGCAAGATGGTCGGGCAGATTTTGTATATAAAGTCCGCTGGCATGTCCCTTCTGGGACCATGAGTGGGTTCTATTTTCAGGAACAAACGGTCGTTCCTTATTTTGATTTTGATGATGCCTATGCGATCGATGAATCTGGTACGAGGTACCCTCTTGAGATAAAAGATCTCGGCAATCAATACGATATAATCCTTGCCCGGGGAAAGAGGTTTGGTCCGGGCGAGATAACATATATTTTCCATTATGGCGGCGATCTTGGCCAAAGCGGTAATCTCGCTAAAACGGCGAGTGAATTCGGTGATCTTGTTGTCTTCCATTGGGCACCGACTCAATGGGATGAGCCGCTTGAACACTATACGGTCTATGTCTACTATCCGATAACGGTCCCGGGTGAAGATGTTGACCCTGATGATTACGGATTTCGGACTGAAAAGTTCATGAATGAGAATTATTTGCTTTCATACTTTGGTCAGCCATACAAGGGCGAAACCTTTTTTACGGTTCGTATACATAAAAATAATGTAGACACCAAAGAGAAAATACTCATTCAGCAGTACGTGCCAGCTGAGTATTTTGAAACCGAAAAGTTCGGCACCATTGAGATCATACCAGAAAGTCAAAAGAGATTTTCTTTTCCCTTTGAAGTACTCTGGATGATACTGTATGTCGTCCCTTATATATTCTTCAATAACAAGAAAGCAAAGCGCATAAAGGGAGCATACAGTGATGTTGCCAGTCTCAAATGGCTGCGCGACGACTGGGTACCACCAAAGCTCGAAGTGGCTACTTTCCGTAAATCTGGTAAGGTCGCTAAACTCGATCTCATTGAGGCCGCTTTATTGCTAGATTATCCAGTCAACAAAGTGCTGACCATATTAGCATATAAACTGCAGGATAATGGTCTGCTCGATATCACATCACGTCAGCCCATGAAGATAAAGATTCTCAAGAGACCGACTGGATTGCGGTATTATGAAACAGGTTTTCTTGATGCCGTGAAATCCGACGGGACATTAGATGAAGCGGGTCTCAAAGCATTGATAACTCAGGTCGTCGAAAAGATATCTGCCAAATCCTGGGATTGTGACATAAAGGCGACAAAACTCTATTATGAAGAGAAAATAGGAAGTCCTTCTCCAGATATCGATCCAGAATACAATAAATCTGAATATTATGATTATCTGTCAGGACGCTCGTTTGCCAGACAGGGATATTTTAATGAAACAGAATCCGCTTTTGTCGTGTATGGGGCACCGATTAAAAGTTATTCTGCATTCGTGGCTTCTGATGCCTGTCACAGTGCTTGTTATGTACATACTGCCTGCCATGACGCTTGTCATTCGGCATGCCATTCAGCCTGTCACTCGGCATGCCATTCAGCCTGCCACTCGGCGTGCCATTCAGCCTGCGTGAGCGGAGGAGCGCATTAATGACATTCGAGATTTCAGATTCAGGATTTAAGAATTCCAAAGGAAATATTATCGAAGACGAACGACGATTTACGGATACGAGTTTTAATATCACCTGGGTCGATGAGTTTGTTGAAAAAATTAAGCCTTATGTCTTTGTGCGTGAGTTCGATAAGCTTTTGATCTTAATACCTAACCAGGCATATAAACTCAATGATGCTGGTGTTAGCACGCTTGATTTTCTGTTTAAGGGTCATTCGATCGAGGAGTTTCTAAATATTGTTGGTGATAATTCAGAGAAAAGAGAACAGCTGCATTATTTCTTCTGTGATCTCAGGGCAGCAGTGAACGGCTGCTTACGTGAGGACGAAAACCGTCAAGCTGTGTCTTATTATGAATTCAGCGGCGCATTTACAGAATATCCGGTACTATCGGAGATCGCGGTCACTTATCGATGTAATTTAAAATGCGATTTCTGCTATGTTGGCGATCGTGATTATAATGAACTCAAGACGAGCGATATGAAAAAGCTGCTCTTTAAGATATTAAAAGAAGCAAGGGTACCTTCAGTCAGTTTTACCGGAGGTGAACCACTGCTGCGTCAGGATATCGGTTTCCTCGTTGAATATGCACATGATCTCGGTCTCTGGACTAACCTCATTACCAATGGTACGCTTCTGGATATTGATAAAGTAACCGAGTTGAAAACCAGCGGTCTTTCGAGTGCTCAGGTCAGTATCGAAGGGCCAGACCCTAATATACACGACAGGATAACCGGGGTTACTGGATCATTCAACGCGACCGTTAAAGGAATTAAATCGTTACAAAAAGCAGGTATCCCGGTGCATACCAATACGACAGTTTCGCGAAACAACATCGATGAACTCATAGATATTCTCTTATTGATCAAAAGTATCGGTTTGAATCGCCTGTCAATGAACCTGCTCATCCCGTGCGGTGCCGCACGCCATAGAGAGGATATCTGGGTTTCATATTCAGAGATCGGCGATCATATACTAAAAGTAAAGCGGCGCGCTGACCAGGAGGGAATAAAATTCCTGTGGTATTCTCCCATACCGATGTGCAAATTCAACCCGGTCGCTTATGGATTTGGCAATAAATCTTGTGCCGCGATCACTGGATTGTTGAGTCTCGATCCGATGGGGAATATCATACCATGCTCATCATGGCGAAAGCCTGTGGCATCACTTTTGAAAAGGAGATTCCAGGACATATGGCAGTCTTCGGTATTGAGTTTTTTCAAGAATATCGAGTATGCTCCGGACGAGTGCCATGAATGCCTTGAGTTTGATATCTGCAAAGGAGCATGTCCTCTGTATTGGGCGGCTCAGGGTAAAGAGGAGCTCGATGACCGAACATAAGTCATATCTTGTCTTCAATGAGATAAGTCCCAAATTACGGACCCTGGTATCGGTTTTTTTGATCGGCGTCGGTTTTTTATTACAGCTTACCACGAGAAATATACTCGCTGGAATGCCTTTTATTGTCGGCTGTCTGGTCATAAATCTTTTGAGAGGCATCTCAGTCAAGCAGGTCAGCGCGAAAAAATTGACTTGGCAAGAAGTGACCCCGGCAAAGATCGACCAGGTTCTCCAACAGTGTAAGCGCATAAAGAAGTTTCGCAGCAACGATGCCGGTTGTCTTATCGGTGTCATTGTCTTGCTCATCTTTGGGTTTTCCTTTGGTATACCGCTGATCGCACTGGTCGTACGTTTAAATTTCGCATTTGTGGCAGCCGTCGTGAATGCGATAATACTCTTTGGAGGTCTGGCTTTTAGCGGACGCAGGAGTGCCTGGATGCCCAAAGCTTTGGATATCAAAACGGAAATAGTGAAACGTATGATCGGGTCAGCGATCATTAAAAAGTACCCCAAAACTCAGGTCATTCCATACCTTGAGGTTGGTGAAAGTGGCGAGGGTTCATTTCCTAATGATGCACGACTTATGGTCAGGTTCAGGGATGCACCAAAGGATTTCATCGGACTGCAGGGACAGATATCAATAAACTCAGTTAAAGGCCGTCCATATCCTTATTTCTATGTTGTTCTTATTGCCAAACACTCATTCGATATTCTGAAAAAATTCGGCAAGCAGTCATTTGAAAAACTTGTCGTGGAACGTAAAGAGACGAGCGAGGTTGATGTGATCGTCATTAGACAGCGCACCACAAAAACCTCGGGTTACCATACTGATACCGCGGTTCAGGATTATACGCTGGATACCGGTTTAAAAGCCGTTAAGAATTTGCTGGAAGAATCCTGATTTTTTAAAGAGGTTTCCTTTGAAAGCTAAAGGCAAAGTTAAAGCAAAGAAAAAAACCAATATTATCCTGCCATTAGCCATAATTATATCATTAGTGTTTCTAGCATTTCTTCCTTCTTTACAAAACGGTTTTACAAATTGGGATGACAATGTCCTGGTGACTGAGAATATGATGATCCGGGGATTATCATGGCACAATATCGGGCATTATTTTACATCCTATTATATCTCGACCTATATTCCTTTGACTCTTTTGTCTTTTGCCCTTGAATACCAAGTAGCAGATCTCGATCCGCGTCTTTATCACATTACGAATCTTGCTATTCATATCATTAACTGCCTGCTTGTCTTTTGTCTTATACTCCTGCTAACCAAAAATACCTGGCTATCACTGATAACCGCGTTATTATTTGGGCTCCATCCTTTGCGTGTTGAATCCGTTGCCTGGGTTACCGAACGCAAAGATGTTCTTTTTGCTTTATTCTTCTTGAGCACCTTGATATTTTATTTACTTTACCAGAAGACCGCAAGAGTGAGACATTATTTTATTTCAATTCTCATGTTTATCCTCTCGGCTCTATCAAAAGGCATGGCGGTTACGCTGCCTTTTGTGATCCTGCTGTTCGATTATTATCTGAAGCGCCGGTTCGATAAAAAACTGTTCCTTGAAAAAATACCTTATTTTCTGATCGCCATTTTTTTTGCTCTGCTTGCTGTATTCGCTCAATTTCCGTCTATTGCGCGCCGGGTCGAGCCTTTAGTCGTTTTCCCCAGTACGCTTTTCATTGCCTGTCGTAATATCTGGTTTTATCTGCTCAAACTCTTGCTGCCCGTTAAATTATCGGCTCTTTATCCATACCCGGATCTGTCTGGCAGTACCCTGCCTATAATATTCTATCTTTCTCCACTCATCGTCATCGTTCTGATAATACTCGCTACTTATGGGAATGAGCGCTCCAGAAAGGTTTTTTTAGGCACCGCTTTTTTCTTATTCAATATAGTGACGGTCATCGGGATCATACCTCTTGCCGGTGATGCCATCGCTGCAGACCGTTACACCTATATACCATCGATAGGGATATGTTTTCTTGTTGCGGCGGGTTTTTATTATCTCTATGAAAAGAAAAATATCGGCTTGAAATTCTATAAACCTGTTTTATTAGCGATATTGATCGCGGTACTGGGTATTTTTTCTATTTTGACATGGCAAAGATGCAAAGTGTGGAAAAACGACATGACCTTATGGAAAGATGCTCTGAGTAAATATCCCAGTCCAGTGGCATTTAATAACCGGGGTCTTGTTTATTATGAAAAAAAACAATATGAAAAAGCGATAAGAGATTTTAATAGCGCTCTTGCTATGGATACTGAATATTCGACTGCTTATTACAATCGCGCAAATGTTTACGATGCGGAAGCAGATTATCAAAAGGCCTTAGCTGATTATAGCCGGGCTATTGAATTGGATCCTAAGGCGGCTAAAGCCTATAATAACCGGGGTCTGACGTATGGCCGTATGGGCAAACATCAAAAAGCAATAGACGATTTCACTCAAGCAGTGCGCATCGATCCGACCTATGCGCTGGCTTTGAATAATCGGGGTATGATCTATGGTCGGCTTAAACAACATAAACAGGCGATCGCTGATTTTACACAGGCGCTTCGTATCGATCCTGACTATGCAAAAAGTTATTATAACCGGGCGCTCGCATACTATTCTTTGGGTGATTATAAAAGGGCTTTACAAGATGCCGTTAAATCGGAGACACTCGGTTATGAAGTTAACCCCGGTTTTATGCAAAGACTCCAAAATGCGGTGGATAATCAATAGATGACAGTGGATTAATAGGCGCCCCTTCAATGAATTCCCATCTATATACTCGGGAAAGGCAGTACAAGCATGAATGTCGCAACCACACTTTCTTTGATCATTGTAAATGCACGATTTGTCGTGCAACTAATGGAGAATAAAGGTCAATTATTTAAAATAGATGTCTTCCCGGCGGTCTTTCATTAGATCATTGTATATATTCATCTTTTTATCGAGAGCCAGTCCAGGGTCAATATCAATAACATGAACACATTCTTCAACTTTGGCACGATAGAGGATCTTACCACGCGGTCCGACGATTTCACTTTGTCCGATGAATTCATATGACTTATCACCGCGTTTTTCCTCACCCGTACGATTTGCCAGGATAATAAAGACTCCGTTTTCGAGCGCTCTTGTTTTATGTGCTTCAGGACAGTAGGACATAACAAGGTTTGCACAGTGTAATATTATTTGTGCTCCTTTAAGCGCCAGGGTGCGCATCGCTTCCGGGTATATCCAGTCATAGCAGACCAGTAATCCCAGCTTTGTATTCTCATATTCAAGCACTTGAAAACCCGTATCCCCCGGTGTAAAAAGATTTTTTTCTTCGAAATATAAATGAGATTTTCGATAGACACTGATAAGACCATGGGGTGCGACCAGGGCTGCGGAATTAAAAAATGCATTATTGTCTTTTTCTGCAAAGCCATAAGCAAAAGCACATTTATGCTGACGCGCTAATTGTACCATAAAATCATATGTCAATCCGTTTGCCGGTTCGGCTAATTTATCGAGCTCGATTTTATCGAGAAATGTATAGCCGGTATTAAAAAGCTCGGGCAGGACGATGAGCTCGGCATCGATACTGTTGAGTAGTTTTTCTACAGTGGCGAGATTCTTTTCTTTTTCGCCAAAGACTGGATCGAATTGAACAAAACCGGCTTTCATTTAGAATCCAAGGTCTTCAGCGACGAGCGCAACTGAAATATTTGTTTGCCACGGTCGATACTGGATGATCGAGATGACCCGGCAGATCCGGCGTTCTGCCCGGCAATCGATACAAATACCGGTTTTTACACACGGTGTGTCAGCGCCGACCCTTTTTGCATTCATCACACCGGCAATATCTTTACTGCGTTTAATGCCTTCATCGATCGAACGGACGATCTTATTGCTGCCGGCGACTATTATCACGTTTTTGGGACCAAAGATCATCGATGCGACCCGGTTGCCGATACCGTCGATATTAATGATATCGCCAAAAATAGTGATCGCATTGGCACTCGTTAGATAAAAATCTGCAGAACCTTCGAGTCGGCGGGCATCTTTATCAGTTTCTTCAGTAAGTTCGCTGCGCCAGTGCTGGAATATTTTATTGCCGCGTTTTTTCAAATTTTCCATGATCCCCAGCTCACGGATCGTTACTGAACCAGCGATACCGATCGTTGCTGATTTTGGTATCGTCCTGAGAAGGTATCGGTTGACCGCAGAAATATTCTTATAAGCATCGGCATTAAAAGCCCTTTCACGCAGCGCTTTAATGACCGTGTTCATTATTGATTTATCAAACCAATTCCTTATCGGTTTAAAATCCTCATTCGATATTTTCATCATCCTCCTCTTCGAATTTACATTATAGTGGAATATCAAATGGTGTCAATCAGCATAAAAAAAAGGGGTCATGTTTTAGCATGACCCCATAGTGTATTTATGCAGTTATTATGCCAGTTTATCAGGTGTTATATAGTCGCCGTGTGTTTTCTGAGCTTCGAGTAGTCTTTGTTTCTGGGCCTCGAGTGTGTCAAAGAGTTTTTTCGGTGGATCCAGAACATCGGTCTCATATATCTTTTTGATCCGTTCTATTTTTGCAAGACTTTCAGGGATGCGCACTTTAAACTGTTCGTTGTAATCTTCGAGTTTGTAGTCTTTGTCGAGAACTTGTTTGAAGAGTTTTTTCAGATCATCATACTTCGGTATTCTGCCGGTCGGCGTATCGATCGCATCGACATCGCCATTAGCCCGCAGCTCCGCCCATTTGTACCATACTTTTTTATCGGTTTTGGCATTCAGGAAATTGCCATCTTTACCTTTCAAAAAATAATTCACCGAGAAAATGAGCGGCGGTTTATTCAGACCTTTTGCAAAGTCCAGGTTAGCCTGAATATACTTGGCGATCGGGATCGAAAGAAAATCGAGATTCGACATAAGGTTGAATTTTCTCACGCCTTCTTTGCCTAAAGTTGCCGCGGTCGTTTCGGATTCCAGGGATGCACCTTTGGTAATGATACCATGCGCCCAGTCGAATGATTCTTCAATCGGTGCCCAGGTATCTGAGTCCCTGCCACCGTAGACCATACCCCCTACACCTACACCCTTGGGGTCATGGAGTGTTGGGTCAAGATTACTAAAATTGTCCAGGGAAATGGTAAAGCGTGCATTGCGATGTGATGGCGTAATTTCATTGCCGTCTTTATCTTTCTTGCCTGGCTGCCATTCACCAGAGTGATTCTGTCCTTTTGGAGGAACTTCGCCATCTTTACCGATCCAGTAGACGTTCTTATCCGGGGTCATCAGTATGTTCGAGAAGATTATTTCGGTCGGCGTATGGAGGGCCTTCCATATCCCCGGGTCATCAGTTGAATTAATACCCATTATTATACCGAATACCCCTGATTCCACATTGACCGCACGGACTTGTCCGTCTTTTTTCCTGAGATAGGCGATATCGTCACCGACCACGGTTTCGTTATCGAGCATCGCGGTCGAGGTTTTACCGCAGAGTGACGGGAAGGCCCCGGTAAAGTAAGTTACCCGGTTATTTGGACCGTGTACGCCCATGACGAGCATGTGCTCGGTCAGCCAACCTTCTTGCGAACCACGATTTATGGCAAGACGCATTGATAATTTTTTCAGACCGATAGTATTGCCGCCGTATTGCGTATTAGCACTGTAGACTATGTTTTCTTCAAGGTCGATATATATCCTTCGTTTGTCGAGATTCTTGCTCGTATTGCGTTCGTCTAGTTCACCGGCTGAATGGACTATCTTAAAGAACTTGGCATTTTTACCTTGCCTGACAAATTCTTCAAAACCCTGGCGATAAAGGATATCTTCGCTGTGCGCAACGTATGCTGAATCGGTCAACTGGACAACCGGTTGTGAGAACTCCGAGTTTGTCGGACCAAGGCAGAAGAAACGCACAAAGAGCTCTTTACCTTTCATTATGTCTTTCATGATATCGTGGATCTCGACAAGACCTTGGTCGCGGTCGCCCGTTCTAATCGATTTGTCGAGTTTTTTCCCTTCGGGCATAAGAATAACAGTATGCGCTTTATCACGCGCCTGATCATAATAATTATCAAAGTGGATCGTATGCCCCTTGGTTGCGAGGGTGATCTCTTCACCTTTATTGACCGCTGATTCCCTGACATATTTGATATCCTCTGGTCCATCAGTGCAGATAAATACTTTTTCCGGGTTACAGTGTTCAATGTATTTTGCTATGAATCCATGCAAGCTGGGATTATCTATTCGCATCAGTTTTTCAAAGCCCTTGTTTGGTAATCTTTGTTTTAAAAAATCCTTCTTTTCGTCATCCATCTTTTTAACCTCCTTAATCTTCTTTAATGCTGAACAAAAAATATATTAAACTCGGGATCAATTATTTGACGTTTTCGTTAATTCGAAAAGGTCTATGAATTATATTCCATTTTCTTTAAAAATCAAGCAAAATATAGTCGTAACAAAGTCGTGGATGAAATCAGGACATCATATTTAAGGCTCGAAATTTCATGCATTTCCTTGATATGTATTATTAGCTGTGTGACATTAAAGCATCAGGTTTAGCTATTTTGTTTGTTTTTTCCCGGCAAAGACAAATGATTTTTGACGCATTTTTATCCATTTTATTTGATCTACACCGATGACCTGACCGCATTTACATTTTATCACATCATTGTCGTGTATCGTATAGTCATTCGTGATACGCTGCTTCCAGCAATGCAGGATCCTTCCTTTACCGATCTTAAGATACCTGAACAATTTGCGCTTGCATTTGGCACATTTGATCGTTAACATTCAAGGTATGAACAGTCTATTTCAATACCACGACTTTTTCAACTCTATGGTCTTTTGAATCGGATTTCAAAAAGTAGACGCCTTGTACCAGATCACCCAGATACAGTTTATTCGTATTTTGTGTTAGTCTAAATACTCTTATCATACGTCCGGTCGCATCATAGAGAGTGAGTTGTAGTGGTGGTTTCGGTATATTCACAAAAGCATGGTTTTTGATAATCGTCGATTGAAGAGAGAATCCGTTAACTATGCCAGATAGATGTTCTTGTATGCCTATGATCTGTTCGATATGTACTGAACCTGGTGAGCCTGGCTGCGGGTTTCCATAGGCACCTGAACCTGCTGCGCCGGCCTGAACCAGTGTTGATATGCTTAGAGTATCTAAATGAGCCGTATAAAATACCTTGATACGACCGCCGCCCGCGCCGCCGCCGCCGCCAAATGATGCATCGCCGCCATTCCCACCATTAGCCGTGATCCCGGTATGGTGAAGGGTGAGCGTATCGGCCCACACCATTATACCGCCGCCTGCGCCGCCGCCGCCTGCCTCCACTGAACCGTCATACCCCCGTTGTCCATCAGATACTATCGACGAAGAATCTATTAATATGTGTTGAGCCTTTAAATAGATCTGTGCACCGCCATTACCGCCGGCACCGTCGAGTGCACTCAGCCGGCCGCAGCCTCCACCAGACCCCAAGTCAATGATCGTATCTGCAGGGTCGCCGTAACCTACACCGCCTGAGCCGCCATAGATGTCTCCGCCCAGACCGCCATTACCTCCATATGCGCCGCCGCCGCCTGCACCGCCACTTACCCCGCCAGCACCGCCGCCACCGGGTCCATATCCCTGAGGGTGGCTGTTTAAATAGGCTCCCCGATAACCAAATTCCGAGCCGATCACCGAGGATAACTCTTCAATAATAATTACCGGTGCATTAAGATATAGTTTGCCAAACGAGTCTGCTGCTGCGCTCCATTGTCTGATCTTTAGTTTTCCGGCCCCAGATATATGGATTTTGATATTGTACTGGTGATTCCCGCAGATGACCAGGCTGTCATTCTGTACAATAAGACTATCAGCATCCTCATAAATATAGCCGATGAGTATTGTAAATATCATTAAACCAACCATCTTGCCTCCCTGATCAATATTACCATATAAAAAAGCGATGTCAAGGGGACTATCATGTTGACAATCAGGCCTTATTAGCTATAATTGGCCTATGTTCAAAGAGCTCAGCGAACTCATCGGCGTAAGCGGCGGCGAAAAAAGGATCAAGGAATTCATCAGGGGTAAGATAGAACAAGATGTCGACGACATAGTCGAAGACCCATATGGCAATCTTATTGTCCGTAAAGGTGAGATAAAAAAGCCCCGTATACTCTTGACCGCTCATATGGATGAAGTCGGTTTCATGATCATCGGTATTGAAAAGAAGGGGTTGTTGAAATTTTCATTGATCGGTATTTTACCCCAAGTTATCCTTGCAAAAAGGGTGATTATCGGTAGTAAAGGCATTAATGGTGTGATCGGTCGAAAACCGATACACCAATTAAAAGATGATGAAAAAAAGAAAATGCCCAAAGTAAAAGACCTTTTCATAGATATCGGTGTTACCTCTAAAGAAGAAGCAGAAAAACTAGTTGCAATCGGTGATTTGGGCACATTTGACACAGAATACCGTGAAAATGGGGAGAATATTTACGGCAAGGCATTTGATGATCGTATCGGCTGCTATATACTTATGAAGATACTTGAACAAACTGATCTGCCGATGTATTGTGCGTTCACTGTTCAGGAAGAGGCTGGTTTGCGCGGTGCTGGTATAGTAGCATATCGGGTATGTCCTGATATTGCATTTGCCATAGATACTACAGCCTCGGGTGAATGGCCTTCAGATAAAGATATCCCGCTATATCCTGAGATCGGTAAGGGACCGGTAATAACTATTGCAGACCGTTCGATCATATGCGATAAACAGCTCGTATCTCTGATAATAAATACTGCAAAGGAGCATGATATACCGTACCAGCTCAAAAAACCGATGATCGGAGGTACGGATGCAGGCCCGATTCATCTCAGTCGAGCCGGTGTACGCACCGCTGCTATTCAGACGCCAGCCCGATATATACATTCTCCGTTGTCGATCGTATCAAAAAGGGATGTTGAATACGGCGTCAGACTGCTGACGCTCAGTATTGAAAAGGTTTACAAGGAGAAGTCTTTATGGAATTAGCGAGAAAGCTCTGCAACGCCTATGGACCAGCAGGACGAGAAGAAAACATTAGAAAGATAATAGAGGCTGAAATCAGTGGCCTCTGTGAGCGCACCGAAGTAGACCGTCTCGGTAATCTAATCGCCTATATTCCAGCCGGCTCCAGGAGTACAACCCGGGGTGAAAAGACCCCTAAGATAATGTTCTGTGCTCATATGGATGAGATAGGTTTGATAGTCACACACATCGATAAAAAGGGTTTCTTGAGATTTACCAATGTCGGTGGTTTATTCATGGAACGCATAATCAGTCAGCGTATTGTTTTTGAAAACGGTACGGTCGGGATCATCGGGGTCGAGACAAAGCCCGAAACACCAAAACCACCGCGTATCGACAATTTGTTCGTCGATATCAATGTCAGGGATAAGGAAGAAGCTCAAGAAAAAGTCTGTATAGGCGACATCGCATCATTTCAGCAGACCGCAGTTATTGCGAATGAACGTATGATGTCAAAAGCACTCGATGACCGGATCGGCTGTTATTGTCTGATCGAAACAATGAAACGCATAAAGCAGAGTCCGTGTGAGCTGTATTTTGTCTTTACTGTGCAGGAAGAAGTCGGTCTAAGAGGTGCACGGACCGGAGCATACGGTATCTCACCGGATTTTGCGATCGCCGTCGATATAACCCTTACCGGAGATACACCCGAATCACGTAGGATGGAGGTAAAACTCGGTCATGGAACAGCGATCAAAGTCAAAGACCAGATGTTCTTGGCCAATCCAATAGTCAAGGACAAACTGGTTGCTTTTTGTGAAGAAGCGAAGATCCCCTATCAACTCGAGATACTCGAGCAGGGGACGACAGATGCAGCGGTTGTGCAGATGGTCAAAGAAGGCGTCGCGAGTGGTGTTGTATCTATCCCGACAAGGTATATCCACTCAACTAGCGAGGTCTGTGATCTTGGCGATGTCGAACATACAATAAGATTACTCGTTATGGTTTGCGAAAACGGTCTGGGTCAGATATGAACAAGGGGTACTCAGTTGTCGTTACATCGACTGAATCCGGCGGTACTAAATATTTTTTTATTTCAAAAAAATGGTTGAGAATAATAGCTGCCTCAGTTTTCGTCGTGGTTATTATTCTCAGTTATATTGTAATCAATTACTCACGGGTCTATTATCAAGCTTTGGAAACAGTCATACTAAAACGCCGAAATGCAGAGATCGAGAAAGAGTTTGCTAAACTTCAGGAGATAAAAGAAAACCTTGAGCGGACCGAGATGCATAATAAAAGACTTAAAGTAATGCTCGGTATTGAAGAAACACCATCTGAAGTTGAACCTGACCTCGATACAGTAAGCTATGATTACTCGAGCAAGATGGAAATGATCTCGACGAATGAGGGAAATATCCCTTCACTTTTACCTACAACCGGTAGGATATCGCGGAGTTTCAGCCCTCAGCATAACGGCATTGATATTGCTGCAGCCCGTTTCTCGCCAGTAGTCAGTGCTGCTTCAGGTATTGTCAAAGCCACAGGCTGGGATTCGATATTCGGGAATTACGTTATTATAGATCATACAGTGAACTACTCCACATTTTATGGACATTTGAATTCGGTCGATGTACAGGCTAATGACCGGGTCGCAGGCGGTAAAGTCATCGGAACCATCGGTTCAACCGGGAAATCAACCTCGCCTCATTTACATTATGAAGTCAGATTTCACGAAAAACCGGTCGATCCCGTTGGGTATTTGCCGTTCTTACTAAATTTCAAGGAGAATTTATGAGGGTACTGATAACCGGGATCTCTGGTTTTGCTGGCAGCCACCTCGCCGAATATTTTTTAGACGAGGGTAAGCATGAAATTTACGGGACTATAAAGTGGCGGTCGGACAGACAAAATATAGTTGGCATTCAAGAAAAACTGAATCTTTTGGAATGTGATATAAAGGACGCTTTTGCAGTAAAGACGGTTATTGAACAGGTAAAACCTGATCAGATATTCCATCTTGCAGCACAGAGTTATGTGCCTTTTTCCTGGCGTGCTCCAAAAGAAACGCTCACGACTAATATCATAGGAGAGCTCAATATATTTGAAGCAGTAAGAGCGACAAAATTGGACTCATATATTCATATCGCTGGTTCAAGTGAGGAATACGGGCTGGTCTATCCAGATGAAGTACCGATAAAAGAGACAAACCCTTTAAGACCGCTAAGTCCGTATGGTGTGAGCAAGGTGACCCAGGATCTCTTGGGTTTTCAATATTTCAAGAGCTATGGAATGAACATAATCAGAACACGTGCTTTTAATCACACCGGTCCTCGTCGGGGAACAGTATTCGCGACTTCGAATTTTGCCAAACAGATTGTCGAGATCGAGAAAGGCAAGCGTGAACCCGTTATCAAAGTGGGTAATCTGGATGCAGTACGCGATTTCTGTGACGTGCGCGATGTAGCCCGGGCTTATGCTATGTCTTTATCAAAGGGGAAGCCTGGCGAAGTTTACAATATATCATCAGGTGTCGGTGTTAAGATAAAAGAAATGCTGGATAAGCTCATTACGATCTCAAAGGTTGATCTTAAAACAGAAACTGATAAATCGCGAATGAGACCTTCTGATGTTGAATTGCTCATTGGCTCGGCAGAAAAATTCAAAAAAGCTACGGGTTGGAAGCCATCGATACCTTTTGATCAAACACTATCAGATCTGTTGGATTACTGGCGTAAAAAAATAAAGTGAAGACAATTCTTGTCACAGGCAGCGAAGGTTTTGTCGGTTCGCACCTGATAAAGGCATTGAAGGAAGGTCTTAATAGGGTCGTTGCGACCGCATATCCTTTGTTAATACCAAAAGAGGGTTCTTATGTTCCCCTTGATATTGTGAATCTTGATATGACCAAGGAGGTCCTCAAGGAGTCTCAGCCCGATATTGTTTTTCATCTTGCCGCGGTCAGCTCAGTATCAAAATCTTTTCGTGATCCCCCGCTTACCTATAATACAAATCTGATCGGGACCGTGAATCTTCTTGAAGCCGTGAAGGCCTTGAAGAAAAAAACGACTTTCATCTTTGTTTCGACGTGTGAGGTGTATGGCGGTGGCGAAAATGTCCTCGAGACAGACGATATCAACTTAAAGAACCCCTATGCGGTTAGTAAATATGCGGCTGAATTGGCCTGTCAGAATTACGCGATAGATAATATTGGTTTTGTGATATTGCGACCATTTACCCATACCGGGCCAGGACAATCAAGGGATTTTGTATTGCCTTCTATCGCCTCGCAGATAGTGGATATCGAGAAAGGCACTAAACCACCTTTGATCGAATTGGGCAATAGCGATGTAAAGCGGGAATTCATGAATATTCAAGACATCATTAACGGTTACAAATTGGCGATCACAAAAGCGAAGAGCGGCAATATCTACAACATATCTTCAAATGAGGGGTACACACTTAAACAGGCTTTATCGATTTTCCAGAAATTATCACGGGTGAAATTCGAGATAAAGATAGATCCTTCAAAGATAAGAAAAGTCGATATCCCAACATTGGTGGGTAATGGAACTAAATTTATCGAACTCACAGGGTGGAAGCCGATATTTAAGTTCGAAAAGACTCTTGAGGATCTGCTTAATTTCTGGCGTGCAAAAACATAATATACATTATTCAGACAATAAAATGAATATTCTCGTTATAAACTGGCAGGATTGGGAAAATCCTTTAGCCGGTGGTGCCGAAGTCTATCTTTATGAAATTTTTTCCCGATTGATCAAACGGGGGCATACGGTGAAACTTCTCGTCAGCCGGGCACCGGGGCAGAGCGGTTATGAGATTCTTGATGGTTTCAGTATCTACAGGATTGGCCGGCGTGAGAATTTTAATTTTTTCGTACCGTGCGCACTGCGCAGTCTGCTCAGACATCACGAGATCGATATAATTATCGACGATCTCAACAAAATACCTTTTTATTCACCTTTTTTTACACGCAAAAAAGTTATACCGATGCTCATGCATCTATTTCGCAGGACTATCTTCCGTGAGACAAATCCGATTTTTGCGAGTTATGTTTTTTTAACCGAGACTGTTATACGCTGGTTTTATCCGAGCTCCAATTTTATATCGATATCTGAAAGTACGGCAGAGGATCTGAGGGGACTTGGTATAGACAACAAGATAGATATCGTTCATTGCGGGATACCACAAAAACCCAGCATGTCCGGGATCGAACGTCAGAAAAATCTCGTAGCTTATGTCGGTCGAGTTAAAAAATATAAGTCGATCGACCATTTTGTCAAAGCCGTTGCAAAGATAAAAAAGCAACGGGATATTGATGCCGTTATTGTTGGCGACGGTGATGCAAAAGGAGAACTGGAGGAGCTGTCGCAAGATCTGAAACTCGATATCAAGTTCACCGGTTTTATCAGCGAAGAAGAGAAATATAGAATATATTCAACCGCCCGTGTTGTCGTGCAGCCATCGGTCAAGGAAGGTTGGGGATTGACTGCGATTGAAGCACAGTCCTGCGGTACACCAGTGGTTTGTGCTGATTCACCCGGACTACGCGAGGTCGTAGTCGATGGCAAAGGCGGGTTTTTATACCCTTATGGCAATATCGAGAAATTTGCTGAGCGGGTAATAGAGCTGATGCATGACGATACAAAATGGGATAGATTTTCAAAGGCAGCGCAGGAGTGGGCGCAAAGATTCTCCTGGGATAATGCCGCGACAAAACTTGAAAGAATATTGCATAATACTGTTGGAGGTGATAATTAAATGAATTCACGATCAATAATACTCAAGGCATGTTTCATCATTTTATGTATATACATTTTTGCTTCAGGCGAAACTGATGACTTTTCGCATGGCGAACAGGCATTTCAAAATGGTAACTACAAACTGGCTGAGATATATCTTGATCACCTCTTGGTAAATGAGCCGCTTAACGAACATATCCCGGATGCCGTCTATTATCTGGTTCATATTTATGAGAGTCAGGGTGATTTTGCAGATATGGTTTCACAAGCCAATCGATTTTTAGAGGATTTTAAATATGATGTGCGCAGCAAAGAAATAGTGCTGATTATTCTAAATTATTTAAACGATGCCGGGGCATACACTATCGCTCTTGAGTACATCGAGCGCTATGATCATTTGATCGACGATCAAGAGGTCTTTGAACGTATCGGATTTGGTCTTTTTCAGCAGAATAGATTTTTATTAGCTGATCATGCACTCTCTTTATGTACTCAAACCGATTCAATCATGATAATCCGGGCTCAATTGACTGATGATCCAGACAAAAAAATGGAGCTGTATGGATCTATCGATGAACCGAAAGGACTGATATACCTTACCGAATTTTATCTGGAGATCGGCGATACGGTCCGAGCTTATCGATCATATGAAAGAATAGACAATAAACAGATCCATGATGATCTGCTTTTTCGGTATGCCAAGCTTGCCAGGCTTTTTGATCGTCGGGGATTGCCAGAGATCTTAGAAAAGCTGGCAATGATCCCAGGATTTGATAAAAAAGCCAGATTACTCGATGAGCAATTCAGGTTTCGGCCATTTATTATGCCAGACGACCAGGAAGAAGTAAGGTTGCTGATCGAACACCTTGGGCAGGATACTGTTATGACCAGGTTGCCTGATTCTCTGAATATAGAATCTTTAATGCCGGATTCCATAACCGAAGAAGATCTTATATTTTTACGCGATACCCTGGGGACTTATTATTTCCTGGATTCACTTTATTGCGATTTTCTCATAAGTAATAGCCGGATCAGTGAAGCATACATGGTCATTAAGCCATATCTTATCTATAAAAATACCCAAGACTTTTTGCGAAAAGTGCGGGCATTGAAGAGCTATGCTGACGGTGAATACCAGTCAGCAGTAAAGGATCTTGTCCTTGTTAATGTCAAACACCCGATGTATCGGTTTATCCTGGCAAATTCTCTCACCAGACTTGGTTTTGATGCGATCGCTATGTACGAGGACCTTTTACATGCTACTTCAGATTCGGCATTCATATCTCGAGTATCTAAAGAATTATTGAAAAGCTGCTTTGCCGCAGGCAAATACGCGCGTATTGCCAAACTAGACCTTCAAATGTTTGATAATGACACAGGTCTTGTCCGGATATATGCACACAGTCTGGCTCATATCGGGAAAAAGAATAAAGCGGATTCAGTTCTAGCCCATTATCTTCTGGAACCTGATTATGATTATTTGAACCATTATGGAGAAAACCTTATTGAAAGTAAGAAGTATAAAGCCGCTGCAGCGCTCTATGATTCATTAGCAAGTTTAGGTGATAGACGATTACCCGATATTATTTATTACAACTGGGCACTAATACCTTTTGCTCGAGGCCAGGAAGATACTGCATTATACAGATTCCAGTTATTTTTCGATGATCTGAACGAGGATGATATTTATGCCAAAACATCGTTTAAAATCGCAACTATCAAGTATCTGCAGCACGAATTTGACTCGGCCGCTTTCTATTATGAGCTGGCGAGTAAAAATGAAGATCTGCGTTTGGATGCACTCAAGAACCAGCTGATATGCTACAAAAAATACGGTAACTGGTCTATGATGATAAAAACCGGGAAAATGATAGTACCTGTGACTTCAGGAGATGATGAAGTTGAATCACTCTTCGAGATCGGTTATGGCTATTTGCGATCCGGCTATATAAGAGAGGCAGTTTCTTTTTTATCCAAGGCTGCAAAATTAAAACCCACACCGGAATTTTTCTACTGGCTGGCCGAGGCTCATGTTGCTAAAGGAGAATTCTCCCAGGGCCTATACCAGTACCGGCGCATCGTCGATCTCTTTCCAAAAGATGAGATGTGGACTCCGACCGCAGAATACAAGAGCGGCATTGTTTTTGAATTAATGGACGAACTGGAAGAAGCAAAGAAGATTTACCGCGGGATTATCCGAAGACGCGGCGCTCAAGATACTTGGGGTATCGAAGCTCAAAAAAGATTAGAGGAAATAGAATGACAAAACTGAGAATTTTTTCTTTCTTCCTAGTTCTTAGTTCCTACTTATTTACTATTAAATGTTGTGGTTATTCAACCCGCTCGTTATTACCCGGCTATTTTGAAAAAGTGCACATAAAACTGTTTGAGAACAGAACGCTTAAACCTGGTCTTGATGAGCTTGCCACAAACGCCGTTACCGAGGCATTCCGCAGTGGTTCAGGACTGCATATTTCAGATGAGAATAGCGCCGACCTTGTCATTGAGGGAAAAGTTTCCGGCTATTCGAAAGATCCGCATACCTATACGAGCGACCAAACAGTTACTGAGTATAAAATAACCGTTAGCTACTCAGTGCGGTGTCTCGACCGTATAAAGAACGAAGTCTTCTGGGAAGGCACGATTTCGGACTGGGCCGCCTTTTCCACGGATGAGGACGCAGCGATTGAAGAAGCTGTAGAAAAGACAGCTGATAAATTGGTTGATGCTATTTTGACAAATTGGTAATACTGCATAAAGTGCAGTGAATATGAAAGGCAGGAGAAAATAATGAAGAAAAAACGGGTCGATGTTCAAGATCTATATAAATTGAAATTTCTGAGGGAGATCGCGCTCTCTCCTTGTGGCAAAAAGGTCGCCTATACAGTGGAATGGATGGATCGTAAGAATAATAAATATTTCTCAAATCTTTATGTGGTTACCGAGAAAGGCAAGACACAGCATTTTATTCGAGGTAACAAAGATATTAAATTACCCAAGTGGTCGCCTGACGGTAAATATATCTCTTTTCTCCGTACTGAAATAGTGAAAAATGAATTAAAACAAAATATCTGGATAATCCCGGCAGGCGGCGGCGAAGCATATGCGATGACCGACGCAAACGGCATGTTCGGAGCATATGAGTGGACGCCGGATAGTAAGAATATCGTGTGTCAGTTTGTCCAGAAAAAAGAAGATAAAGATCGAGTGCCTGAAAAAGGCAAGCCGCCGTTGTATTATTATGTAAAGAAAGCTTGGTATAAATATGATGGCAAGGGCATGTTGCCTGAAGAAAAGATGCACATATGGCGCGTGCGTATAAATTCTGGCAGAATGAAGCAGTTGACTTTTGGCATTAATGGTGATGATGGACCTAATATTTCACCTGACGGCAAGAAGATTATTTTTTCCTCAAACCGCAATGTAAATTTCGAAGAAAGACTGCTTTATCAAGATATCTATATCGTCGATATCAATGGGAAAAAGGAGAGACGTGTCAAGACTCTGCCAGGTCCCAAGTATCAACCGGTTTTTTCACCCGACGGTAAGAGCATAGTATATCTCGGTCACACATATCCTGAGGAGTTTGTTGGTTGGCGGACTCTCAATCTCTGGAAAGTTCCGATAAACGGCGGGAAGGCAGTAAACCTTACAAAATCGCTCGATCGAACAGTACCGGGTTATATCGTCGATGATATGGGTCATTATGCCCAAACCCAACCGGTTTTCTCAAAAGACGGTCGGTTTTTGTATTATCATATCACAAATAATGGCGATCTGAGTCTTTATGGTATCGATGCGAAAAACAAGAAAATCACCAAAGTCTGGGGTGATAATCAAGTAATTTATGCATTTGACCATGATGGCGGAGATACTTTTGTCATGGCGATCAGCGATCCGCTCAATCCTGGTGATCTGTATTTGTTGAAAAGTGGTAAATTAAAACGCTTGACCGATCTTAATCGCAGTTACATCAAGGGCCATTGGATCTCTAAACCAGAGGACTTCTGGTTCAAAGGTGATAAGGGAGATGATATCCAGGGTTGGTTGATGAAACCGCCGCGTTTTAATAAGAAAAAAAGATACCCGTTGATCGTTCAAATCCACGGTGGACCACACGCGGCTTATGGTAATTCTCTGTTCCATGAGTTCCAGGTACTCGCCGCGAATGGATATATAGTATTCTATTGTAATCCGCACGGTAGTGTTGGCTACGGCGAGAAATTCGCCAGGGATCTGCATAATCAATGGGGGATACCAGATACAAAGGATATCATGAAAGCCTTGCGCTTACTCGGTAAACGTAAGTACATTAACGAACGCAGCATGGGTGTCATGGGTGGCAGCTATGGTGGTTTCATGACCAACTGGATAATCGGTCACACTGATATCTTCAAAGCAGCCATTACCATGCGAAGTGTTGTGAACATGATTTCTTTTTTCAGTACGGACTTCGGGTTTTCTCTGCACAAGGAATTTCGTGGTCACTTATGGGAAAAGAACAATCTTCAGTTCTATTGGAACATGTCGCCCTTAAAATATGCAAATAAGATAAAAACGCCGCTTCTCATAATTCACAGTGAGCAGGATCATCGCTGTCCGATAAGCCAGGGTGAAGAACTATACGTAGCTTTGAAAATATTGAAGAAAGAAGTCGAAATGGTGCGCTTTCCATTAGAACCTCACGGTTTATCAAGACATGGCTCGCCGCGGCGTCGTGAAAAAAGATTGGATTTCATCCTAACGTTTGTCGATCGCTATTTAAAGAAAAAGTAATCTGTCCTCTTGTTGCGTTTAAAATATGGAATTCTTGATAATACTCGGGATCGTTTTCGTGGTCTATGTCATTTGGAAATACTGGACCTTGTTGCTTGGAGCTGGATATGACCCGACGCCCATGGATACAGTACATAGAATGCTCGAGCTGGCCCAGGTCAGCGATAAAGATATCGTATATGATCTAGGAAGCGGCGATGGCAGGATAATCATTAGCGCCGCCAGGATCTATCATGCCCGTGCAATAGGTATAGAAGCTGATCCTTTCCGATACTTGTTTTCCTGGGTGAATATTATCGTTTCAGGTCAGATAAAGCGTGCACGTGTGAAATTCGGTAATTTCTTCAGTCAGGATATCAGTAACGCAACGGTCATAACCTTATTTCTATTTAAACCGACGAATAATAGACTAAAAGATAAGTTCATGCAAGAATTGAAACCCGGTACGCGTATAGTCACGTATATATGGACATTTGATGATTGGCAGGATCAAACGAGTGTGCCTGAGCAGAGGATATATCTTTATAAAATCGAGAAGGCAATGGATGATGATGTTTCATGTGCGCAGGAAAATTTTTCCGAGAATTGTTGACATTGCTAGGAAAAACCCTATAATTTTTTTACATGAAATTTGATATATCAATAGTCATCGTTAACTACAATGTAAAAGCATTTCTTGAGCAGTGCTTGATGGCTATCGAACGTGCTAAACATGACCTGAGACTCGAGATATATATAGTTGACAATGCTTCAGTGGACGGCAGTCAGGCGATGATAAGAAAACGATTTCCTTATGTTAATTTGATCGAGAACAAAAAAAACCTCGGATTTTCTAAAGCGAATAATCAGGCGCTTCGTAAGGTGAAAGGAAAATACGTTCTTCTGCTCAATCCCGACACACTCATCCAGGAAGATACCTTGATTGTACTAAACGATTATCTTGAACAACATGAGGATGCCGGCGCAGTGGGATGTAAATTAATAAATCCTGATGGGTCATATCAGATTGCGAGCCGACGAAGTTTCCCCACACCATGGGTAGCATTCTCAAGGATACTCGGTTTAAGCCGATTTTTTCCTAAGAGCAGATTGTTTGGACGCTATAATATGACCTATCTTGATCCGGATGCTCATTGCGAGATCGACGTCCTTCCAGGATCTTTGATATTCGCAAGAAGACATGTACTCGAGACCGTCGATTATTTTGATGAAGATTACTTTATGTATGGTGAAGACATAGATCTCTGCTATAAGATCAAACAGCAGGGGTGGAGAATATTCTATACTCCGGCGACAAAGGCGATTCACTATAAAGGGGAGAGTACAAAGAAGAGTGAATTATCTTTTGTTTCAAATTTTTATTCGGCAATGCTTATATTTGCACGTAAGCATTTCAAGAGTCACTATTCAGCAATGTTGCGGACTGTATTGGTCCTCGGTATCTATATGCGCGCCTTTTTCGCTTATCTCTGGCGCATTTTGAGGAATTTGAGTTCACCGTTGATCGACTTTGCCCTTATCATGGCAAGCAGCTTTCTATCGATCAAGATATGGCTTCCGCACTATGCCCTCGAGCGCTTCAGTATCATTATGCCGATTTATGTATTTATTTGGTTTGTATTTATCTACATGTTCGGTGCTTATCATCGCAAAGGTAAATACCATCTGAGACCGATCCTCTGGAGCACGATAGTCGGTCTTCTGGTTAACTCAACATTCACGTATTTTTTCAGGCAATTTGCTTATTCACGGGTCGTTGTATTGATCTCATTCCTATTGATCCTTACAACACTCAGTCTATGGCGCACACTCTATAGAATTATCGGGCCGGTTTCCAAGAAAGGTCCTCTGGCAAAGATGAACCGGGCTATCATTGTAGGCGCCGGTACAGAAGGCAAGAGGATCCTTAGACAACTGCAAAAACGTCCGGACATGCAATTTGAGATTTGTGGCTTTGTGGATTTCGATGAAAAAAGCGTTGGACAGCAGATCAATGGCACTGAAGTACTTGCGACTATTGATAATGTCCGGGATGTCATCCGTGTTGAAGAAATCAACGAAGTGGTCTTTTCATCCGACCGTTTGACCAATGCGCAGATATTAGAGACGATCATTCTGGCTCAAGGCAGTGGTGTGAATTTCAGGATCGTGCCCCATGAACTTGAATACCTGGTTGCCAAATCATCCGTCGATGAGATAGATACCCTACCTCTTATCGATATCTCGGGTGTCGCTGATCCACTCGACCTCATGGTAAAGAGAACTTTCGACTTATTATTCAGTGGTTTTATTATCCTTATCACTCTTCCTTTGGTCTTATTCAATTTTATAATCGGCGGGAAACTTGTCTCAAAGAAGATTATTGGCCATGCCGGTAAGCCCATTGATATTGATATATTTCAAGGGGGTATTGGTTTTCTTAAATACATCCCATTATACTATTCAGTCTTTACTGGTCGGCTCAGTATCGTCGGTTCTGAAATAACCGGGTTCAAGCCGAGCGAATTCCATCCTATTTATAAGCCTGGTTTGACCGGGCTTGTCCAGGTTAAGGCAAAAGAAAAGAGAAAGGCTTTAACTCAGCAGGAAAAGGACTACTATAACCTTTACTATGTGAGGAATCAGTCGATCGTCACTGATTTTCAGATCATTGTTAAATCAATCTTCTAATCAATAAATTTCAGTATCGAAATTTTGATTTGTTGACATATTTTCTAAAATACTTCGAGCGGATCGACATCTACTTCTAGAGTACAATTTGGTGTTTTATAAATTTTGAGAAATCTTAGTATCGTATGTTTAAAATCCTTTGACACCCTTAAAATAATGAATACACGGTAGTTTTTCCTTATTTTATAATAAAAAGACCGATTAGGACCTAACACCTCGATATTTTTCATTCTTTTTAGAATATTATGCAGTTTGCCAGCTTGTTCGTAGACGGTTTTTTCCTTTTCTCCTCTTATCCTCAAGAGAATAAGTTTTGAAAAAGGCGGGAAATTGAGTTCTTTACGCAATCTCATCTCACGGGCATAAAACTTTGGATAATTTTGAAGCTGGCTAAAGAGGATCGAGTATTGTTCAGGATGGTATGTTTGCATGATAACACTACCTGGTTTTTTCCCCCGTCCAGACCGGCCAGCGACCTGGGTGAGCATCTGGAAGGTATGTTCGCTCGACCGAAAGTCCGGTAAATTGAGCACGACATCAGCATTGAGGATACCCACAAGTGTAACATCGGGGAAATCAAAGCCTTTGGTAACGAGCTGTGTTCCCAGAAGAATTTTCGCCTTTCGGTTCTCAAACGTATTGTATATTTTTTCTGCTTGGCCTTTTTTTCTAGCTGTATCGCGGTCTAATCTGAGAATTTGATTCTTTTTATTAGTATCCCTGAATATTCTACCAAGGAGTTCTTCTATCCGCTGGGTTCCTGCTCCCCGGTAAAGTAATGTAGTACGGGCACATTTAGGGCAGACATGTTGAATATGGGCTTTATATTGACATATGTGGCACGAAAGTGAACCTTTATCATCTTTTTCTGGCTTATGATAAACAAGCGGCAGTTTGCAGTATGGACACTTGGCAACATAACCGCAATTCGGGCATATTAGACTGGGCGCAAAACCACGGCGGTTAAGAAATAGAATTATTTGTTCGTCATTATTAAGTGTTTTTTCAATCGCCGATTCGAGCGCAGGTGTGATATACCTTTTGGTTTCTTTGCGCAGGTCTATCATTTCTATTGATGGTAAGGATCTGTTGTCGATGCGTTCTTTCAAGGTCAGCAGTTTATATTTGCCAATTCCGGCATTATGATAGGATTCGATCTGAGGCGTGGCGCTGCCGAGTACGACCGTGATATTTTCAAACCTGCCGCGCATTACGGCAACATCCCGTGCATTGTAGCGCGGCATTCTTTCATGTTCTTTATATGAACGGTCGTGTTCTTCGTCGACTATGATCATCTTCAGGTCCGGGATCGGAACGAAGATAGTTGAACGGGGTCCAATGACTACTCTGTATTCACCATTACTGATAGCATACCAGATATCCCTGCGTTCTTTGATGGTCATGGATGAATGTATGGTGATGACATCGTCCTTAAACCTTTCCTGGAATCTCGTGAAAAGAAGCGGGGTCATGGAAATTTCCGGAACGAGGACCAAGATCTTTCCATTACTCTTAATAATTTTTTCAGCACACCGCAGATAAACTTCGGTTTTACCGCTACCAGTTATGCCATAGAGAAGAAAGGTTTCAAAAGAACCTTTATGCAGGGAGCTTATGATCGTCTTGACTGCATTGGATTGCGCATATGTTGGTGTGGGTGTTTCGAAAAATTCATAAGTGGTCTTGGGTTTCTGCTCAAGGTTGTACGTTTTCAGGATTTTAGCAGGTAGCGCCAGACGCAGAACTTCGCCGAGTGGTGCAAGATAATAATCGGACATCCATTTATATAGCTTAATTAAATTAAGCGGGAGGAATTTCTTATGGATGAGTGATTCCACTTTTTTCAGACGGTCTATTTCACGCTGGGAATTTGTCTTCACGACTATCCCGTACTTTGATTTATTACGCAGCGGGACCGATACAAGATCACCAACATTGAACGAATCTTCAGTTTCATAAGTAAAAAAATCAAGTTTTGTGCGGGGGATAGCAACATCGACCTTCATTTTTAGATTATAGTAATATATATATGGAAGTCAATTCTGTGTTTGAGAAGAGGCCTTGACATATTCATAATTCAGTAGTATCATTTAAATAAAGGGGAGGATGTATGAAAACATGTAGAGTATTAATCGTATATTCAATAATGATTGCAGCATCTTCAGCACAGTCGCCGGGTGATATAATCGGCTACACGTGGTATGAGTTCCAGGCAAATGGTTCGTATGGGCAGCGGATTGATGTCGATGATTTACGACAAGCACATATTGTCTGGACCAAGATGGATGCTGCTGCTACAACCCGTTATGTCGCATGGAACCTTCGGTATTCAGATGGTTCTTATTATGGTGAAACTCAGGCTTCTCCTTCCTGGAGCGGTTATGTCCAGATGGATATTACACGCGACCTGGATCCATACATGCAAAGAACAGTGATCGTTTACAACTATAATCCGGGTACTGATTATTATTCATGGATTGATATTGATGCAGGTAATGGTTGGGGATCATGGCCCAATACACCTGGAACACCTGGTATGCCTGGCCATATTTGGCCATATATAGCAGTCGCGAACAATAATAATTTTGTCTTAGCGACTGGTGATAAGGGTGGGAATATGCACCATATATATGTTAGTATATACGAAGGGGTGACATGGCTATATATTGCTGGTTTTGATTCTTGTGCAACGTTATCGCAGTTTGTGCGGGCATCAGAAAAACGTGATACAAACAAAGCAGCTTTTGTCCATACTCAGTTCATCACCGATACTATTGCTGGCGGTCAACTAGACAATGATGTTTATCATAGGATCTCTGATGATGGTGGTATTACCTGGGGACCGCATACGAATATTACTGATTATCAGCCTTCTGATTCGGTCCGCGCTTACAATAACGTCAATGCGGTATTTGATGATAATGACTATCTCCATATTGTCTGGGCTGGGAGAAAAGTAGACAGTGCTAATTATTATCAGGCTTCGAAGATATTTCATTGGGACGAGTTCAATGATACGATAACTGTAGTAAATAGCCCGAGTATTTATTATAATGAACCCGGGGGCTGGTGGATTGAAGGCTCTGCTGGCAACTTTAGCGCCTCGTACATGCCAGCTGATCAACCACAGGTTGTATTCGACACGACAACGAGCTTTCTCTATTGTCTGTGGCATGGTAATGATGATACGACTGATGTTTCAGCGGCTGGTTTCTTCAATGGTGAATTATATGGCGCTTATTCGACTGATTACGGTATTACCTGGTCTGATTATGTTAATCTAACGAATACACGTTCACCTGGCGCTGGTTCTGGTTATTGTTATGATGAGGATTATATGACTGCTTGTCCTAAAGTAGTGACAGATTCAATATTTGTTACTTATATTGAAGACAAGGATGCTGGTGCCTATGTTCATAACGAAGGTGTGAAAACTGAAAATCCAGTACGCTGCTGGGTATTCTGGACCGGGTTGATCAGGACCGGGCTAGAGGAAGAACATGCTTTAACACCCGAATTCCAAGAGCCAAGTTTGAATATAAATCCAAATCCTTTTGTAAAATCGGTCATGATCGATTTTAGCATAGGGCAAAGTGCTAAGGGCATGGGGCATGATGCAGAGGGCATAGAGCTAAGAATTTATGATGCGACCGGGAGGGTGGTGAAATCAATTACTCAGTTACATAATTACCCAGTTACATGGTCTGGTGACGACGAGACTGGCAACAAACTTCCAGCCGGTGTCTACTTTATCGAACTCATTAGTGGAGATAATATAATTTCAAAAAAGGTGATCAAGCTAAAATAAGGAGTTCGATGAATGTACAATTATGAATTATAAGGTGAAAGAGCTATTTTTTTGCTACTCTCAGAAACTTGTGTTTGCCCGCCCGGATGATTATCGGTTTGGTTAATTTTACCGTCTGCTTGATGTCTTTGATGCGTTTGCCGTCGATATCGATCGCACCTTCCCTTATCTTTCTTTTAGCTTCACCACGTGAACTCATAAGGCCGGTTTCGACCAACAATTCGACGATATTTATTTCCTTGTGTTTTATTTTGACCTGTTTGATATCTTCTGGGAGCTCTTTTTTTGCAAAGACCTTATCAAAATCATCGGCCGCTTTTTGAGCAGCCTGCGGTGAATGGTACATGCGTACGATCGTCTTAGCCAGGTCGAATTTCACGTCCCTCGGGTTGATCGTTCCGTCGTGTAAAGCCATCTTGTATTCTTCGATTTTATGAGGGAAGGCATCGGTCACAAGTTCAAAGTACTTGGTGATCAATTCATCCGGGATCGACATGGCTTTACCAAACATCTGTTTCGGTGTTTCTGTAATACCGATATAATTACCGAAACTTTTACTCATCTTTCGCACACCGTCGGTTCCTTCGAGTATCGGCAGCATGACGACACATTGAGGTTCCATATTGAATTCACGCATGAGTTCGCGTCCGACAAGGAGATTGAATTTCTGGTCAGTGCCGCCGAGTTCGATATCTGCCTCGATCGATACAGAATCATAACCCTGACAGAGCGGGTAGAGAATTTCATGCATATAGACCGGTTGGCCATCTTTGAGCCGTTGAGAAAAATCGTCTCTTTCCAGGATACGAGCTACCGTGTACATCGATGCAAGTTCGATAAAATCATACATCGTCAAGGAGCCGAGCCACTTGCTATTATAAGTGAACTCGGTCTTCTTGGGGTCTAATATCCTGAATATCTGTTCTTTGTATTTTGCCATGTATTTTTTGATCTGCTCTTTCGTAAGCTTTGGTCTTGTTTTTGAGACACCGCTTGGATCACCTATCATGCCGGTGAAGTCTCCTACGACCATGACTGCGATGTGCCCGAGGTCTTGAAATTGTCGTAGTTTTCTGAGGACGACGCTGAAACCAAGGTGGATCTCCGGTCCTGAAGGGTCGATACCGAGTTTGACCCTTAATTTTTTTCTCTTCTTGAGTTTTTTCAAAAGCTCCTCTTCAGAAATTATCTCAGCAACATTGCTTTTTAAAATCTCCAATTGTTTATCTGGTTTCATAGCCATCGTTAAATACCTCCTCCTGTGTGCCATGTATAAATTGTCATGATCAAGTATATTTAAAATGTTTTTAAAGTCAATCGCCTAGACTTTTGCTCTCAATAAGGTATTTGCTACGTATTTTTTAGATATTTTAAAGAATTTTCTCAGCTGCTGATGATATTCCGGGCTGAGTTTTTGCTGATAGAGAACCTTGTAAGCATTGTCAGGGACATGTGCTTGCAGAGCCCATTTTTTTGCCCCTTCAATAGTTTTGCCAATTTGATGGATCGCGTCTTCATCGATGATACCGGGCACACATGTCGTTCTAAATTCATAGTCTGTATCACCGTTCATAAGTATTTTTATGGATTTTTTTATTCTTTCCAGATCGACATGTTTACCGGTTGCGATATTATATCTTTCATCAACAGGTGATTTAATATCCATCGCAACATAATCGACGAGCGTACTGTCGATCAACTTCTCCAAAATTTCAGGGAAGGCACCGTTTGTATCAATTTTGACCAGAAGATCGAGTTCCTTTATTTTTTTGCATAACTGGGCAGCTTCTTGTCCACTGCATAAGGGCTCTCCGCCGGTCAGCACGACACCGTCTACCCATCCTTTTTTTGCCAGCAATTTTTCTTTGATTTGTTTCCATTCGATGATCGGAAATTTATCCGGGTTAATAATGAGATCCCAATTCTGACAGAACGGGCACATGAAATTACATTTGTCAAAGAAAACCACCGATGAAATTTTGCCATCCCAGTCGACAAGCGATGTTTCAATAAATCCGCGGATCATTGTTCGATCTCCTCGAGGATTTTTTGTATAACATCCGGTATACTGGCCAGTACTTCATCAGTGCAGTCTTCGCTGAATGTGTTATTGTCTTTGATCTCTACTGCATAAACAAATATCTGGCCGGGCATTTTATAGCCGAATTGCAGGCCTATCCTGAGTGCCGATATAAAATCAATACCGTGTGATGCAGTGAGTGAAGGCCTTGTTTCCATCGGGTCTATTTTTATCTTAAGGATGTCACCGGGGTTTCCATTTTCTGTTTTAATAGAATCGATCAAGATGACCTTGTCAAAACCCATTATTTCATCGAGCATAGCCAGGCCATCGATACTGCCGGATCTTATAATGGTTTTCTCATTTGAACATTCTTCTTTCAGCATTTCGGCGATTTTCAAACCGATCGTATCATCGCAGCGAAAAGGATTTCCCATACCATATATGAGTATTTTTTTCATAGGAGATAAATATTCATGGCGCTTTTTAGTTTTATTTTAAAATAATGGGAGGAGCTTTGAGCTCCTCCCATTATTCGTATTATTTGTCCATTAAAAACAATGTTCTGCTATTTGTTAAACAGTCCTTAATGATTTGACTATTTCCTTATCAGTATTGTAAATGTCGACCTGTAATGGGACGTGTCCGTTGATCGTATGCGTTGCGCAGGCAAGGCATGGGTCATAAGCACGGAAAGCCATTTCAACCATGTTGAGGAGTCCGTCATTGACCTTACCGCCTTTGATCAGATTCCTGGCAGCCTTTTCAACCGACATATTGATCGCCGCAGAGTTATTAACCGTTGCAACGATCAAATTGGCTTTGGTGAGCACGCCGTTTTCATCGGTTTCATAGTGATGGAATAAGGTACCGCGTGGAGCTTCGATCACACCGATACCTTGCTTTGGCGTCTGAAAATCCATATTGCGAACATTAGGATCGAGTATTTGTGGATCATTAATGAGCTTTACCATTGCTTCGGCTGCTTGCATAGCTTCGATCAAGCGAGCCCAATGTGTTGCAAGGGTATTGTGCGCAGGCTTGCCGCCCAGTGTTTCATAGAATTTTTCATAGTACTCCTGGGCGAGTGGTGTTGCCATCCCGTCTGAGGCGTTCAAGCGACCCAGCGGTGCAACCCGGTAGACCCCGCTGTCTTTACCATCAACAAAGCCTTTCCAGCCGACATTCTTGAGATAAGGGAATTTAATATAGGTCCAGGATTCGACACCTTCAGAAATGTGATCGAGGTAGTCTTTGACCTTGAATTTGGCAAATTCTTTGCCGTCAGGATCAACAACCCTTATCCATCCGTCGTAGAAATCCACTTTATTATTATCGTCGACCAGACCCATATAGTAAGTTTTATGCTTATAGATATCACCGACAATGAGGTCGACATATGTTTTGTTTGCCAGTACGATATCTTCGAATGCCTTGAGACTGAACTTGGCGAACTCGACACTGTCTTGGGCTGTCTTTTTGAATTCTTGCTGCATTTCTTTGGTCATTGGTTTTGAAACGCCGCCCGGTAAACAGTGTACTGGGTGTACAACACGACCGCCCATTGTCTGGATGATATTTCTTGTACGTTTTCTTATATCGATTACTTTTTTACCGATCTCAACACCGACTTTACCGATCACACCCAGGATATTACGTTCTGCTTTTGGCGCGTCAGGGCCGACTATGAAATCAGGTCCGCCAAGAAAATAGAAGTGGAGATTGTGATCCTCAAACATGAATGCATTATAGACGAACTTTCTGATTTTCAGCGCGGCCGGGGGAGGTTCTACACCATAAAGGTCATCGAGTGTTTTCCCGGAACATGTATGGTGCGTGGTTGGACAAACGCCGCAAATCGTTTCAGTAATACGGGGCATTTCTTCGGCAAGTCGACCTACTGCAAATCTTTCGTAACCACGGAGTTCGGGAACCTGCAAGCAAGCATGTGCCACATCACCTTTATCATCGAGAAATATCTCAATCCTGCCATGTCCTTCTAAACGAGTGATTGGATCTATTTTGATTTCCTTATACATGCTAAACCCCCTGTTTTCTTTTCAAGATTGAACTTGGTAAAGAATACATGTAGAACAGACCTATTGGATCGAGAACTGATTCAGCGACCTTTTCGATTTCCTTTACATCATCGATATCAATGATCGAGGCGAGACTCGAGAGGAATTTCGCACCCATATCCTTGACTTCCTTGGTTGGCCCGAAACAGCCACGGCATGGCATATTCGCATTGATACAGCGTTCACCGCAGCCACCTCTTGTTGCCGGTCCAAGACAAATGATACCTTCAGCAAGGAAACACTTCTCAGGATCTGCTTTTACCATTGAGATCCTCTTGATGTCTTTGATAGCCAGGGTATCGGGTTTCGATTTATTGCGTTCACAAGTTTCGCATAAGGCTTTATCGACGGTAAGTACTGAGCCCTTTGGTGGTAGCTTGCCTTCAAGTATCGCAGTAATACCCTGCATAATAAGATCAGGTGGTGGTGCACAGCCAGGAAGATAATAATCAACATCAATTGTCTGATCGAGCGTTTTTACAGTATCATAAAACTCAGGTAAAGTCAGTTTACCGTATGGTGTTTCAGTGACGGTCTGTGGATAAATACCTTTGGGATTAGCTGTCGTGTGGGTGAGCTTGTAGGCAGTCTCAAATATCTCTTTTCTATTTGAGACATTTGCCAGACCCGGGATACCTCCGAGATGAGCACAAGATCCAAAAGCGATGACGATTTGTGATTTTTTACGCAGCAATTTAACCATCTCTTCTTGTTCTTCGGTTCGGATCGCACCGTTTATAAAACTCACCGCAAAAGATTTATCTTGCATAGCCTCAACATCTGAACGTTTGAAATCCATAGCTACCGGCCAAAATCTGATGTCAACTGCTTCAACGACCTTTAAAATGTCCTCTGCAAGATCGACAACGGCTTCTTCGCATCCGCCGCAAGAGGCACACCAGTAAAATGCGACTAATGGCTTCGCCATCTAATTCCTCCTTTCAAGGATACGAACTAACATTAATTTGTTGGATACATGATATTATCTATCACCATTTATATTACCTTATATTATATATAAAAACGCTTGAATGTCAATACCCATATAACCGCTGAATTGGCGTAGTTTGAACGAAATATAGGGTCGAATGGGCGGTTTTTTGTGAGCTGTTTGTCACTATTCCGGGAAGATTTTACCGGGATTTAGGATATTATTAGGATCAAAGATCTTCTTGATGGATCTCATGATCATGATCTGCCGGGGATCGAGAGCCATTTCAAGGTATTTGATCTTGGATAGACCTATGCCATGTTCAGCGGTGATAGTACCTCCCAGTGATAAGGTGATTTTATACATACCCCGGCGCATTTCGTCTATCTTGTCTAATTCAGTGACGTCTTTTATCGTTTTTTCACTACGCGAAGGTTTCTTGTTCTCGGCAGGCATAAGCCCGACATCAGCATGGATATTGCCGTCACCAAGATGGCCGAATGCATAGAGATTTGCTCCATATTGTTCAATATACTGCTTGAGCCGGGTTATCAATTCAGGGATCTTGTCTTTCGGCACAACGAGATCTTCACGTGCCAGAGGTTTTGCCTGGTCTTTTAATGCATCACCCGCCTTTTTACGCGGTTCCCAGATCTTTTCTTTGTCTTTGGCACTTTCTCCGACAAAGACATCGAGCGCGCCATTTTTTAAAGCGATATTCCCTATCTGATCATAGTGTTTAGATAAGAGTTCTTTGTTATCCCCATCGAGTTCGACAATGACGTGTCCCTCAGCTTCGGCAAAAGGGAGCTTACGTTTGAGGTATTTTTCCACCATTCGATATACATCACCGGTCATGAATTCGATAGCCGCTGGCATTAAACCTGTCTGTAACACATCTATTGCGAAACTGACGGAATCTTCCACGCACTTAAAAGGGATGAGCAGGTCGATTATCACCGTTGGCAAGGGCAGGACTTTCAGGGTTGCTTCAGTTATGATAGCAAGCGTACCCTCAGAACCAATGATAAGGTCGATCACATCATAACCTGTAACATTTTTTAAAAGTTTGCCGCCATATTTCTGAACTGTGCCATCTGCTAGTACAACTTCGATACCGAGCACATAATTTTTTGTAACACCGTATTTCATGGCGCGCGGTCCACCGGCACATTCCGCGATATTACCTCCGATCATGCATGAATCGAGACTGACCGGGTCAGGTGGAAAGAAAAGACCTTGCTTGGCGAGTTCAATCCCGAGCTGTTCAGTTATTATCCCTGGTTCAACCGTAACCATCATGTTTTTTTTATCTATTTCTTTGATCTTATTCATATTCTCAAGGGAAAGAACGATACCGCCTTTTATCGGCACAGCACCAGCTGATAGACTAGTACCGCCACTCCTTGGTGTTACCGGGATCATATTCGCATTCGCCATCTTCATTATTTCGGAGACCTGCTGTGTCGACATCGGTTTAACGACGACTTCCGGCATTGAACTGTATAATGGTGTTTCATCATGCGTGTAGTTTTCTAAAGCTTCCTTATCGACAATAATATTTGTTTTTCCAACGATATTTTTCAGGGAGTCTATTATGTTTTCAGTCATCTTATTATAGCCCATGAACATTTATTATAGTCATTTTTAGAGAATTTTCAACTATACAAAATCGCTGTAGAATCTTGCCATTGACAGCATGCCGTGGATAAGTAGAATATATTTGGAGGTTTCCTACTCTTGGAGATTTCATGGATATTTTCATAGATGACGGACAAAATGCAAGACGATGCGGTTATGCAGTGGTTGTTATTCTATTATCATTTATAGCAGTTTTACCTTCAAGTGCACAAATAATATCAGGAGATGACAATAAGGCTCTATCTCAATTATTTTATGACCCTGATAGTCTGCCCGTATACGGCTGCAATATTATTAATTCATTTCCGCATGACAGCAATGCCTTTACTCAAGGTTTGATCTATGAGAATAACGCGCTTTACGAAGGCACAGGACTTTATGCTCAATCTACTTTACGCAAAGTTGAATTAACAACCGGTGCAATATTGAAAATACACTATCTTGATAATAGTTATTTCGGGGAAGGCATAACGATGTGGCATGATACGATAATACAGATAACCTGGCGCGAGCACACTGGTTATGTATATATTGAACAGGCTACATTTCAGGTGATCGACAGTTTCGGTTATAGCACTGAAGGTTGGGGATTGACCCATGACGACACGTGTCTTATTATGAGTGATGGGACTTCCAGGATTTACTATCTTGACCCTCAAAATTATGTTGAGGTCGGTCATATTGACGTTGAAGCTGAGGGGATCCCGGTCGTTTATTTAAACGAATTAGAGTATATTCAGGGGAATATCTATGCAAATGTCTGGTACTGTGATTCAATAGCTATTATCGATCCTCAGACTGGTCATGTAACCGCTTGGCTAGACTTATCAGCATTGAGCTCAGGACAGCCAAATGTACTGAACGGTATTGCCTATGATGGTGATGATGTACGTCTGTTCGTGACCGGTAAGCTGTGGCCGACGCTTTTTGAGATCGAAGTCGACCCCTTGAATTATCCGCCAGAGATAATCGCATTTTCTCCGCCATCACCGTGTTATATAAATATCGATAGTGTTCTTGTGCTGACGGTTATGGTACAGGATCCTGATCCCCAGGATTCCCTGTTTTATACCTGGAGCGTTAATGGAGTTATTGATACAATAGCTCATGATACGAGTTATTGTTACTCAAGTTCATCGGCAAGGACCGATACCGTGATGTTCAGAGTCGATGACGGTATGTTTTGCGATTCAATAGTATGGGTCGTTATCGTTTCAGACCCCGGGGTCGTTGCTGAGAAATCTGATCATATGACCAGTTCAGGAGTATTTTTATCATGTTATCCTAATCCCTTTTCAAAATCGATCGTGATCGACTTTAGCACAGGGCTGAGCACAGAAACCACAGAGCTGAAGATCTATGATGCAACCGGTAGAGTCGTTAGAGATTTTTCACTGTCCAGGGCTTATTCCCTAGTGCCTACTGTAATTCAGTGGGATGGTGCTGGCCAATTTGGTCTTCCAGTTCCAGCCGGTATTTATTTTGTTGTCCTTAAAGCAGAAAAACTCCGGGTCATAGAAAAAGTAGTCTTTTTATACTAACATTGCTGGATTTACCATTGGCAGACGTTCTCAATCAGATGAAGAAAGTGCCAGATCTATATAAAAGGAGATAAAGCTATGGATAACAAAGGCATGCCTTCGCACCATGGTGTAAAGGAAGACCGAATCAAGCAGTATCCGAACGAGACGATGCGAATTTTGAATGAACGTGCTAGTTGCCGGCAATTTTCCGATAGGAGTATTGAGCCAGAGACCCTTGAACAGATACTCGAAGCAGGTGTTCATTCACCGACCGGCGGTAACCTTCAACCGTATTCAATAATAAAAATCGAGAATGCAGAAAAAAGGCAGAAGCTCGCTGATATGTGCGGTCAAAAATTCATTGGCGATGCACCGGTCAATTTGCTTTTTTGTATTGATTGGCACCGTCTCAGACGATGGTCAGAGATTGAAAAGGCGCCATTTAGTGCGATGTGTTCTTTCCGCCATTTCTGGATATCATTCCAGGATACTATAATATGCGCGCAGAATATTTGCACAGCAGCGGACGCGCTCGGTCTGGGATCTGTATATATCGGTACAATAATGGAATTCTTTAAAGAAATAAAAGATATGTTCAGATTTCCAAAAGGCGTCTTCCCGGTTGTTTTGCTGTGTCTTGGTTATGCTAAAACCAGTCCTTTTGTACGGCGAAAACTGGGTGTTAGAACGGTCGTTCATAGTGAAGAATACCATGAATTGAGCGACAGTGATTTGACCTCGGTCTTTAATGAAAAATATCCCAATATAAGGATCGAGATAACCGATAAAAGATTGGCGAGGATCGAAGAAGTCTGCAATATCGTGCATGGTCATGCGTTTTCTAAAGAATGCCTCAATAGGATCCAGGAAAATGGTTATATAAATGCTGCGCAGCGCTATTTTGGTCTTCATTATTGTGCTGATGTTATGCCCGAGGGCAACGACGATTTTCTGAAGATCATGGAGGAGTACGGTTTTCACTGGTTTAAAAAATATCGACCACACAAGGAGGAATAAATGAGCCGTGTTAAACTCGATCTGCCTGAGGATTTCAGATTCTCTACAGAATTAGCCGTACGCATCGGCGATATCAATTATGGGGGTCACCTGGGTAATGATTCGGTTCTATCCATGGTTCATGAAGCAAGGGTCAGGTTCTTGAAACATTATGGATTTACTGAAGCAGATATCGATGGCACGGGTATTATAATGACCGATGCTGTTATTATCTACAAGGCAGAAGGTTTTTATGGTAATATCTTGAGGATCGAAGTGGATGTCAGCGATCTGAGTAAGGTCGGTTGTGATTTTATTTTCAGATTAACTGATAAAGAAAAAGGTTCTGAGATCGCTCGTGCCAAAACCGGTGTGGTTTTTTTCGACTATGAGCGGAGAAGAATAATGCCTGTGCCGGAAAAATTCAAAAATCTTTTTTATGACCGTAGCGATTAAATTATCGGATTCGATAATATGAAAGATGATATCCAAAAACCATTGTTAAAAATAGCATTTGCGGGTATCGTGGTAATTTTCTGCATAATACGGGTTTTCAACCTGGCGGCTGATGTGCCGGCGCGTATTACCTGGTCTTCCGAGATCTATGGGGATGAGGGATTGTATGTGCGCAATGCTGTTGCCAAGGCAGTTACAGGTAATTGGTTATTGTCAATGGAGAGTAATCCAATCGTCGTCATGCCCGTTTTTCAATTCATTGAGTATGCGTTCTTTAAAATAATGGGGATAAATCTCTGTAGTGCCAGATTTGCCGGGGTATTATTCTTCACAGGTACGATGTTTTTTCTTTATCTTATTTACCGTCGTTTTACCAGTAGCATAATGAGTTTCGGTATTTTGGCGCTTGTTTCGTGCAATCATCTTCTATTTGTCTACAGCCGTTTAGCATTGAATGAGAATCTTATGTTGCTGCTTACGGTCATTGCTTTTTACTTGAGTTTTGTTTACCACAAGCATTCTATATTAACACTGGTCATGCCGTTTGTGATCTTTCTTGCTGTATTGGCGAAGATCTCTGCTTTATCAATCTGGATACCAGTGATCTTTGTGATATTGTATGGTGATAATGATTTCTGCATAACCTCCCAAAAGCTCAAGCGTATCGGTTTATCCTTTCTCTTCTTTTTTGTTCTGTGTATTTTTTATGTAATTCTGGTGATAAACCCGTATCGTAATTATGGCGGTTATTATCTTGCGATTGTTCCGATTTTCCCGGATTCTATGCACGGCATTTATTCTGTTATTTATGCAGTATTTAAAATCTTAAGGAATGGTTATTTGATAATGCATGGTATTTACTGTATCGGATATATCGCCGGGATTATCGGTATCGTCGGGGTGTTTTTTTTAAAGAGACTGCCATATCGCCGACTACTGATCGCATTTGCCCTCTGGGTCATTGTCTACGCGATCGCTGGAGCGATCGGCGGTGGTTATAACCCGCCCCGTTATTACATCTTTACGATCATCCCGTTGATATCGATCATGGGTTTTCTGATAAGTAATTTATGGTCTTCGTTATCAAAATATGTTAACATCGTTAGGATCTTTTTTATTTTGATACTATCGAGCTATGTTGTACTGAATGCCGGTCGAACGATCGTCTATATTATTCATCCTGAATGGTCATTTGTCAGAATGGCAGAGGATATCAGCCAGACAATCAGAGATACCCAGGAAAAACCGGTCATAATCACTGATATCGTTGATACGTTTGCTTTAGCTTCAGGTATGCTGGTATTAAATATGGAGACCGGTCCGGCTGACAAGTACTTGAAATTAGAACGGTACAAACCGAGTTTTCTGATCACCCTCGGTTCGATTACTGATCATGGAGAAAATTACCAGTATATTACAGATTATGCTGAGCTTAGACTGCTGAAGAGATACGATGTCTTTCACAACCACCATAATGGTAAACCCGTTTACTTTTACCAATTGATCCGTTAAAGTGACGAGTCATGGGGCTTGACTACTTATTCTTTATAGTTAGTATATTCAGGAAATTTGGAGGAGATCGACGATGAAAAAAATATCACTCAATGAGGAAATGAAAAAAATTATCCATGATATCGGCGAAGTAGGCGGCTATCTTTGGCAACGGGGTTGGGCAGAAGGGAATGCTGGTAATATCTCCGTAGATATAACAGATATGGTCGAGAAAAGAGGGCAAGTTTTTGACGCATACCCCAAGGTGGAAAGACCAATAGGCGAACCGATATGTGGGGGGCGTTGTTTTCTAATGACCTCTGCTGGTTCACGTATGCATGAGCTTAAAGATTATCCTGAGGAGAAAATGATCGTATTCTATATCACAGACGAGCTAGATGGATACCATGTACTCTGGGGTGGTCAGGGAAGCGGGTCAAATCCGACAACAGAATTTGTCTCTCATCTGAAGATTCACAGTTTCCTTTTTGAAAATAATCCGGACCAGAAAGCTGTTGTCCACACACATCCGCATCATTTGGTCGCCCTTACCCATATCGAATTATATGATCAAGAAGAAGCGATCAATCGATTACTCTGGTCAATACATCCGGAGCTCAAGATGTTTTTACCTGAGGGTGTTGGTTTAGCTCCATATCGCTGTCCGGGTACTGCGGACCTGGCCGAGGTGACTATAACTGCTTTAAAAAAACACCGTGTTGTATTGTGGGAAAAACACGGTTGTCTGGCAACGGGGATCGATATTTTTGATGCCTTTGATCTGGTGGATATTGTAAATAAAGCTGCCCAGATATTCTTATTATGCAGATCTGCGGGTTATGAAGTCCAGGGTTTGAGCGAAAACCAGATCAAGGAATTGAAAGACCGTTTTCTTGCGACCTGAAGACTTTCATCATGAGGAGAAAAAAATGAGTGATGAGGTTTTTGAGCGTCTTGCGCAAGCTTTGGATGACCTGCCGAACGGATTTCCCAGAACCTCTTCGAATGTTGAAATAGCACTGCTCAAGAAAATCTTTTCAAGAGAAGAAGCAGAAATCGCATCGTGTCTTACCGGCAAGATGGAGAATGCGGCGGTAATCGCCGAGCGTATCGGTTTGGAAGAAGATCTCGTACAGAAAAGACTAATCGCCCTTGCGAAACGTGGTTTTATCTGGCTTTCAAAGAGAGATCACAAACTGCGATTTAGATTAGCTCCGTTTGTCGTGGGTATTTATGAGGCATTTCTTCTGGATATGGACCATGAGGCAGCGCATCTTTTTGAGGAGTATATGGCTGAAGGCGGCGCTGCCGGGATCATGAAACCCCAACCCGCTTTGCATCGGGTTGTTCCGGCTCACGGTACGGTGAAATCTGAACATATCATGCCGTATGATGATATCAGGGCGATGTTGAATGCGGCAAGATCATTTCGCGTACAGGACTGTATTTGTCGTGTGCAGCAGGATCTACTGGGTGATCGCAAATGCACTTTCCCGGTTAAGATGTGTTTGATTTTCTCACCGGTCGAGCGTCCTGCACATCCAGATAAGATATCCAAAGAAGAAGCCCTGGCACTGCTCGATAAAGCAGAGGAAGTGGGTCTGGTCCATACCGTGAGCAATGTCGTAAAGGATATTTTCTACGTGTGTAATTGTTGCGGTTGCTGCTGCGGTATATTACGCGGTATAACTGATTGGGGGATTGAAGAGTCGATTGCTTATGCAAATTATTACGCAAAAGTAAATCCTGACGAATGTACCGATTGCGGGACATGTATTGAAAGGTGTCAGGTCAACGCGATACAGGAACAGGATGGAGTAGCTGTGGTACAGCGAGAAAGATGTATCGGCTGTGGATTGTGCGTTACCGGTTGTACTGCGGATGCGGTGCGGCTCATTAAAAAACCAGATGCCGAGATCGTTCACCCGCCCGAGGATTTTGCCGCCTGGGAAAAGCAACGACTGCGCAGCCGCGGTTTGACTGAACAAGGAAAGAACGATGTTTCTTGATATCCCAAAGCGTGTTCTTGAGCGTATGGACTATCTCGAGAAGCTTAACCATGAGCATCGTCATAACAAAACAGACAAGTGGCATAGATTGCGTCAAATCCCTCCGGAAACCGGAAAATTTCTTGCGTTACTTGCCGCCTGTGCACAGCCCGGGCAGTATCTGGAAATAGGGACGAGCGGCGGATACTCGGCACTCTGGATCACGTTGGCTTGTAGAGAACTCGATCGTAAGCTTACGACCTTTGAGATATTAAAGGAAAAGATCGAGATCGCCAGAGAAACTTTTCAGGCGGCTGGTATTGAGGATCTTGTTGAACTAATCAAAGGTGATGCGCGCGAATACCTTACCCAGTATAGTGGAGTATCGTTTTGTTTTCTCGATGCTGAAAAAAATGTGTATGAAGACTGTTATGAAATAGTGATACCGAATATGGTCTCGGGCGGTATCCTGGTCGCGGATAATGTCATCAGTCACAAAGATGTCCTGGAGGGTATGGTAAAGCATGTATTCGATGATGAACGGGTTGATGCGTTGGTCGTACCGATAGGAAGCGGCGAGCTTGTATGCAGGAAGATCTGATCAGACTATTGCAGGTGATAACTGAAGAACAACTGGAAGATATAAAAATACTATTCAAAGAATACGAACAATCTCTGGATTTTAAACTGCATTTTCAGGATTTCAACGATGAGTTTGCGAAACTGCCTGGAGAATATGCATTGCCGCATGGCTGTTTGATCCTGGCATCATATAAAGACAATATCGCTGGTTGCGTTGCTCTGAGAAAACTCGATGAAAAAATATGTGAGATGAAACGGATGTACGTTAGACCTGACTACCGCAGAAAAGGGATAGGCCGTGCAATGGCTGAGCAAATGATCGAGTTCGCCCTTGCTCACGGTTATGAACGTATGAGGCTGGATACTATCGATACGATGAATGCGGCTATATCACTGTACAGATCTCTTGGCTTCGTAGAATCAGAACCGTATCGTTACAATCCAATAAAAGGGGCGAGCTATATGGAGCTTTCTTTACTAAAATGACCGATATGCTGTGAGCGAGGGTATTGGGTTGAAGGTTTTCGAAAAGTCGTGGAATGAATTCTGGGCATATTACTGGCATGATTGCCATACGTCAATGAATAGTGTATGAAGTGTCACAGTAGCATATCCCTTGTATTAGGTATGTTCGTGTTCATTTCTCTTGCGTTCTCAGAAGACGCGGGTGATGCGTACGCAGTTGCTCCAGCAGTCTATATTGACTGCCAAGACTGCGATTTTCAGTTTATCAAGCAAGAGATACCTTTTGTTAACCATGCTATTGATAGAGCAGTTGCTGATGTGTATATATTGGTAACAACGCGCGAGACAGCGAGTGAAGGTATCGAACATACTCTTACTTTCATTGGACAGCACAAGTTCGAGGGTAAGAATGATACACTTTGTTTTGTATCGGAAACTCAGGATAGCGAAGATAAAATCAGGAAGGCACTCGTTCAGAAGCTCAAGCTTGGACTCATGCGCTATATTGCAAAAACAGCGATTGCCGATGATGTCGATATTTCATCTGCAGAAAAAACACGACCCAAAGTCGCGCCTGACCGCTGGAATAACTGGGTATTCAGCGTGAGTATACAAACCTATCTGGAGGGTGAGCAGTTGAGCAGTTACATAGCGACATATACGACTGTGTCAGTAGCCAGAATTACTGATCAATGGAAGCTGGAGACCTCAGCGTATTATGATTATGACAGAAACCGCTTCCAGATCGACGATACGACAACGATATCGAGTGTGACAAAGGACTATGGAGCGGGCGCTTTTATTGTGAAGAGCATCAACGAGCACTGGTCAGTCGCTGCTGGTTATGATATATACTCTTCGACATACCGAAATAAAGATATCACTTTTTTTGTCTATCCGGCGCTCGAATATGATATATTCCCGTATTCCCAGTCCACACGAAGGGAATTACGTATATCATACAAGATCGGATACGTTTACAATGATTATACTGAAGAGACCATATATGACAAGATCGAGGAAAAGTTATTCCACGAATCTATCTCAGCAACTCTGGATATGAAGCAGCCGTGGGGTTCAGTCGGCACCACACTCGCCGGGTATAACTACTTCCATGATTTCAGCAAGAACAGGGTTACTCTGCTTGGTGATTTGTCTTTGCACCTGATAAAAGGATTCTCACTCGATCTGTATGGATATGCATCATGGATACATGATCGTATTTCACTCCCGAAAAGGGATCTAACGCCTGAAGAGATCATGCTGAAGATCAGGCAGCAGGCAACGCAGTATGATTATTATATGAGCATAGGGTTGACTTATACTTTTGGATCACTATACAGCAATATTGTTAACCCCAGATTTGGGGATTAAAGGAGGTTCTACAATGCAACACGAGATCATATATTGTCCATTATATTCACTGTTAAAAATAAGATTGTCAAAAGGTGATGTGATAACTGCTGAAGCGGGCGCTATGGTGAGTATCTTAAAGAGCATAGAAATAGAGACCAAGATGAAAGGCAAGAACTATGCAGATATTATACAAAAATAGTCTGGCAAAAACAATTGATGCGGTAGAGGAGTTTCTTTTTTTTGGAAGAGCAATACCGGCTAAAGAGAAAATAAAGGTTTGCGATTGGATCGCTGACCGGCAGGGTATGCAACATTCTTACGCCAGAATGTTTGCACCTACGGATTATGATTTCGAATATGGTGTCCGAGTTTTTACAGGAGAAAAAGTAACGTCTGGCGCAGCGATTGGCCATATCATGGGTGAAGAAGCTTGTCGTGTGCTTCGATTATTAAAAAGTCCTTCGCAAAATGTAAAAGATGCATTGCGTCGTGCAAATCTCGGTATGAACCGGCGATTAATGGGATCTGGTCGTTTTCAGAAATCCGCCATATTCTGTTGCGGTATATGTACAGCATCGCTATGGCGGAACATCGCAGCCGGTGGTCTTGGGCCGAACAGGAAATACCTTAAGAAGAGTCTGAAAACGTTCAGGAAATACCGGGATGGCAAGGGCAGGTGGCGGGTTTTCCCGTTTTACTACACACTCTTGTCTTTGTTGGAGATCGGCTCAAAAGATGCGTGGATAGAATTGCAATATGCAGGTCGGGTAATTGAACGGCTGGTAACGCGTCAGGGTAGCGGTAAGTATGGGAAACGTCGCAAAGTCATGATGGAGAGTATTTTAGAAAAGATCTGAGAGATATCAGGATTTCAGAGAACCCGGCCCTTTGAGTATACGTACCGGCAGCATTATGACCGCTTTTATCAATGCAAGGACGCCATGTACGGCTATCCCCAGTATACGGAAAGGCAAAAGGATCAACCATACTATTGGATAGAGGATGATCGCAAGCAATGCAAGGGGCCAGCACAGTACGAGCAGGATAAGCCAGAGCAGAAATGTCATCAAAAATAACCTCCTTTAATAAGGTATAATATCACTTTTTGGTACCGTCAAGTCCTGATCTTTACTAATAATGATGTCTTTGATTGACATGCGGATATTGATGGGTAAAATTATATTATGAGAAGCAGTGGCGGTCATTACAAAAGGAGGTATTATGAAGAAGCTGCTTATTGTTTTTGTGGCGTTAATCATTATGACATGTGGTAAGAAAGGTAATGCAGGACAATATCTAACTGAAGGCGTAAAATGCATTGAACAGGGTCAGTATGATAAGGCGATCGAACTCTATCAGCAGGGTGTTAAATTAGAGCCGAAGTCTGCCAGGGCGTATAATCTGCTCGGTATGGCATACCGCCTTAAATTCAATCAAACAGGTGATCAAAAGTGGCGCGATAAAGAAATCGAGAGTTTTGAAAAGGCGATCGAACTGGCTCCTGATTTTACCATGGCCTTGGTCAATCTCGGTGCGACTTATTACTATTCTGGTGATAAGAAAAAGGCTGCGCCTTATTTTAAGCATGCCCTTGAAGTTTATCCGCAGCACCCTCAGGCCGATGAAATAAGGCAGATGATTGCTGAAGGGGAGGGTTTAAACAAGGATGAGTGACCTTTATATGAGGAGGTAATTTATGAATAACGTTAAATACGTAGCGGTATTATTGATGATATTTGGTATTGTGTTTATGACATGCGCCGGGGAGGATTCTAACGCATCTATTATCGAGGGTACCTACGCGGTAAATCATAACAATATTGCACTCGATGATATTCCATTGGAGTGGATCGATTCAGTGATCGTCAACATGAAGCTGCATTATGCTCACACGTCGCATGGCAGTCAGTTGACGACCGGGCTTTCCAGGATTGAAGCGGCAGATCAGACATACAGTATCGCTATCGGCAGCAGTACTTTACCAACCGAAGCGAATGCTTTTTGCATATTTGATGGGCAAGAAAGTGAGACCTATATTACTCCGGAACTGTACTGGCAGACATCCGAAGGTATGGACTATACAAGAGCCGTCCTTACCAATAATCCTGATATAAATGTCTCTATGTGGTCATGGTGCTGTCAAATGGATTACTATTCGGCCGAAGAGGTCGATGCGTACCTTGATTCCATCTCAGCTCTTGAACAAGAATTCCCCGACGTCATTTTTATATACATGACCGGCAATGCGCAGGCAACCGGTGCAGATGGCTACAATCGGTATCAAAGAAATCAGCAGATCAGACAGTTCTGCAGCGATAACGATAAGATCCTTTTTGATTTTGCAGACCTTGATGCTTGGTATTATGATCCGAATACGCAGGAATGGGATCAGGAGACGTATGATCATAATGGAACTGCGGTGCCAGCTGAACACCCGCACTTCCATGGCGATGAGGCTGGTCATACGACATATGAGAGCTGTGAACAAAAAGGCAATGCAGTCTGGTGGTTAATGGCCGTGCTTTCAGGTTGGGATGAGTCTTGATAATCTCTTATGATATGCCGGATGAGTGTCATACATGGGCGGCTTCTATCTGAGTTGCTTATATCGATAAAATGAGGAGGAAATCGACATGAAAAGAAATATCGCAGCGCTTATTTTCATTTTCATATGTACGAGCATCGCGTGGATGATCCTGGGCGGTGTTACGACGGCTCGGACTCATGAACAGGATACAAAGCTCAAAGCAGCAGTCGGGCAACTCTGGGGTACTGTGCAGATGCAGTATGCACCATATATCTATTTTCAGACTAAAGAATGGACAACGTTTAAAACAGTACGGGGATCAGAGACGATCGAAGAAACAAGGGTTGAGACTACTGATCATCCCGTGACCCTTGAGGGGAGTGACATTGATGTTGATTTCAAACTGGAACATAGGAAAAAAGGTCTACTCTGGTATTCTGTGTACGGGATTACTTTTCAAGGCACTTATGCTATTTCGAACCATACCGGTCAACGACGTCTATTTTATTTCGAATATGCATTTCCGACCACGGATGGCATATATGATAATTTTTCTCTGTCGATCGACGGCAATAGAGTAAGAGAATTCAAGCCAGTCGCAGGCAGGATCGTCGAGGCGATCGATATCGAGCCGGATCAGGTCAAGAAAGTCACGATTACTTATGAATCGCAGGGCATGGATGAGTGGTGGTATATTTTCGGAAGTGGGGTCTCACAAATACGTAATTTTGGACTCACCATGACAACTGATTTTGATAAGGTGGATTTTTCACAGAACAGTGTATCGCCAACTGAAAAGGTGAAGCTGGATAAAGGCTGGCAATTGAGCTGGCAGTACGATGATCTTATCTCCGGTATCCAGATAAATCTTGCGATGCCGCAGAAAGTCAATCCCGGTCCCTTTGTCAGCAAAGTCACCTTCTTTGCACCGATATCTCTTTTCCTGTTCTTCTTTTTGATATTTATCATCACCGCACTCAAGGATGTTAAAGTGCACCCGATGAACTTTTTCTTTGTGGCTTCAGCATATTTCAGTTTTCATCTGCTTTTAGCATATCTTGCTGATCATGTCGATATTCATATTTCATTATTGATTTCATCGGCGGTTTCGATATTTCTGGTAATTTCATATATGCGAATAGTTGCCGGGACTAAATTCGCCTTTTTGGAAACCGGAATCTCTCAGTTCGTCTATCTGGTGCTCTTTTCCTATACATTTTTCCTGACCGGATACACTGGTTTGGCGATAACCGTACTTTGCATTATTACATTGTTTATTGTCATGCAGCTTACCGCAAAGATCGATTGGCAAGAGCAGTTCAGTAAGAAAAAGTAATAATGCGAATGATAAGTTGATTATAAATAGGTACTATAAAAGGGAGTATATATGGAGGCAAAAGCAAAGACAGCAATCCGTACAAAATATATGCTGGGTTCTGTTCTTGGTGTCATAGGTATTATTGGTTTTATACTATTCGTTGTTTTTCTATTTAGACAAATTAAAGAGCAATCACCGAAAATCCAGCTTGTCGTCCCGGGGGCTCATGAAATCGAATTGAATAAACCTGGCAAGTACACGATATTTTATGAATATCGCAGTGTTGTTGATACCAGGGTCTTTATGACTGGTGAAGCGCTTCCTGCAGAGCTCCTGGTGACTTTATACTCGAGAGCCGGGGCAAACGAGGTCGAGCTAGACAGACCAGCGATGAATAATACTTACAATATGGGTGGCCGTGCGGGTATTTCCCTGCTCGAATTCGATATTGATAGTCCTGGAGCGTATATTGTCAATGCCCGGTATGCGGGCGGCGTAGAGAAACCGGATATCGTTCTTGCAATAGGTCAATTCAAAATATTCGGGGTCATATTTGGCGCAATCGGTATTTTCTTTGTCTCTTTGATCATTGCCGTTACTGGCTGTGTTATTGTACTCGTAGCATACTTAAAAAGCCGTAAGTTAAAAAAGGAGATTCAGGCTAAGTAAGCTATATTCGTTGACCGGTGGATCGCGAAAAAGTGGAAAAAAATTCCGGTTCGATCATTGTAAGGTGCAAGGCGGTCCTATTTGATCTTTTTCACACCTTGGTTTCGGTTGAGTCGGCTGAAGCGCCTGGCCGGGGAACGAGCACGATACTCGGTGTTTCACGCGACGTATGGAATGATCAATTGCACCTCCATTCTCCAGATCGCCTCTGCGGTAGGATCAAAGATCCCTTTGAAATCATAAGACGTATGGCCAGAGCGGTAAAACCGGCTGTTTCTGATAAGGTGATCAAACAAGCAGTTGATAACCGCATCGCTCGTTTCAGATATTCCCTGCATAATATCCCCGATACAATTATTGATACGCTTAAACAGCTGAAGTTGCGTGGTAAAGTACTTGGACTTATCAGCAATGCCGATGCTACGGAAAAATACGGCTGGGACGAATCTCCGCTTCAAGAATATTTTGACTGTGTGCTCTTTTCATGTGATGTCGGGTATGTGAAACCAGATAAAAAGATCTACGAATTATGTCTTGGAAAGCTCGCTGTTTCGCCGCGGGAAAGTGTGTTCGTGGGTGATGGCGGATCTCATGAACTGGAAGGAGCAAAGGCCGTAGGTATAACGACCGTGCTCACCACTCACGTCGTAAAGCACCTTTGGCCTGAAAAGATCGAACTCGCACGCGAATTTGCAGACTACGAGATCGATGAACTCAGCGAAATACTCGATATTTGATCAAGACAATTCTTCGATTACTTGACATTTATTCGCTAACGAGATACAATACACCATGAGGTTACGCTCTATAAAAGATTTTTTTGTCACTATTTTTTTGGTTTTATTTTTTTCGGCGATACAGTGCGCAGATAATGCCGATAAAAACAGAGACTTTCGCCAGGACATGCGTAGTTTTGTGCAGGGGATAAGCACATATGCAAAAGCGATCGAGCCCGGTTTTTTGGTTATCGCTCAAAATGGGCAGGAACTCATTACACAAAACGGTGAGTCAGGCGGCAGCATCGTCCAGGATTATTTGAATGCACTCGACGGTCTTGGTAGAGAGGATCTTTTTTATGGATTTACAGCTGATGATATTCCGACTCCAGAAGCAGAACGCAGTTACATGATCGGGTTTCTTGAAATTGCCGAAAACATGGGTGTCGACGTTCTGGCTATCGATTATTGTTCAAGTCAAGTCTATATTGACAGTTCATACGAAGTCAGCGAGGCAAATGGGTTTATTGCTTTTGCCGCAGACCACCGACAGCTCGACAATATACCTCAGTACCCGGCTGACCCTTATAATGTTAATGCGGCTGATATAGCCGTTCTGACCGAGGGTGAGAACTTTCTTTATATAATAAACACGCAGCTCTATGGATCAAAGACTGAATTCCTCGATGCTCTACAAAATGCGGATTATGATGTTCTGATAATCGATCTGTTTTATCAGGGTAATGAGCTGCTCAGTGCTCAAGATATCGCTTCACTTAAACAAAAAGCAAACGGCGGCCTTCGTTTGGTTCTTGCATATTGTAGTATCGGTGAGGCTGAGGACTATCGGTATTATTGGCGATCAGAGTGGGATTCTAACCCGCCGCATTGGCTCGAACAAGAAAATCCAAATTGGCCGGGCAATTTTATGGTCAAATATTGGGATGAAGAATGGCAGGATATCATTTATGGGAATGAAGATTCATATGTGAAGAAGATCCTCGATGCCGGGTTCTCTGGAGTATACCTTGATATAATCGATGCATTCGAATATTTTGAGAACGAATGAAAAAAGTTATTATAACTTATTTTATGTGGCAACCGTATGCAGAACTCAGAGAGCATTCCGCATGGCTGTGGAGATTTTATGGAGATGATTGATTTAGAAAAGGAGCATTGATTGGACGAGCAGAACGGATCATCGGTCAGCAGGACATTTGTCGAGAGGTTCAATGAAGCAGCAGGACTTGCGCATCAGGGGAGATACGAGGAAGCTCTCGAGGCCTATGATAATATACACGCACCCTTTGATGATTATAATGAAGAAAGGATCATGACCGGTGAATTCATGGGCATGATCGAGATAAGAAAAGCCTACTGTTTGATGGACATGGAACGCTATGATGAAGCACGCGCCATATTCGAATCGAAGCTTGTTAAGGCAGCACTTGGACAATTCAATAAAGCCAGCCTGTATGATTATTTCCTCTCTTATGGTAATACTCTAGGCTATCTGGGAGCTATAAAAAAAATGGATGGTGTCATGTGCAAGGCGTTGACTATTGCTCTTGGAGAATTGGATGATCTGAAAAAACTGGAGACTGTATGGTATTGGATAATGTACTGGGCAAAGAAGCACGGACAATGGGCATACCTTGAGGAGCAATGTACCAATGCCCATAAGGCAGGGATTAGAAACAAGAGTATTGTCCTCCAGGTTCGGGCTGGGGAGTTCGGATGCTATGCCTATCGGGGTCTTGGTAAGATCGATAAGGCAAAGCGTGGAGCTAAGATCATTATTAAGAGATATAAGGATGCCGAAGCAGATGATAGCATCGTAAAGGAATGGGAAGATTTTCTTTTATCACTCGATAGAGAAAAGGAGGTGAAACGTGGGTGATGATATCAAGAAAGAGATCTGGTCGTATTTTAAAAATATGCAGACAGTTTTTTTAGCGACATCAGATGATGATCAGCCGAGGGTTAGGCCGGTTACCATGCTTCATTTTAATGAAAAACTCTGGGTCGGGACAAGTGCCGGTAATGCAAAGATCAAGCAGTTGAAGCGTAACAATAGGGCCGAGTTCTGTTTATATATAGAACAAGGTGAGCAAAAACAGGGTTATGTAAGAGGATCATGCACTGTCGATATCGTCGAGGATGAAGAACTAAAAAAGGAGCTAGCCGATCAAATGCCGTATTTCAAATATTTCTGGAAGGGATACGACGATCCAAAGTATACTCTATTGCGATTCAATATGAAGGAAATTGAATTTCTCAGACCAGGGTCATTCAAAGTAGCAAAAGTATCGTTATAAAAGCCCGCGCTGTATTTCAATATTGAATACCGTGATCAAATACAGTGTTTTTTCTTTATGAACCAACTGATGGTTGATATTGTCATAATAACAGATACATGAAATCAATGAGGAGGTTCATAATTGAAAGTCATTCCATTTTATCTAATTATAATGTCATTTATGGTTGGGGCGTGTATGAATAACGATAAGAGTGAGCCGATTGCCCAAACAGACAGAACACCGACCGGGTCTAAGCTTGCTGTGGCAACCTTTGCCGGTGGTTGTTTTTGGTGTATGGAACAGCCTTTTGAACGATTAGAAGGCGTCAGTGAAGTAATTTCCGGCTACACTGGCGGGCATAAGGATAACCCTTCCTATGAAGAGGTGTGCAAAGGCACTACCGGTCACCTTGAGGCTGTTCAGGTTAGTTATGATCCCGAAAAGATAAGCTATGACGAATTGTTGAATGTCTTTTGGCAGACGATTGACCCGACTGATCCAGGTGGGCAGTTCGTCGACCGGGGTTCTCAATACCAAACCGCGATATTTTACCATGATAGAAAGCAAAAAAAACTCGCTGAAGAATCCAAAAAAGCGTTAAATGAAGCGGGTATTTTTAAAGAACCCGTCGCTACTGAAATACGGCAAGTTACAGCATTCTACAAAGCCGAAGATTATCATCAAGACTATTATAAAACGTGTCCGATCCAGTATAACTCGTATAAAGGTGGGTCTGGTCGGGTGCAGTTCCAAAAGAGTATATGGCAGACTGATAAGGCAAAGAAATTTCTTTCCCGTCAGAGTAAAGTATCAAAGGACGAACTGAAAAACAAACTTACCCCTCTGCAATATAAGGTCACGCAGCAGTGTGGGACTGAACCGCCGTTTGCTAATCAATACTGGGATAATAAAAGGGAAGGTATATATGTAGATATTGTGTCTGGTGAAGTCCTTTTTAGTTCTAAAGATAAATTCGATTCAGGGACTGGCTGGCCAAGTTTCACAAAACCTTTGAACCCGGATAATATTGTAGAGAACGCTGACTCAAATTATGGTACGGTGCAGGTTGAGGTAAAGAGTAAAAAAGCTGATTCACACCTCGGGCATGTTTTTGATGATGGCCCAGGACCGAGCGGAGTTCGCTACTGCATAAACTCTGCCGCTTTGCGTTTCATCCCGAAAGAGGATCTGGAAAAAGAAGGGTATGAAGAATACAAAGACCTTTTTAAGTAACGAAACCTGTCTAACCGTCTAAATACTTATCGAGAAATCGAATTATTGAAGTGCTTGCCAAACTAGGTCCAGAACATTCTTGACTTCCAAATTACCGTTATCCCTGTTGGCGACATTTTTTAGATTCAGTTCGCAAGTAGGGCAGAGGGTCACAAGTGTATTTACTCCAATTTCGCGTGCTTGATCAACGCGTCTCTTGGCGAGTTTTTCAGAAAGCTGTTTGTCGGTAACGAGTACGCCGCCGCCGCCGCCGCAACATTCTGCCTGTTTGCCATGGGTTGGCATTTCCACAAGTTCAACCCCAATCTCATCCAATATCGTTCTCGGCTCCTCAACCATATTCATGCCTCTTGAAACATTACAGGGGTCATGATAGGTGACTTTCATCCCAAGTTTCTTGTGGTTGGACTCAGGTAATCTCTTTACAACTTCGTCAATTACATATATAGCTTTGAGGTCTGGATAAGCTTTCCTAATGAAAAATACACACGTTGTGCACAGGCATATGATCTCTTTAGATGGGAGCCGTTTCCGGAATTCATCCTGCTGGTTTTTAAAGTCGTCCTTGTAGCCCAATACTGCAAACGGCATGCCACAACAAGTTTCATCAAAAACTTTTGGTTTTATCCCCAGCTTCTTTAGCATTTCAAGGTATTTCTTTGCATCTTCTGATCTCTCAAGAAATCTGCACCCGAGGAGTACAGGAGTCTCACCTTCCTCAATTGGAGGGGGGCTGAGTTTTTCACCAAAGATGTTTCCCGTGCGTTTAATTTTGTCCAATAAATTCAGGTGCGTATCGTATTTATAGCCGGCATCAATAAGATCGGATCTCACAGCAGTCAGAATATCAGACACAGATACATTTGCCGCACATCTCTCTGTACAGTCTTTACAGTAAGTGCATTGAAAAATTTTATCAGCGATATACTGAGATGGTTCAAGTTCTCCACTTAGCAATCCATAAGCAAGGATGGTTTTCCCGCGCGGTGTATCAGCTTCCCAGCTGAGATGTTTATACATGGGACATCCCTCGAAACAATATGCGCATCTGATACAAACATTCAACTCATTTTCCCATTCTTTCAAGTATTTTATGTTCATGTTTTTCCTATTTCATTGCTCCTAATGCCATGATCTCATCGCTAAAACTATCAGCTGCTTTTTTGAACTTTGCTCCTTCTGTCGAAGAGAAATAGTCGATCGTAAGACGTTTCGGATTTATGCTGAGTTGCTGGAGCAGCTGCTTCATCATATGGACTCGAGCTTTTGCCTTGTAATTACCGTCATGTTCACATTCCTCAAAAGGACAGCTCGCGATCATCACACCCCAGGCGCCATGGTCAAATGCTTCAAGTATCTGTTCAGGGCAGAGTCGTCCTGCACAGACATTGATGATTATTCCATAGGGTAGTCCATTTTTCACCGATACAGCGAGTTGGGACAAGCGCAGGCCCGGGTGTAATTGCCAGTTGCAGCAGAATACTACTACCTTTTTCTTATCATCCTTTACTATGTTCTTTATTTTGGCTGAGAGCTCGTCCGAGGTTATATCATAACCGTGTTTTTGTTTGATTATACCAGAAGGACATGCTGAGATGCATGAGCCGCAGCCCTGACATTTTATTTTATCGAGGATGATCTCTTTTTTCTCTCTGTCGATCTTGATCGCCTCGGCTTTGCATACTGAAACGCATATACCGCAAGTGCTGCAGAAGTCCTTATCGACCTCGGCTGTAACACCTTCACCAGAGAACCCCATTTCAGCAAGGTCAGCACGGGCATCACTAAATATATCAGTGACCGATACCTTGGCCGAGCAATTTTTACTGCAGTTCTTGCAGTAAAAGCACTCGTATAACTTTTCCGTGATGTATTTTGAGGGTTTGACACTGCCGCTGAGCATTCCGTAGAGCAAAGAGAGCTTACCTCTTGGTGAATTTGATTCCCAGCCGGAGAGTTTAACGAGATGGCAGTTCTCATAGCAGTAACCACAGCGAATACAAATATCCAGTTCATTTTCCCACTTTTTCAATCTGGCAAAATTCGTGACCATTTTTCTCTCCTTAGCGGGCTGTGTAGCGTAGTTTTGTCGCTGTTACCCAATCGTTTGGTGCATCCTGTACCTTATGGGGATTTAGTATGTTGTTTGGATCGAGTGCTTTTTTAATCGCTTTCACCATCTCGATCGAATCATTTTTTTCCTTTTTCCAAGAAGGTGCTTTGGAAAGACCTATCCCATGTTCTGCTGAAGTCGTGCCGCCGACTGAACGAACATAATCATATACTTCAGCGACCGCATGCTTTGCATCCTCCCACGATTTTTTCTTGGTTGGATCCATCAAAATCTTGGTATGCATACAACCTGACCCGCAGTGTCCATAAGCGGTCATCACCACATTATTGCGGTCGGCAATCTCGTGGATCTTTTCTGCAAGGTTAGCCATCTTTGAATAGGGTACGGCCATGTCATCAGCGAGCGAAGTGCAGGCCAATCCCTCTTTATACCGGGACAAAGCGGCAAATAACTTTTTTCTGCCGGCAAATAACTTTGTTCTTGTTTTGGCATCATAACTTGCTTGAATATCGAATCCATTGTGTTTTTCGCAGATCTTCTTCATCTGTTCTATTTCATAGTCAACCGCTTCTTTTACCTCACCATCAGCCTCAAACATGATTATCGCCTCAACATCTGGTAGCCCCATATCGAGGGTCGTATTGACCGCGGTTATCGCAATATTATCCATGAGTTCGATCATCGACGGCTGCCTGCCGCTTGAAATAATCTCGGTAATGGTTTCACCTGCTTCGTGTAATTTATTGAAACTCACTCTACCAAGACAGCGGAGTTTTGGTATCGGTCGCAACAGCATGGTGGCTTCTACGATGATCCCGAGGGTTCCTTCAGACCCAACCATGAGACGGTCAAGCTGGTAGCCAGAAGCTTCGACGCGAGTATTAGATCCAAGGGTAACAAGATCACCATTAGCGAGTACGACTTTCATGCCCAGTACGGAATCTCGTGTTGCACCATATTTTACCGAACGGATACCAGAGGCATTGTTGGCAATTTCACCTCCGATCGTTGCTACTCTGCTCGACGCAGGTGCTGGTGGATAGAAAAGACCATAGGGTTGCAAAGCCCTATTCAAATCGTCGTCAACAACACCAGATTCAACCCGACAGAGCATATCAGCTGGTCTGATTTCAAGGATACGGTTCATGGCTTTTAGATCGAGTATTATGCCGCCATCAATAGGGACGGCTTGACCCGACATGCCAGACCCCGCACCTCTTGCTATGATCGGGATAAGCTCAGCATTTGCATAGCGTACGATCGCCTGTATTTGTTCAATGGTCTTGGGCGCGATCACTGCTGAAGCAAGGGATTCATGTACTGATGCATCTGTACCATAAATATATAAATCTGCAACATCACTTATTATATTCTCTGGACCAACTATTTTAGTCAATTTATCCAGATCGACTTTCATCTTATCTCCTTTCAACGAATGGGACGGTAATGCTTCCGTCCATTAAGAACAGCACCTTGGCGTCTTTACCTTTTATTTCAATCGCTTTGTTCAAAGCTTTTTGGAGGTTATGAAACGGCCTTATGAAGATAGCGTTCATGTCCTTGTCATCAAGGTCGCTCACACCCCAGATTTGAGCCCAGGTGCCGATTTCAGCCATTTTAGCTGCTTTGTGATAGCCAAGTTTGTACCCGCTATCAATTATCTCTAATGCCTTACCCGGTGTTTCGCTCGAGGATAAGAGTTCGAAAAAGGTCGGCTCGCCTATCCCGGTTCGGCATTTTGAAACCATGATCAAAATCCCATCCTTTTTTAAAGCCAGTTTGCCATTATCGAGCGCCTTTTGTGACTGATATAAGTCGATATCCATTGGATAAGGCGCAACACTGACAACGATATCTGCTTTTTCAGGGATTTTCACACAAAAGACCTCTTTTGCTTTATCGATCGCTGCATAAAAAGATTCATGGATATGACCGCTCGATACACCGTATAGTCTTCTTTCACCGTCTAAAACAGTCTGGATCGAGAAGATCTCCTTGTCCGCGATCGTCTTTAAGGCATCGATCATATCCTCATGTACTGGATTACCCTCAAGCGCCAGTGCTTGAGCTTCCATTTTCAATGCATGTTTGTGATTTTGCGCGATAGTTTTACGCGATGCGATACCCGGAAGAAAGGACTTTCTTCCGCCAGTATAGCCACCAAAATAATGAGGTTCAACTGAGCCAATAATGACGATCTTATGTGCTTCAGTGCCCATTCGGTTGACGTACATCTCAGTGCCATTTTTTGATGTACCGATGTGGACCATGTCCTCATCTTTTTTACTATCGTGTACAAAAATTTGATCTTTAAAGACATTATAAAATTTACCAAAAATAAAATCGTATTCTTCCTGGCTAGGCGGACGATGGACTCCTGTTGCAATGATAAACTTGATATTTTTTGTTTTTATTTGATCGTAGATGATGTCGAGAACCTTTGCGGTAGGCGTGGGCCGGGTGCCGTCATTAACAATAAACAGTACATCTTTGGAATCGGCTAGAAAATCAGAAAAAGACTTCGATTTAACTGGATTTTCCACTGCCTTGAGTAAAATTTCAGTTTCATTTTGCTCAGTAACCTTATTAGGATACACCACATCCAAGACATTCGTATCATTCAGGCTCACGGCCAGCTTTTCATCCTTGCCATATGGAACCTGTATGTCCATTAAGACCTCCTATATTTATGACATTCATGTACTGCTAACAGTTAATTATGTAAATCATTCGAAATCTTTTGCCCTCCCATACAGGTATGCTGTCAACTATGTATTATATCGATTATCATGTAAAAGTCAATATATAAGAGCATATGTGTGGATAAGTGATGCTGCATGCTCTTGACAATAACAGGAAAATACTTATAATTACGAAGATGTTTCTGCTGTTATTATTGTTGTTGAATTATGATCCACAGACCTTAGCCGTGCCCCCTAAGAAGCATTCTTTCGGTTTTTATCGAGCATCGAAGTATTATCTGCAGCTCTTCTTAGGCCCGGGTTATGACTACGATGACCCGCAGGGTATAGCTGTGGTCAAGCTGAAAGAGCTTGATGATCCAAAGACTAAAAAGGATGATGATGAGTTATCGGCATTCGCCGTTAATTCGGGTCGTGGTGAGATCGTCTATAATATCGGTCTTTCGGCGGTAAAGACATACGGCAATAATAAGATCTTCTCAGAGCCAAAAGGCATCGCAGTGAATGAGGATGGCTTGATCGTATTGGCCGATTTTGGCCACAAACGCGTCGTTAAGCTGCAGTATTCAGGTGGCAAGATCATTTTTGTTGGCGAGATCCCACTACCCGGAAGACCTTATGATGTCTGTCTGGATTCCAAGAATAACCTCTACATAACTGACTATGATAATTCCAAGGTATATATATACTCATCTGATGATTCTCTCATTCTGGTATTTGGACGTGTCGGGAGATCTGAAGGGGAAATATTCCAGCCGATGGGGATCGAAGCGATCGATAGAGATGGACCACACAACCACCATAAAGACAATTTCATTGTGGTTACCGACAAATCTGGTCTGAGGGTTTCCAAGTTTTCAATGCACGGCAGATATCTTGGTTCAGTCAATAATTTTGAGATCGGTCTGGCAGATTCAAGATTCCTTTATATCGCGGTTGATTATTTTGGCAGTATCTATGTGACTGATGAGATCAATGATCAAATCCATAAGTTCGATCATGAACTTCGCTATATTATTTCAGTCGGGAGAACCGGCACTGATAAGGGTGAGTTCATCGCGCCGAGGGGTATTTCAATCTGGCGTAAATATGGACAGGTTTTTCTCTCCGAGAAAGAGGGTGGTCAATACCTCTGGGTAGCGTCTGACGGCTTTGTGGTGGGCACATTCCCAAGCGAATTTACTCATGAACAACCAGGGACTACCCTGGCAATATATGCAACTCAGGACTCAAAACTTTATATTTCGGTGTATAATCAGTTGGGAGAGAAAGTACGGGATCTGATAAATGGTCTTATAAGGCCGCCTGGAGAGTTCCTCGTTGTTTGGGATGGCCTTGATGATAACAATGAATTAGTTCCTGCAGGTGATTATGAATTTTATATACAGCTAAGATCGCTTCACGGTCTTGCAAAAAGACTAACTAAAGAAATGAAGGCAGGTGTAAAGTGTATCGTGTTTTAAGCCTTATTGTACTTCCGTTATTACTCGGTGCAACCAAGTATGCGGGGGAGTTTCAGGAATTGGGCGTTGGTGGGAGAGCTTGTGCCATGGGTGGTATCGGCGTTGCTCAATATACCGATCCGTCAGTGATATATTTCAATCCAGCGGGTTCTTTTTATACGAGCAGGAGTGCTTTAGTAATGCATGCTGAAAATTTTGCCGGGGCGGTAAAAAACGAATTTGGTTCGGTGATCATTCCCAAGGGTGATATTTCTTTTGGTTTTGCTCTTCAATATCTAAGTGTTGGCGATATCAAACTCACGCAGTTGCAGGATTCGGCTCCACCGAGCGGCTCAAATCCTCCCATACCCTATGACACCGTCGGCACCAAGGATCTTGTTGTCTATATCAATGCCGCAAAAGGCAGTGAATGGCTATCTTACGGAGCCAATATCAAGGTGTTCTATCGTGACCTCGCTGTGATAACGGGTTATGGCGGCGGTGTTGACCTTGGTCTTACGCTCAACCTTGAACATTTCAATGCCGGTCTTGCAGTAAGGGATTTTGTGCTGTCACCGATCATCTGGAGCAACGGGACAAAAGAAACAATCGTTCCGAAAATATCTTTTGGTGTGGCTCCGGTGGTCATTCTGGACAGAATACACTCGATTGTCACGTTCGGTTGTGATATCGTGAAGCCCATCGACCTGGAGGGCTTTGATCTAAATCTCGGTATAGAATGGGCATATAAAAATCTAATTTTTGGTCGAGCTGGAATATATCATGGTAATCACACGCTCGGCTTAGGTTTGCGGTATAAGTGGTTCAGTCTTGATTATGCATTTGTCACTCATTCTGAACTTCACGACTCGAACAAATTTTCAGGCGGGTTTGTATTTTAATAAAAGCTGAAGTTTTTCGCAAACTCCTGAATCTTTGGGCGATATTTATCCCCGTGCTATATTATATGTTGCCTCAGCGATCCGCTCGCCTGATCCTTTTGGCAGTCTGTCTTGCGGTGGTTATCGTTGATTTTCTAAGACTCCATGTCGACGGTGTTAAGGAAGGGTTCATTCTATTCTTTGGGTCTTTTCTGCGACGACATGAATTTACCAGGTTGAGCGGAGCTACCTATTTACTTCTTGGCTGCCTCGTTACATCGTTGCTTTATGCCAAGCCGATCGTCGTCGCCGCATGTGCTTACATCATTGTTGGGGATACCTTTGCCGCGATACTTGGTCAGAATATTAAAAGCCCTGGTTTATTTACCGGCAAGACGATAATGGGCAGTATTGGGTTTTTACTGGCCGCTGCGGCAGCTGCTGTAGCTATATACTATCTACCCCAGACTCTGCCCTTCATGCCTTTGATCGTCGGAGCTATTGCCGCTTCTGTTTTTGAGGCACTGCCCTTACCCCTGGATGATAATTTCGCTGTGCCGATCCTCAGCGGACTTATCATGAGTTTCTTTTAGAATGAATATTGGCCAGTCTTTTCTATATTAGAGATATTAGAAGACCGTGAACAAAAGAGCCCCGATAATTTCGGGGCTCTTTTGTTGAAATAATTCCTGTCTGTATTTACGCGTCTTTCTTTTCTTCGGATTCTTGTGTTTCAAGAGTTATTCTTTGGAATTCACCGAGACCTGTACCAGCCGGGATGATCCTTCCGACAATGACGTTTTCCTTGAGACCTTCGAGCCGGTCGAGTTTGCCTTCAACTGCTGCATCGGCAAGCACCTTGGTCGTTTCCTGAAAACTTGAAGCTGAGAAGAAGGATTCTGTAGAAAGCGCTGCTCTGGTTATGCCCAGAAGAATAGGTCGATAGGTTGCCGGTTTTCTTCCTTCAGCAAGAGCCTGTTGATTCACTTCGATCACACGTCGCTTATCGATTATCTCACCACCTACGAATGGCGTATTACCCGGCTCTTCTATTTTAACTCGCTGCAGCATTTGCCGGACGATGACTTCGATGTGTTTATCGTCGATCTTCACATCCTGGATCCTGTATACTTCAAGTATTTCATTTACGAGAAAACGCTGGGTTTCCATGGGGCCTTTGATCCTCAAGATATCATGGGGATCTATAGCGCCTTCGCAAAGCGGGTCGCCAGCACGTACAAATTCACCGGAATGCACTTTAAGATATCTTGTCGTTGGTATTTTGTATGTTCTGGCATCACCGACTTCTGGTGTAACCGTTACTTTCCATGTCCCTTTTTCCTCTTCGACGTCGCAGATACCATCGATCTCCGTTACTGTCGAAGGATTTTTAACTATCTTTGATTCGAATAGCTCCTCGACCCTGGGTAACCCGCCAGTAATATCTTTGCTCTTACCGATTTCCTTAGGTATTCTTGCAATGAGTGTACCGGGGGTGATCTTATCACCGTCTTTTACTAGTAGATATGTTCCTGCCGGGATAGAGAATGTTTTGAGTACTTTTTTGGTAGCGCCAAGAACACTGATCTTCGGGTGGTGGTGGCGCACTCGATCTTCGACAATGACGAGTTGCTTACCTCCTGATCTTTCATCCACCCAGTTTTCCTGGAGTGTAATACCAGGGATTATGTCGACGTATCGGATCGTTCCCGCATTTGGCGCGACAATGGGTATTGAATAGGGATCCCATTCAAAGAGCATGTCATCCTGTTCTACGCTGGTGTCCTTTTTAGGGTAGATAACTGCACCTATCGGTATATTATAGCTGATTTTTCTACCGTCCTTGCGTTTCAATATCATACGACCTTTGTCGTTCAGACTTACTATGTTCCCATCTGGTTTTTCAACACCGGTTAGATTCTCAAAGCTTACAGCTCCGGAGAAATCAGCATTTCTTGAAGTGCTTTCAGCTATCCTCAATGCAACACCACCGCCGTGGAAAGTTCTTAATGTTAACTGGGTACCCGGTTCGCCAATAGATTGAGCAGCTATAACACCAACAGCTTCACCTATTTCAACCATTTTACCGGTTGCAAGATTTCTGCCGTAGCACTTTGCGCATAACCCAACCTGCGCTTCGCAGGTGAGAATGGATCGAACTTTTACTTTTTCAATGCCGCTTTTTTCTATTTTAAGCGCCTGGTCATTTTGGATCTCATCACCACCCTTGACGATCATATCATCTGTGACCGGGTCGATTACATCGACCAGAGCGACACGACCAGCAATCCTCTCACTCAATGCTTCCACTATTTTTTCACCTTCTTTTAGGGCGCTTATTTCCTGACCCATGATTGTGCCGCAATCTTTCATAGTGATGATAACGTTCTGGGCGACATCAACGAGCCGACGCGTCAGATATCCAGCGTCCGCTGTTTTCAGAGCCGTATCGGCCAATCCCTTTCGTGCACCGTGCGTTGAGATGAAGTATTCAAGTACTGACAGACCTTCTTTACACGATGATTTAATAGGTGTTTCAATGATCTGAACCGATGTCACCTTACGCTGCGGTTTCGACATTAAACCTCGTAAACCACAGATCTGACAGGCTTGGTTGCGAGAACCACGTGCACCAGAATTGACCATCATAAATAACGGATTGAATCCATTCATGTCTGATTCAAGTCCTTCCAAAAGATTTTCTTCAATGTCCATCGCAACGCGAGTCCACGTATCGATTATTTTATTATACCGCTCAGTTTCCGAGATGAGACCATTATTATGAGCCCGGTTTATTTCCATAACCTCTTTGGTACCTTTTTGCCAGATTTTCTCTTTGATGCGCGGGCTAACCATATCGTCAATACCGATAGTAAGTCCTGATCTTGTAGCATACTCAAAACCGACTTTTTTCATGCTGTCGAGTAGTTCTATCGCCTTTTCGGTGCCGAATTTTTCAAGGCATTCATCGACGATTCCTTCAAGTATCCTCTTATTGACCGATTGATTTTTGAACTGCATTTCCTCAGGAAGAAGACTGTTGAAAATGACTCGCCCGACAGTAGTTTCCACGATCTTATTTTTACATTCATACTTCACAGGTTCATGGAGCGTAACCGTGCGGTTAACGAGCGCCATTTCTATTTCATCGACTGAGGAGAATAGCCGAAGCTTTTGGTCCTTGTCCATTCTTTCTTTGGTCAAATAGTAAAGTCCGATAACCACATCCTGAGTTGGTGCCATTAGTGCCCGACCGTGTGCAGGAGAACGTATATTGTGAATGGAAAGTAAGAGCATGTAGGATTCAAGGATTGCTTCGGGAGCCAGGGGTACGTGTAAACTCATTGTATCGCCATCGAAATCTGCATTGAATGGATGACAGACCATCGGGTGTATTGTAATAGCCCTTCCTTCTCTTAGAACTGGCAAGAATGCCTGTATCGATACGCGGTGAAGGGTCGGTGCACGGTTCAGTAATACGGGTCGGTCTCTGATAATATCGTCGAGGATTTCATACACTTCGGTCGATTTTGCCCTGACCAGGCGTCGAGCACTTCTTTCAGAGTCAACGACACCGCGTTCTTCTAATTTTCTTACGATCATCGGTTTGAAAAGTTCTAATGCCATTTCCTTTGGAATGCCGCACTCATATAATTTCAACGAAGGATCTACGACGATGACCGAGCGACCTGAGTAATCGACCCTTTTGCCCAGTAGATTTCTCCTGAAACGGCCTTGTTTGCCCTTGAGCGCATCGGCAAGGGATTTGAGTGGACGATTTCCCCGACCCTTAATCGGTCTGGCTCGTCTGGAATTATCAAGAAGGGCATCGACTGAATCCTGCAGCATTCTCTTCTCATTGCGTACGATCACTTCAGGTGTTTTTATACCTGAGGTGATCGATTTCACGCGGTTGTTTCGGGTAATGACACGCTTATATAGATCGTTCAGGTCAGAAGTAGCATACCGTCCACCTTCAAGAGCAACGAGCGGTCGCAGGTCAGGTGGAATGATCGGCAGTCTCGTTAAAACCATCCACTCAGGTCGATTACCTGATAACCTGAAGGCCTCGACCAATTTCAATTTCTTGAGCAGTTGGAAACGTCTTGCTTTAAGCGTTTCTTTCTCTAATCTTATTCTAAGATCCGAAGATAAATTCTCCAGATCTATTTCTTTTAACAGATCATAGACCGGCTGGCCTCCCATGTCGGCTTTGAAACCCTCATATTTCTCTTGGGCATCACGAAACTCTTCCTCAACGAGCACTTCACCTTTTCGATATGGTGAATCGCCTGATTCCAGGACAATATAAGCTTCATAATTTAATATTGCCTCGAGCTGATTTATCGATAGATCCAAAAGCAAACCGATCTTACTCGGCGGTATTTTATAGTAGAAAACATGGGCAACCGGTACCGCTAAATCAACATGACCCATGCGATTTCTTCGTACTGATGCAGCGGCGACTTCCACGCCACAGCGGTCGCATATGGTACCGCGATACTTGGCTTTTTTATATTTACCGCACGAACATTCAAAATCCTTAACCGGACCAAAGATTCTCTCGCAGAATAATCCATCTTTTTCAGGGCGTTGGGTCCGATAGTTGATCGTGTCTGCCCGCGTCACTTCACCTCGAGACCATGACAGTATTGTTTCTGGTGAGGCGAGGCTTATTTTGATTCCTTTATATTCCATCAGGTCAATGCTTTCAAAGGTTTTACTCCTCATCAGAAACCTCCTTTTTCTCAAGGGTCACGCTAAAACAGAGTCCCTGGAGTTCTTTAAGAAGAACATTGAACGATGCCGGAGCACGCGGTTTAGGAGGGTTTTTGCCGCGTATCAAAGCTTCATACATTGCTGCTCGACCTTCAACATCATCGGATTTAACGGTCAGCATCTCCTGTAATGTGTATGCCGCGCCATATGCTTCTAATGCCCAGACCTCCATTTCGCCTAAACGCTGACCTCCGAATTGGGCTTTTCCGCCGAGCGGTTGCTGCGTGATCAGAGAATATGGACCGGTTGAACGGGCATGTATTTTTTCGTCAACCATATGTATCAATTTTAACATATACATATTGCCTACTGTGATCTTTGAATCGAAAGGCAATCCAGTCCTTCCATCTTTTAGCTGGATCTGCCCGTCTTCAGGCAATTCCGCTTCCTTTAATTTTGCTTTGATTTCACCAACCGTAGCACCGTCAAAAATCGGTGTGACAGCATGGAATTTTAATTTTTCTGCTGCCCAGCCGAGATGGGTTTCAAGGACCTGTCCGACATTCATTCGCGACGGAACTCCGAGTGGATTAAGGAGGATGTCGACCGGTGTACCATCAGGTAAGAAGGGCATGTTTTCTTGAGGCATTATTTTTGCTACGACGCCCTTGTTGCCGTGTCGTCCGGCCATCTTGTCGCCAACCGACACTCTTCTTTTTTGCGCGATAAATATTTTCACTATTTTTAGTACACCGTGAGGTAATTCATCACCTCTCAGCAGTTTGTCCTCTTCAATCTTTTTATCGGCCACGATCTGTTGGAGTTTTTCTTCTCCTTCATTAACTATCTGCACAGCATCATCACTTAACTTTTGAGTTCTGACATACTTATCATCGGCAGTTAGTTTCGTAGCCCGTAATCCATCAAAGAATTCATCCTCAAAAGTACTTCCTTTTCTCAACAGTATTTTGCCCTTTTCATTGCGTATTGATGATGCTGCAGTATGTCCGGAAAGTGTTGTTTTCAATAGTCTGTTGCGGATCGTTAAGGTTTCTTCGTACAGAGTTGAGAAATCATCTTGGATACGCTGCTTGCGCTCCTCCTCAACGAGTTTTGCTAAAGGATCGGTCGTTCGTCGGGTAAGGATCTTTCGATCGATCACCACACCGTCAACTCCCGGTTCTACCCGCAGTGCCGTGTCCCTGACATTTATTGCTTTTTCAGCGAAGACGGCACGCATGAGTCTTTCTTCAGGAGTCAATTCAGTTTCACCTTTTGGTGTGATCTTGCCAACGAGGATATCGTCAGGACCGACATGAGCGCCGACCCGTACCATACCATACTCGTCTAAGTCCTTGAGCAGGAAATCGCTGATGCCTGGTATATCTCTGGTTACTTCCTCAGGTCCGAGCTTTGTTTCCCTCACTTCGCAATCGAATTCAAGTATATGGATCGAAGTAAATGTATCTTCTTTTAGCAGCCGTTCAGAAACGATTACCGCGTCCTCAAAATTGAAACCTAAAAAAGGCATGAATGCAACCAGCACGTTTCTACCAAGAGCTAGATAACCCCCTCTTGTTGCATAACCATCTGCCAGGACATCACCTTTTTTTACTTTTTGACTTATTTTCACGAGTGGTTTCTGATGTATGCATGTATTTTGGTTTGAGCGCATGAATTTTGATAAGCGGTAGCGTTTTTTTACACCCTGGGTGGTTTCAACAGTTATTCTTCGAGCATCGACAAAAGTAACCGTACCTTCTTCCTCGGCCAGGAGGATAGTCCCGGAATTCTTGGCGATGCGTTCTTCCATGCCGGTTCCTACCAAGGGCAGATCAGGGTCGAGCAGAGGCACGGCTTGACGCTGCATATTTGACCCCATAAGGGCGCGGTCTGCATCATTGTGTTCAAGAAATGGAATAATCGAAGCGGTCGGGCTGAATACCTGTTCGGGTGAGACATCCATTAATTCAACCTCCTCAGGTGGAACCATCGGGAAATCATCTCTTCTTCGACAGAGTACCCGTTCGCTTAAAATCTTTCCGTGTTTATCGATCGGTGTATTCGCTTGAGCGATCGTGTATTTGTCTTCCTCGTCGGCTCGTAAATAGACCACTTCATCTTTGACCCGCATATTCTTCACGACCCAGTATGGAGCTAAAATGAAACCATGCTTATCGATCTTTGCATAACTTGCGAGACTTGATATCAAACCGATATTCGGTCCTTCAGGTGTTTCTATCGGACATATTCTTGAATAGTGCGAGTAGTGGACATCACGTACTTCAAAACCTGCGGTCTGACGTTTTAAACCTCCCGCACCGAGTGATGATATACGACGTTTGTGGGTCATCTCTGAAATAGGATTTGTTTGTTCCATGAATTGTGAGAGTTGTGATGTTGTGAAAAATTTATTAATAATGTTAGAGACCAACCGCGGATTAATGAGATCCTGAGGTGATAATCCTGATTCATCCATTAATGAAGCTCTTTCTTTAATGTTTTGAATGAGCTGCGTGATCGCTAGTCGGAATTGAGCACCGAGAAGTTCACCTACTCGACGTACGCGGCGATTCCCGAGATGATCAATATCATCAGGCGCGAATTCTTTGTTGGCAAAACGAAAGAGCGCACGGAAGACTTCAAAGAGATCCTCGGTCGTCAGATAGGTTTTTGTTGACCTTTCATTGATACCCAATCTCATGTTCAGTTTGAATCTCCCGACTTCTGCCAGGTTAAAATGATCGGGGTCAAAGAGGATATTTTTTATATAAGCAACTGCAATATCAAGGGTTGGTGGAGCCATGGAACGAAGCAGGGTATAAATCTTTTTCGCTGCCTCCTCTTTTGAAGAGGTACGATCTTTTTTGAAAGTATTTGTGAGTATCGTGACCCCGGGTTCGTGGGAGTCAATTATAGTAACACGTTTGATACCTTTGTGCTTTAATAGATCGAGCGTAGGTTCATCGAAAAGCTCACCTGCCGGGACGAGGATATTGTCTTCTTCCATTACCCGTTCACCACAGAAATAGTTGAGTGCTTGTTTAATATCGACTTTTTTAGTGGGGTAGAAAAGTTGAATGATATCCTCATTCTTTTCATAACCAAGACTGCGGATGAACATTGTGCCAACCAATTTTCTGCGTCGGTCGAGGATCGCATAAAATGTGTTTAACCGATCGATCATGAACTCGACCCACTGACCGCGGTAAGGTATTACCATGGCAGTAAAACTATTTTCCCCTTCACTGAAATAAACCCCAGGCGACCGGTGGATCTGGTTAACGACAACTCTTTCTACTCCATTTATTATGAATGTTCCCCGATTAGTCATGAGCGGCAGGTCACAAAGATATATTTCCTGCTCGGTTATATCATGGAGTTCACCATCTTTGTCCCGGCTAACCAAGCGAAAACTCACCTTGAGAGGAACACCGTAGGTCGCGCCTTTTTCTATCGCCTCATTTACCGAATATTTTGCCAAACCAAATCGGTGCGTATTGTAGACGAGCTGATACCGGTTATGAATGTCGGAGACGGGAAACAGCTCACTAAAAACCTTTTTGATGGTTTTGTTTATGAACTGATGGTATGACTCGAGCTGCACTTCGAGTAAATGCGGCATCTTGAAAGTCGATTTAGTCTTTGAGAAATTAATTATGTTTCTCATGATCTTATATTTTTTCCCCTGTTATTTGGGTTATTATGATAATTTTTCCTGTTAACTGCAATATATCCTATATTCATAGGCGTTTTGTTTTGCAGCCTACAGCAGTGTATTTGCCCGTTACCAAGTTATTGACCAGTTGATACTTTTTATGACACACACACTTGTGTCTATTTAAGATCAATCGTTGCTCCGACCTCTTCGAGCTTGCTTTTCAAATTCTGCGCTTCTTCTTTCGGGACACTTTCTTTTATGTCCTTGGGCAGATTATCGATCATGTCTTTGGCTTCTTTTAGCCCTAGACCAGTTAGCTCTCTTAGTACTTTCAGAACCTGGATTTTTTTGTCACCGCATGAGGTCATCGTTATGGTAAATTCATCTTTTTCCTCAGTCTTGCCTACTCCAGCGTCACCGCCACCTTGGGCAACAACCTGAATAGGCGCGGCGGCTGAAACACCAAATTTGTCCTGAAGTGCTTTTACGAGTTCGGATAGTTCAACTACTGTCAAATTACCGATTTCATCAACTAAGGTATCAACACTTTTCTTGGCTTTTGCCGTCATTTTGCCTCCTTATTTTTCATCGCTTCTAATGTATACATTACATTTCTGATCATACCTTCCAGAAGGCCCACGAAATTACTCAGAATATTGAGTGAACCAACAACCTGGCTATACAGAACATCTTTTGAAGGTATTTTCGAGAAGGCGATCACTTGTTCAGTCGTGAAGAAATCACCTTCGATCAAACTTCCTTTAACTTTAAGATTTTCATGACTTGTTATAATTTTGGCGAGCACGATGGGATCATCGAAAGCTATCGCTATACCGGTGGGACCACTAAATAGTCCTCTGATCGCCGTTTCGTCAAAGCCCAGTTGTTTCATCGCCAGAAAGCCGATCGTGTTCTTTAGAACGAGATAGTTACCGTTATTCTCTTTCAATTCGCGACGCAGTTGTTCCATATTCTCAACAGTTAAACCTGTAAAATCAGTGAAATAGAATGCTTTTCCTGTTTTCAGATGTTCGGCTGTCTCATTCAGGTATTTTTCGTTTTTCTGTGATGGCATTATAGACCTCCTTTTCGGGCTTCATCCAAGACGTTTTTCTCGTCTAGTAGGATCCCTGGACCGATCGTCGATGAGATGGTCATTGACTTAACAAATTGTCCCTTTATGCTCGACGGTTTTGCGGCGAGCAGATCTTCTAAAAGAACCACGATGTTTTCAGATAATTTATCCACGTCAAAAGAGACCCGGCCAACTGCGATATGAAGACAACCAGTTTTATCAGTTTTAAATTCGACCTTTCCTTTTTTTAAAGCCTGCACCTGGGTCGCAACCTCAAAAGTAACAGTACCGACTTTTGGTGAAGGCATGAGTCCTTTGGGCCCAAGGATCTTACCCAATTTGCCGACATCAGACATGACGTCCGGAGTTGCGATAATGATATCTACATCAGCCCAACCGCCTTTGATCTTCTCAATATACTCGTCAAAACCAACATAATCAGCGCCTGCTTTCTGCGCTTCTTCTACTTTCTCGCCTTTGGTCAAGACAAGAATCTTTTTCTTTTTCCCAGTTCCGTGTGGCAGGTTCGATATACCTCTTATGAACTGATCGGTCTTTTTTGGATTTATGTTTAGTTTCAAAGACATATCGACAGACTCATCGAATTTCGCTTTCGCCTGCTGTTTGATTTTTTCAATCGCTTCCTTTAACGAATATTTTTTATCTTCTATATTTGCTTTGTTTTCCCGATACCGTTTTGACCTTTTCATTGATCCTCCACATTAATCCCCATACTCCTTGCCGTGCCTTCGATAATTTTCATTGCCTGTTCGATGGTGTCGCTGTTTAAATCCTTAAATTTACGTTCGGCGATGTCTCTTACTTGTGCTTTTGTTACTTTGCCTACTTTTTCCTGATGTGGAACAGGTGAGCCTTTTGCTATACCCGCAGCCTGTTTCAGTAAAATAGCTGCAGGCGGGCTTTTCAATATATAGGTAAAGGACCGGTCGTTGTATATAGTTATCACTGCTGGAACAATTAAGCCGGATAGATTTTTAGTCTCCGCGTTGAAAGCCTTACAGAATTCCATTATGTTCACGCCGTGTTGTCCAAGAGCTGGACCAACAGGCGGCGCAGGAGTAGCGCTTCCGGCCGGGATCTGTAACTTAACGGTTGCAATAACTTTCTTTGCCATATATTTCCTCACATAGTTTTTACTTGATGGAACCCCAATTCAATTGGTGTGGTTCGACCAAATATTGCCACCAAAACTTTGACCTTTTCACGGTCTGGAAAAACATCTTCGACCGTGCCGATGAAGTCGGTAAAAGGACCATCGGTGACGGTCACCCTTTCACCTTTGGTAAAGGGTATTTTCGTGACCACCTTTTCTTTTGATTCCTTAACTTGAACCAGCAGGGCATCTATTTCTTCTTTGACAAGAGGTATCGGTTTAGTTTTAGAGCCAAGAAAATGCGTTACACCAGGAACCGAATTGACCAAACGCAAATTTTCATCATTGCCTTCCATCTCAATGACCAGATATCCGGGATACAGGCGTCTTTCTTCAATCACCCGCTTGCCTTTTCGAACCTTAACGAGATTTTCGACTGGGATAACGATCCTGCCAAAGGCTTGGTCGAGATTTTTTTCCTTAATAGTCTTTTCGAGTATCCTTTTGACTTTTTGCTCGTGTCCAGTCAGCGTATGGACAACAAACCATTGCATCAACTTTTCTTCGGCTTTTTCCATGATCTATTTGACTATTAGTGCGAGTCCCTTTGAGAAGAAAAGATCGAAGAGATAGATGATAACCGCAACGATAGCTGATATGACAATGACGACGATCGTTGAGTTTATCAATTCACGACGCGTAGGCCACGTTACCTTGCGCATTTCCGTATAAACCTTTTTGATATAATCTATTATTTTTCTTATCACAGTAGGCTCTTTGCTACAGGCCTGGAGGGATTTGAACCCCCAACCCTCCGGTTTGGAGCCGGATGCTCTGCCGTTAGAGCTACAGGCCTATTTTACCTCCTTGTGCAAGGTGTGCTTGCGACAAGTACGACAATATTTTTTAACTTCCAGACGATTTTGTTTTTTCTTGTTCTTGGTAGTCGTATAATTCCGGTTTTTACACTCCTGGCAAGCTAAGGTTATTATTACTCTCATTATTCTATTATTTTAGTTACGACGCCAGCGCCGACCGTTCTGCCGCCTTCGCG
>CAYQPW010000006.1:0-110039 GCA_964419565.1 uncultured bacterium
CCACCTGAGGAATCCCGCACAAAACACTCCCCCTCCTTATACAAAACAATATCAATAATCCGGCTATTTGATAGACCATGGGCTATAGTTATTGTATCCAGACCAACATGGAGCGAACCTGGCTGGACTATTAATGAATCAAAATATCGCGGTTTGGTCTGCCACAAAGCAAGGGTTGGATCACCCAGAAAAGAAATAGAAAACTGGTGTACACGATGCCAGTTATTTGTCTGAGCGCAACCGATGAAGTTTGCTTTGGCCGCAGCGAGAGCCTGACTGATCATTCCGCTTGGCAGCCTGTCAAATACGAGTTTCATGTATTCCTTATGAATACTGCCTTCACTCGAACTCGTTGGACCTATATAACCGATACCACCGCCGTTTGGATTGACGACCCAGTGTTTCCCAAAACAATCAGACTGGAAAGGATTGGTATAACAAGTCACAACAAGCATTAAGCCACAGTGCGGAGCGTTGGTCAAGGAATCGAGAAAATAGTTTGTCGCAAAAATCCGGGGCCATCCAAAATGAATACAGATGTTATTCACATCACCGTGGCCGACACCGGTGATCATATTAAATCCCGCAATGATCGAGTCTCTCAAGGATTGCAGCGAGAGATTGTTCAAAGTTTCATCGAGATAGGATTTCGTAAATTGCATCGGCAAGTGTGAACCGAGTTCATAGGCATACGGTAATCCAGGCCAATTATTATCCAGATTCGAACTAAAGAACAGCGCCTTAGTTTGCATATCTCTATTGACCGGGAAAAGATAATCGGATATCTTGTCGACATATGATTGAGCCTCAAGAGCCGTGTTTGCCGGTATACGCCCGATAAAAACATCCGGGTAAAAATCGATCGAATCGGCTAATTCTCCGTATTTTCCGTCGCCATCGAAATTCCAATCACCATCGAGATCAGCATAATAAAGGTCAGAGGCAATGGGCAGCCACAACTGGGAGTAAATGACTGTTCGATCGACCCAAATGAACCTCGTCGGTACAACCTGGGTATCACCCCCTAAAAGAATAAAAACCGTCCCCCATTCATCCACCGCATCCTTTATGAAATTTCGTATCTTTGCCGCGTCATCGACTCCAGAATAGTATTGGCGTATCGAGGCTACTGTTTTCACAACGGTATTTATGCCTAAGCGCTTTTTAAACTGCGCAAAAGCTTCATAAACAAAAGACTGTGCATTATCGGTAATTATTATAAAGTCCACGGGTGGGCCTAATAAGGAAGGCAGATCAGCGGGTAACGAGTCACAAGGATTGTTCTCGATTCTGCATATCGGACGATAAGATGGATCATTGACGGCACTTTTATTTTCAACAAAATTACGAAGAAAATCAACGAACACATCATTGCTTAAACTCGTTGTCCGCTGCGGCGTAACGCCTGTCGGTTTTTGCTCAAGTACGGCGTTGAGAGTTATTTTTTCCAAAACGTATAATTCTCGAGTACCGGGATTATATCTGAAAGGGCATAACGTGATCTGGAGGATCTGGAAACCTCTCATATTACCGCATTGAAACCCCATTATCGGATCTTGTGGCAATGCCTCGTTGTATGAATATGCCGTTGGATCAGGCGGCACAAAGACCATCGCAGTTTCAAGCGAAGTCTCACGTTGAACTGGATAGAGATTAAATGAACCGGGCAGCACACGCCAAACCTGTTCCATGACCTCGATATCGGTCACCATCATACCGGCCGGGATCAAATAGTTGAAGATACAACCAGGAGTTTCGGGAAAACCAGGTTTACCAGATATTATCAGGGGTCTTTCCATGCCGATGCGGTCAAAATTATTGATCTGTTCAATGCGATAGTCAATGTTACCAGCCGTAATCTCGATTGTGATCCCACCAAGTGTATTTAACAAAATAGGCAATAAGAAAAAGTATCTCTTCAATATATTCAATTATAAAAACAATCATTAAGTTGTCAATACCCGCAGCAGTTTTATGTTGACATCGATAGTGATTTCTATATAATTATCCCATGAAAAGAGTTATAAACTATCTTATTATAATGGTTATTTTGACCATTTTGCCCTCAGTCCATGCACAGACAAACCAGGCTGGTCTTTCCAGTACAGATATCACTATGAGCGGTCTCGATAAACCGATCATTTCGGACGAATATATCCTCATGCCCGGAGATAGCCTGCTTATAACGATAACCGGCGGCACGAATTATTCTTATGTGACCGGGGTAACCTACGAAGGTAAAGTTACTATCAATATGCCCGTAACTTCAATGCCCAACCCGCAAGAACTGTCAATCATAAAATATGATATAGTCGCCGCGGTTCCAATATACGGCATGAGTCTCAAAAATGCCAAGGACTCACTGCGTTGTGTTTTTCTTAAGTACTTCAGGAATATCAAAGTCGACATAACTCTTCTGGCGATGAGGCAATTTATAGTTTTTGTTGTCGGTGAAGTAAAAAACCCGGGTATGGTCAGAGCTTATCCTGTCGACCGCGTATCGACCGTGATCCAGCGCGCTGGCGGCGTAACGACCGTGGGTTCACGCTCAAAAATAGAACAAAAAAGAAGCAACGCACTGCTCCAGTTAGTTAATCTTGAAAATTTTGAGAAGACAGGTGATACTGATATCAACCCCTATGTTCAGGACGGCGATCTGATCCTCGTACCCAGAATGGAACAATCGGTTATCATAAGAGGGGCAGTATTTGGCAAACGAGAATATGAACTGCGGGTTGCCGAACTCACTGCAGCACGCGAGAGAACAAGTGAGGGGCTTTATGAACTCAATCAAGGAGAACGCGTAACCGAGATGATCAGCAAAGCAGGAGGTATTACGCCATGGGCCGATATGAAGAGTGTTTATGTACAAAGAGATACCGCAAAATTATATATCGACCTCGGGCGTGTTCTAAGTAATGAAAATGATGAAGATAATATCCTGCTTGAAGATGGTGATATCCTGATCATTCCATCACTCAATGCGATCGTCTATGTACAAGGTCAGGTCGTGAATCCTGGCGCCTTCCCCTTTCAGGCAAATCTAAAGACCAGTGATTATATCGGTCTGGCCGGAGGTCCGATGGGCGATGCACACCTGTCTGGTGTGACGATATATCGAAATAAGGAGAAAATCTCGGGCAAAAAAGATCCCATTATTGAACAAGGGGACAGGATAATGGTACCGCGCTTGGTATTCAAGTTCTGGCAGGATTATCTTGAGATAGGTGCGGTTTTTGCATCACTGTTAATATCTTATTTGACCCTGACCGCAAAATGATTTGAAACTCGCGATTGGCAAAACAACGCATAGTTTATTATCGACAACCTGCCATATTAATAATTACTCATTTATAAAAATACCTGAAATCTTTTACAATAAATAGGAGGTAAATATGTCGATCCTGCTGATCTTTTTACTGGGGGCGATAGATTCATTGGGCACACCCCTGGTAAAAGACGTGCCAAATGATGAAGGCGGTAATATCATGGTCTCCTGGCAAGCAGTGAAAGAGAATAACGAAATCGATGGTTATGACATATACCGATCAGAAGAAACCGGGTCCTTTGAAAAGATCGCTTCAACTGACAAGTGGACAACGCAGTTCATTGATAATAATGCGCTGACTGGTAAAACATATCGCTATCAAATATCCGCACTTGGAAAAGACGAAATTGTCGCTCGATCTGAAGTGTCAGAACCCGTAAAGAGTACGGGACAATGGTTCCATACCGCTCGATTCAATATCCTGATAGGGTTTATCATCTACTCAATGATCCTTTTGTGGTTCATATACCACGCGCGTAAAGGAAAAGACATGTACATAAGAAAGATCGCCGGTCTTGATGCTCTGGATGAAGCCGTTGGCAGAGCCACTGAAATGGGCAAACCGATACTGTATGTACCCGGTCTATCATCTATTGCAGATATTGCGACTATCGCGTCACTCAATATCCTCTCCCGCGTCGCTAAAAAGGCCGCCGAATACAATACTACGCTCCTTGTGCCAAACCGTAATCCAGTAGTCTTTACCGTCGCACAAGAAGTTGTCAAAGCGGCGCATGCTGATGCGGGAAGACCAGATACATACAATCCAGACAATGTCTACTTTATCACCGGCAATCAGTTTGCCTATGTTGCAGCAGTATGCGGAACCATGGTCAGACAAAAACCGGCAACGAATCTCTTTCTTGGTTATTTCTGGGCTGAATCTCTTATCCTCGCTGAAACTGGAGCTTCGACAGGCGCGATCCAGATCGCTGGTACTGATTCTGTATTCCAATTGCCATTTTTCATTACGACCTGTGATTATACGCTTATCGGAGAAGAACTCTATGCGGCATCTGCATATCTATCACGTGAGCCTTTGCTCATGGGTTCTTTAAAAGGACAGGATTGGGGCAAAATATTTATATTTGTGATCCTGATCATTGGTTCGGCATTGACGTTATTCGGGTTTGAACAGATACTCGCATTGTTCAATACCTAACAAAGGAGGCGATAATGAAAAAACGGATTCCTCTTTTAATATGCATGATCCTTGGCACACTAATGGTCATCCAGTTCTTTGTCCCGCATTCTATTAGTCAGCAATTTTTCGACCATAGTTATCGCTGGTATCTGGCGATAGCTGGTTTTGCCTGGGTTCTCGGCGCCGGCAGTCTGGTCAAACACCATATCGATCGGATCAAACGCAAGAAGCAAAAATGGTACTTCAGTTATGTAACGCTCGCTGCCCTGACGGTCATGGCGTTCCTTGGGATATTTTTCGGAATTAGAGCAGGAACTCTGTTCATGACTTTATACACAAATATCATCCTTCCACTCGGCGCTGCGATGTATGCAATACTCGCGTTTTATATGGCCTCAGCTGCCTATCGTGCCTTTCGCGCTCGTTCAAGAGAAGCGACAGTTTTATTAGTCGCGGCATTTATCGTCATGCTCGGCATGGTGCCATTTGGTCAATTCATCTGGGCGAGGATACCAGAGATCGCAGAATGGCTTTTAAGCGTGCCGAATACTGCAGCTAAACGCGGGATAATCTTTGGTGTAGCATTTGGCGGCGTGTCTACTGCTTTAAAGATCATCCTTGGTATTGAAAGGTCCTGGCTTGGCGGAGGAGGTTAGCATGGATTTCTTTTCAAAATTGACAAAAATACCCAGACAAGTTATCTATGTAGTAATAGCCCTCGCCGTTATGATCCCCTTGATCATACCTATTGGATTACCGATCAGGGTTATGCCCAAAGCGGAGAGATTATATGCGGCAATAGATTCCCTGGGCGCTCGATCAAAACCAGTTTTGATATCATGTGATTTTGATCCTCAATCAATGCCAGAATTATATCCCATGCTCATCGCCATACTGCGTCATTGTATGGCGCGTGATGTTAAGATAGTTGTCATGGCACTCTGGCCCCAAGGACCGGGTCTGGCTGAAATGGCACTAACCCAGGTACCGACAGAGTATGATAAAGAATACGGTAAAGACTATGCCTTTTTAGGCTATAAATTCGGTGTTACTGCAATACTCCTCGGTATGGGTGATAATATAAAGGGAGTATTTCCAGTCGATTATTACGGCACCCCACTTGATTCATTAGATATTACAAAAAAAATGCGTAACTACAAAGACCTCAGCATGATCGTTACTCTATCTGCAGGTGACCCAGGGTGGCGTGCGTGGCTCTTGTATGCTCAGGCAAGATATCACGCGCCGGTCGGCATCGGTGTTACCGCAGTCTCTGCAGCTGATGTATATCCATATGTCGAAACCGGTCAGGTCATAGGTCTATTGGCTGGCATGAAAGGCGCTTCTGAATATGAAATTCTTGTACACGAAGGAAAATACTCAGAAGGCAAACGCACGGCAGTACAGGGCATGGATGCTCAATCGCTCGGTCATCTTATCATCATGGTCTTTATAATTATCGGTAACATCGGCTATTTCGCGACGAGGAGGAAAAAATGAACCCATCAACCGATCCATTGGTCTGGCTTTCAGCCCTTTTAACGCTCTTTATCTTTTCTTTCTTGTTCCGCGATAATATCCTCTATCAATTTGCCGAACATCTATTTGTCGGTATTTCTGCAGGTTATCTTATCGCAATCACGTGGCATAACCAGATGCTCCCTAATCTTTTTGAACCGCTTTTTCTGCAGGGTAATCTCCTTTATATAGTACCGCTTCTCTTTGGTTTATGCTATTTTGCCCGATTCATACCCAAGATCGGTTACCTTGTTCGGTTACCGATCGCCTTTATGCTCGGTTGGGGTTCTGGCGCGATCATTCCGGCGATATTCCAGAGAGATATCCTCAGACAAACACAGGGCACCTTACTCGTCAGGGATGCTTTTACTAGCTGGGATACTGGTTTGTGGACAGTAATCATCCTTATTGGTGTGCTTTCTGTGCTGATCTATTTCTTTTTCTCAAAAGAAAGAAAAGGGATCCTTAAGCCGACTGCGAACCTCGGTATTATCTTTCTCATGCTTGGTTTTGGTGCTTCTTTCGGCTATACCGTGATGTCACGTATCAGTCTTCTTATCGGAAGATTCCAGTTCCTTTTGGGCGATTGGCTGGGGATTATCCGGTAAAACCGGGAACTAGATACTAGGAACTAAGAACAGGAGACTGGGAAGAAAGATCAAAAATGTATCATGCATTAATCATTGAGTAATCTAGTCATCGTGTCATTAAAGGATTAAAAAAGGATCCTGTTATTTGATATTACTGCAGTATTTTTCGTATCTTCTTAACGAACTCTAAAGCCCTGGCATATTTACCGATGGGGATAATATAAAAACCATCAACATAGTCTTTCAGCTTTTCTGCCGTTTCCAGGAGCATCTCGGCTTCATTCTTTTCTTCAATATTACTTATATACTCATACGGGATGCCCAAATATTTCATCAGAGCAAAAGCTCTTTTCTTCGTATGCAAAAAAGACAGACCGGCGATGAGTTTCGCTTCGGTACATCGCTGTCTGAACTGTTCTGCGACTTCGATAAATTGAAGGGGTTTGAATACCGGCTGCGTGAAAAAACATTCAGCTCCGCATTTATACTTTTCCTTCGACTTCATGAACTCACCATGGATATTCGGGACATTAGGGTTAAAGCTCGTACATAAACAGAAATCGACCGGTTTTATTTCTTTGCGTGCAGTAGTTATGCCCCGCTTAAGATTTTTTGCGATATGGAGCAACCCTGATGAAGTCAATTCAAACCCGCTCTTGCCCTCATGAGGGGTATCTCCAGTGACGCAGAGTACATTGGTAATATCGAGTGCGGCAGCTCCGAGAAGATGGCTTTCATAGCTTAGGGATGTAAAATGACGCGCAACAAAATGGGGAATCGTCTCGATCCCGGTTTTATGCTGCAGAATATGAGCGCAACACAAAGCATCTGGTCTCAATCTGCCTAATGGATTCGATGGAATATTTATCGCATCAAGATATCCTATATAAGGTTTGATCTTGTCTGCAAGCTCAGCGAGTTTCAGATCATTGGGAAGAAGGACTTCAAGTGTGATTATTTTTTGTTTTAATAATGTGTCCCGCAGCATCGTGGCTTATCTTTTCTCCCTCAAAAGAGACAAACCCTCGAGAACATTGGTTGCTGCACCATAGGCACCGATTTCTTTGGCATACCTTTTACTCACATTAGGACCACCGATTATTACCCTTACATCAAGTTTCGCTTTTTTCAACGCGCTCAAAACTTTTTTCATTTCCGGCATCGTGGTCGTCAATAATGCACTCAAACCAAGAGCATCGGGTTTCACTTTTTTGACTGCTGCCACTATCTTATCAGTAGCTATATCCTTACCCAGATCGATCACTTCATACCCGGCAGATTCGAATATCATACCGGCAATGTTCTTGCCGATATCATGTATATCTCCTTTAACCGTTGCCAAAACAACCTTGCCGCGTTTTTGTCTCTTTGGAAGATATTTACGGATAACTTCAAGAGCATATTTTGATGCTTCGGCTGCTTTCAGCAAATCCGGGATATAGTATTCACCTGTTTCATAAAGGTCACCAACTTTTTTGAGTGCTTTGGAAACGAATTCATCGATGATATCCTGTGGTGATGTACCAGTATCGATCAAATCCTGGGCGTACGCGCGACTTCGCTGCTTATCACCGAGAACGATTGACTCACTGAGATTTCTAACAGACCTTGCTGTTCTGTTGCCCGAACGCGGCATAGTATAGTCGACAGCGGAAAAATCCCGTTTGAATAGTAATTTTGTAGACCGCACCGCATTCATGACGATTTCGTCGAGAGGATTTAGTATCAGGAAATTTGTTCCGGATCTTGCCGCCGCGATTGCAAGTGCGGCATTAAGATGCGTGCGCTGTGGCAAACCAAATGAAACGTTCGAAATACCAAGGACCGTTTTTAAACCACGTTTATGAAGCTTCTCAACGGTTTTGAGTGTATAGACTATCTGATTCTTGTCAGTAGCGGCTGAAAAAACCAGCGGATCGAATATTAGATCGTCTTTTGAAAAACCGACCTGTTTCGCAACATTAAGGGCGACAGCTACGTTAGCCATCCTCTGCTCGAGAGTACGCGGGATGATCGCACCAACCAAGGATATTACGGCTTTGAAACCGTACTTTTTTATCATCGGCAGCCACTTGAGCAGTGCTTTTTTCTGTGCGGGTATTGAATTGTATACGCCAATACCAGGATAACTCACGAGGACAGAAATCGCCGCTTCAAAATCCTGGGTATCGATAAATAATGGTAAGTGTGATGCTTTCATGACCTGGAATATAGCATTCTTGAGGGTATTCTTCTCAGCGAGATCAACAAGAAACGCGTTGACATCGAGTGCATCTGCTCCAGCAGCTTCCTGGACACGCGCCTCCTGTCCGTAAATCTCGTAATCTCCTTTCAGCAACTTTCTTTTTACTCGTTTGCGTCCGGATGGATTCATACGTTCACCAACGATCAGCAAAGTATCACCAGTGACTTTCACTATCCGGTTTGTTGCAGTCAGGATAAATCCAGCTTTAGATTTTCTTTGCCTGGGTGCGGTTCTTTGTTTTCGCAAAAGCTCGATGTACTTCGGACTTGTTCCACAACATCCACCGATAATATTCGAACCCGCATTAACAAAACGTTTAAAGAAACGCGCCATTTCCCGGTCAGACAGGGTATGATGCACTTTGTTGCCCGTGATCTTTATCCTACCGGCATTCGGTTTAATGATCAAAGGTAGATTACTGATCCGGAACATCTTAGCAACTGCTTCGATGGCAACTTCAGGGGTCGTGCAGTTCACACCGATACCCTTTGCCCCGAGTGATTGAAAGGTCACCGCGATCGTCTCAGCACTCTCCCCCATGATCGTATAGCCATTATCCTGCAAAGATAAAGAGACAAAAACATCGTCGGAAAACTCACGGGCAGCAAGAAAAGCAGCTTTTGCTTCGACTATAGATGTGAAAGTCTCGAGCCAAAATACCTTGATGCCTGCTTTAGACATGGTTCGGCAGATGCCCAAAAAGATATCATATACTTTGTTGAAAGGAAGTTCACCATGAGGCTCAATCAATTCGCCTAATGGTCCTATATCACCAAAAACCATAACACTATTTTTAGCCGCACGTTTTGCGATTTTGACTCCTGAACTTATTACCCGGCTAAGCTTGGTCTTTGGAATATTCATAGGATTGGCCGTGAACGTATTGGTCAAGATAATATCCGACCCGGCAGCGATGTAATGGCTGTGGAGTCTGTAGACTTCCTCGGGATTCCGGATATTCAATATACTCGGTGATTCACCAGGTGCCAATCCTTTATCTAAAAGATTAGTACCGGTCGCACCATCGAGGATCAAGATCCTTCTTTTTAGAATATTCGCAAGCTTGGGCATCGTTTATTCTATATGTTTTGGGGATATAGTCAATATGCCAGCTATTGAAAAATTACTTCTTTCGCTCTATTTTTTGTATGTTTTTGAATCTATATTATACTTCTTCATGCGCCGGATAAGAAGATCCCTCGATATACCCAAAAGCTCAGCAGCCTTTGATTGATTACCATACGTGTGCTGCAAAGCTCCGGTGAGTATTTCCACTTCGAATTTTTTCCTTGCTTCTTGGTAAGAAAGTCCATTAGAACCCAATAGCGGCAACACCGGGGTCATATCCAGATGAAGATCACCAGGCATGATAGTCTTGCCCTTTGATATGATAATGGCTTTTTCAATCGTATTTCTCAACTCTCTTATATTACCCGGCCATTCATATTGGGACAGCATTGTCAGAGCATCTTTGTTGATCGATTTGTTCTCGCTATGCAGTTCTTTGGAGATCTCATCAAGAAAATGTTCTGCCAATTTTATTATATCCTCTTTTCTTTCGCGCAGCGGTGGTATCCTCACAGGAAACGCGCTGATTCTGAAATACAAATCCTTACGAAATTTGCCTTGTTCTACCATTTCTTTTAATATCGCATTCGTTGCAAGGATTATTCTAACATCTACCGTAATCTCATGCTTACCACCGAGCTTTCTGAACGATTTATCCTCAACGACTTTGAGCAACTTCCCTTGAAGTGATAGCGGCAAATCACCGATTTCATCGAGGAACAAAGTCCCCTTATCAGCAAGTTCGATCAGGCCGTCTTTCTTTTTCTTGGCATCAGTAAAAGCGCCGGGTTCATAACCGAACAGCTCTGATTCGATCAGATTTTCAGGTATTGCAGTGCAATCAACATCAATGAACGGGGCTTCACAGCGATCGCTTAACTGATGAATATAATGTGCGAGAACACCTTTTCCTGTACCACTTTCACCTTGGAGCAAGACCGTGGTATTAGACTTAGCGATCTGTCTGCATTGATCCGAAATATCTTTCATGAGCGGTGAATTTAGAATAAAAGACGCAATCCGACCTCTTATCTGAACATCTATCTTCTCTTTGTAATGGTCACGCTCTTTGCGGAGTGCAGTTACTTGCAAAGCCTGTTGTACTAATAACTTCAGCTCCTGCAAATCAATAGGCTTCTCCAAATAATTCATCGCTCCTAATTCCATGGCTCTTACCGCATCCTCAACCTGCCCATGCCCGGTAATGATAATAACCTGTGTTTCAGGTACGATCTTTTTTATTTCCTCAAGCAGCTCAATACCACGTGTGTCGGGTAAGATCTGGTCAGTAATCACCACAGGGGGCTGGTTTGATCTAAATAATTCCATTGCCTTGGCACCATCAGAAGCAAGATAAACGTCATAGTGCTCCTCTCTAAAGAAGATATCAAGCATCTTTTGAATTGATGCGTCATCATCGATGATCAATATCTTATGCATTTCTCATTATATTACGCAGAATATTGATGTCAAGGATGTGAATAAAAAAAGAGCGAGGGAGGCTTCTTAAAGATGCCCCCCTCGCTACCCTAGGAATGTTGCAAGCTAATGCATAACTACTAAACGCTCAGTAGATTCCTGCCCGTCGACAACAGTCTTTACGAAATAAACACCACTGGCAACCTTATGGCCATTATTATCCTGCAGATTCCAAACTGCGGTGTGTGTTCCCTTATCCAAGGTCCCTTTGCTGAGTCTTTTTACTTCCTGTCCTAATATGTTGAATACCTCGATACTCACATTAGACCTTTTTTTCAGCGCAAGACTGATCTGCGTACGTACCTTTGCAGGGTTGGGAGTAAATAACACCGATGGCTCAGTATTAGTACAAGATGTCAAATCATCGCCAACATCTGAACTCAACATGAGCAAAAACGCATCACTGCCACCGGCTTGAGCTTCAGTATAACCAGCAATAAGATATTTATCAGACCCTGTATTTTTCAAAGCAAACCCAATATTATCACCAGCGTATCTAAATTCCGTCTCCCAATCGACAACGCCATTATCATCCGTGCTAATGAGATAACAGTCTTTATCATGGTCATCCTTATAGCCACAGACGATATAACCTTCGCTGCTGCGCACCTGGATTGCATAACCGTATTCATCAGTATCACTGCCATATTTTTTTGCCCACAGCAGATCTCCATTCTCATTCAAGCTTACTACATAGACGTCGTAATCTTCATTGTCTGAATCTGTATATCCGGCAAGTACATAGCCATTATCTGAACTCAAACAAGCAGAACGGAAAACATCGATACCCTTTTCCCCAAAACGCTTAATCCATGATATCGTACCAGTATTATCTGTCCTTATGATAATACCATCGGCTTGATCACCGCACAAAATATCTGAACTTCCAGCGATCAAATATCCATCATTTGCAATATCAATGACATCATACCCAATATCATCACCGACCAGTAAATAGTCGTTGTACCACAGTTTATTGCCATATTCATCTATTTTGAGCAGTACGACATTACGGTCATAAGAACCTGTGTAACCGGTGATCAAATATCCTCCGTCTTGATCCTGTACGATCGCTAAAGCTTCTTCATCGACAATGCTGCCATAGGTTTTCTTCCAAACCATAGAACCTTCTTTATCAACACAGACTAAATAGATATCCTTACCACCATGGCCCATAGATTCAGTGTATCCAGCAAGAATGTAGCAGTTATCCGCTACCACGACCGCATTAGCAACATCATCACGGGTACCGCCATAGGTCTTTTCCCAGCGTGTATTTCCATTGAGATCAGTCATTACTAAATATGCATCTTTCCCACCAGAACCAGAAGACATAGTGTACCCAGCCCCGATATAACCATATCCATCAATGATTTCAACAGCATGGAAAGCTTCATCGGCTGAACCACCGTATACCTGGATCCAGTTCATTGCCGGGCATTGTGCCCACGCAATACCTGTCATTATAACCATACAACCCAGCACCATAAGGTGCTTTATCGATACTACCTTCACATAATTGTTATTTAGGGTAGCTGACTTTGGTTTCATTGTAACCTCCTTCATACATTAGTATTAAGCAATATCCGTGCCAGTAATAAATCACGTGATTTAATGAGTTTCATTATAATGTTTTAATGTTTATGTGCTTTTTTATTACACTATTTTCTAATAACGCATTTGTCTTGAAATACTACATGTTTTATTCATTGATTATTGTGCTTATTTCATACATTATATATAATTTGTATTATTTCCACACACAATTATAATATGAACTGACGATTCAGGATATATCTTTGGGGTTCAAGTGATTTTACATTAATTTATCAACTCAGCTATTGTTTTTTCACCGAGTTTTACACCAAGCGATTCTTTTGCACTATGCTTGTTAATCACGATCTCATAATAACCAGTGCTACCTTTAAGACAGATGATTTGACGTCCACCCCCCTGACTATAGAATTTCTTGACCAAGACCTTTTTTCCGGCTATGACCACATGCTTTATCTTATGATCATTTGATATATTGGTTATCAGATTACCAAAGTGATCAATATATACAACCTCCCCATGCAATCGGTCATCTTGTCTGGTCACTCTGGGAAATTCGAATCTCTGCAAATCATCGACTTTTTTGCCAAGACCTGATAGAGGCTTGCCAATCGCTATTTTTGCTGCAGCCGGAGCAAAAACATCCCGTCCATGAAAGGTATTGCTCATCTTGATATCTACATCGATCGAATATACTCTTACCTTTTCATCATATACATAGGAAAAAACTCCATTATCTGGCCCGACAAAAAAATAGCTATTGGATTCAAGTATAATCGGTTTGCGCTTGCTGCCGACACCAGGATCAACCACGACAAGATGGACTGTACCCGGTGGAAAGTTTGTATACACTGAGCTTAGGACAAATGCGGCAGACCTTATGTCATGAGGTTCTATTTTATGAGTGATATCAATAACCCTGATATCTGGATCAATTTTAAGAATTTCGCCTTTTACTGCGGCGACAAACCAATCAACCTCACCAAAATCAGAGAGAAATGAGATGATCTTCATATCTCTGCACTAATTCACGCTGCGTTACGATACTTTCAATCCAATCAGACCATTTACTCGGGAGCACCTGGCTAGCCCCTACACCGCACTTGAGTATCCACGGTGCTATCGACGATCTTTGGACAGCTGTGTTCGGCTGCTTTAATAAAAGCAGAATTAGCAAAAAAACAAAACAGATCACCAATCCCTTGATCAAACCCAATGCTCCGCCCAATAGCCGATCGATCGTACCGAGCGGAGTCGACCTGATCGCCTTAGAAATGATCCTGCCAAGAATATGAACCGCCACTACAATGACTATAAAGATCAAAAGAAAAGCCACAAAACGCGGCATCCCGAGTAAACCACTGAAACTGACCGCCAGGATATAAGCCATAACAATACCGATAATGTCACAGACACTCCTTATAATACCGATGATCATACCATGCAGAGCCAATACCAGCACTATAATAATAAGGAGTATATCGATCCAGCCCATTATGTCTCTATTATAAACAACCAATTTGGCAAGTCAACAAAAATCAAATAGAAATGGCAGACTTGCTTCTTGACCAATCTTGAAAAATGAATACAATTTGTCTATGCAAGATAATGAAATTATTAAGAAAATAAAGGATTTAACTGTAGGGTTCAAAGGTAAGGATGACCCCGCAGCAAGATTAGCCTGGCTTGGAAGTCTGGTAGACTCTTATAAAAGGTATTTGCCTTTAAGAGTTGTCGAAAAAATTGCGCTCGATCCATCAGCCAAGAAAGTGGAAGGGGAAAGAAGGAACATAACCGTGGCATTTGCTGATCTTTCTGGTTTTACCGCTCTTTCAGAGACCATGGATCCTGAGGATATAGCTAATATCATCAATGATTTTTTCACCCGCATGCTTAAGATCGTTTTTAAATATGAAGGGAGTGTTGATAAGTTTTTGGGCGATGCCCTTATGGTCTTATTCGGCGCGCCGATCGCCCATCATGATGACCCGGAACGAGCGGTCCGGGCTGCGCTTGAAATGCAGCAAGAAATGCAGCGTTTCAATGAAGAAAAAAGAGCCCCGACCCAGCTCGCTATGAGTATCGGCATTAATACCGGCCCAGCAGTCGCCTTGAACGTCGGGTCAGATGACAGGATGGAATATACTGTTATCGGTGATGCTGTTAACCTGGCGGCACGTTTGGAAGGAGTATCTAAAGCAGGCGAGATAATAATAAGCCATAACACCTATCAAAAAATAGCCGATGTCGTGGAGGTTGAGAAAAGACCTTCGGTCAAGGTGAAAGGCAAGAAAAAACCGATCCTCAACTATCTTGTCAAAGAAATGCGCGAACATTACAAGCTACCGGATATAAGGAAGCTTGAGATCGTCGGCCGTCAACAAGAACGCCAGATTATTGAATCATGCCTTGCCCATACAAAAAATAACCAGATCAATATCTTGGGAGTTGTCGGCGAACCAGGGACTGGCAAGACAAGGATCGGATTAGAAGCTGTATTTTTAGCACGCAAGAACGATTTTTCTACGTTCAATGGGCGCAGCATGCCTTATGAAACGAACTCAGCATATGCAACAGTTATCAGTCTATTGAATGACTATTTTAAAATAAAAAAAGATGCGAACGAACAAGATAAAAAACTACTGATCAGTCTCAAACTAAAGAATTTAGGTTTATCCTTGGACGAAACGATACCGTACATTGGTGCCTTGTACGGTTTACAATTTGTGGAAATTGAAAATATCCCTCCTGATGAGTTGAAAAAGAGGATCTTTTCTACGATAAAAGAGATAATCATTAACGAAGCTAAAAGATCACCGCTTCTTGTCCGTATCGAAGATGTCCAGTGGAGTGACCCAACGAGTAATGAATTGATCGATTACTTATTAAACAACATAGCTGAAGCGCCGATCCTCTTCTTTTTCGAATACCGGTCAGATTTTGCCTTCCCTTGGCTCACTCATCCAAATTATAAAAATATCGCACTAAAGGGATTCAGCCGGGAAGAAACCCTCGACTATAGCCAGAAAATACTGGAAACACTGAATATCGCTCATGAAATCCTCGATACTATTTATGATAAGTCTCTTGGAAACCCCCTATTCATTCAGGAAATTCTCAAATTCTTGATGAAAAAAGGCGGCATTAGAAAAAGAAAGGGGCAAGCAGTCGTATCTTCTAGATTCAAGAATTTGGAGATCGCCGAATCGATCTCCGGGGTCATCCTCGATCAGATCGACCGGATGAGTGAAAGCGACCGGCATCTGCTGCAGTATGCTTCGGTTGTAGGTAAGATATTCAAACCACCTTTATTGTCGACGATAACCAATATAGCGCTCGAGGAATTACTCAAGCAGCTTGAAAGATTAGAACATTTTGAAGGCATCCTGACTTCACATCCTGGAGCAGAAGAGACAACATATGAATTTATGTCACCGACGACTTATGAGGTTGTCTACGGTTCCCTTTTTAAGACTAGACGCAGAGAGCTGCATTTGAAAATAGGTGAAACTCTGGAAAATAAATTTTCTGACCGCTTGTTCGAAAACTCCGAACAACTCGCTTATCATTTCGTAAACTCTACGGATAGGACAAAAGGGGTCAATTACACAAAACTCGCCGCTGATAAATCCTACCGTTTGTATGCTTTGAAAGAATCGGTCAATTTTTTCCGGCAGGCTCTGGATCTGCTTGGTAAAAAAGATCTCCGGCCTGAACAAATGCAGGATAAACTTGAGGTCTTAAGAAGACAGGGATTTGTATTACGTCTTTTGGGCGAACTCAATCAAGCACTGCTCAATCAGAAACAATCTTTAAAAATAGCCCATCAAATAGCATCCTTAAAAGATGAGGCAGGTGCTTGTCTCAATATCGGTATTATCTTTCAGGAAATGGGCGTACCCAAAAAAGGATTGAATTACTGGACCAGAGCACGCCGCATCGCCAAAAAGATCGGTGAAATGAACATTCATGTCCTGTCGGTCAATAACCTGGGTAATTACTATTTGCACACAGGCGATATGGAGAAGGCTCTTGCTTATTTCAATGAAGCCGAAGAACTGAGTACACAAATGGAAGATAAAAAAGGACTCGCCTTGGCCAATAAAAATCTCGGGGATACGATGGAAAGAAAGGGCGAACTGCCCAATGCGCTAGAATACTATAATAAAGCATGTTCGCTATTTGAAGAGCTTGGAGAAAAACAAAATATCACGCGCTGCTTAAATCAGATAGGGTTGATGAATCTGTGGCTTGGCAATACGGACATGGCGATGCAAAAACTAAATGAAGCGAAAGACTTGGCTACTGAGATCGGTGAAAAAATGGCCGAATCTCTTGCTCTTGGAAATATAGGTCTTGCTCATGCCCAGATGTGGCAGCTCAACGAAGCATATGAAAAATTTTCTCAATCCTTGACTCTTGCTCAAATGATCGGTGAACCTATGCAAACCATGGGTATGAGTATTAATATCGGCGATATCCATTGTTACCGGGGTAATTTGAAACAAGCCTTGGAAAATCATCAGAAAGCCATTGAAGTAGCACAACAAATCCAGGATCCATTTAATGAAGCGATCGCGCGCAAATCAACTGGCTGGGATTATTTCTACTCGGGGGATTACAGCTCTTCTTTAGAAGAATTCAACAAAGGACAAGAACTATTTCAAAAAGTCGGTGATCGCCGGCACGGTGCACTTATGTCCATCGGCATTGCCGCGGTCATGAAAAACCTGGGTTTTTATGAACAGACCGAACAAATGCTAACCGGCTTTGAAATGAAGGCACGCAAGATGAATGACCTTGAAATCCTAGCGCAGGTACTCGACCTCAAATCTGAGCTTTATTTAGACACAGGAGATTATGAAAAGGCAAAGAAAACCCTTGAGGAATTGCCCGAATTGAGTCGGAAAATCGGTAATAAACGTCTGTATGCCTGGTTCTTGGGGAAAATGGCTATGGTTTTGCTCAAGAGCAATAATATGATGGCGGCAAAAGAGCATCTCGATAAAAGCAATACTTTTGCTCAGGAGATCGGCGACAAGATATTGTCGATCGCTAACCTTATCGTCAGTGTCAATGTGGATATGGCAAAATCAGATCATACTGAAGCACTCAATAAATTGATCAAGGTTACTGAACAAGCAAAGGTGTGCGATGTCAAGGAATACTATGCACTCGGCGTATTACTAACTTCCAGGCTTTTTAAGCAACTCGGCCGTAACCAGGATGCCGACAGATTTTTGAACGACTATAACAAGATCGTCGATTCAATAACCGCAGGATTGAACGAAGAAGAAAAACAGAGTTATTTAAAGCGCCTCGATAAGATTATCTGATAAATATCACCTTTTCTATCTCTGTTTTGTCACCGTTCGTAAATTCACAGAAGTACACGCCACCGGGTAGTCTTCTACCTAGTTCATCAGTGCCGTTCCACATTATCTGGTTGACGTCAGTTTGAAGATTTTCAAACTCAAAACGCTTGACCAGACGACCGGTTATATCGAATATCTTTATTTCCGCGATATCTGCCCACTGGGCCACCGCGAACAGTATCTTCGTCGCGGAACTGAATGGATTAGGAGCGACTAATAGGGCCTTGCCCATAAGATCGATATCAAGAACCTCTGATTCCTCTTCAATACCGATAACCTGGGCTGAGTATTTCGGTACCATACCTGAGCCAAGATGAGTCCAGTAATAGTACTGGGTGATACTGACCCCGGTACCGATTGGATTGAAGATAGGATAAGCATTGAGTATCTGATTAGTACCCTCTCTGCCAGTAAGAACGACGAGTTTGAATGTATTCGATGCACTATAACCCATATTATTAAAAGGCATACGAACTTCTGTATAGAGGTAATTATTGACCACACCGTCTTCAGAATACCAACCCGCCCCAAACGACGTATCGACCCATGCTCCCCTTCCCTGATCAGCGGATTCATCCCACTTTTTATATTCATACGTAGTGTTATCTTCAAGGATGAAAAGATAATCAGGGTCAAAAGTGCAATTGAAGTATGATATGCCGCCGGTGCCATTATAATTATACGTGCTGTCTGAACCGCCGGTTTTTGTATCGACATAGATAAACAAGTCACCGTAACTGCGGAAATCACAGCGCGCAAAACCGACAAAGAAATAAGCTGTATTCCAGGTGACAAAAAGCGAATCATCATTTCGCCGATTCAGATATTCGTATTTGTTCGAGAAATCCTTGACATAGTTACTGCCTACATAAATATAGTGCGGTGTTACTGAGTCACCTTGAACGACGGCCTGAGGTTCGGCGCCGAGCGTATTCCATAGATTCGACTCGTCACTGACTTTTAAAGCGAAAACGAGCGTGTCCATGGGCGGCAACCCATAGAGATTCTGGGTTACCAAAGCACCTACTGCACTGTCGCCAGTATACCAGGTCTGATAATACTCTTCACATGAATCCTCAAATGCCGCTTCTGAACTGATCTTATCGCGTGCGAACTTCAGTTTATAGTCACCGGCAGCTGACTCCCTGAGGCTGTCATCTGAAACCACATCCCAGGTAATCGTTACACGACCCTCAGAAGAACCAATAACTGCTTCAAGCGTGGTTATCGGCTCAGGTTGAGCATTGAGTCCCAAAAATCCGATACAGCGGCGATAATACTCTGCATAGGTATGCGGATGGATCGTGCTTGATATACCCGCGGGTATAAAACTATTGTATATTGTGCTCCCATGATCGCGTGTTTTCCAGTAGCTGCCCCAGCATACGGCACGACCGGCATACCAATCAGTCGGTGCTCCTGAGCTGTATAAGAGCAGCTTGGCAGGCGGTAATGCATCGAGGGAATCTATGTAATTATCGACCATTTCTTTATAGTCATACATCAAAGTTTCATCCCCGGCAAATAGACCTTCCACGCCCAGAATCGTATCGATATTACCGTCAGTATATGGCGCGCCATCACCCTTGTATTCAGCACCGAATAGCGAGAACAATGCAGTACCGTTATATAAATAGCCGAAGTCATTGCCATCGACCATAGCTGGCTTACCTGAACCAACCGATGGATTAATGTAATCGACCAGGGTGTTTTGCTCTTCACTCGTTATCAGACCGGCGGTCGAAAGTGCAGTGCGGTAACCGAGGTCGAGAAAAACTGCGTCATATGCAGTCAACAAAGCGTCCTGTTCGCGGGATGGTAATGTATCTTCGCATACGATAAAGTATTGACCATTGAGATTTAATTCCGTGATCTGATCGACCATGGCAAAATCAATGTCTACATAAACTGAATCCGGTTCATCGATCGGATCTTCATTCCACGGCGTAGCTGGATTATCATAGTTTTCATCATCAAAATACCAGCATTTCCGGCCGCCTGGATAACATGTATCTGGAGTAACCGGAATATCATTGGTTATTGAATCTACACCACCTGGGCTATCTAAAAAATATCTGAATCCTCTACAGTATACTTTGTCCCAATTACTCGTTGCTCGACTCTGCCAGGCAACAAATATCGTGTCACTATATCGACCTGCTATATCAGGAAACCATTGGACATTGGTTGTTAGTTGATTGACCCGAAATTCTTCGCGGAAACTACCCTGGATACAGGTTTTGCCCCAGATATCATGGTTGCCAGAATGTGCATCAAACCAGACAACGACAAAATTACCGTTTTCAAAGAGAGCTACTTTGGGTCGGTACTGGTGCGCATTGGAAGTCGCGACTGCAAGTTCTGGACCAACCCAATCAAAACCGTCCCTGTAGGCCTGAAACCGTTGAGCATAAATATCCCAGTTACCATTACGATTATCCTGCCATACCACGACCATGTTACCGTTCTCATTGATCGCAATATCAGGATATTCTTCATTATTATAATCTGCAGTCTCTTCATGGCTCAATTTTTTAAAGTCTATTAATAAACCGCCGTCTACTTTACGGTACTGTCCAAAGATAGAACGCTGTGTATTATCATCGAGGGTATCTTCAAAAACGACAAAAAAACCAGAATCACAATAAGCGGCTTTTGACAGGGGTATTCGCTGTTTGAATTCCATATGGTCCCTTATCATATAATGCTCTTGATACCCGCCTCCATTATTATAACGCCGGCATAGTATCGCCGGATCATTTTCATCATAACTCGTCCAGGTAACGACAAAATCACCGTTAATACGGCAGGAAACAGCCGGCCTTTTCTGGCTTCTTTCATTGCCATAAACCATAAAAGCATTACCATAATGGAGCCGTGCCCAGATCTGGGCAGGTTCCTCGTCGCCTGGTTGATAACTTGAATCCTCCCAGACCGTGATCGCATAGTTTGCTGGATTGGCCTCAAGGTCAGGAAAATTCTGAGAGAATTGATTGAATTCATCAATACTGGTTATAGTATTCTGACCATTATAAGTACCATTAAAACGTATTCCTTGCTTGAAAATATCATAATCTCCCCAGCGGCTGTCGACCCAGGCAATATAAGCACCCCAGTTACGCATACCAACAGCTGGATCTGTTTGCCAGTATTCACCGCGATCATTATCCCAGATAAAGATCGTATCGACCTGTGCATGGATCAAACCAGGTAAGAATAAAACAAAAAGAATAACATAGATACTTTTTCTCATAAATCCTCCGTTTTTATGTACATAGCATAAACTTAAGTCTCTTATGTTTACATCATAACATATGCTATCCATTATAAATACATATTTTTATATGTCAATAGGGAGGTTCAAGAAAACCTATATTGTAGTCGCCTGATTCATCAGGCATTGTTTGATGGAACAAACAACTACAAAATCAGTACTTGACAATTGGCGTATTTTCATTATAATATTTAGTAAACAAATGTTTACCAAACCTCTCTATGAGGGGCTGGGTAAACCCTTAATACTATTTTCAAAAAGGAGGTATTATGGAAACAAAGAAAAAGATCCTCAAGATAATAAGTGATTTTATGGAGGACCACGGCTACTCACCGTCGATCCGTGAAATCGCTAAAAAATTAAGGTTCAAAAGCACTAAGGCAGTAAAAGTACACCTCGATGCACTCGCTAAACAAGGATTAATAGAGCGGATCGCCGGGCAGGCAAGGAGTATCAGCATCCGGATCAAACCGATTCCGATCGTCGGCCGGGTTACTGCCGGTCTACCTGAACTGGCTTTTGAAGATGTTGAAGGATATTTTGACCAGACTAAATGGCGGGGTTGTTTTCTATTAAAAGTCAGCGGTGACAGTATGATCAATGCCCATATTTATGACGGTGATATGGTCGTCGTTAAACCGGCTAAACAAGCAATGATCAATGACATAGTCGTGGCGAATTTTGAAGGTGAAACGACTGTGAAACGATTAAAAAAAGCAGACAATACATTTATTCTACAGCCCGAGAATAAATCCTACCCGGTACTTAGAGGTCAATTTGATATAGTCGGCAAAGTCATCGGTGTAATAAGGCAAGTGTGATCTTAATCATGAAGACCATGAAACTCAGAACAGGCAGGACTCGCGCTGTTTACTGTCTACTCCCTGCTGTTTTCTAATTATGTTTCTCTGTGCTGACTTAGATGCATTCTTCGTATCTGTAGAACAGGCATTGAACCCGGCATTGATCGCTAAACCGGTTATTGTCGGAGGTTTACCAAAAGAGCGTGGTGTCGTTGCTTCGGCATCTTATGAAGCACGAAAATTAGGCATACACTCAGGTATGCCGACAGCTCGCGCTCACCGTTTATGTCCCCATGCAATATTTTTAAGGGGTAATTTTGAACAGTACCGATGGTTTTCAAGAAAATTTCACAAAATTTTGAGCTCTTTCTCACCAGATATCAATATGGCATCGATAGATGAAGCCTATGTAAATATAAAAGGAACGAAAAGGCTCTTCGGACCGCAACTCGCTCTGGCCAAAAGATTAAAATCTGAAATAAGAACAAAACTTAATATACCGGTTTCTATAGGCATTGCCCGCACAAAGATATTTTCTAAAATCGCCTGCGAGCGATCAAAGCCAGACGGCCTCTTGGTTGTTCAACCTGACGAAGAAATGGAATTTCTCTCTCCCCTTGCAGTCGGCGTTCTTCCCGGGATCGGACCAAAGCATGTGGCGATATTAAAAAACCTTAATATCAATACGATAGATGAATTATTGAAGACACCGGATTGGGCATTGGGCGTTGCCCTCGGTAATTATGCTAAAGTATTAAAATTCTTCATTAAGGGAGGAGACTTTAATAACTGCGATCGTATGAAATCAATAAGCCGGGAAACAACCCTGGTTGAAGATACCTTGGATAAAAATTTGATTTACGCACTTTTTTACTATTTGACAGAACGTGCCTGTGCCACGCTCAGGGGGAAAAAGCTTCTCGCGAACATGGTAACGGTAAAGATCAGATTTTCAGATTTTAAAACCGTGTCGAAAACAACCAAAATACCACCCAGTAACGCCCAGCAGGTGATATTTGAATACGGTACACGGGTGCTCCAGGATATTCTGCAAGAAAGCAAGCGCGTACGACTTACTGGCATCGCTCTGTCTAAATTCCAATATGACGGTTTACAACCTTCAATGTTCGAGATAAAGCAACAGCGTCTCAACCAGTTGAACTTCGCACTCGATCAGGTCAGGGACAAATTTGGTTTCAGCTCTCTTTACCCGGCAAATACAAATATAATAAGAGATAAGGAATTGAGATGATATTCATACAGTCTAAAAATATGGACATCAGAGTATCAGAATATCATTTATTCGAAAAACATTGTTACCTGATACCCTCAATTATTGTTAAGGATTTAGATTTTTGAAACCAGGGTTTCACCACTACACCCCTCTTCTCTACCACAGCAATTACGGAATCGGTGGTTCTACCTTTAAAACCCTTTTTGAGTATCTTAACAGATATCACATCAAAAGTTGTGGCATCGTTGATAATAATTTTTTTGGCCTCCCCGAATTTATAAAACATGCCCGGACATACGATATAAAAGCGATCATTGGAGCGAGAATCTCTCTTATCTTCCCTCCTATTTCTCAGCTGTCATTGCAGGAATACGACCGGATGGCCGAAGCCCTGCAATGCGAAGGTCCACGATTTTCATCTATTGTGAATATACAATATGATAAATCGGAACGATCTCAAGAGATTACCACGCCCGCCACAAAACTTGGTGGTCTCGTAACGACAAAAAGCAATTGTCATTATCTCTATTTATTTGCAAAGAATAAACAAGGATACGAAAACATATGCGGTATCCTGACCGCATATGCCTTTGGCAATATCAGTATAGATCTCATTAAAGAAAATTCTTCAGGAGTTATTTTGCTCTCAAATTCATTAAAAATATTAAGAAAATTGGATACGGTATTTGCTCAGAAGTATTACTTATTACTCCCGTACCATACGACATTAAAACAGGAGTTTCCATCGGTCGCTGCAAATGAAGTGTTCTACGTGTTAAAAAAAGATAAAAGCCTTTATAAGTTGATGTGCAAAATAAAGAATCACCAATATGAGTCCACGCATGATTGTCCAAACCACCTCCTCAATAATATAGAATTCAGCAAGGTGTTCGCCGACTATCAACAGGCTATGAACAATAACAAAATCGTGGCAGAATCCTGCAACTTCATACCAGAAAACAGAGGGTGGATATTTCCAAAGTCAGAGCGAAAACTCCGCGCAATCATTCAACCCATCATCGCCAGAAAAAGGCTGACCCCGACCGAAACAGAACGTCTTAGCTACGAACATAAGCTTATTGAAGAAATGGGTTTCAGCCCCTACTTCTGCCTGGTCTATCATCTGAAAGAATTTGCTTTATCAAAAGGTATTGGCATGAATGTACGGGGTTCGGCAGCATCATCGTTCATCCTCTATTTACTCGGCTTATCGATCGTTAATCCCATAACATACAGCCTGCCTTTTGAAAGATTTCTCAATCCCCAGCGCAGTGAACCTCCGGATATCGATGTCGATGTTGAATTCAATCAGCGCGAAGAGTTGATCCGGGAAATCTATCAGGAATTTGGTAAAGAATATGTCGCCCATATTTCAACGATAAACCGCTTTCAGTATAAGGCGCGTTTTCGGAACACGGCACGCGCCTTTGGTATCTCACCGCAAGAGTTGAAAAAAATAAGGCAACATCAAGGCGAAAGACTCGTTCGAGATATATATCGCGCGGCTGAAGAGATCGACGGCTACCCACATTATTTCTCATGCCATGCCAGCGGTATTGTAATAACACCACAGCCAGTGTCAAAATATGTACCACTCTACCCGAGCCCAGCCGGTCAGATCACCAATTTTGATAAAGACGGTATCGGTATGGTCGGCCTGGTGAAAATAGATATCCTTGGCGTGCGCGGTTTTCCCCAGCTCTTTCTGTCGCGCGATAAAATAGATTTTAGCGATCCGAACGTCTATGGATTCATAGGTACTGGCAAAACCCTCGGTTGTTTCCAGATAGAAAGCCCGCTGGTTAGACAATTCTTAAAAAAAATAAAACCAAAAACGATCATGGGTATTGCTAATGCGATCGCGGTTATCAGACCAGGTCCTGCACGCGGCGGGATGAAAGAAAAATTTCAAAGACGCTTGAAACATGAAGAGCAAATCGAGTACCCTCATCCTGAACTCAAAAAAGCACTGGAACAAACTCTTGGCATACCGATCTATCAAGAACAAATACTGCAGATAGCACACGACTTTGCCGGTTTCTCTTTGAGCAACGGCGATATGCTCCGCCGGGCGATGACCAAAGACAGAGATCCAGTACGTATGAAGGAACTGGAAGAGCTTTTTTTCCAGAAAGCATTAAAAATAGGGCACGACAGAAAAGATATTGAAAAAGTGTGGATGCGGATACGATCATTTTCTTCTTTTGGATTCAACAAAGCGCATAGCACTACTTATGCTACCCTTGCTTATTTATCGGCATACCAGAAATTTTACAACCCACTAGAATTTTTCTGCCGACGCATAAACAATGAAGGCGGCTATTATCCTACTTATGCCTATTTGAACGAAGCACGAAGATGGGAGATCCGGATCCTACCACCGGATGTGAACAGAAGTGAAGGCAATTTCACTGTCCAGAACGGTTCACTCATAACCGGTTTAGATAAGGTGAAAAACCTTTCCCATGCGACGATCAAACGTATCATTAAATACCGTCCTTTTGATAACGGGGAGGATTTTTTCTACCGTACTCGACCGTCAATTGACGAAGGCCTATCACTGATAAAATCCGCTGCCCTCGATGTATTTAACCAGACGTGGCCTGAGCTTTATTTTATATTGTTAGTTTCCAGGATTTTTAAAAAAACCATAGTGAAATTACATGACAAGATACCCCAGTTTAACGATTTTTGTTCAAGGACAAAGCTATACGATCAGCTCCGTACCATTCATTTCTTACCTGGTCACCACATCCTTGAAATTTTCTGTCCGTCAAGAAAGATCCGGATACGTGATCTTGTAGCCGGTAAACCGAGCAAAGTGATCGGTACACCGATAACCTGGCGGACCGTGCTTACAAAGAATAAAAAGCTAATGTCATTTGTAACGATCGATGATGAGACCGGGATAATAGAAACGATCATATTCCCGGATAAGTACAAACCACAGTCGATCGGCCCGATAATGGAAATACAAGGAGCGATCAAAGATGATGCCTTGATCGTAGGCGATTATACCAACCGACTCATACCCTATATAACATAAAAGCCATCACCATACACCATCCCTATAAACCATCACCACATACCATAAAACCCGCTGATTTTTCGGGAGAATTCGATAGTTGAACAATTGTTCAATTGCTCAATTATTGCATTTGCAAACTTATCAGAGTGTATTTTTTCCTTGATTTATCTTGAAGTCGTCTTGAGGCTATCTTCGAGCGTCTATACGTTATCCTCGATCTATTTCAATATGCATACCTGTATTATGTGTATTATCTCAACATCACTTCACTTCACGACCACTGTTTTGTACAATACATCGATGGATTTTGTTTTCAGACTGATAAAGTATACGCCACCTGGAACCTGACGTCCCATATTATCATCACCTTGCCAGGTTATTCTCATCGGACATAAAGCATCTGGTGCAGGACAAGATAGATCTTTGACCAAACGTCCCGCAACATCGTAGATCTTAAGGTGTATGAATTCTCCCTTATGTACACTATTAAAAGTAATGTTGATACTGCTTCGAAATGGATTCGGGTAGATACTGAAAAAATGGCCTTGAGAAACACCTTTTTCATGTTCGGCTATGCCGATTATTCCCAGCCACTCAAAAAGAACATCGAGCAACTGGGTACGTGTCATGTAGTTGGGGCGCTGATGGACTGCCTCGATACCGAATCCAAAGTAGATTATCTGATAACCATGCGTCTGATCATCATACCATATCCCGGCACAACTAGAAAAAGTGCTGTCATAGAATAAGAATTCATGAGCCTGTCCATCAGAACCTATAACATCGCGCGAGTACTGATTTGATGCGCCATAACCTCCGACCGTGAATAGCTTACCGCTACTCTGACCGAGTGCATCGAGAGTGTCAGGAAATACATTGACAATATTGATAGAATCATTGAGGAGTTGCGCATGGAGGTAATCGCTGAAAAATGATGTGCTGTAAATCTCTTCGCCGATATTCTGTCCGGTCAATAATAGTCTACCTCCATTATCGAGAAAATACGCAAGGCTATCTTGCTCTTCAGCAGTAATATTATCCGTTAGTGCATCGCCAGTATACCATAAGATGGCGTATTTGTTAAACTCAGCGACCCTATTAATAGGAAAAATACCCTGCAAAACCGGTGCCCATATTTTATATGTAATATCCAATGAATCGAGTGAAATTCTGTAGTATCGATCATAGCGTGCTTGATCATCACGGTTGATCACCAACAGGTCGGTTGGATTCAAATAAAAATCCAGATCAGATATTGAATCAACCGTGACGTAAATACTATCTTCAATAAAATCGGCATAAGGGATATCAGTGTATAAAAATGCACGATAAAGTGAATCGAGTAGGATCAAATTAAACAGACCAGTCACTGAATCAGTCATCGCACTATCGATATAAACAGAACCTGTGTCATCAGCAAATTGGAAATAAACTCTTGCACCGATCCCCCACCCATTCGTCGAATCAATAACCGAACCGATTACCTGCAGTAAAGGACGAACCCTGATCATCTTATTTAGGGTATCATTCTCAGATCTTTCATCACCACTTAAAATACTGAAACTTTGGAAATTATAATACCCTGTATCACCCGGTATCCATGGATCAACAAACCGTATAGTGTCCTGCTCGCCAATACCTAAATCTATGGTCGTATCAGCAGAATAAGGTCCAGTAATCTCAAAATACACATTAGACAGCGGCTGGAAACCGAAGTTCGCTACTTTTACAGCGATGTCAACAGAATCACCAGCAAGTAGGTATGACCTCGGTCCGTCAGCAAAAAGGTCATTGACACCGGCATCAAGGTCTTTTATCGAATCCATAAGCCCTTCAAAACCCATGAAGACCATATATGCAGATACCCAGGCGTGGTCCTGATCTTGACCCCAATTCCTGGTCGGCGGAACACCACCATCATCATCATAATCCTGGATAAGCAGGCTGTCAGTAAGTGCATGGTGATAGTCGACATAAGTCCCGCTCTGCACGATCCGTGCAGAGAAATTATATGCGTTCGCATACCAGATATTCCATGAATTATTCCAATTACCCGTTGGTTGATAGTATTTCATATACGGCAAATAAGTATCGAGCCAGGTAATACCAGCTGATGTATCGGCATCGAATATAGAACGGCATAAACCCCAGACCGCAGTCCCGCCTGACATTGCCCAGGCTTCATCGTTGATATTAATGTTCGGATCCGCTTCTATCCATATCCTCACACTGTCTGCAAAAACTAATGCGGTATCCATGAATGTTTGATTGCTAATAGCCTTACCGTATTGATAAAGCATACCAGCTGCCATAGAAGTGACTTTTGGATGAAGCCGTCGGTAAACAGGTAGTGGATCATCAAACGGTAATGGATGCTCCATAATATATTTGGCGCATGTATCTGCGTATGATAGAAAGCTCGAGTCTGAAAGAACATTGCGATATTTACTTTCTGCGAACAGCGCTAAACCACAATTCCAAACACGGTAGTAATCACTATCTGAACCCTCTTCATCATAGGCAGGAAAGTTCATGACATATATCCAGGCACGCCGCAGATTAACAAAATAAGTTGTATCTCCGGTAATCTCATAGTGGCGGCACCACACCCAGATCGCTTCTTGAGTGTTATCCGTTTGAACGATATCGGGTTCATCTTCTCCCTCGATAATACCGCCATAATCAGGAGATAAAGAATCAGCTACCTGCAGCGAGCCGATAAAGGCTGCAGTTTGACATAATTCATGGATATAACTCCAGGTCTGCCAATTACCCCGGACCATATCGGTCTCATATTGCATCACTGGTTTTGCTTTTGGTACAAGCTGTGCTTTTTCAAAATCCTCCTGATCCCAGAAAGGTAATGCAACTGCTATACTGATGAATATCATAGTGCTTACGATAATTCTTTTCATAGATCCTCCAATCCTACACTATTATTTTAATGAAATAACAGACCATGTCAACGCGCTCTCCTTGATATTGTTTCAAGAACGAAAACGACACACTTGATTTTGTCTAAGTTTTATCATATATAAACTAGGATATGAGCGATTTTCACGGTGAGTTCGCGGCGTTGGGCACTGCCCTCTGCTGGTCAGTGGGTTCGATTTTCTTTACGATATCATCACGACGTATGGGTCATCATGTTGTTAACCGACTACGTCTGGTCATTGGTCTCGTATTATTGTTAGCAGCACATTATGTTCTAACCGGACGACTCATACCACAGGGTATTACCTACTATCAGTGGTTCTGGTTTGGCATATCAGGCATTGTCGGTTTTGCGATCGGCGATACAATGTTATTTCGTTCATTTGTCCTCGTCGGCCCGCGTCTCAGTATGCTAATGATGGCACTGGTGCCGATCTTCAGCACGTTAATCGCCTGGCTATTTCTCCATGAGGTTTTAGGTACGACTGATATCCTGGCGATAGGAGTTACACTTATCGGCATTTGCTGGGTAGTCTTATCCCGGAGCAAGAGCACTGGCAAGGTAGACCGCTATATGATCGGGCTTTTATTCGGGATCGGCGGCGCTTTAGGCCAAGCCCTTGGTCTAATACTCTCTAAACAGGGTTTAGCTAATAATTTCCCTGCCCTCGAAGGCAATATCGTTAGAATATTCACCGCCGCGGTCGTTGTCTGGCTAATTTCACTGGTCCGCGGCAGTGTCCCTTTGACATTTCGGTCTTTAAAAGACAGAAAAGCAACACTCGCAATGTGCAGCGGAGCATTCCTCGGACCATTTCTAGGTGTCTGGCTATCCCTTATCGCTGTGCAACTCACCTATGTCGGCATCGCCTCTACGCTCATGGCTTTACCGCCGATATTCCTCATCCCATTGTCTCGATGGGTATTTAAAGAACAAATAACTATCTCGGCAGTCTTGGGAACGATCATTGCCATGATCGGCGTCGCCCTGATCTTTCTGTTGTAATGTGTGATATTAGAATAGAGTCCGATAATAAGAAGGCTTGACCATAGTCTCCGACATCAAACTCAATTTGCTCTGCTCCCTGCCAACATAGCTAGAAGTTCCCCATATCCTTAAGCTTTGTTTTCCGTTTTTCTCTGTACCGCATGTAATAATCCTTGGACCAATTATGATGCAGTCTCTGATCTCAGAGCCGTGCTCGCCCAACTCTGTATATCCTGAGTTATCATCTATTCGTAAATCATATACCATCAACGTGCTGACTGGCACAGTATCATCATCGAGTTCTACCCCTGCAACGACTCGCCCGTCATTACAGCTGCATAATGCCGATACAGAAGCTCTCTTTGGACCGACAAAGGCAGTTTCACTCGTGCTTTTTGTATCGAAAATTCGTATGAGCTCATATTTATCAACCGCGGCTTTGTTTAGACCGGCAAGGACTTTACCGCCCGGGTACAAACCAAGCGAATTAAGAGGTCTTTCATTACCACTGATAATCACCAAATTGTTATGTATCAAATCCCAGATAAGCACTTCCCCATGATCTGTGCCTGCATAAACAGAACCTGAATGATCAATGGTAACACACGTCACAACGGATCCTTCATAGACTATCTGCTTGACTTCCTTTGACACCATATCCCATACCATGATCGAGCCGTCAGCATGCCCGGTAACAATGAGGTGATTACGATCAGTACCAAGGGCATTGATCAATGGAATTCGCGCAGCAATTTCATGTATGGTTTTTCTGTCAAAAGAAGTAAGTCTGAGATCACCATTCGCACTAACTGAACAGATATCACCACCAATAACGCATATATCGAACACCTCACCATCGTGTGCTACCGTGTAGAGCATATGGTCATTGAAACCCGATAAGATCCCAACCGAACCGTCGTATCCAGCAAAAGCCAGCTGACCTTGTGTGTAAAATTCAATATGTTTGACTTTGCATGTAGCGAATTCGATCGTATTGAGAAGATTAGGTTGCCTCTTGCTATCCTCGTTGAGCAACCTATTGAATCGTGCTTGCTCAGGAGTGAAATCGGCGACGTGTTGCATAGTAAAATGGTCGGTAGAAAAAACTGCTTTCATCATTTTACGACCAGCTTCTCTTTTTATTATTTCGAGTTGTTTTTTCCCAAACTTGAACTCGCCGAGTCTAATGTAATCACCCCAGCTAGCCACTTTCTGACGTGCGAAAATCTCTCTAATTTGCTCGCTCGTTAATCTCGATGGTATGGAATTATCCAGGTTATAAATAAAAACATCGCCATTGCGGTAGAACTCGGTTTCTTCAATAACCGGTTTTTCAACATATGAAAGACATGTTTTAATATGCTCCAATGAACCCTCGCGGTCTTCAAGATTCAAACGCTTTGTCGAAAAGGTCGTGCGAAAATTGACGATAACATCCATATGACCGTATAAGTAAAAGATCTTGATCACCTGATAAAAATATGTTTCATCCATCCAGCCGTCGAGTATTATCAACTTTTTATTACTGTTCTGCTCTATGAAATCATCAAAAAAAGCACGGGGATCATCCTCTTCCTCACTATATGGATAATCCTGATATTGTTCTGGATCAAAAAATTCTTTCAGCAACCTGATACCCATCATCCGGTTAAAAATATACATGTGACCGGGATTATCGCGCATGAGATACAGGATCTCGTCTTTTTTGACATCACCAAAACCATCTTTTATACACTCACAGAAAAAAGTCTTGCCTGTACCCGAATCACCGGTCACGGCCATGACAACCGGTTTTTTAACTGTGATCAAATGAAAAACGGTCTCAGATAATTCATATAGCCCTGCACTGCTTGATTTCAGAGCGATCAACGGTAAGGTCGCGGTATTGTGGAAATACAATGAATGTAAGAAATCGGGCAGGCCCAATCTGCGCAAGCTGAATGCTACTTCCTCCAGGACTCTACCATCATTACTCGTTATCAAATTCATCAATGTCGTTACAATGCCAGCATCAATGCCGCCGAACGTTTCTTTCTGTGAACTACCGATCATCCCCATTGCCCAGGCCAGAGCAAGCTCGGTATCGCGATTTTTTTTGGTTAATTGCTTCATAAGGACAGGCAGCGCTGGCAGGGCTTTTTCACCCAATTTTCCCAAAGCCCAAATGCCTTCGTTTTTCTCCCAGCGAAGTGTTTGCTCATATCCCTGTGTACCACTGCTTAGGTAAACGGTAACTGAATCAGGTTTGTCCAACACATCAGTAAAGGTCGGTAAGGAACGGGGTTGCTTTAGATGACCCAGTGCATAAATAAGATTACATCTGATATTTGTATGTTTTAATTCAGTTGACTTGAGCTTTTTAATGAGAACATCTGTAGCACGCAAATCGACCAAAGAACCCAATATATCTGATGCATCGTACTGAAGACCGCTTGCGATATCGATATCCTGATCGATAAGAATATCAAGACAAGGACGAAGGAGGGCACCTGGTATTTTGCTCAAAGCAGCTATTGACGAAGGAATCTTTTCACTGATGATCGAATATACTAAAGGCCAATCCTGAGAATTTTTAAATTCCTTGAAGACATCATGCAAACTTATCCGTATCTTATCTTCTTCGGCGATCAACCGGCTGACATCATTGAATATACCACTGTTTTCCCGTAACTGGATTAGAACCTCGATGAATATATTTTCAGCTGCGTCACCACCAGGTATCTGGGCGTATCTGTTGAGAAATTTATGAACCTTCACGATGTATTCCATTTTCTGCTTCTTCCCGTCATAATCCCAATCCGTAACATATACCTTGCTGTTTATATTGAGGGATTCATATTCAATCAGTCGATATAGAGTTTCAAGAACTGCAAGGGCCTCTGATCCGGATAATTTTGTGTCTTTATGCAACGAAGATTCAAAAACAAAAAGATCAGCGTACCTGGTGCAGGACAAAATATCGAACATTCTATGGAGTTCCTCACTATTGTGATCCAGATTTTTCAATTTCCAAAATCTGTGCCATAATTCATTAGATATCCTATCCCTCATCGTTCTCGGTCCAGATAACCATTTCCCGCAAGTATCTAAATACGTTAATTCTGTCGGAACATAGCCGTCGAGCAATGCGACGACTGCATTGACCATACCAAGTAGTTTTTTCTGCGATACTTTCATATTTATGTTCGCTTGATTATTTTTTCAACTGCACTGCGCAGCTCACCGGGTGTAAAAGGTTTAGGCAAATAGTCGACCGCCCCAGATTTGATGGCGGCGACCGTTGATTTAGTGGAAGGATATCCGGTAATCATGATCACACGCACAGCTGGATCTTTTTCTTTTAGAGCTTTCAGCAGCTCCATCCCGCTAATCCCCGGCATCATAAGATCGGTTATTATCACATCGTATTTATTAACATCTTGCTGTTTCAATGCTTCTTCGCCACTGAGCACAGTATCGACAAGATAATCGACAACTTCAAGAGCCTTTGCTATGCTGTTACAAACATGTATTTCGTCATCAACAACCAGGATTTTTGCTTTTTTGAACATTTAACTCCTTGATGGATCAATATCTGATGTCTGAACGGGCAAGATAATCGTCATGGTCGTGCCGTGTCCTAAAATACTCCGGGCATCAATGCACCCATCATGCTGCTTGACGATACCATAACTAACCGACAAACCCAAGCCGGTTCCCTTCACTCCCTTGGTACTGAAAAAAGGATCGAAAATCTTGCCGATATGTTTATCATCAATGCCACAACCAGTGTCCTTGAATGCGATTTCGATGGAACTTCTATCATCTGACAGTCTGGAGCTAATAAATAATGTTCCTCCTTCTGGCATTGCATCGAGAGCATTCAATATAAGATTTGTGAAAACCTGTTTTATTTTATTACCATCAACCATGACCTGGGGTAATCGGTCGTCGAATTCTGTCTCGACCCTGACATTACTCACGAGAACCTGACTATCGAAGAGCAATAGGGTGTTCTGAATCAGCTCATTTATGTTGGTCAATGTTTTTTCTGAAAGACTCTGTCTCGAGAATTGAAGCAGACCTTTGACAATCTTGCTGCATCTTTCTGTTTCATCTATTATAATATTAAGTGACCGGGCTAACTTGTCCCGGTCCTGGAATTGTTCAGCCAAAAGATGACTATTGATAAGAATGGACGTTAATGGGTTATTGATTTCATGCGCTATGCCTGCGGCAAGCTTGCCGAGCGATGCCAATTTCTCGGATTCAATCAGAGAATCCTGAGCCTTTTCCAGTTCGTCAGTTTTCTCTCGAACTTTTTTCTCAAGAGTCTTAGTCAAACCGACAAGCTCTTCAGTGGCCTTTTGCAACTCCGATGTCATATGATTGAAGGACTTACCGAGCTGCCCTATTTCGTCACTGCTATCAATGTTCACTCGATGAGAAAGCTCACCATGGGCGATTTTGTCAGTTGCAAAAAGCAACGCATTTATCGGTCTTGTTATACGCGTTGCAGAAAAATATGCTATCACAAATAAGATGATCACGCTCAATAAAGCAATACCAAGAAATGTAACGATTACGCGGTTTCTAAGATCAACATACGGTTCTTCAAGAATCCCGACGTAAAGCATGCCAATAATACGACCTTTGATATCCCGTATCGGTTCATAGGCTGTTCTGTACCATGCATTCACAACAAATGCCCTGCCGATCCACGGAATACCGCGAACGACGACCTGATCATAAACCTCCTCGGATACTCTGGTACCGATAGCCCTCGAACCATCAGCAGTAACGACATTAGTGCTGATCCTGAGATCATCGAGGAATATTGTAGCTGTACCGATATCTTTGTCCTTATACTGCTCACCCCGATAGACAATATCCTTTACTTTATCGACTATTTCAAAATTTCTGTTCAGCAGTCTACCACCGTATAATATACCAACTAACTCACCGTTCCGATCGAAAACTGGCGCGGCTGCTTTGATCACCATCCCTGAAGTCTCCTCTACCGCATTCCGTGGTCTTGCTTTGGGAGTCGGTATCAAATTAATCTTCGCACGAAGTGCCAAATCCGGATTAAAATCTGAGAGCTCCTCGCCGGATATTATCTGGGTAGAAACAACGGCTTTTTTGTTTATCTTCACCCATTTCACAAAATCATCATCGGTCTGCTCCTGATAGCTCGTGTGACCCATAAAAGGAACGATCGCCTGATTCCGCTCATCGACAAAGACAAGAAAATCAAGAGACTCCCGTTCTCGAATGTTATCAAACAGCGCCGCCAATGCTTCTCTATTACCGATCTGTTTGGTATCCTGAATAAAAAACCTGAGGGCAGTCAGGCGAACCGTATTCATAATACTCTCAGCTTCTTTGAGATAGACTTCCCGTGCTGAGTTCAGATCGAGTCTTACCTTATCTTGTGCCTGACTTACGATTGTGCTTCCGATAAGATGAACACCCACCACTGCGGATAAAAATACACCAACGATAATGACGATTGAAAAACTCAATATCAGCTTTGTGCGCAATGTCATTTCAACGTTTCCTTTCCCTTATCGAAAAACTCATCCAGGACCCGAGTTATTCTATACTATTCACTGCCTATTGCAATAGAAAATACATCAAGATAGCACGGCAGGTATAGGCTGACAGCATAAACCAGATATCGGATATTATGATTCACGATTGGAACAGCCATCTTTTTCCGTAAAAGAACTGATTTTTGATAAAAGCTCATCCGGCGTGATCGGTTTGACCGCATATGCGTCAGCCAGATGATCCTTTGCAATGTTCTGCGCATATCCTGGTTTATTCAGTTCTGCAGGAAGAGCAGTCAGTATCAGTACCGGGATATCGCGTGTGTCACGGTCTTTTTTCAGTTCATAACAAGTAGTATAGCCATCCTTGTCCGGAAGCATAACATCGAGGATTATGGCATCCGGATGAAAAGCTTTTGCCAGCTTCATACCTTCTATCGCAGATTCTGCAACATACACTTCATAGCCGTCTTTTTGAAGAACGAGTTCAAGCGAAGCGAGCACATCAGGATCATCGTCTATTATCAACACACGCCTTTTTTTATTGGACGATCGTGGTATTCTGCTCTTTGCGCGGGAGATTCTAGAAAGCGTATCAAGCAATTTGTCTTTGGTAAGTGGTTTTTCCAAATATTCATCTGCCTGATGGTTCTTGGCGATCTTTTTTAAATAATCGCTTCCCAAATCTCGACTGATACTTGTGACGATAATTACCGCGATGCTGCTTAGCGTCGGGTCTTCCTTGATCTGACGGCATACTGAATAGCCATCCTCACCAGGCATCATAAGATCGAGAAGGATGACGTTCGGCTTTAGTCCATGCGCCAGAGCCAGCCCTTGAGCGCCGTCGCTTGCAGTTATTACATCATAGTCTGCGCCTTGTAGAATTATCTTCGTTGTCTCACGGAAATCATCATCATCATCAATGATTAAAATTCTTGTTTTTGCCATTTACCCTCCTGTCGGTATTTCGGCAATTACATCTCTCATACGCGGATTCATCTTTAATTCTTCCGCTAACAGATTATCTCTCAGACGGTTACTGTACTTTGCAAATTGAAATCTGTAGGAGAATTTTATTCTGCCTGTCTGGCTCTTTTCCACTGCCGCGGCGACGTCTTCAATGAATACTCTCTCCTCGTCTGTCGGGATAACAAAAATTTTGACTTTAGAATCAGACGCATTTATCTCGCATTCTCCGTTGCGCGTTCGGGCCAGTCGATTCTTCACCGGACAATATTTGATGCCGATACCTTCAAGACCATCAAGAATCTCAGCGCGTAAGCAATCCCCCATCTCTCCAACACCAGCGGTGAAAACAAGAGCATCGATTTTCCCTAAGGCCGCGACATAAGCGCCGATATATTTTTTTAACCGATAACATTCAATATCACGCGCAAGCCGAGCTCTTGGGTCATTACGCTCGCATGCTGCCAGGAGATCACGTTGATCGATGTATTGGCCGCTTATCCCGAGGATACCGGATTTTTTGTTCAGTATCGTATTCATCTGTTCCGGCGTGTACCCATGTTTTTGCATCATGTAAAGATCCACTGCAGCATCATGATCGCCAGCCCGTGTCCCCATCACAAGGCCTTCCAGAGGAGTAAAGCCCATGCTTGTATCGTACGATACGCCATATTTGACTGCATTCAAGGAAACACCATTTCCGATATGGCAAACCACAAGGTTACAATCGAACGGGTCCTTTCCCAATAATACTGCACAGCGTTTCGAGACATAGAGCAGTGAGGTCCCGTGAAAGCCGTATCTCCTGATCCTATGTTCTTGATACCATTCATAAGGCAATGCATATGTATAAATGTGTTCAGGTATAGTCTGATGCCATGCCGTATCCATGACTGCAACGTGTGGCACGTCAGGGATAAGGGCCCTTGCCGTCTTTATGCCGATTATATTGGGGGGGTTATGGAGCGGAGCTAGGTCTATCAAATCTTCGAACATCTCCATCGCTTCATCGTCAATGACGACCGATTTAGCGAATTTCTCTCCGCCGTGTACAACGCGATGACCAACCGCACGGATCTCGTGTAAATTCCTGATAACACCATATTGTTTGTCGGTAAGTATCTTAAGCACCAACTCAACCGCATCGCCGTGTAACGGACAATCCTTATTGATCGTCACCTTTTCACGTTCCGGCACTTCATGAAGACATATCGATTTCGGCTGTCCGACACGTTCGATCACGCCATTGGCCATCGTCTCTTTTTTGTCCCAATTATAAAGCTTATATTTAACCGATGAGCTGCCGCAATTCAAACACAGAATAATCATCTCGCCGTCGCGATCAAACACGGATTCACCTGTTGCACCTCTTGAGAGAATACGCTTTATTTCTGCAAGGACTTCATGTCCACGCACTGGCTTCTGCAAATAACCATCAACCGGTAAAAGTCTGGTGCCGGCGATCTTCTTAAACTGAATGCCGGTGCTCTTTTCGATATCAGTAACCACCAGAATCGGGATATCCTCATAATGTTTCTTGCCATACGGGTTACGTAGTGTATTGATAAATTTGAACCCCTCGGTTGGATAATCCAGGCATGTATCGATAATGATCATGCAAGGTTGTTCCTCTAGTAATCGCTTGGCATACTTTGAAGAACGAACCCAATTATATGTGAATTGATTATTCTCAAGCGTGTCTTTAAGTTCCCGGACAAAATCTTTGTCGTCGTCAATAATCAATATTGGTTTCATGAAGTCAGCGCTCCGAGGGCGATAGAAACGAACTTTGATTCCTCAGTGTCAGCGCGCGAGGTGAGAACACACGGCACCTTAGCCCCAACAACGATCGCAGCGATTTTGGCTTCAGCGAGAATGGTAAGGGTTTTGAAGAATACATTAGCCGAGCAGATATTCGGGAAGATAAGGATATCACTATCACCGGCTACAGGACTGACAAACTTCTTCGCCTTGGCACAACGCATGGATATCGCTAGATCCATAGCCAGCGGACCATCAACAATAGCGCCCGATATTTGAGCTCGTTGTGCGAGCTTTTTGATTATATTCGCATCTATCGTCGAATCGATCTTATAGCTTGGTTTTTCAACACAGGATATGATACTGGCTTTTGGCTTTGTAATACCAAGGGCTTTCGCTATGTCAATACAGAATTCCAGCATACTGACCTTTTGAGCCAGATTGGGCGCGACGATGATCGCCACATCTGAAACGATCAACAATTTGTGATAGGTTGGAACTTCAATCACAGTGACATGAGTCAGCAGACCGCTTCCTGCTACAAGACCTTTTGTCTTATCGAGGATTGCGTGCATATAATCCGCAGTGTTTATCATACCTTTCATAAGAAAATCGGCCGCGCCTTGTCTTACTAAATCAACAGCCTTCACAGCGGTCATTCGGGGATCAGCCTCGTCAATAACAGAAAAACATGAGCGATCGATTTTGTACTTAGCTGCCAGTTTGAGAATCTCATCTTTCTTGCCGACGAGTGTCGGCTCGATTATCTTATCTTCTGAGGCGCGAGCGATCGAACGAATAACTGACGGCGCATCCCCGCCGGCGACGACCAGACGTTTCTTTTTACCTTTTACTTTGTTCACAATTTCATCAAGAGTCTTGATACTTGCCATTATATATACTCCTTCGCTTTTTCTTTAGAGCACAGAACCCGTAGAGCTCCCTGGACCAAAGCTTTCATTTCATTATTCCCTGGATATACCAGGATTCGAGCAATGAACTTGATCCTCTTTCTGATCAAATCGACGAACTCCTTATCGCGCGCTAAACCGCCGGTCAATACTATGGCATCGACCTTTCCGAATAGAACTGCAGCACCAGCACTGATCTCCTTGGCTATCTGATACGCCATCGCTTGATAGACGATACGCGCTTTGCGGTCACCTTGCCTAACCATCTCTTTCACTATTTTCATGTCCTCGGTACCGAGATACGCTGCAACTCCGCCTTGGTTCATTATATTTTTTTTTAAATCGTCAAGAGTGTATTTCCCCGATCCGGCATATTCTATACAAGCCCATACCGGTAATCCACCTGACCGCGTCGGGGCAAAAGGTCCATCACCACAAAGTGCATTATTGACATCGACAACCTTACCCTTTTTGTGGATACCGACGCTTATACCACCGCCGAGATGTGCTACTATTAAATTTGTTCTGTTATAGGGTCTATTCATAGCGGCTGCTGCACGTCGGGCAACCGCCTTTTGATTCAAGGCATGGAAGATACTCTCCCTTTTAATACCAGGCATGCCGCTAATGCGCGCCAGCTCGTCCATTTCATCGACCGATATTGGATCGACAACGTAGGATCGTACACCGATTCTATCTGCGATATCCTTCGCTAAAAAAGCACCCAGACTCGATGCATGTTCGCTGTTCTTTCTTAGTTCACGCAGCATTGTTTCATTGACCACATATGTCCCAGCAGGGATCGGCTTTAAACGACCTCCTCGTCCAACTATGCAGGCGAAAGTGTCAAGGGAAAATCCCGTATTCTTAAGCAAATTCAGTATATTTAATTTTCGAAAATCGAGTTGATCCATAATAGTAGCATACTTCGATAAATCCTGCAGCGTATGATTGATCTCTTTAAGATATATTTGTTTGTCCTTGTCGTAAACAGCGATCTTTGTTGAAGTAGAACCGGGATTAATGGCTAAGATTAACCTGCTTTTCCGCGTGCCCATGTCAATCTCCCTTTGGCATAACCTTATCACGGGCAGCTTGTGCTGGTAATTCCACGACAAAAGTCGATCCCACATCAATAACACTGGCCACCGTAATCGTTCCAGTATGTGCCTCGATAATCCTCTTTACGATAGAAAGGCCAAGCCCTGAGCCCAAAGTCACTTTTGCTCTTTGACTTCGATAAAATTCATCGAAGATATGTGGAAGGGCATCTTTCTCTATACCAATCCCGGTGTCTTTTATTTCCACGCGCACTGCTTGTGGCAACCTGCTTACACAAACAATGACTGAACCGCCCTTCTTATTATAATTGATACTGTTGCTGATAAGATTGGTTAAAGCCTCATGAATGAATTCCTGATGGGCGCGTACTCTACAAGTATCGTCGCCCTCAATACTGATTTTTATGGATTTTTCATCGGCAAGGGGCTCCAGGAATGTGCAAATATTGGTTATGACCTCAACGATATCAAAATCGATGTATTCCCGAACCAACATCTCTCGGTCAATCCTCGAAAACGACAACCATTTATCGATCAACTTCAATAACTCACCGATACGGCACTGAGAACGCATGAGCATGTGTTTTTGTTTTTCGTTTATTTCACCGGTCATGCCGCCAAGGATCACCTCGAAGTATTGCTGGACTGCTACAAGTGGCACCTTAAGTTGATGTGAAACCATGGAGATAAATCTCTCACGCATCTTTTCTTTTTCGCGCCGTAAATTTGCCGCCTCAAGAATCAACTTTCTATGCTTTGAAGCTCTTCCGGCGATGATCCTGAGTTCATCCGGAGTAAACGGTTTTGGCAGAAAATCAAATGCTCCCCTTTTTATTGACTCAACCGCTGACTCAACAGTTGCATAACCGGTAATGACCACGGTAACGACGTTTTCGTCTGCACTGCGTAGCCTTTCTAATACCTCCATACCACTCAGTCCGGGCATCTTTAGATCCAGAAACACCACGTCAAACAATGAAGTATTGTATTTATCCAAGCCTTCTGCACCAGTCCTGCCTGAATCTACCGTATAACCATCACCGCACAGTACTTGTGCGCATGATTGGCAAATAGTCGGTTCATCGTCTATTATTAATATTTTACCTTTGCACATAGGCATCTAGTACTCCTGTGGCAATCTTTGAAGCTCAGCACATGAAAAAACGGGACCGTCCCTGCAAACATACCGATGTCCGATATTGCAGCGACCACATTTACCGATACCGCACTTCATGCGCATTTCAAGGGACAGATATGTCGATTCTTCAGAGAAACCGAGGTCGATTAGAATCGGCAACGTAAACTTGATCATGATGGGCGGTCCACACACCAGAGCGATGGTCTGTCGGGAACTCGGTGCGATCTCCTTCAATACTGCAGGAACGAACCCCTCATACCTTGACCATGATTTATCTGCCTTGTCAACGGTAACGTGCATGGCTAAATCGTCTCTTTTTTCCCAGTCCCAGAGTTCACTCTTGTAAAGCAGTTCGCCTGGATTCCGTGCTCCATAAATGACTGTTATATCCCGATACTTGGATCTATTGGCTGGATCAATCATATATTTAATGGTCGCACGCAACGTGGTAAAAGCAAAACCTCCACTAACGATCAGAATGTTGTTACCGTTCATCTTCTCAAAAGGATATGTATTGCCGAGCGGACCGCGAATACCTATTTTCTCATCGAGCGCAGATTGGTGTAGACGAGTGGTCACAACACCAGCTCGTTTTACGGTAAATAGAAGATGCCCCTTCTCAGTCGGTGAAGATGCAATACCGATAGGGCACTCGCCAAAGCCAAGTATGGATAATTCTGCAAACTGACCGGGAAGAAATGAAAATTTCGCCTCGTCATTTTTATTGCAAAAAGCGAGTTTGAACGATCTGATATCGCGCGCATCGTTTTCGATATCTATATTGCATATCCTGGCCAACATCGGTTCATAAGGGTTGCTCATGATTCCTCCGTGACCTGTCTTATTATCTGTCTGATATCGAGATTAACCGGGCAGTGCAGAACGCAACGACCGCAACCAACGCAGAAGTACTTTTGATAATTTTTGAAGCTATAGTTGAACTTGTGCATTATTCTCTGTCTCATGCGTTCCTTATGACTCGTTCTGGGATTATGCCCTGAAGCATGCAGCGTAAAAGACGGATACATGCACGAATCCCATGTACGTATCCGTCTTCCGTAATGCATGCAGACTTCGTCAGTAATATCAAAACAATGACATGTAGGACAGAAATATGTACATATTCCGCAACCAAGGCATTTTTGTGATATGTTTTTCCACCAGGATGCTTGAAAATCATCCGTTTTTTCCATGAATTTATCGGTGTCAAAAGACCCTTTCATTTTCTTGTAGGATTCTTCAGCGAGATGCTCTTTTTCTTCAATATCGTGTTTGCTAGCAGGCTGTACATAATCAGTGAATAGGGCGAGGATGTCATCTCCTTTAGCCGTGATGCCTTTGATAAAATAACGACCATTGAGCTGGTGCATTATGATGTCCGCACCATCCTCTGAGTCTGGACGACAGCCGACACTTGTGCAAAAACAAGTCTGTTGTGGATCATTACATGCCAACGAAATAATCCGAAAAGCTTCCCGGCGTTTCCGATAGTATGGATCCTGCGGTTCGTCTTCAAGAAAAACTCTATCCAGATGGGATACCGCCAATACATCGCACGGTCGCAAACCAATCAGGATAGTGGTAGCTATTTCTTGATCAGAATGCTTGGCGTCGTTATTCAGAGGATCAAAAGTGGCAAGAGATTCAGTCTGCGGTAGAAAAAATTTTTTCTGCGGCATGACGGTATTTTGGTAATCCAGACAGAGTTCTTCTGGCTGCTTTAGCGTCACCATGCTCGCGCCACGATCTTTTTGCGCAGGACCGATAACTCTGTATTTTGCTATGAGCAAATTCAGTAGTGCCGGTAATTGTTCATTTTTAAAAATAAAACCGTCATCTTTTCTATCGCTCATTTTTTCACCTCACTCTGGCTCAACCATGAAATCTTGTTTATCCTTGGTACTGTAGGTTGCGAAGGGCTGCAATTCTTCTGGTACAAGGCCAGGTTCGTAGCCAAACCGTTCTTTGACTTCTTCGACAAGCATCCGGGTGAGAAGTTTGAGATTGATATCCATAGGGCATGCCCGCATACAAGCACCGCAATCGACACATCGCCCCGCCTGGTGAAATATGCGGATTATATGATAGAATATTACATCTGAGAGATCGGTCGATATACCCAGCCAGCTGGGATTCGTCTGTTCAGCAAAGCACTCATTGCAGTAGCAATTCGGACACACTTTCCGACATGCATAGCAGCGTATGCATCTGCTAAATTCTTGTTCAATGTTGTCCCATCTTTCCTGTCGGGGTTTTTTTGCAAAATTATTGACAGTTAGATCACGTTCCATAACTTGACGCAACTGCTGTTCAGCCTTTATCAACATATCATATACCGCAGGCACAGGATGCTTGCAATAGAGGCATGCTTCGCACAGACAATCCTCCTTACGAAAAACGCGCTCGCCTCTCTTAAGTTTAACGATTATTTCATCATTCGCATCTTCAACATCGATAAAATCATCGATCCTGATGTCGGATAGAATTTTTCTGTGGTCGAGCATCCCTGGACAGGATATCCCGATGATGTAAATTTGATCTCTGGAAAGCTGTTTTTCTTTGATTAATTCAACGAGGGAGCGGCTGTCACATCCCTTACAAATAATGCCCATTCGAAAAGATTCCTTTTCTTTTTCAGCAGCGACAATCCGGGGCAAATAGACGGCAAGATTATTGACACAAAAATTATTCCAAACAAGTCTCGAAATATCTTTTTCACTCGACACAAAGCAAGGTGATGTGCGGAGTGGCAGAGACCCTTTTTCATAACCTATGAAAGTATTTATTTTCTTCTGTTTTAGAAGTTTTTCGATATTGCTTCTTATCTCCTGTTCTGCTTGTTTCATGACATCCTTTCAACCGATTTTCCATTCTTTCTAAAATAAGTCATGGGGCCGCATTTTCTGATATCCTCAGTGACTTGTTTTACCACCCTTGCAAAACGTGCACCTTCTGCTGCAGATACCCATGAGAACTGCACCCTCGCTGGTTCAATTCCAAGATACTCAAGGAACTTTTTCAAAACAGCGAATTTCCTTCTTGCATAATAATTGCCGCTGATATAATGACAGTCACCTGGGTGACAACCTGACACAAGGACACCGTCGAAACCGTTTTGAAGAGCTTTGATTATATATATCGGGTTAATACGACCAGAGCACGGAACTCTTATCACCCGGAAAGTCGTTGGGTACTGAAACCTGCTAACACCTGCCAAATCAGCACCAGCATATGAGCACCAGTTGCACAGAAAAGCAAGTATCTTAGGTTCGAAATCTTCGTTTATTTTAGCGCCTCTGTCATGCTTAACCTGTGACAAATCCATTATCTGTCTCCTTATAAAGCAGCTAATGCTGCAAGTATCTGAACATCTTTGAATCCTTTAAGGTTGATAGCTGCTGATCTACAAGATGCAGAACAGGTACCGCATCCTTTGCACAGTGCCTCGTTGACTCTGGCAATACTCAGCTTCGAATCGATCTCAATAGCGCTATAAGCGCAAACATCAATACATAAACCACATCCATTGCACCGTGTGCTATCAACAGAGGCAACCTTACCTTCACCTTCTATTTCTTCTTTACTCAGCACAGTAATTGCTCGCGATGCAGCTGCCTTTGCCTGCGCAATGCTTTCGCTCATATCCTTTGGGTAATGAGCAAGACCGCAGACAAATATTCCATCGGTCGCAAAGTCTACTGGTCGTAATTTGACATGAGCTTCAAGAAAAAATCCGTCACTGCCGAGGGGAACTTTCAAAGCCTGAGAGAGTGATTTATTGTCCGGATTCGAAACTATCCCCGTACTCAAAACGAGGAGATCCGGATTCAACTGCAATATCCGGTTTAATATTTTCTCGCGCACCTCAATGCCAATAATACCATTGTCGTCGGTGACTCGTGGCTTCTCCTGCTCGTCATATTGTATAAAAATCACCCCTGCCTGACGTGCCTTTTTATAATACAATTCCTTGAGGCCATAGCTTCTCACATCACGGTAGAGAACAAATATCTCCATCTTTGGATGGATTTTCTTTAGAAACAGGGCATTTTTTATGGCTGTGCTACAGCATATCCTGCTGCAGTACGGATTGGTCTCGTTTCTCGAACCGACACACTGTATCATGACAACTGATTTTATGTTTTCGATCACGCCAGGCAGATCTTTGTTCGTCTTTTTTCCACGCCGCTTTGTTTTATTTCCTCTGATAACCCCGGTCGCTGAGACATTTTTTTCTAAACTCATAAGCCATATTTCGAGTTCTCGCTGGGTTATAACCCGTGGATTCGACTTATAAAAATATTCTTCAGGTTCATACTCACGAGCGCCCGTCGCAACAATGACAACACCGTGTTTGACCTCGATCGTTCGTTCTCTTTCCCTCTGATGTCCTTGTTTTTTAGTGATGACCTTGATAGCCGTCTGGAAATTTCCTATAAAACCTTTGATCTCCTTGATTTCCGATGAGGTATGAACAGCAATACCGGGATGCGTTCTTATCCGTTCCATCAATCGACTAAGCAGCAAAGAGGTTTCTGGTTGTTCAAGAGTATAATGTATATCGAGTATATTACCACCCAATTGATCCTCTTTTTCGACAAGGTCAACATGATAACCTTGTTCTGCAATATCCAAAGCAGCCGTCATGCCGGCCAAGCCGCCACCAATTACCAGGCTGTTTTTATCGACCCCCAAGTGTATTTTGCTGAGTGGTTCTAGATACTTGACCTTATTAACGGCCATTTTTACGATATCCTTGGCTTTTGCCGTAGCCTTCTTTGGTTCTTTCTGATGAACCCATGAACAATGTTCACGGATATTGGCAAATTCAAAGAGAAATTCGTTTATGCCTGCTTTTTTTAGAGTCTCCTGGAATAAAGCCTCATGCGTTCTCGGTGTACAGGCAGCGACGACAAGACGGTTGATATCGAATTCATGGATCTTTTCTGTAATCAACTTCTGGGAATCTTGCGAACAGGCAAACAGCAGTTCTTGACAGTGAACAACATAGGGCAGCTCTGCAATTTCCTTAACGACTTCACTGACATTGACCGTCGCTGCGATATTGATACCACAGTGACAGACAAAAACACCGATCCTTGGGCGGTCACCTTCACAAACATATTTCTCATCAGGATATTCCACGTCAACTTCAAGACGCGGAAAATCTTTGAGGATAATACCTGCGGAACTCGCCGCGCCACTTGCTTCAATAACTGCTTCGGGGATATCTTTGGGTCCAGAGATTGTGCCACACACGAAGATACCTGGTCGCGATGTTCCAACCGGTTCAAAAGATGGTGTACGGACAAAACCGAGATCATCAACTTCAATATCTAAAATAGTAGCTAGCTGCTTTAATTTTGGGGTCGACCGTAAACCTATTGAAAGTATCAAATAATCAAAAACCTCGGTTCTGTTGCAACCATTCTCAGCATAATGTACGGTTGGATTGTCCGTTACTGGATCGATATCGACGCCTGATATGCGCGCGCGCACAAAACGCGTATTATGTTCAGTCTCTGCTCGTTCAATGAAGCTATCAAAATTCTTGCCACAGGCTCTAATATCCATACCAAAAACCGTAATTTCTGCTTCTGGCAGATGCTCGGTGATAATTATTGCATCCTTTGCCGCTTGCATACAACAGATCGCTGAGCAGTACTCATTACCGACCTGTTCATCTCGTGAACCAACACACTGTATAAAAGCTATGCGCTTTGGTTCCTTACCGTCTGACGGCCTTAGAATATGCCCCTGGGAAGGTCCAGAGGCACTGAGAATCCGTTCGAATTCCATGCTTGTCACGACATTAGGACATGTCTGATAACCATACTCATCTTTGAGGTGAGCGTCGAATTCAGCGAGCCCCGCAGCAACAATAATACTGCCAACCGTTATATCGATATTTTCCACCTTCTGTGCGAAATCTATTGCCTTGGGTTCGCAGAATCTTTCACAGGTCCGACACTTCCCTTTTTGAAAATACAGACAATGATCTTTATCAATAATAGCAACGGCCGGTACAGCCTGAGGAAATGGTATATGGATACATTTTGTATCCATCAGACCCATATTATAGGTATCAGGTATCTTTACCGGGCACTTTGTCATACAGATACCACAGCCTGTGCATTTAGTTTCGTCAACGAAACGAGGACTTTTCCTGATCCTTACATTAAAATACGGAGCTTTACCTTCAACTTTCTCGACCGTTGCATTTGTTATTATGTTAATAGCCGGATGACTGCCTGCTTCAACGAGTTTTGGGGAAAGTATACACAACGAACAATCGTTCGTTGGAAATGTCTTATCCAACTGAGCCATCCGACCGCCGATACTCGGCGATTGTTCTATTAGATAGACCTCGATACCTGAATCGGCTAAATCCAGAGCAGCCTGAACGCCGGCAATACCACCGCCGATGACCATGGCTTTCTTATTGTTTTTCATGGTATCCATATCCCGTCAATAATATCATGACTAATCACCTTGATAATGTGCTGATGTGTGTTTGGCAATATCGTATTTGATAAGGTCATGTCTGAAGATCTGCAGACGCTTATCAACCTCCTGAATATGATCGAGGATCTCAGGTTTTGCATACCCATTCTTGATCGCCAGATACCTTAAGACGCGCATTAGATCCGGAAAATTGACCTTCTGAGGACAATGAGCAAAGCAGCGGTAACATATCAGGCAGAACCATATCGTCGGAGAAGATAAAACCTCATCACGCATACCGAATAATATCTGACGTACAAGACGACGTGGACTATAGTCCTCATCTATCTCGCTGATCGGACAACCTGCCGTACACGAACCGCAGGCAAAACACTTCCTCAGATTTTCACCCCCTGGGTAAGACATGATCTCTTCAGCAAAACTGGAATCCATTTTATTGACGACTATTTTTTCATCTTTTAGAACCATCTTATCACCCCTTTGTTCTATATTGCGCCGGACCTAAATTCCTGACTTCTTCAATGAACTCGTTAACGATCCTTTGGAACTCAATACCTTCACCGGCAGAGATAAAATTCAATCTGATCCTTTTTACATCGACACCAAAAGCTTTCAAGAGAACTTTGATAAAATAAAATCTTCTGATAGTCTTATAATTCCCGTTTATATAGTGGCAGTCTCCTGGATGGCACCCGGTAACCATCACCCCATCTGCACCGTTTTCAAAAGCACTCAGTATAAATTCTGGTTCAATCCTTCCGGAGCACATAGTTCTGATAACACGGAAATTCGGATCGATCTGAAACCTCGATACTCCGGCGAGATCAGCACCCGCGTAGGAACACCAGTTACAACAAAAAACTACTATTTTAGGGTCATATCTGGACATGCTCACTCCCCTATCGCCTTAATCATTGCCGTGATCTGATCGCGCGTAAATCCATATTGATCCATTGCACCGGAAGGACATGCCGCCACACATGTTCCGCACCCTTTGCAAAGGGCTTGATTCACTTTTGAATGACGTTTACCATCTTCTTCAACGATCGCAATCGCTTCATATGGACATAAACTGCCGCAAATACCACAGCCCACGCACCTCTCTTCGTCAACGTACGACACGGTTGCTTCGGCAAAGTACTTCTTCTGGGCAAGGATCGTTGCAGCGCGGGCAGCCGTTGCGCCGGCCTGGGCGATCGTTTCGCAGATAAATTTCGGGCTATGCGCAAGACCGGCAACGAATACGCCCTCCGTGGCAAAATCCACAGGCCTCAGTTTAACATGTGCTTCAAGAAAAAATCCATCGCTGTTCAGTGGCACCTTCAGCATTTTAGCGATCTTCTCATTATTCTGATCAGGCTCAATGCCTGTTGACAGAACGATAATATCGGGATGTATTTCCAAATGCTGTTTTAGCACCGGATCAAAAAGAGAAACGTCGAGCGCGGCATTATTATTGCTTAAAACGGGTTTTCTGTCCTTATCATAGCGGATGAAAATAACACCTGCTTCACGAGCTGCCGTATAGTAATTCTCCTTGAAACCGTAAGTGCGTATGTCTCGATAGAGCACATATATTTTTATTCTCGGGTTCATCTTTGATAGCCGTACAGCATTTTTAACCGCTTGTGAGCAGCAGCGGCGACTGCAATACTCATGTCCGTTATCACGAGACCCGATACATTGTATCATGACGACCGATTTCAAGCCGACAATCTGCGGATCCGGACGGGTGATTTTCTCCTCTAATTCCCGCTGTGTCATTATTCTTGTATCTTTCCCGTAAGAGTATTCGTCAGGTTGATATTCCTTGCCGCCAGTAGCGACTATGATCACCCCGTGCTGGTATGTTTTTTTGCGGCCACCAGCCAGAGTGACGTCTGTCTCATAATTTCCAACAAACCCACGCACCGCTGTTATTCCAGCATTCGTCAAGATACGTACCAGCTTATGGTCGTAGACATTTTTAACGAGCTCTGATAAATAGGCCTGAACATCATCGCCTTCAATAGTATATGATATATATCTTGCATTACCTCCAAGCACAGGCTCTTTTTCGACAAGGACAACCTCAAATCCCTGACGGGCAAGCGAGAGGCTTGCAACCATGCCTGCGATCCCACCGCCTATGACCAGTGCTTTTTGGACTACATCCAACTCGACTCTTTTAAGAGGGGTCAGTAACGCTGCCTTAGCAACGGCCATTTTTACAAGATCTTTGGCTTTTTCGGTTGCGGCTTCGGGCTCTTTCATATGAATCCACGAACACTGGTCACGAATATTCGCCATCTCGAAGAGATAGGGATTGAGGTTTGCCTCACGTATTGTCTCGCGGAATAGAAGCTCATGAGTTCTTGGCGTGCATGATGCGACGACGACTCGATTCAAGCCATGTTCCTTTATTAGTTCAACAATCTTCCTTTGACTATCTTGCGAACACGTATACATATTTTCTTCAACATGTACAACGCAAGGAAGTTTTTTTGTAAAGGCTACAACCTGCGGAATATTCACATAGCCCCCGATATTAATACCGCAGTGGCAGATAAAAACGCCAATGCGAGGTTCGAGATCTGAAACATCGATCTCTGGAGGATATTCTTTTCTTGTAACACAGGTATGCCTCTTTTCAGCCAACAATTCCATTGTTTTCGCAGCAGCAGCGGACGCCTGGATGACAGTTTCGGGGATATCCTTAGGTTCAGTGCACGGACCGCACACATAAATACCCTTTTCACTCGACTCACACGGCATGAATGTTTTGGTCTTACAGAAACCATCATGATTCAACTGTATACCAAGTTGTTGAGAAAGCGACTGGAGACTACGAGGTGGATTTAAACCACATGACAGAACTACCATATCATATTCTCCAGCATGCATATTGCCATCCTCACCAGAATAAGTGATTATAAGATTCTTTGATCTAGAATCCTCGTTAATAGCAGAGGGACGACAACGTATATATTCAATCCCTTTTTCCTTGGCTTTTTCATAGTATTCGTCGAATCCTTTACCATAGGCGCGTAAATCCATATAAAAAATGCTGCACTTTAGATCAGGTGAATGCTCCATCGCAATAAGCGCTTCCTTTGTTGCATACATGCAGCAGACTGATGAACAATATGAGTGCTCCTCATCCCTGCTTCCAACACACTGTATAAAGGCTATTTTTCTTGGCTCCGTATTATCACTCAATCTTACAATATGTCCATGAAAAGGTCCGGATGCTGATAGAATTCTTTCGAATTCTATGGAATTAAGGATATTCTCATATCTTCCATAACCATACTCCCGTTTCTTTTTGCCATCATACACCTCAAAACCGGTAGAAATGATTACTGAACCGACAGGTATATCTACGAGTTGCTCTTTCTGATCGAAATCAATCGCCTTCGCTTCACAAAGATCTTCACATATCTTGCACTTATCAGTCGCAAAGTGAACGCAATGTTCCCGGTCGATCACAGCCGCATTCGGGACTGCTTGAGGGAACGGTATACGAATCACAGACCTTGATCTAAGACCCTGATCGAATTCATCGAGCAGTGGCCGTGGGGTCTTTACACTCATCTTCTTCAGACGCTGTGAAGCTGCTGGACATATTGCGTAGCAGGCGCCACATACCATACAATCAGGAGATTCGACATCGAATGGTGGTGCGATTTCCCGCTGGTCTCCTCTTCCTTTGAACCCGATGACATTTTTACCCATCCGCTCGCGACACATTCTGATGCAAAGACCACACAGTATGCAATCATCATCCCGCTTGACAAACGGCGTATCCTCGACCCCAAGTCTACAAGCCATGTCTTGTACGGCCTTAGATTCAGGCGCACGCGCGAGCATCAACTGTATCATCGTCTTGCGTATGTTTCTAAGCTCAGCGGTATCAGTATTAACTACGATGCCTTTCTCAGCTGGATAGATACATGAAGTCTGTATCTTTTTCCGACCATTCTGAATTATTTCAACGACACATAATCGGCACGCGCCATAGGGACTCAGAGCTTTATGATAACACAATGTCGGTATATCGATATTGAGCATTTGTGCAGCCTCAAGAATCGTTGCTCCTCTTTTCACTTTAACTAACTGTTTATCAATCGTAAGTGTAATCTTGTCGGTCTCAGACCTTTTCGTGCGGACAGCTGAGATCTTCTTAGTTTTCTTTTCTTCTTTTTGGGACTTTTTATTCTTCATGATATAGCCGGTGACACTATCTTTATTGCTTTGAACTTGGGTGGGCAACTCGAAACACAGATGCCGCACTTTATACACTTTGCCTGATTTATCCGGTGCGTTTTCTTCGGCTCGCCAATAATCGCATCATTTGGACAGTTTTTTGCACACACAGTACAGCCGAGACACTTTTCAGCATCAATTACATATGAAATAAGTGCTTTGCATACAAGAGCTGGACATCTTTTTTCCTGAATGTGTGCTTCATATTCATTGCGAAAATACCGCAGTGTTGAAAGTACCGGGTTAGCTGCAGTTTGACCAAGACCACACATAGATGCCTTTTGAACAACATTACCGAGATTCTCGAGCAGCGGGATATCGCCCTCTTTTCCATTGCCCTCTGTAATGCGCTTTACGATCTCATACATCTGTAGTGTGCCTTCTCGACATGACGCGCATTTACCACATGATTCGTCTTTTAAAAAGTTAAGAAAATACTTGGCTACATCGACCATACAGGTATCTTCATCCATAACCACCATACCACCTGAGCCCATCATTGACCCCGCATCAGTCAGCCTTTCAAAATCAACGGGGAGATCCAGCAAACTTAACGGTATGCACCCCCCTGACGGACCTCCGGTTTGTACTGCTTTGAATTTTTTCCCGTTCGGTATGCCGCCGCCAATGTCAAAGATTATTTCACGAAGTGATATACCCATGGGAACCTCGACCAATCCTGTATTATTTACTTTTCCGACGAGCGAGAAAATCTTTGTACCCTTGCTCTTTTCTGTACCGATCGTCGAATACCACTGTGCACCTTTGCCAATAATCAGAGGAACATTTGCCCACGTTTCCACGTTATTGTTGTTAGTCGGTTTACTCCATAAGCCGGACTCTGTTGGATATGGTGGCCTCATGCGCGGCTCGGGTGATCGTTCGCCCTCAATAGATGCGATGAGTGCAGTTTCTTCCCCGCAGACAAAAGCACCTGCTCCCTGACATATGCGTATTGTAAAATCGAATCCAGTGCCTCTAATATCTTTACCCAGATAATTGCGTTCAATCGCTTGTTCTATGGCTACGTGAAGATTCTCAATGGCAAGCGGATATTCAGTCCGTACATAAATAATACCCTCATGAGCGCCAATCGCGTATGCACCGATCGCCATACCTTCAAGGACACTGTGCGGATTTCCTTCAAGGATACTTCTATCCATATATGCACCAGGATCTCCTTCATCAGCATTGCAGGTGATATACTTGGTTGTACCTTTTGCTTTTCGACATAGATCCCATTTCGCTCCAGTAACAAAACCTGCGCCACCTCGTCCACGGAGCCCCGATCTTTTAACCTGTTCGATAATTTGCTCAGGACTCATAGCATTTAATGCCTTTAATAAAGCCTGGTACCCATCGAGTGCGAGATAATCATCGATCCTTTTGGGATCGATTTTGCCATTATTGCCAAGAACCAATCGAACTTGTTTCTTGTAGAAAACTAAATCACTAACATGGATAGCTTTTTCATTGGTCACCGGATCGACATAGAGCAAACGTTCAACTATTTTATGACCGTCAAGCAGACCGTCGATTATCTCATTTACATCATCGGGTTTGACACGTTGATAGAAGATACCGTCCGGGAATACAACTACTATTGGGCCTCGCTCACAAAACCCATGACAACCGGTAGTCTTCACTTCTATAAGTTCTTCTATCCCGCGATCCTTGACTTCTTTTTGAAACGCTTCACTCACCTGTTCGCAGTGGTATGCATGACAACCCGTGCCTCCGCAGACACTCACACAGTATTTATTCAGTCCGCGGGATTCCAGCGATTTATCATGGCTATTGTTCTTCGTCATGATCTTACTCTTTGTCTTTGTAACACTTATCTATAACTACGCTAACCTTATCAGGAGTCATATGACCGTAATATTCGTTGTCTACCATAATAACCGGTGCCAATGCACACGCACCGATACAATTGACGGTTTCCAAGGTGAATATGAGATCCTCAGTATTATTCCCCGGTGGTATACCAAGTACACGTTCAAATTCCTCGAGGACTCTTTTTGCACCTCGAACGTGACATGCAGTCCCCTGGCATACCCTGATAATGTGTTTCCCCCTCTTTGTTAAGCTAAAAGCTTTAAAAAAGGTAGCCACATTGTATATCAAACTCAATGGAATATGTAATTGCTTTGATATATATTTAAGAACATCAGCGGGTAAATAACCGTATTCACTGTTGATATTTTGAAGCACCGGCATCAGGCTCCCCCGGGTATCCCTGAAATCTTCCAGGATATTTTTAATGCCTCTGACCATCTCTGGACTCAATTGGGTCTGTTCAATCGTACCATTCATATATATAGCCTGATGAACTGGACAATTCTGCATACATAATCCACAACCAGTACATTTCTCAACATCGACATAACGAGGTTTTTTCCTTACAGTAACCAGAAAATTACCTGCTTCTCCTGATATTTTCTCAAGTTCTGCATCCGTTATGATCGTAATATTCGGATGACGGGCAACACTCACTAGTTTTGGTGCGAGTATGCACATCGAGCAGTCATTGGTAGGAAAAGTCTTGTCAAGCTGCGCCATCACTCCGCCGATACTCGGCGATTTTTCCAGTATATAGACCCGGAATCCGGAATTGGCGAGATCAAGGGCCGATTGAATGCCGCCGATACCACCTCCAACGACAAGAGCAGCACCGACTTTACCGTTGTTATCCACTTTGTCCATTAATTTCCTAGGATCTTCCTAACATGTGCGACCAGGACACTCGCCTCGACTGGTTTGTCGATAAAACCATCAACCGGCAACCAAGTTTCATCACCAGCAGCTGATGAAAAATTGAAAGCATATTTCTGCTCTACCGCCGTCAGCATTAGAACCGGTATATCTTTCGTCGCTGTTGCCTTTTTAAATTCTCTGCACAGATCAAAACCCGAATGATCAGTCTCCATCATAACATCACAGATGATCAAATCAGGTTTCATTGACTTCAGCTTTGCTTGGCACTCCTTGGCTGAAAGGCAGGTTTGGACGGAATAACCGCTCTTCTCGAGGACGATCTTCGTCGCATCGAGAAAATCTTGGTCATCATCGACAATAAGGACTATTTTTTGTTCTTTCATTTTTCACCTCCACTTATTTTCGATATATTTGAAGGAATTTCAAAAATAAATTTTGCATATCTTTTAAAATCCGAACTTTTTTTATTCTGTAAACTTGGGTTGTTATCAAACTCATCATAGGTTAATGGGTTGTTTGCAATCAAATATCCTGATTCTGCTTTTATTGAACCTCCATGAAGATCCGCGATCATTTTAACTACGTGCAGCCCCAGACCAGTACCGCTTATACCAACCTTATCGAATCTTGCAAATTTCTCGAAAATATCACCCAAGCGCTCCTTTTCTACACCGATGCCTTCATTCAGTACACTGAGTTTAAAAATATCCCCGTTTGTGCATAATTCACAACGTATAGCTGTACCCTCGATACCGTATTTTATCGCATTATTTATTAAATTGCTCACTCCTATTTTCATTAACTCGGCATCACAATAAGCAAAACATCCACCGTTTGTGTTCACGCTGATGTTCATCTCGTTCTTTTCAAGCATCGGTTTGAATTCATTGATTACGAGCTCCAGGCAATCGGCATATAGGTCGATGCGCTTTTTTGCACAGATCAGCCTCCTGTTCTCTCCAATATATGAAATGACATAGTTTCTGATCATATCGTGTAGCATCTTCAAACTGCAAAGGGAACTGAGCAGCATTTTGCTCTGTTTACGGGGGTCGATATGACGGCCTATATTCCTATCGACAAGAGCACTGATATTCATCATTACTGCGCCGAGCGTTCCTTTGCATTCGTGCACAAAAAAAGCCATTATCCAGTTAAGATGCTTCTGGATGCTATCAAGGTCGAGTTTTTCTAAAATACCCTCATCTGTGTCCTCTTTGAACGAATATCCAAGGCCCTCTAAGGAGGATTTATCTTGGTATGCATACTTGCGATCAAGTGCATTCTGTATCGCCAACTTTATCTCAGCCATGTCGACTGGTTTTATTGTAAAGAAGAAAATACCTTGTTCCCTTACCCGTGCGGCAACCTCTATTGAATCATCAGATGACGTAACGATAATCGGCAAAAGCCGATCCATATTTTTGATCAATGAAATGATCTCATACCCTTTACTAACCCCGACATCAACATCGATTATCAGCACATCGATCATGTTGTTACGTACCAAAGTCAGCAGTTCACGATTTTGCTCAACGCTTTCGATATGATAGCCATCATTACGCAGCGAAGTAATCATCTTTTCCACATATTGTCTATCATTATCCATAATGGCGATGCGAAAGCGCTTCTTTCTCCTTTTTTCTTTCATCATCTGTCTCTATTGAATAGATTAGCAATAACTATGCCAGAGATCGAGATTCTATCATTCCATACGACTTAAGTAAAACTACCGATATTTTGAGAGTTTATATATATGAAAAAGTAAACATTCCTGAATTATTATTATTGATATGTATAGTGCATAAATAATATATGCACTATACATGTATTAACTACCAATATTTCGAGAGTTAATTATGAAATACTAATGAATATAAAAATTATGCATGCATATTTTGTCTATTCATAATTTACACCTTATGAATATCAGATTATTATGTCGGTTCTATATGTTTTTATATGGTGATACGTCTAAAAAGCATCAATCTCTTGTGTTTGATTTGACATTGTATTTGCGCATCATCGCCTGCAGATTCTGGCGTTTCAAACCAACCTCGCGTGCAGTTTTACTGACATTCCACTGATTTTTCTTGAGTGCTTCTATTATAAAAGCTCGCTCGACATTTTCAACTGCTTTTTCCCTCATCTGCTTTCGAATTTTCTTGAGCTCTTTGTTGGTCTTTGGTGTTGTGATGTTAAAACAAACTCTTTCACCGGTTAGCTGAATAGGCAATTTTTCAGCCTCTATCACATCACCTTCGTTCATGATTACCAGCCGTTCTATTGTATGTTCTAATTCCCGTACATTACCAGGCCATTCAAAATCCATCAGTGTACTCATCGCATCGGATGAAATGCCTTTGATGTGTTTTTTCCTCTTCCTGTTATATGATTCAAGAAAATGATCGACCAAAAGAGGGATGTCTTCTTTTCTCTCCCGCAGGGGCGGTAAGAATATCGGAACAATATTGATTCTGTAGAAGAGGTCCTCCCGGAAACTGCCGCGGTCAATCAACTGTTCAAGATTCCTGTTGGTCGCAGCGATCACTCGAACATCTACCTTGATATTTTTGATCCCACCGACCTGTCTAAACTCTTTTTCCTGCAGAACTCTCAATAACTTGGACTGAATCCCGATACTCAAATCGCCCACCTCATCGAGAAAAAAAGTCCCGTTGTTTGCCACTTCCAAAAGACCACGCTTAGTTACAACCGCACCGGTAAAGGATCCTTTGACATGACCGAACAATTCGCTTTCCAGAAGTGTCTCTGGAAGTGATCCGCAGTCAACGGCAATGAACTTTTCGTTCCTTCTCAATGAGTGATGATGGATCGCGCGCGCGATGAGTTCCTTGCCGGTACCACTTTCACCGCGGATCAATATCGTCGAGTCGGTCGGCGCCACTTTTTCGATCAGCCGGAAAATATCCTGCATGGCATCGCTTTTACCGAGTATATTATTGAATTTGTATCGTTCATTAAGCTGTTCACGCAGGTATATGTTTTCATGGATAAGACGCACGTTCTCCAGAGTTTTTTCCAATCGAATCAGCAATTCATCGACGGTGAACGGTTTTGCGATGTAATCGACCGCGCCTTGTTTCATGGCTTCTACCGCACTCTCAACGGTTGCGTAACCGGTAACGATTATCACCCTGGTATTAGGACTTATCCTGGTAAACTCTTTCAACACCTCCAGACCATCAATACCGGGCATTTTCAGATCGACCATCGCGACATCCCATTCTTTTTCTTGGGCTGCTTTGATCGCTTGATAACCATCCTCTGCTGTAAAAACCTCATATCCCCTGCCAACGAGCAGGTTGTTTAACGACTCCCTTATTGCTTGGTCGTCATCGACAACTAAGATACTTGCTTTTTCCATTATTTTATCCGGTCAATTGATTAATTATATGTGAGAATAGCGACGTGTCAATTATAATAGAGAAAACTTGACGATATTTAACGACCGATGATCACGATGGTATTGCGCGGGATAAGGTTGAACAATTCGGCGATATCTCGATTCTTCATTCTGATACAGCCGTGCGAAGCAGGTTTGCCGATGAGGTGTTCCTCAGCTGTACCGTGGATATATATACAGCGCTCAAAAGTATCGATCCCTTTGCCTTTGTTCTTTCCCGGTTCTAATCCTTTGAGTCTTAATATCCTGCTCGTTATCAGATCTTTATTACGATCACTACCTATTTTTGCGATTTTTTTTGTGTTGCGCCGGTTCTTAAAGATTGAACCGCGGCGTGCTTTCCTGCCGATCTTTGAACTAACAACGTGTTTACCAAGGGGAGTTTTGAAGCTGCTATTTTTATTGCCGATACCATATTTTGAGGTGGAAACCAGATAAGTTTTCATAAGTTCATTATTCTTATAAAGGTAGAGTTTTTGATCGGCAACACTAATAATCAACTGATAATTCTCAGCAGGATTGACTTTTTGTTTATTTCTCTTAGGGGCCAATTATTCGCTCAAGTTTTTCAGTCTCTCCAAGCGCTCTGGCTCATTCACCTGCAGCCATTCATCTTGAGATAACAACCCATAAGCGAGTCCGAAATATTTTTTTGCTATGTCGGCACGCTCGAGTTCGAGAAGACACTCACCGATCTCCTCATAGATATAACCATCCTGGTCCAGACCCTTTTCTTTTACTTCCTTTTCAAGATTCAACTGGGCTTCAAGCGCTTCTTCAGTCCGCCCCATAGCCCGGTAATCCCTGGCTATGCACCACTTGGCGATTATCTCGCCATGCACATCTTCTTGAGATTGGCGCCAGGCAAGAGATTTCTCAAATAATACCAGAGCATTATCATAGTCTTCTAGATCGAAATAAGTCCAGCCAGTATTATTATACAAAGGTCCCAGCCATTTTCTTGCACGTTCATCAGAAGTCTCTTCAGCCAGCTTTATCGCTTTGTTCGCCCATTCAAGCTGTTTGTCCGCTGGTTCAACTATCTGCAACATGTGTATCGCATCGATCGCATAGTAATCTTCATTATTCGCAACGGCAAGTTCCCAGGCGTTCAAGAAAAGAGACTTTGCCTTATCTGGATGTCCTGAGGAGTTAAAGACCCGCCCTCTTTCTAACAGATAGCGCACCCGGGATACTGCCGGAGCTTCAGTAAGCCATGGCTCGATCGTATCGAGGAAGGCATGCGCGGCTGCGAATCTCCTTTGTAACCCAAGAGTACGTGCTATCTGTGTCATCAATTGTGTATAATATGATATATCTTTTGATCTTTCAGCAAGCGGCATGAGTTTCCGGAATTCGACTTCAGTCTGCGCAGGATCATCATAATTCCAAAGCTCATCAAAATCAGGCAAAACAATATCTTGCTCTGCTTTTGGAGTACTGGCACAGCTTATGATCAATAATGCAAAGATATACAAAAACCTTATTTTCAAATCACACCCCCTGGTATTTTATTTTTTAAGTTGGCTAAAGTGATTTTGTCTATATCGTTAATCCAAAAGTCTTCTTATACGATCTGTCGCTCACAGCCGACTGTCGTCTGCTTGCTGCCTACTCCCTACGGTCGATTCAGTATCCCCAGATTTCTTTCAGATAAACTGCCCGGCGACAAGTTGGACATAGAAAACGAATATGTTCACTTCGATACGGCGGCATATCAGCGCTCTTTGGGATCGCCTCTTCACCATACTCCTGAGACAATACCAGGAAAAGATTCGGATTTGCATAGGCTAATTCACCGGTTCTCTTCGCGATCCATAATAGATGTGCTCGGGTCGCTATCACTTCACCGCACTTTTCGCACAAAATCAATTCTTTCTCAATAGCATTGTCATATCCTTCGTTCTTTATCTTAGCCAGATCATATTCAAGCGTGTGACTGATACCCTTTTTTGTCGTGCAATAGGCAACACACTGGCCGCAATAAATACACCTTTCCTGGTAATGGATCTCCCGGCGCACGCGTTTGACCAGATCATCTTCCTGAGCACGGGCATTGGCTGGACATACCTCGACACAAGCCCCACAGAGAATGCAGTTGTCCTCGTCGAATTTTATTATTCCACGAAATCTTTTTTCTGGAACCGATGGTTTAAAGGGGAATTTTGAGGTATATGGGCCAAGAAAAACGGCTCGTATCGCCTCCCCAAGTTCTCTTAGTTTTGGCTTACGCATGATTATTTATCCCCCTTTTCGATCTGTTTACCATTCAGCTTGTCTTCACCGTACTTGTCCATGACCGTTCCTTTCCACATCTTCGTACCGAAATGTAATGAGCCCTTCATCAACGCGTGAGCAGCTACTGGACTTGTAAGTAACAGGAACGCACCGCAGATCAGTGCTTTTATGCCCATAGGTGAGAATCCCTTGAGTAAAAAGATACCGACCATTATGCCAAATGTTCCCAGGGTAACGCATTTTGTCGATGCCTGCAAACGATTATAGACATCCGGGAAACGGACCAGTCCTATAGCACCAAGAATATCAAAACCGATACCTATCCAAATTATGATCCAACCGATCGGGCTAATCATCGAGACTCCTTTTCTGCAGATATTTGGCTAATGCCAAAGTGCCTATGAAACTGAATAGCGTGAGCGTTATTGAAAGATCCATAAGAAATGACAGGTCGTAAAAAACTGCAGAAAGAGCAGTGATGCCAACGAATAGAATACCCATGATATCCACACCAACGGCGCGGTCGGAAATAGAAGGACCTTGGTAGATCCGTAAGAGACATAAAAAACCACCAATACCGAGTATAACTATCATGATGCTCATTCGAAAATCCTCCTTAAATACTTCTCAAAAGGACGTGCAATGATATTTGACGCTTTATCAATTGATTCTTCCTGCACCCAGATCCAGTGAATGTAGAGATATTCATCATCGATCTCACAGGTCATGGTTCCGGGTGTAAGGGTTATTGAATTAGCCAAAAAGACCTTGGCAATATCGGTTTTCAATGATGTTCTTATCTTAACGATACCAGGTTTTATCGGTCTTTGAGGATGCAATGCACGATATGCAACATCGATATTTGCACGGAACATATACAGGATGAAAACCGGTATATATATAATAATCCAGAAAAGCCTATGTATCTGCAGAAATTTTACCGGCTGCTTTGTGAAATATCCACCAAATAGAATCGTGGTAATAGCAACAACGATAGCTCCGGCGATCAGATGGTCGAGGTTCACGCTCAAGGTTAATAATAACCAAAGCCCAAAACCGATAACAAAGTAAATAACATAGCGCATGCAAACCTCCTTAGAAACTGAATGTCATACTGCTAAAGACCAATTGCGAATACTCAAGACCCCTTAGTAATGCGTGAGCAGCAGGACTAATAACCCATTCCACTATCGGCAGGAATCCGATACCTAATGCCAAGGCCAAAACTACTAGTAGAACCATGGCTAATCTCATCGTATATGGCGCTTGTTTAGCGTTCGTCTTGCCTTGCTTCATGAAGACATTATTCTCTATCTTTAGAAGATAAGCTAATGTTAAGCCACTAAGCACCACAGCAGCAATGGCAATCCATAGATATCCTGCCTCAACAGCTCCCAAGACAATCAAGAATTTAGCAAAAAAGCCCACAAGAGGAGGCAATCCGATCAATGAAAGGGCGCCTATCCGGAAACTCCAGGCAGTTGTCGGCATACTTTCACCTAATCCGGGTATCTTCGTCAGTTCACGCGTGCCTGTTGCATTGACCACAGCTCCTGAGGTTAAAAAGAGCAGGCCTTTTGCCACACCATGAGCCAGAATAAAAAATAATGCGCCGGCTACCCCATTGAAATTTCCGATACCAAAACCCAGCATAATATAGCCAATCTGTGAAACACTGGAAAAACCCAGTAACCTCTTGTAATCTTTCTGATTGAGAGCGGTCAAGCCGGCAAAGATTATTGAAAGAAAGCCAAGACCGATCAATATATTAAAGAATAGTGGCGCGGTATCCCGGGATAAACCGAAGACATTGAAGATGAGCCTTGAAGCAGTGTATATCCCGAGCACTTTAATGAAAACACCTGACAAAAGACTCGATATCGGTGCCGGAGCTGCAGGATGAGCATCAGGCAGCCACGAATGAAAAGGAACGAGTGCTGCCTTTATAGAGAATGCAAAAAGCAACATACCAAGGATCATCCAAAAAAATGTTGTACCCTGTATTGCCTGCAAGCTATTTGAGATATCAGCGAGATTCAAGGTTGAGGTTTTGGCATATATCAAAGCGATCGATAAAAGAAATGTAAGACCACCTATCTCTCCCATGACCATATATTTGAACGAAGCCTCAAGTTCCTCTGGTCCAACTCCGAAAGCGACGAGTGCATAGGAGGATATCGCCGCGATCTCAAGAAAAACGAACATGTTGAATAGGTCACCCGTAATGCAAATCCCCATCATCCCAGCTGTCATTAACATCAAAAGAGAATAGAACTTCCACTGCCCTGTATAATGGGACATATAGCGCAGAGAAAATAAACAACCGGCAAAAACAAGTATCGAAATAACGAGCACCATCAGTGCCGAGTAGGAATCAAATGCCATCACGATACCAAGGGGTGGTGGCCAATTACCCATTTTATAGACTATCATCGGGATAACACGGGTTGCTGATAGACCATAGAGTGCGATTATGAAAAGAATAAAAGATACCACAGTGGAAACGATCCAGACCAGGGGTTTGAAGATCTTACCGAGTATCGGAATCAGAAATGCACTTAACAAGGGTAATACAAAAAATAAAGGGATAAATGACATTAACGCCTCCTCATCCTTTCAGTTTTTTGATCTCTGCAATATCAAAAGTCTTATAGTGATTGTATATGCGTAGAATAACCGTGAGCATGAGTGCAGTCGTTCCTAACGCGATAACGATAGCGGTGAGAACAAGAGCCTGAGGAATAGGATCGACAAATGCGTGAGTCGTATCAAGTTTGGTTATGATCGGAGCGAGTGCACCAGATCTGAATCCTATCAGAGCAAAAAGAAGGTTAACCGCATATTCAATCAGGGCAAAACCGATGGCTATCTTGATCAGATTACGCTTTGTAACAATGGCATAAAGACCAATGAGAAATAATACAATGCAACTTCCAAAGATAATCATAGTCCTTTCTCCTCAATCCTCAATGACATACTTCATTGCAGCCAAGGCAAGAAATATAGAAAACAATCCGGCACCAACCTTGATGGCAATCGCGATATTGCATATCGGGATGATACCTGCGCTAACAAGATGAAAAGGTATCCCCTTGGGCAGGAAATTCGCGAAGAAGGCTCCGACAAAAACGACTCCCAAGATCGCTATAAGGATAAAAAGCAGTGCGCCAATGCTTTCGAATACCGAACCCGCAGTTGAAGATTTCTTTTCTGATTTGGTGGTCCCGCCGAAAGCAAGGAGTCTTAAAACAAATGCTCCAGCTATTATCACACCGCCAGCAAAACCTCCACCCGGTGTTAGATGACCGTGCAGGATAATGTATACTCCATAGATAAAAATGAAACCGATTACTATGTTCGTCATCGTCTTGACTATTAAGCTCATACCTTTCATTTTGTCCTCCCGGATTTGCGCATCAATGCTACGACACCTATCACTGCTGTAAAAAGCACCGTAGCTTCACCGAGCGTATCAAGTGCGCGGAAGTCCAGTATTACATCAGCCACCAGATTTGTCCCGCCAGTTTGTGCAAGCCCGATTCTGATATATTCTGAAGCGACCTTCATAGTAGCTTGCCCAAATATCGGCAGCTGATTCAGGATCTTTATCATCGTTATAATGAAAAGAACGGCAAAAAAAGCGTAAAGAACGATCGCTAGGATCTGGGTTCCGGCAAGCTTCTTCCCGATCGTCTTGTCAATATGAGTCGTACGCAGTATCACGGCGACAAAAATGACCACGGTAAGAACCTCTACGACGATTTGTACGATCGCAAGATCAGGCGCCTGAACAAGAATAAAGACAATCGCCACGGCGAACCCGACCGCACCCAAGGAAATCACCGCGGCTAAAAGATCTTTTATTTCAGTCGCGATGATCGCAGCAACCAGTATAAAGACTAGAAAAAGATAGATTTCAATCATTAGGACCCCCGCATCATAGCGCTAACAACAGCATCAAGATAATACCGCCCAGGAATATCCAACCGACGTAATTGTACAATTCACCGGTATGTAGAAATGATGTCAGATTACCCATGGCTCTGACAATTTTCCCTATTGAACGATAGATGCCAACAATTATATAATTGATGACATTCTTGAATATGTAAGCAAGACCACGTGCTGCTCCTTGAAGGTAATTGTAGAAATCAAAAGCACCGCCTTCACTGAAACTGTACGTTTTGTCGAGCATGTCAAAAGTTGTAATCGATGAGTAGAAATCAATGCCAGTAACACGTGCTTCATCTTCATTGAGTGTTTCACCACCAACAAAGACTCGGCTTTTCTTTGGTTTGCTAACTGTCCCGATCAAGTATATGATCAACCCAATAATTATGCCGACGATTATCAGAATGGTTGCAAGGTTCGGCGACCAAAATCCGATACTCCCGATCTTAAAAGGTAATGAGGGCAGCACAAATAATTTTAAAGGAACGATATTGGCAAACACACCAAAAACGACACAAGCAAGTGCCAGCACGAGTGGCGGCACAACCATTACAAAACGCGCTTCCTTCACTTTATTGAGGCTTTCCGGCTTTTGACCAAGGAAAATCGCATGGAGTAATTTTAGACTGTACGCGAGCGTCAGAATGCTGCCGAACATGGCGCATATCAGGAAAATAAACCAGAGCGGTAGCTGGTTACTCATGCTGATAATACCCTGATAGATCATCCATTTGGAGTAGAAGCCGTTAAAAGGCGGTACGCCGGATATTGCCAGGACCGCAATCACAAAAGCAAAAAGTGTCACTGGCATCTTTGAGCCAAGTCCACCGAGCAAAGCCAGATCTGTCGTTCGAGTTCTGTCCTCAACTGAACCGACGGTCATGAAGAGCACAGATTTATAAAGCACATTATTGAGCATATGGAAAAGTGCACCGGCAATAGCAACGGGCATACCTGTACCAATACCCAGAACCATATAACCAGCCTGAGAAACAGTAGAGAAGGCAAGAACCCGTTGCGCGTCTTTTTGCATTAACGCAGCTAGCGCCATGACGACGATCGATACAACACCAATCACCATTAAAAGGATACGAAGCGACATTGACCCGGAAATATCGAAAATGAAATAAGAGACCCTTATCAATAAATAAACTCCTAATAGTTTATCGATGCTGCCTGGGATAAAGGCAAGTGTAGATGCCGGCACGACCTTTGCACTCTCGGGGATCCAGGTATGTAAAGGCATAGTACCCAGTTTCGCTAATGCGCCGATCATTATCAAGATATATGATGTTATCAACCAGGGATTGCTCAGGGTGAGTTTTTCAGCCACTGGAAAATCAACATCGCCGACTGTGACCAGTAAAATAACGATGCCAAGCATTAATGCATAATCAGCAACACCTATTATGGTAATTGCTTTGCGTGCCGCAAACGAGCTGTCCTGATCACCCTTGGCGACCTGCAACATCCCATATAGCGAAAACACCAATAAATTCCAGAAGATGAAAAGGAAAATAAGATTGCCTGAAAGGACTACCGCATTTGCCGCGGCCAGGGTTAGTGAAAGGTATAAATAGAAAACTCTTTCTCTTGGTCTTTTTGACATCGCCTTGAGCGAATAAAGCCAAACAAGGAATGCCGATATCGCAACAAAAAGCAGGATAAAACCAGTAAGATTATCAAGGTAGAATCTGAAATTAAAACTACCGATTTGTGCAAGATTGTCAAAAATCGGTTCACCTCTTGTCTTAAGAAAAATTCGTATCGCGAAGTAAAGAGTTCCAACCAAGGCGACAAAATTGAATTCTGAGCGTAATCGATTGATGATGAAACCCAATAAGCCACCGGCAATGGGCAAGAATATTATCCAATAATATATATTAACTCCCCAAAATTCCATGATTAAAACCCTCCGTTAGCAGTAAGATAATTTATTGGTTGATAAAAGAAGATACCCAACAGCAATGAAACCATTGCGAGCACGAAGACAACGGCTAATGCCGTATAGCTTGGTTTCTTGATCTTAGACAACCGACATGATGGTTTTGCGAAGAATAATTCATGGTAGAATCGCCAATTATATAAGAGCGTAAACACTGCTGCGATTATCGCACCAATACCAAGATATGTGCTCTTAGCGACTGCTCCTATTACAACCATCAGCTTTGCCCAGAAACCGAGCATCGGGAAAAAACCAACGATTGAACCAGCAAGCAGGGCCATTAAGACACCAAGCGCTGGTGATATTTTCAACACACTGCAGAGACTGCTCAGATCATCCTTACCAGTCATATCCTCGATTATGCCCACGCCAAAGAAAAGACCCGATTTAGCAAGGGCATGAGCAAGGATATAGATCAAACCTCCGATCGTACCGTAAGTACCACCGACTGCGAAACCAAGCAAAATAAAACCCAGCTGGCTAATGGTCGAATAAGCGAGCAGACTTCTCAAACGGTTCGAAAGAAGAGCAGCACCGCCTAAAAGCAGACTCGATACTATTGCGATCCACGCGACCGCGGTAAAAAATGGCGGTGCTATGAAATTCGAGCTTGTGAACAATCTGAGAAAAAGCACAGCACCGAGATTCTCAGCGATACCAGCAAGACACCCCCCAATAGCTGATGGTATCGCTTTATAAGCCGGTACTAACCAGATATGCAGCGGTAAGGTAACAGATTTTGCGAGGATGCCGACCATAATGAGAACGACTGCCACCATATTATACTGCTGGATTTCAAAAATATTGAATGTGCCGTTGTCAATATAGAGCATTATGAAACCGACGAGCATTATTGATGCAGCGATGAAATTCGTGATAAATGCAAAACTGGCTGCACTCAATCCTTCCTTTTCTCTATAGAAACCGATCGCCCGCCAGAGGGCGAATGTCGATATTTCCCAGCATATAAAAATGAGCAAGAGGTTATAAGACAACGCAACGCCGATACCAGATGCGACGATCAGCAACATTGTAATATAAAACTCAAGACGGTGTCCTTTTTTCTTTAGAGTCGCGAGTGCATAGATAAACGACATTAGGCCGATAAAGATAAACAGAGCGCTGAGGAATACCCCGAACCTATCTAAGAAAAAGTCAAATCCTATCATTTCTTATATCTCCTTCTTATCTCTTCAGTCTTTTTGAGTGATAACGTCAGAAGGTCTTGTCCTGAATACTTTTTCTTGCCATTCTCATACACTGTGGTCCGTTCTGTACAACAATAGCAGGGATCAACAGCAGCAAGCACTAAAGCAGCATCTGCGATTGAGTAACCTTTTACCGCAACTACATTCGAGGCGATATTCATAAAACTCGGAGCTCTTACCTTATGCCTGACTGGCTTATTAGATCCATCAGAACGCACATAATGAAAAACTTCACCTCGAGGAGCCTCGTAATGACCGATACCCTCTCCAGGTGGTATTTCATCGACCCGTGTTTCTATCGGACCATCGGGCATATTTTTCAAACACTGCCTTACTATCTTAACCGACTCATCACATTCTAATAATCTTACTTTAGCTTTAGCAAGCACATCACCTTCGGGGAATACTATCATATTCCAATCCACTTTATCATAGGCATCAAAGGGATCGTCTTTTCGAACATCGATCGCAAAATCCGAACCTCGTGCGGTCGGGCCGGTCACAGCATAAGCGACCGCATCTTCTTTCGACAAGATACCGACACCTTCGAGTCGTGCTCTAATAACCGGATCATCGAGTATGGCTTTGGTAAACATGGCATTTTTTTCTTCCAATAAATCCAGGTATTTTTCGATCCTCGGATAATCTTCCGGAAGAATATCTCTTCTTGCACCACCTATCTTGTTTACTGCATAATGGTTACGGTTGCCCATGATCAATTCGAAAAGCTCAAGCAATGGTTCACGATAACGCCAGACCCACATCCAAACCGTGTTATACCCGATGAAATGCCCGGCCAATCCAAGCCACAAATAATGGGAATGAATCCGCTCCAGTTCGCCGATGATCGTCCGGATATACTGGGCACGAGGTGGTGCTGTTATGTGAGCACAATCTTCTACAGCCAGAACATACGCATAAGGATGTGAATCCGAGCAAATACCACAAATTCTTTCCACTAAGAAAGGGACCTGATCCCATGTCAGGGTAGGCGAAACAAACTCATGACCGCGGTGATTGTACCCTATATTGATCTCGAGATCGACGACTTTTTCGCCTTCGACGATCAGTTTGAAGAATTCTGGTTCTTCCTGCAAGGGATGGTATGGACCAATCGGTACTACTCTTCTCAAGATTCCTCCTAAGTTTTTTTCTTGAATTTCAGTTCTTTATGTTCATCTTGATAATCGCGGCGAAGTGGATGTAGATCGGCTGGCCAGGTTTCAGCGGTCAGTAACGGTATGAGATTTGGATGTCCGGTAAAATCAACACCCAATAATTCATGTATCTCTCGTTCTATCCAGTTTGCAGCCGGCAAAAATGTCGCCAGGCTCTTTATCTTTAAGTCGTCTTTTGGGATCAAAGTCTTTATGTTATAATATGTCCCCGCTGCGTCATGGGTAAAATGATATATTATTTCAACGCCATCGCGCGTATCAATACCTGTGGCGATCGATAGACGGAACTCCTTCTCCTTGAACAAGTATTCAGCGAAATCATAGACAATCTCTCTTGGTGCTCTCAGATATGTTCTGCGTGGCCCATGGATCTTCACGGTAACTTGGGGGAATTTACTCGTTATTTCTTCTAACACCTTCTTTGAATATTCTTTCTTCATCATCATAACCTCTTCAAAGCCTTAACCACGCCCAAAATAATAGCTTCAGGTTTGGGCGGACAGCCAGGGATATATACATCAACAGGGATATATTTATCGTATGGACCGACAACATTGTATGAACATTCAAACATATGGGTATGACATGTGCATGTACCGACACCGATGACAAGACATGGCTTTGGTGTCTGTTCATAGACACTTATCACACGCGGCAGGCTCTTGCGGTTCAGGACACCGGTAACTAACAAGGCATCAGCGTGCCTTGGTGAACCGACGAGTACGATCCCGAAACGTTCAACATCCCATCTTGGTGTCAAAATATCTAAAATCTCAATGTCACAATTATTGCAGGAAGCCGCTGCAACATGGAATACCCACGGTGACTTCTTCAATCCCCAAAGCTTAGCATTTCCCATATTCTTCTCCTTTACAATCCATAATAAGCTAAGACCAAACCAATGATCGACAGAATGCCAATTCCGATCCAGAAGAATTTGAGAGCTTGATCAATACGCAGTCTCGGATTTGTATTTTTTATGAGGACTATTAAGACAATAATTAAAAGGAATTTCGGGATAGCCCACCAATCTGCAAAACCACCCCACAATAAAGAAATCAAAAATAAAGGTAAGAGAAAAAGCATCATCGCTCGACCCAGTTTATACATAGCCAATGTGACCCCGGAATATTCAATATATGGACCGGCCATAATCTCCTGTTCAGCTTCAGGTATATCAAAGGGAACAAAACTCAACTTGGCTTGAATACACAGAAGGACAACAACCGCTGCAATAACACCAGATATCGAATACAAAAAAGGACCATTGGCTTGCTGAGCAAGAATGATCTCCCCAAATTTTATACTGCCCCCTGCTTTCAGTATTATCGTCGCAATAGCAACAAGAAAGGGCAATTCATAAGCAAAGTACTGGGTCATCTCCCGGGAAGCACCGACACCAGCAAGAACATTCTTCGATGCCGAACCCCCAATGATTATACCTATCGGCGGTAATGCAAGGAGGTACACAATAACGATAAGGTCACCTACAAAAGTACTAGTCGGATTAAAATTCATCGAAAAAAGCATTACTGCTAGAATCGGCATACTGACAACGCCGAAAAGAGGTGCTAACAGAAAGAGGGTCTTGGAGCTGCCTTCGGGGATGATAGTTTCCTTTAATAACAGTTTTAAAAAGTCTGCATAGGGTTGAAACCATGGAGGTCCTACACGCCAGTGGACGCGCGCCGTGACTTTCCGGTCTATCCAGGTTAGGAAAAGACCGACAATACCGGTAAAAAGGAAACCCGGGAATATGATGTATTGAAAAAGAATCCTCACGATATTCATGAACGTCTCCTGTAAAATGAATCTTTGGACACCATCCTCATACCGATCTGATGTTTTTCGATCTCGTCATCACTCAGGAATTTCAGGGCTCCGGAGGAACATGCGGCAACGCAACGGGGACCTTCTTTACGATCGCTGCACAGACTGCACTTTTGAGAAATATGTCTGATGAGTGGAGCATCAATTACCCCAAAAGGACATGCAAGAGCACAGCTCTTGCAGCCGATACATACCATGGCTGAGCGTGTAACAATACCCGTTACCTCATCTTTTGTAATCGCATCGACCGGACACGCGCTGAGACACAATGGTTCCTTGCAGTGTTTGCAGGCAAGTGGCAAATAAGCCTCCCCGACCAAATCACCGTGTCGGATACGTGCTTCTCCATTAAAAGCTGCTTTGCAGGCCGCCTCACATGACCGGCAACCACAACACAGATCAAGATCTAATACTATCCTTTTCGCCATATCTCCACCTCAGTTGGGATAAAATTAACGATATTATCAGTCAAGTCATAGTCGAATAAACCTTTTGCCTCAGGTGTTTCCGCAGCGATCGCAGCGATCCCCGGATCAACTTCAGCCGTCAACTTTATTAAAAATTCAGCTTTTCCATGTTTTGAATTAAGGACTGCTATATCGGTCGGTTTTAAACCCAAAGCTTCGGCATCAAGGGGATTTATCTTTATTTTTCCGTCTCCGAACAATCCAAGAAAATCATAAGCAATCTTCTCGCCGATTAGTTTCAGTGTTTTCTTCTTTTTTGGCGCCTTGGTTTTTGCTAAAATATTCTTCGCTCGCGCGGTTACATCAATCCTGGACTTTGGTACAGTAAGTGCCGTCTTATCCGGTTTTGTGGATTTCAGTAAACCAAGGATCTCCCCGATCATACGCGCACCGCTTGCCGGACTAATAGTACCGGATAAAGCCTGCTGGCCGCGGTTCGTCAAAATCGTCCCTTGTTTTTCGAGGTTCAAAGCAACCGGTAGAACAGTATGATACTTATATTTTATCGGCGAGGTTGCGTATATACTGACGCCCTTCAAGACTTTAGCAACTTGCGGATAGTAAAAAGGAAATAACTCGCCAAAATTCACCAGGTATTTGATCTTTTTCTTTTTAACCTTATCAAGGATATCACCAAACTGCTGATTTCCTTCAAATCCAGCGAACTCGACAAAGGGGATGACTGCACAACCACTATATGAACCAAGACGGTCCAGTGCCTCGACCAAGAATCGCGAATCGTATGTGTGAGCAAAACAAAGACAGACAAGGATCAACCCGTTATTATCCGCCTTCATGCTTTTCGCAATATCAGCTATCACTGCTGATGAAACCCCGGTATTCTCAGAGACATCAATGCTCCCGGGATCCTCCCCGGCAAGCGCCATGAGCAATAGTGGCTCAGTGCCGACTTTACATCTGAGAAAATCAGTAGCAAAAGTAGAGGTATGCGTTGTTATTGAATCGAGCACGACCAATCGGTTCTCACGGCTACTTAATTTCCACTCGATCAGGGATTTTGATAACATCGGGACCTGGTTGAACGGATCGCCGACCACGAGTATTGTATTTGCTTTACCGATATCATCAACTGTAAATGAGTTACGGAAAAAACTACGCAGCAGAGACTCAGGTTCAAAATACGATGATGCTATATTATCGATGCCTGATTCATTGCAAAAACCGAGTATTGAATGATAATCTTCGATCGTTAGATTCCTATCAAAAGTAATTGCCATATTTGCCGGTTTTTCAAGTGCTTTCTTAAGATCTTTGCTGAGTTTTGTCCAATCAAGAACCTTGCCGTTGTGGGTTGGCATGGATGAACGTAATTTGTGATTCAAGTAAAGTGCCGCAGCACTTCCTCTCGGGCATAATCTACCCTGGCTGCTACCATCTGCGATATATTCAACACCCCGTACACCAAAATCATCAAATACCACACCAAACTCACAGCCAAAACTACAGAATGGACAAACCGTTTTTTTGACAGTCGTGAATGTCGGATCAACCTTCTTCATAAAAATGGCTCCTCAATGTCCTTAACATCTTCCCAAGTAAGAACTGGTCCGTCCTTACAAACGTAGAATTTTCCCACGCGACAATGATTGCACTTACCAATACCGCAGGACATATTCTTTTCCATAGACAAATAGATATTCTGGTGTTTGAAGCCAGCTTCAACAAGCCGCTGGGTTACGAATTTCATCATCAGTGGCGGGCCGCAGACAAAAGCCGGTGCTTGAGCTAGGTCGACCGGGATATCGTCAAGCAGAACAGTCACTACACCCACTGTATCTTTCCATGCACCGTCGCCAACATCGACTGTAAGAGTGATATCGACGCCTTTTATTTTCTGCCACTGGGGAATTAATTTGCGGTATACCAGATCATCTGGTGTCCGTGCACCGTACCTAATGTAGACCTTTTTGTAATCCTTTATGTTATGAACGAGTGCCAGAAAAAGCGAACGCAAAGGTGCAAAACCAACTCCACCTCCCACTATAAAAATTTCTTTGCCTTTAAAAGCTTTTAGAGGATAAGCTTTGCCAAATGGCCCCCTGACTCCTACCAGGTCGCCTTTTTTCAACTCGAATAAGGCTTCAGTCACCCGACCAACCTTCATGACTGTGAATTCCAGATCATCTCCAAATGGAGATGAAGATGGTGTGAACGGTGCTTCACCAACACTAGGAACAGTCAATTCCGCAAACTGACCAGCTTCAAACTGTATTGGCATCCCTTCAAGTATAAAGGTCGTAATATTAGAGGTTTCAGGTATTATATCCCTGATTTTTGTCGGAATTGGATAGTATGGATTTAGAGCTTCCATAAAATCTCCCTTATATCAATCTTTGCTGAACAGCCACGATAACATCGGCCACAACCAGAGCACGCAAACAGCCCCTCGTATTCATTGAAATAGTTGAATTTGCAGAGAAAACGGTTCCAGAATCGCTCCATCAAATCGCTTCTTGGATTCGCACCACCACCAACCCGAGCATAGGCAGCATAGTAACACGCATCCCATGTTCGAATACGCTCGATATCTTTTCCCTTTTTATAATCGCTCAGTAAGAAACAATAACATGTTGGGCATGCATGCAAACAAGCAAAACACTCAACACATTCCTTATGAGCATCACGCATAACCTCCTTACCGGCTTTTTCAATACGCTCGGCAAGATCCTCCTTAAACGGTTTTTCATTTATTTTCCCCAAATCCTTGAGCGCGCCCTTTCGTATTCCTTCGCGTTCTTTTATTTCTTCTTTGCCGGCATCTTCAAACAAATCTTGATACTTCTCAATGATCTCTTCGCCGCGTTTGGTAAACGTTTCGCACACTAGCCCGTTTGTCGTTTTTGTCACATTCAGATCACAAATGCCAGTACCGTAAGGGCCAATACCGACCAGATTACAGAAGCAGCAATCAGCCGGTTTTGGGCAATCGGCAGATATAATGACTGTATTTTCTCGGCGCGTTTGATACAGCGGATCAACCGGCTCAGCCTTCAAAAAAACCCTGTCATAAACATCAATCCCCTTGAGATCACAGCTTTTAACACCAAATAAGTATTGTTTTACCGCCTTTATTTTGGAATCCTTGGGGAATTTCGCTACTACATCGCGACTCGGGAAAAAGAAATGTTTGATATTTTCAGCGGTCCTAATCTTCTCAAAATCGGGCTCAAAATCCTTGTCCTCAGCATACTTCACAAGATGTGTCTTATCATCTTCAAGGATTGGATAGTATACCGAACCATCTTGAGCCAATTTTTTTATAAGACTTTTGATATTATTTGAGGGTAGTAGATAAAGTTTCATAGATTTTCATTATATTTAATTTTTCTTGATTGTCAAGAAAATTTAGTGCTTTGATTATCTTTTGCGCCACTTTTTTAGCAGTTTCACTCATTTTTTCAAAGGAAATCGGCGGCATACCCAAAAACCATATTTTTGCCTGGGTATTCGTCCTTAGATATTCATAGATCGCACTAAAAGGTAGGTTGTGGGTCGATATCGAAATTGGATTATTCTCCAATATTTCTCCATTCCTCAGGAGAACAGCTTGCGAACCTTCTCTTTTTACTGCATCAAGGAAAATTATCAGATCGGGCTTTGCATCGATCATTATGTTGAGATAATTCTCCGGGTAGATTGTACAATCGATCTTCTTTAAGCTATCAGATTCCTGAATCTTATCTACAATATATGAACCAAAACCGTCATCTCCTCGGTCCCTGTTACCCATTCCGCAGAGAAGCATTTTCACGGAAATAATTATACACAAAATACCTATCATGTCAACTAACGAAACGGCATTTTTCTTCATTTACTCTTCGCAGAAATGAATTCCATGAACAAACCGGACAGAACAGATTCAATGAATATCTTGATTTTTCAAGGTATTTCGGTATAATACTATATGCTGATGAAAAATCTAAAAGCTATTCCTAAAATAATAGCAGGTGATAATTCTACCATTTGTGAGATCCTGAACCCACTTAAAGAAGATCTAAATATCGGCTACAGTCTTGCCTGGGCACAGGTAAAACCTGGCGAAAAAACACTACCTCATAAACTCAAGGTAAGCGAAGTTTATTATGTCTTAAAAGGCACTGGTATTATACATATAAATAATGAAGAAAAAAGAATCAATGATAGTGACACTGTCTATATTCCACAAGATGCAAATCAGTTCATTGAGAACGCCGGTGAAGAGAACCTTGATTTTCTGTGTATCGTCGATCCGGCGTGGAAACCTGAAATTGAAGAGATATTAGAAGACGAATAATAACCTATTATCTGGTGAGTTAGCCACCTGCTGCTCGCGGATCACAGACCCTGCCCAAAAATAGAATATTGCCTGTCCCGGTTTCCTGGATTATGAAGATGAAGGGATGATCTGCTCGGAAAACCGGTATGCTGCGTATCGCTGATGTGCACTCCATAATAACGGCGGTCGCGGCCGCGGCTTCAGTCCCTTGTTCATTGACTTCGACAAAAGCCTGATGGATTACATCCTGAATAAAAAGCTCTTTTGTCCCATCCATCCCTGAAAAATCTGCGGTCGAACCAAATGCAGTGAGCATACCCATTTCAGTCAATGTTTTTTTCATCAGATATTTTGTCTCGAAGGTGAATTTAGGGATAAAAACATCGACTCTTTGCTCATGAAGCATATCCTGCCATGCAGATAATGTCTCCAGGCTCAACGATTCTTCGATACCCGCTAGATCATTTCCTTTAGGCAGGATAATAAGCATCGAGAGATCCTCGCCATCATAAAACATTTCCAAGATCTGGAGCTCATCGTTTTCAGCATAATTGAATTTCGCGTCATTGCCAGTCAGTCTCATCATCGGGACTTTCATTGTATTTCCAGAACTCATTGTGAAATCATCATCTTGAGTTTCTTTTTTATCGAATTGTCTGACCCAGGTACCCTTGAAATATATCGCATTGGTAAGCACCAAACGAGTATAAGCACTGAGTAATCCTGGAGGGATCAAATCCTTGATTTTTTTATTTGTCTTATCCTCGATCCATTTATTGATTGTCTGACGAGATTTTTCACTCGCTCCTTCGAAATCAAGATTCGTCACTCTGCCACCAAAGTATTTTTCAATGCTATTTGTGTATTCTTCCAGAAATTTGTAATCTTTCTGAGCCCACAAGGCATTTGCAGTAGAAAGTTTGTATGCCTTGCCCTCCTTGTTTATGTCATTATATATGCTGGCAAAATTTGGCCTTCTGGCATCCGCATGTTCCGGGATGTGGAGAACCGATTGCATTTCTTCTGCGGTTTGCCCTCTTGCACCTTCATAGGTCATGGTCAAAGCGACCAGGATACTATACGGTGAATAAAAAATATTGCGCTCTTTGCTCTGTTCGCTGAATTGAGCATAAAGTTCAAAAGCAAATCGATTATTGGCATCAACGATCAATTTGACTCCTTCCGGACTTGCACCGGTCTCATCTGCTCTTGACATCTTCTCGCCCGATCCAGGCGAAACCATACAAGAGATCACTAAGATCACAAAGACTAACATCACTTTTTTCATGTTCTATTATACTTCGTCAGTTTTTAGTGTCAAGACGAACAGCTGGGGTCAAATCTCGAAACTTGACAATTCTCTTAGCCTTGTTTCCGCTCTCTGATAACTCTTACGAACCCGCTTGTCTTGTAATATCCTCCGCCTTAAACGAAGGCGCAATTTGCTCACCGCAGTATAATCAATACCCCCTAATAACTCACCTATCTCTGCCTGGTTCAAACCACTATATCTATGCAACAGCTCACTCAAAATACCACGCGTATCGCAATTAAAATAACGTTTCTGTAAATCCAGCATCCCGATACCCAATATCTCACAGACACAATCTATTACAATACCAGGTTCAATAAGTTCTATCCTCAAATTACGATATGAGGGCTGCTCACGTAACGAACCCGATGTGTATTTGCTCTTTATCTGGGCAACAAAATCATCATCACCCAATATCACTTGATTATGCACCTTTTCAAAGGGATTGGTGATGTCATGTTTTAATCCATCCGAGATAAATGATTGATACTTTCGTCGACCACCAACCATCTCAAGAATCATATCGTATTCAACCAAATCAATAGCCCGATTCCTGCTGATATACCCAGATAAACTACTCCACTGATATTTTTTAACATGATGCCACCGCGTTTGATAATCTAAGGAACGCAAGGCTCCTGACCGAACGCTGTTTAAGTGAAGGTAGCGGGACACCTCGAGTAGGTAATTATCTGCATCTATTAAAAAAGCCTTGTATCTACCCTGATAAAGATGACCACAACGATCGTGCCGGTAATTAAACCAACCAGTGTAAGACACATTGAAACGACGCATGAACTCCGACAGATTAGCACGCTTGGTCTGCACCAACAAATGAAAATGATTATCCATTAAGATATAGGCATTGAGGATAACTTGATAGATCCCTAATGATTCTTCAAGTATCATAAGAAACTTTTGCCGATCTTCATTGTTAAGAAAGACCTTCCCACGCCAATTGCCGCGGCAAGTTACGTGGTAAAAAGCACCAGGATATTCTATTCTTAATGCTCTAGCCATGATAATATTATAATAATATTTGAAGATTTATCAAGTTTCGAGATTTGACCCCAATTACTAGTACTTGATTTCCTGAACGATTCGAATAGTATATAATAATGAGAGAACTGAAATTTATTGGAATTATTCATTCACCATACAAAACCAGATCAGAGGCACCTCACCAGGGTGGTAATGAAACATGCGATATCGAAATATTCAAAAAATATGAAGAAGGGTTAAAAGATATTGAAGCGTTCTCGCACCTACATATTTTCTACTGGCTGCACAAAACCAAGGGTTTTACCTTATCCGTTAATACTCCCTGGGACGATGAACCCCATGGTCTATTCGCTACCCGGTCACCAAATCGCATAAATCCTATCGCCTATACAGCAGTCGAACTCCTTGAAAGAAAACAGAATATCCTCAAGGTTAAGGGACTCGACGCGATCGAGGGGACACCCCTCATAGATATTAAACCCTATATCTCTAGAATAGACACGAAACCAAACGCCTCGCTCGGCTGGTTATCGAATAAATCCATGTCCGGCAAAAAAAACTGATATGACATAGCATATGTTAATTCTCATATTATTCTCCCTTGTTCCAGACAGCACTGTTCATCTTGATCGGGTCTATAACACGATCGAGGTATACAATAATACAATATACCTTGCATCGTTCATTGGCAACAGTATTTATGCGATGAAAATTCCGGGCATTAAAAAGACGATCACTTTTTCTGATGATGTTAATTATCGAATCAAAGATTTCGCAATCACGCCCTTTGTTATCTATCTCAATAATGGCAGGACGATCGAAAAATACTACTTAAGTTCAGGGATAAAAGAACATATCTTTACATCAAAAAACACCTCCTCTTTCGTCGTTACGTCAAATGAAGAACTGGTAATCAGTGATTATTATTACCACGAACTTATCTTTCTGGACTTCATATATAATCGACGATTGACGGTCTCAGATATGAATATCAAAGATATGTACTTTTCCAACGATATCTTATATGCATTGACTAATAGCACGATATATCTTTATGATGCATATGGTAATATCGAAGAGAGCATAAAAATCCCGGGGACCTCAACGAATATAGTCGTTAAAGACAGCACGATTTTTTTGTATTCCGAAGATAAAAATCTACTCAATATAAGAAATGAAGCATGGGAAATCGTTGAACTGGCTACTGGAATCCGGGACATGGCAGTGCTCGATCATACGCTTGTCATTCTTGAGGAAACTGGTTCTTTTCTGTATTTTTATGATTTATCCCATTTCGAATAGTAGTTGATAATAGGACAGTAAACCTGATGAAATTACAGTGGTCAATTTTGATGATTCTTGAAATTTTTATGATCGACCTCGGACTATCTCAGATCACTGTACACGACTCGAGCTTCCTCAATCTAGACTCGGTCTATTACAATTATCAGATAATAGGAGTTGATACTCTACTGTCTGATACAATAGCCGCAGTGTCGCTCAAAGATTCTGACAGAGAATTTTCTGATGATCTTAGAATCAGCGGCATCAAGGATTTTTCATTTGATATGAATGAAGGTTTTAACCAGGGATTACGTGTTTATATTGGAGGTGAGATCGAAGGTGTCGGTATTGAAGGAGCACTCTCAGACAAAGCAACCTCATCCTCGACCGTACAGATCTCAGAGGTCGAAAAGATGAGCCTCCGGGTATTCACTAGAAATTTCGACGGAGGGTTAGGAAATTTAAGCCTTGAACTGCCTTTTAATACCCAAGATGAGATCCAAGGAGCAAGGATCGGCATGTATACAACCGATCAAGATAATGCAGTGAATGTCTCTTATGCAATGAACAGGGGCATGAATAAACGAACTCAATTCCACGGTGAAGAAGGAAAACAAAGCCCATATTTTCTTGAAGGACCGATAATAACTGGAAGTGAGAATGTTTACCTCGCTCAAGATATTAACACACCTGTCTTGCTCGTGGTCGATGAAGATTATGATATAGATTATGAAAATGGCATACTGTCATTCACCAACAAAAATATCATCACTAATAATTCTCGGATCGAGGTTGAATATAAGCAAGCGATTGCTGACTATCCCAATATCTATGTTGAAACTGACGGAAAAGCAAAATACAAACACATCGCGTTCACCGGTCTCTTTCGCAGAAGATACGATGAAAAAGAAAATCCCCTTACCTTTACCTTGAATAATGAAGAAAAAGACAGCCTCGCAATGGCCGGAGATAGTTCGACGGTCTTTCATACCTATGCCGATTCTTCAGAATCCGGCGAGTATATAATAGACAACGGCCACTTCGTATATGCTGGTCCTGACAGTGGACAGTACTCGGTAGTTTTTTTTTATGTCGGTGAGAATAATGGCGAGTACATTTATGACCCTAATATAAAAGCATTTTTATATCAAGGCACAAACCTCGGGAACTATTCACCGGTCAAACTGCTCCCGCTCCCTGAAAAAGACGATTTTTATGGAGTAGGAATCGATCTATTCGAGGTTCTTCAATTACATGCATATGGATCAGTAACAGATAAAAATACCTTTTCAAATATCAATGACAATGACAATCTCGGTGTCGGCTACGAAGTCGATTTAGAAAAGCAGTGGAATATTTTTTTGATAACCGGGCAGTATCTTTCCTACGATGAGCACTTCAACAAACCGCAAGACAAAGAAGAAATCGACTATCAATACCGATGGAACACGACTGAACCTTTAGAAGAACTGGCAGATATTAATGTCGGGATAAATCCAAAACCTTTTTTACAAATTGACGCGGGCTACGGTATAGTAAATCGAACGCATAAACGCAAGTTATTCAATATCCGTCCCTTCTTTTTTAATTTCGGTTACGAAGCTATCGATAGTATCGACAAATACTATGCCGGGTTTGCTAAGAAATACGACAAACTCGCCCTGACATCTGCTTATGAGTATATCCAAAAGACGCATTTCCTTAATTATGACATACAGTACGCGATAAAGGAAAATAACCGTATAAGTATAGCGGGCAATTATGACCACGACTCGATCAATCAGGGCATAACTACGAAATTCAATATCACTACACTCCCTCTATCATTCTCTATTGGACACCGATTATACAATGATACAACCTTTTTATTCGGTAATGCAATAGTAAATATCCAGCATAAGTACGGCGCAATAATCGGGAACATTGAACAAACCCAACGCTACTCGCAGAAACGCGATGAGAATTATATAAAGGTTGACGAAGGTACGGGGAATTATGTGCTCGACTCGGTGACCGGTGTCTACATCGAAAAAGATGGTGGAGACTATATCAGGAAAGTGTATCTACTCCAGGAGTTTGAACGTGTGGTGAATCGTAATTACAGTATTGAAACATCCTTTCGGCAATATATCCTTGATATGGTAGGACGCTTCCATTACACTGAAGAAAGTGATTTCAAAAGTAATTTTGGCGAATTGATCATTGCTATCAGTAAGGTACCGTATGAACTCGAATTCGATATTCGCCAGGATTTAGTAAATGATGGACGCTATGCACTTTTTGAAATAACGAAGCGCGAACGAGTATTATCAATCGCCCCGTCATATAAAAGCCTTTCAGGACGCGTTGAGGTAAAAGAAACAATCGAAAGATACAACGCCTTTATCAGCGAAACAAGACGTTCTTATGGCGGCAAAATCGCCTGGCGGATCCTCTCATATCCAGTAATAAGACCAGAATTCGGCTACTCATATAACGAAATTTTTTCGAGTTATTTTTCCAGCTCTGATATATTTTTGTACGAACCGAGGGCAAACCTGTTAATGGGTTTACCGTTCAGAACAAAGGGACGAGTTGAATTAACCGGTGAACTGATCTACCGAGATTACAGCCTTGATGATGTACCTTATTTCTTTGCCGCGGCTGAACCCCCTGGTCTCACTAAAATAGTAACTGCAACAGCAAGCTTTGGATTCAGCAAGAACACCGTACTCAGTCTTATATACAGAGTTGATTTTTCTCCAGATAATGAATTTCGTCAGAATCTTCGTTTTCAAACAAAAATAAGATTCTAATCATGAAGATAAAGGAATTTGCTTACCATCTGCCTGCAGAACTGATCGCTCAATATCCGCTGCGCACACGGGATAGATCACGACTTTTGGTCCTTGACCGGGCATCAAAAGAAATCGTTCATACACATTTCCATGAGATCTCCAGGTTCTTCAAGGCAAAGGATGTCCTCGTAATAAATAACACAAAAGTATTCAAGGCACGGTTAAAAGGTAAAAAACCTACAGGCGGTGCCGTGGAACTGCTCTTGATCAAAGAACAAACTGAAGGCATATGGGAAAGTATGGTGTCACCGAGTCGACGAGTCAGGTCAGGAACACAGGTCATTCTCAAGGATGACGTTTATGCTAAGATACTCGAGATAAAAGGTGCAAGGTGTTTGGTAGCCTTCAATATCCCTGCAGACAAAGTCATTATGGATTTAGGTGTCGTACCTCTTCCTCACTATATAAAACGCTCGGCTATTACAAACGATGAAAAAAGTTACCAGACGACTTTCGCCAAAAAAACCGGTTCTATCGCGGCACCTACCGCAGGTCTGCATTTTACAGAGGAAGTTCTAAAATTGTGTGAGGAAAAAGGTGTGCGGCTTGCCGAAATAACTCTTCACATTGGACCAGGCACATTCAAACCGATCCGAACCCAGAACATCGAAGATCATATTATGGAACCGGAATATTACGATATCTCTCAAGATTCAATAGATTTGTTAAACGACGCTTCACGAATAATCGGCGTCGGCACGTCGGTTTGCCGCACTTTGGAAACGTATGCACTTACTAATGATACTGAAGGTTCAGCTGAGTTATTTATCTACCCTGGGCATCCTTTTAAAATAATCGACTGCCTTGTCACAAATTTCCATTTGCCATGTTCAACACCATTGCTCCTGGTCTGCGCATTTGCCGGAAAGGATCTAATCTTTAAGGCATACCATGAAGCGATCGAGAAAAAATATCGCTTTTTGTCTTATGGCGATGCGATGTTGATACTTTGACAACTCACTGTCCTCTGTCACAGTCGAAAACGAAGACCTAAACCCAGACAAACAAGGGTGCTGTGTTCCCTCTCACCACCGATTATATCTGGAATGACAAACGAAGCCGCACCCTGTGTGGTATTGCCGGTTAAGTTGGCAAAGATATCGAAATTACCCAAAGAAAAATCAGTACCCCCGCCAAATGATATCGCAGGCAGCGCCGACATCGGAATACCTTTTATATCATAATATTGGAAATGAAAAATGATCCCGGCACGTAAAGTAATGAATGTCTGAAACCCTAAATTCAAACCGGTTCTTAGTTTTAAGTATTTGTTATCACTCGATATACTCGCACCACCAAAAAGACCGGTCTCAAAACGCCATAATCGAAGACCTAAACCTGCAGTAGCACCGGCAGTGCCCAAAAATAGTGTATTTACGACATCACTGTATGCAGAATCACTTTTTTCAAAATCATAGACAACGATCTTTGCATGACCAGAAATAATATGATTTACGGTATCGACCGTTAGGTTATCGTCATCGATCCTGATCGATGGTATGACTGAGGGGATCGAGGCAAGAAGTTCATAATCACCATTGATGAATGTCGGTCGGCTGAACTCCCCACACAAACCAAGGCTCACATTGCGCCACTCTTTTTTTATCCCCCAGGTAAGCGTTGAAAGAGCAAAACTGATATCAATATCACCAAGACATGAGAGGATAGAATCAGCATCGATATCCGCATCAAAGGTTGCGTTGATCTGCCAATCATCGATCGCCTCGATACTGATCTGTCCACCACCGATCACTTGTCCGTCAAATAAACTGGTAAATCCACCGTTAAGTGATACCGGGGTCAATTGCAGACCAAGTCCGCAATCGATACCCAGAATTCTACGCGCGACACCGATCACAAAAGTATTCGTTGTAAAACGGCCATCTCCCTGGCCCTCGAATGCAAGGTCGCCATTGCCATTGAACTGAATTTGCACAGGGATTGTCAGTCCGACCGGGATCTCATTTATGTCAGCATGCGTAAATATATATTCAAAATCAAGACCGTAATCAGCCGAGGGGGTCGACTGGGCAGAAAAATCCAAACCTAGATAGTCACCACTCTGATAGCCGATACCAAAACCCCATTTTTTATAACCGAAAGCAAGACCGACAAAATCAAACCCGCCTAATTGCCTTATATCAAGATCTGTAGGGATATGAACGGTATCAATAAAAGGAGTCAAGGTGTCAAAAGGGATATCAAATTGAGTGGCTAATTTAGTCGACATCTGTGAAGAGGCAGCGAGCATGATCTCTAACCTATCTACATTCACCAAACTGGCCGGGTTCATTGAAAATCCCATCAATCCACGGCTTATCGATGGATTTGCAAAACCCGGATGGATTAAAAATAGATTAGACCCAGGATACGAATATTTCAGGGTAGCTGTAACGTCAGCTTGTATATTGATCTGGGAAAACAGGATAAGGCAAAAAAGCGTCATATCGTCATAATAGAGGAAAAAAAGATCGGTGTCAAGGATCCCATCGCTATCACATGATCACCAGCTGTTGATTTTGTCTTGACATTCCAGTATTTGTGCATATAATAAGGGTTATGAAATTGATAAAGGAGGCAAATGCCAACGATTAATCAACTCGTCAGAAAAGGTAGGAAAAAAGTATCGTCAAAAAGCAAGGCGCCAGCACTGCAAAAGAATCCTCAACGTCGTGGTGTCTGTACCAGGGTTTATACGACTACACCTAAAAAACCGAATTCCGCGCTGCGCAAGGTCTGCAAGGTCAGGTTGACAAATGGCTTTGAGGTAACTGCTTATATACCAGGTGAAGGACATAATTTGCAGGAACATTCAATCGTGCTAGTTCGTGGTGGTAGGGTTAAGGACTTGCCCGGTGTTCGTTATCATATCATCCGCGGAAAATATGACACAGCTGGAGTCGAGGGGCGAAAGAAAAGCCGCTCTCTCTACGGTGTCAAAAAACCAAAAGATACCGCGGTGACTTCTTAGGGGAGGATAAATGGGCAGACGAAGAAGAGCACAAATACGCAGAGTCCAACCTGATCCAAAATTCAACAGTATATTGGTTAGCAGATTCATCAACTATTTACTCTGGGATGGTAAAAAGAGTACGGCTCAGGGTATTTTCTATGGTGCATTAAAGGTCATCGAAAAGCTGACCAAAGAAGACGGTCTCACTGTATTTGAAAGAGCACTGAATAATGTAAAACCAGTACTTGAAGTCAGACCGCGCCGAGTTGGCGGTGCAACCTACCAGATTCCAATGGAAGTCAGGGCAAGTCGCAAGGAGACCCTTGCCATAAGATGGGTTATAAAAGCGGCACGAACAAGATCTGAACACCGCATGGAAGAAAGACTTGCCCAGGAGATAATTGCCGCAAGCCGTAATGAAGGCATAGCCATAAAAAAGCGAGAAGAAGTCCACCGTATGGCTGAAGCGAACAAGGCTTTTGCGCACTTCCGTTGGTAGGAAACCTTGACGACAAAACAGAGCAAAGCAGCTGACATAGTCATCAAAAACTGTCTGGGTGTAAAAAAAGGCGAGAAGGTGGTCATTATCACAGATAAACCTTGTCGAGCAGTCGGTGTGATCCTCTGGGAAAGATTACGTCAGGTTACAGATCCGATTTTTGTTGAAATAGAACCAAGACAGATCCACGGCCAAGAACCGCCCGCGTTGGTATCTGAAATACTCAAGAAAAGTCATGTTTTCATCATGCCAACGAGCAAATCACTCAGTCATACAAGGGCTCGTATTGAAGCCTGCCGTAATGGAACACGAGGTGTGACAATGCCCGGGATTACGCTCGCAATGTTTGAGCGCACGATCAATGTAGACTATAAAAGGATAACTCATCTGACAGTAAAGATTGCCAGGCTATTGTCCAGGGCAAAACAGGCAAGCATAACAACTCGATATGGTACTCGCTTAGATCTGCATCTTTCCAGCCGTCATGGATACATTGATACAGGATTCACGAAAAAACCCGGTCAGTTCTCAAACCTACCAGCTGGTGAAGCCTACATTGCGCCCCTTGAAGCATACAGCCATGGGACTATCGCTATCGACGGTTCTTTTGCACCTATCGGCCTCCTTGACACAAAGGTGCTTCTTGAAATAGAGAAGGGGCAGATCACAAATATTCACGGTCACAGAAAGCTGAAGTCAATTTTCGCTAAATATGGTAAAAGGGAAAGGACTCTGTGTGAATTCGGGGTCGGTACAAATTATCAAGCAAAAATAACCGGTGAAGTCCTTGAAGACGAAAAGGTTCGCGGTAGTATTCATGTTGCATTCGGTAACAACCTTGGTTTTGGTGGCAAGAACAAAGCAAGAATCCATCTTGATGGTGTTATCAAGGCACCAAATGTCTGGCTCGACGAGAAATTGATAATCAAAAAAGGTAAATTTCTAATCTAAAAAACTCAGTTGCTCAACTTTTTAATCACCATATTTATTTTCACTACACCCATTTCTGATATCCAATTTGCCGGTAACAACTCTATTTCCAGTAAAACACTGCGTAAACAACTCGTATCGAAAAAAGGTGAAGAATTCAATGAGGTGAGCTTAGCCTTTGATTCTGATAAATTGATAGATTACTACGGAACACAAGGATTCTTCAATGCATCAATAACTCCGCACAGTGATTCAGTTCAAAAGGGCATTGTCATTGGATTCGATATAGCAGAGGGTGAACGACCCTTGATCAAGGAAATTATAATATCCGGTGTTGAAACCAAAGACAATAAAAAAATCAAATCATTATATGAAATAAAAAATGGTGACTTTTTTATTAAAATCAAGATTCAGAATACCCAAAAATCCATTGAGAACTATTATATGGACCGGGGCTACCCATATGCAGAAGTTGAGTCATCTTTGCTGCCCGATTCCGGCATAGTGCGCCTGGATTTGAATAAGAACGGATTCTATTATGTAAGAAATATCGAAATAGATGGTTTAAAGAAAACTAACCCAAAAATAGTCCAACGCGAAGTCGATTTCAAAAAAGGTGATATCTTCAATAAATCCAGGTTAATTGGAAGCCAGCGCCGCATATACAGCGTTGGCTTTTTCAGTACTATCAATGCCGAATTGATCAAACAAGAATCTGATAGTATCGATCTTGTCTTTACAGTTCGGGAATTGAAAACGCGAATCCTTAATTTTGGAATCGGTATGGCGATCCCCTTAAGTTTCCTCATATCCATCGGGATCGAGGAACTCAATCTTTTTAACGAAGGTCACCGTTATCAGTTCAAACCCTCGTTTAAAACGAATATAAAGAGAGAGTGGGAACTTAAATTAGAAGGAAGATACACCATACCGTATATAACGCCACTAAAACTCACCGTCTCGGATCTACCTTTTTTTTGGTTTGAAGAAACTGAAGATTTTACCAGACAAACACGGGGCAATGAATTCCGGTTATCAAAGTTGATATCCGATAATATACAAACAAGTCTTGCAAACCATTATAAATTCATCCATCTAGGCCCAAAGACCTCGGTTAAATTCCCAGATTCATTAAGAGATATCACGAACAGCATCCGATTGCAGGTTATGATGGATTATCGAGATGAATTTTTTAACCCGAAGAAAGGTTTTTATTCACTATCGCTTGTCGAATATGCGGGCGGCATTTTTGGCGGGGTAAATGACTTTTGGCGTCTCGAATGGGAAAATAGATACTATGTCAAGTTCCTTAGCAATATCCTTGCACAGCGCTTAAGAGTCGGCTTCATAATTCCGCGAGACGGTGTTTCAGTATATCAAAAGTACTATTTGGGTGGTCAATACTCGCTAAGGGGATATCCAGAGCGTTCGATCGGCCCAGACACACTGGCTGATGAAAGGTACGGTAATATCCTTCTTAATTACAATATCGAATATCGGGTGGGATTACCGTGGAATTTCGGTATTGTCGGATTTTTCGATATCGGCTATATCAATAACAAAATCGATCTTCAGGACACTGATTATCTAAAAGCCGGTGCTGGTTTTGGATTACGCTACTATACGCCGATCGGGCCGGCAAGAGGCGATATCGGTTTCCCGATAACTGACAATGGATGGGAATTGTATTTAGGTATTTACCATATTTTTTAGTGGCATGAAGAAATTAATACTCCCGATCATAGTCATCCTCTTCCTGGCCTCATCGGTCGTTATCCTCAAGGCGATAAACTTTACCGAGTTGATAATAGGTATCGTTGAAAGAACCACGAATCTCGATATCGAATACGCTAAAATAGTCGGCAACGTTTTCCAGGGTTTCCGTATCGATGATTATTCTATTAAGATATCACCGACTGATAGCATCTTTGGTAAAAGCGCTGGTATAACTTTCAGGTTCCAACCTTCACTCCTTCGACTGCCAAATTTGTTTGAAATAAATCTTACGGAACCCAATGTCGTCTTGACAAAAAAACCAAGTAATGGAGAAAAAGGAAATGCTTTTCAAATCCCCACTATAAATCTCGGTTTTCGTCTTAATATGAAAAACGGCAGGTTGATCTATACTGATAAGAAAAGCCAGGTGGTAGAGAATATCTCGGGTATCGTTTTCATTGACCTTGTTTCTGGCAACGTTTATATGAATACCATGAATCTTTCATTCCGTACCAAAGACTACCCACTTGTCATAACGAGCGCAAATGTCGATATAAGAATGGAGGGTGATAACATCGATGCCCGTAAATTCAGGATCAAAGGAAAAGGACTGATGCTAAACGGAAAAGGCACATATTCATTCGCGGATAATGAAGCTCATCTTGAATTCACTCAGTCAAATATCGCGCTTGAGCAGTTCAATATCTACCATGGTACCCTTACTTTCACCGGCAAGATAGATTATCGTGACAACAAGCTGTTGCCCAATATTCACGGAACCGCTGAGGGTGTCTACCCTATCGATTTTTTTAACTTCGAAACAAATATTTTTTCGGACACACTATGGGTAAATATCTTCGACGGCAGCATGTGGAAGGGCAATGTATTCGCGCAGGTAAAATTTTTTAACCCTGAACACTGGGGATTCGAAGCTGAATTCACCAATGTTGATGTAGCACACTTCCTCGATACAAAATCGCCGATACTGGTTAGCGGGTTCCTCGGCTACCGAGACCGAAATGTCGTCGGCTTTCTCAACTCACCATCCGACAAGGGACTCGGAATCGACTCGTTAATGCTGTTCGGGCATACTGCAGGACCACAAATAACAATGGATTCGCTCTTTATAAAGGAAGGAAAGAAAACTCTTGCTGCTCACGGCAACCTCTACCCTGAACATGATCTTGAAATCACATTCAATGATTTTGTTATCGGGCGTTTTGAGGAATTTGCTCCAATCCAAGGCGAAATCAATGGAACTTGTGCCCTGCGCGGGTCTTTCAAGGACTTAATCGGTACGACATTAAACGCAGATATCAACGGAACCAACGTTGTGTTCGGAGACATCAGCGCAGAAAAAATAACTCTAAGGGGTGCTGAATTTCAATTCCCGAAACGAACTGGGCAACTCGAGCTGGTCCTTGAAAATCCTTCTTATAAAACGAATTCGATTGAGGCATTTACCCTGTACTCTAACGATACAATGATCGACATCGAAGCGCGCAAGCAAGACAATAAGATAAGAATATCTGGCGTCATGAATGCTAAACTGAACGGAGAAATCAGGGAGATAATTTTCTCATATAATACTGTTGAAACAACGAACCGTGCACCGATAAAATTTGATATAATTAAAAAGGATATTGGCGAGGTGTATCTCAATTTTATCGAAGGGCAGTTAAAGGCAAATGTAAAACCGCTGGAACTTGATCTATCTCAAGGACAGGCATCAAAATTAGCATTATTACTGGGTTTTCGAGAACCCATTGAAGGAACAATAGATCTTTCTTTTAAAAATAATAAATTCGTGATCAATGCGCATGATATCAATTTTATGGATTTGAATAACGGTACCCTGAATACACACGGCGAGTATATCAAAAATAGCCTCGTCGTTGAAACATTGACCATATTCGACGAATCAAGCCAGCGTGTTTATGCTCAGGCAAACCTGTCCAAGGAAAAATCGTTCATCCATGCCAAAGCAGAAGAAGTCGGTGTATGGGTTTTCCCTTTCCTCAATGATATCCTGACAAAACCTGCAGGTATTATCAATGCTGACGTGACGCTGGAAGGGAATATCGATGATTTTAGTTTTTCAGGTTCAGGAGAAATAAGGGACGGTTCCTTTGGTGTCGAAGTAATCGCCGCGCACATTGATTCGCTGAAAAGCAAAATCAGGTTTGAAAAAGATATGATATTTTTCGAAACGGCAAAGGCAAAGGTCAGCGCTCTAGGACATTCATCGCGGTCGAGTTCCCAGATGTCAGATGCCAGTGCTGGGGGGTATGTTAAATTGGAACCGCAATTCAAGGTTGAAAACCTGAAGTTCGAGGTCAGTTTTAAAGATGCGCCATTCCAGTATCAACCATTTGCCTATGGGATTGGCAGTGGAAATTTCTCTTTTGGGATGAATGATAAAATAAGTTTTTACAATGGCAATATCGTAGTGAAGCAAGCGATTGTTCCGCTTGAGTTCGGGATGGAAATCGAGGAGGAAGAAGCCGCCGCGCTCGATACATGGACGATGAATATCCGCATAAAGGGCGACCGGAATATCTGGCTAAGAAATCATGATGCCGACATCGAGTTTGGCGGAGAACTTTATTTCCTCAAGGAACTGGGTCCCCTTTATCTTTCCGGTAAACTAGAAACCCACCGGGGCAACTTCTACTGGTTGAATCATGTTCTTTCCATTACCGAAGGACAAGTTACCTTTATACCAGAAGAACAGATCGATGCCGAGCTCGACGTTTGGGCAGAAATGAACACACGCGAAAGACACCCTGATACTCATGAAGAAATAATGATAAAACTACATTGTTTTGGTCCGATGTCAGAACCGATATTCGAGTTTTTCTCAGAACCCGCGTATTACAGCGAACAAGATATTCTTACCTATCTAAATCTCAACGTGAGCTGGCATGAGCTGGAACAGATAAAACAGGGGGACTATGTCGAAAAAGTGCTCCCGCACAGTATTCTTTCATGGCTTGAAGGAGATGTCTCGCGACGGCTTCGAAGATACACTGGTCTTGATTATGTCCGCATCGAAACACCATTTTTTGAAACGGAAAGCAAAACAAAGCTAACCGTCGGCAAGTATGTTTCGAGAGATCTTTTTGTAACTTACACTTATGACATTACATCGCTATCAAATGAATTTAATGTCGAATATTTTATCGATGATAAGAATGAGATATTGATCAAACGTGACGAGGACGGCGAATACAGTCTGCAATATCAATACCGGATAAGATTCTAAAATGGATAATGTTATTACTCCTCGATTTGCTCTTGACATTCAGGTGAATATAATTATAATTACCTGAGTTATAGTTATGATGGAGGTTTTTGATGCATAAAGTCTGTCTCTTGGTGCTATTAGTTAGCACCTCTCTTTTTAGTGCACAGCGACCAGGCGCAGTGTTCTTGATGATCTGGCCAGGTGCACGACCCACCGCATTGAGCGGTGCCTATGCAGCAGTCGTTGAAGATGCAACTGCATGCTATTACAATCAAGCCGGTCTCGGCTTCATAGATCGTACAACCGTCACACTTCAACATGCTAACTGGTTACCGGGACTTCATGATAATATGTACTATGAGTATGCCGGGATTGCAAAGCCTTTTAAAAAAGGTACTTTCGGCCTATCGATAATTTATCTGACAACCGGTAAGACTCAAGTCACGAATGATGAAGGTACGTACCTGGGTGAATATACGACATTTGATATCGCAGTAGGACTTAATTACGGGTTTACATTAACCCCAAAATTAGGGTTGGGTCTAGGATGGAAAGTCATCTATTCGTATCTAGTCCCGAATTGGGTCTTTGAAAGAATGCCTGAATTGGGCATTGAACAAGGCGGCACCGGTTTGACCTATGCTTTTGATGCCGGTATCCTATACAAACCATTTGATTTTCTATCGCTTGCATCTGCACTCCAGAATATCGGCCCTAATATCAGTTATTCAGAAAGCGGCTCATCTGATCCTCTGCCCTATACATTCCGTGCCGGCATCAAGTTCAATCCGATAAATTCCGATGTGATCCGGTTATCAGTGACCGCAGATGTGACAAAAATTCTGGTTGGTATGTTTGCACAAGAAGAGAATAGTTTTTTCGAAAATTTGCAGTACGAATTCGAAGAAGCATGGAAAGCAGTGGGTCTTGAAATAGAATACTATAAATTCATAAAACTAAGCGGTGGTTACTTCATCGATACTGAAGGTCAAAGGAAAGGATTTACCTTCGGTGGTGGAGTCCGCGCCGGTGGTTTTTCCCTTGATGTAGGTATTGATCAAGCCATATACGACTTCAATACTACAAACCAAAAATTCTCATTATCATATCAGTTCTAATCCTTCCAAAAACAAAATTTGGAGGCTAACTTGAAAAGAATATGCGCCCTAATACTGCTCACCAGTTTGTGCTTTGCTGAGCGGTTGACAATTGTCAAAAATACGCAGAGTCATATCCCACAAGAACCACCTCAGGCTAATTTCATGTTGAAGTTGGTCAATGAAATGAATACGCAGACAATGCCGGTACACCGCTACCAACCGATAAGACTATTCAGAAATTTCCCCATGAACAAACCAAAAACAGCGGATGGCAAGGCGATCGTCAATGTATTGGCAATTCGGGTGGAATTTGTCGCTGATGATGATTCGCTTACAACCGGCGACGGGAAAATGGATCTCATTGGATTTGGCGTACCCGAGGACGGTTTATATTATGACCGGCCACACGATAAAATATATTTTGAACGCCAGATGCAATTTCTGAGCAACTATTATAAAAGCAATACCTTTGGCCAAGTAGAGGTGGAATATACGGTTAAACCGGACGGCGATACCACCTCTTACCAACTCCCGCACAAAATGGAATACTACTCTGGGTACGACCATTACGATCCGAGTAGCGGTTTTGTCTATTTTAACACCTATGCCATGGAAATGGGGTTAGTAAGAATCCTTGTTGATGCGATCGCTCAAGCTGACCAGGACCCGTCAATAGATTTCTCTGATTATGATGAGATATTGATCTTCCACGCTGGCTGCCTATTCCAGACGAGTCTTAATTTTTGGCGGTTCCGCGATCTCCCGGCTGCTACGATCCCTCCTGGAGCACTAGATTACTATCTCGGTATACCCTATATACTCGCTAATGCCGGAACCGATACTATTTCCGAAGCTGGGATCAATTCAGAAATGGCAAGAGTCGGCGAGTATATGGTCGGGATCGCCGGCACCATAGTCCATGAATTTGGACACAGTCTGGGACTTCCTGATCTCTACGATGTCACTGGCTGGTCAAATGGCGTTGGCTCGTGGTGCTTAATGTGCACCGGCGGTTGGGTCGGCGACATTGAAGCTGGTGCACCTGAGGGCGTGATACCGGGAAATCTCTGTGCCTGGTGCCGCTATGACCGGGGTTGGGTAAACCCGCCGGTGATTACTAATCCGGATACCCTCGTTACATTGCGCGCAACTTCAATCGACACAAATCAGTACAGTGTCGTCGACCAGACGATGATCAAGGTACCGATCTCTTCGAGTGAATTCTTCCTGATCGAAAACCGACAACAGGATATGCGCGCTAAGGATACGATTATAATTGATGCTGAAGACGGCGTCGTGGTCTCGGTGGACTATGGCGAATACGATTTCTTCTTACCCGGCAGCGGTATTCTCATATGGCATATCGACGATGAAGTCGTTAGCGTTTGGAATGATTCCGGTTATAATATAATGCAAATAGACCCGCATCATAAGGGTGTAGATCTGGAAGAAGCCGACGGTATCCAGCACTTTGATGAATGGTGGTATGGTGACGCTCTCGAGTATTATGGTTCCCGGTACGATGCTTTTTTTGTTGACGATAGTAATCTCTCCAATACTGAACTAGGACCATTCACAAATCCAAACTCTGATTCATATTATGGTAAATCATTAGCTGATTTTACAATCGAATCAGAGATAGATACACTCATGGATGTAACAATAGATTTTGATTTATTCCAGGACGGCTTCCCGGTACAAGCTCAGTATAACCAACCAGTGAAATCTGTTAGTTACGGAGACCTCGATGGCAATGGTGATAAAGAAGTGATCGTAGCGACCGAAATAGGTGGGATCTTTTGTTTCAACCATGACGGCACATCTTATGGTTTCTATTCCCGGTTCAATCCGATCACGACTTTCCTCGCGGTGGGTGATATCAATAATGACGGTGCAGACGACATAATTTTTGCCCGGGATAAAGAACTGATGTGTCTCAGTGGATTGACCGTCGATACGCTGCCCGGCTTTTCATTTAGCGCCGAAGATGAAATCCTCGGGGCTCCTTTGATCTTTGATCTTAATGATGATGGTTGCGACGAGATCATTGTCGGCAGCAAAGATTACAAATTATATTGTCTCGACTCGACCGGTACGAATATTCAGAATTTTCCCATCACTCTGAATACGTGGCTACTTTCAACGCCTTGTGTGTTCAATGAAGAAGAAAGACAGATCGGTGTACTGGGCTCTGACGGCAGGTTCTGGCTCATCGATAATGACGGTATTATCAAGGAATTCACTGATTCAGAGCATAATATGCTGACCTATGCTTCACCGGTCTGCGGTGATATCGACCGGGATGGTAATCCTGAGGCCGTGACGATTAACGGCTTCGGTACAATATATATTTATGGAAAAGATTCGCTTGAACAATGGTTCGATATCCTAATAGACACGACATTTTTTATGACCCCTGCTTTGGCAGACATAGATAATGATGGTTACCTTGAGATCATAATGGCTAATAGCAGCAAAACGTTTTACGTAACTAATCGTAATGGCACCTCTGAAAATAATTTCCCCGTTAACTCCGATGTGAACATCTTCTACCCGATTCTTGTTGCTGATCTCGACAGCGATAATCAAAAAGAACTGACCTATGGATTGGGTTCTTTTGATACATCGGTCGTGGCGGATTCTTTCGGTTTTGGTCAGCTAAAGATTATCCATGACCGTAACGACGAATTCCTGTTTTCACCGCTATTCGGTGAAAAAGGTTTCTCATCTCCAGGAGTGATTTTTGACATCGATGATGACGGTGATCTTGAACTCGCTTGTGGCAGCGATTTTGGTACTCTCTATATCTGGGATTTCCCTGGTACTGATGCATCGTGGAGTGGTTTTATGAACTCACCAAAGAACTGGGGTCTTTACAACGGTTTATTGGCTGATCCTCAAGCACAAAGTGGTCTACTCGGTATTTGTTACATTTATCCTTCACCGGTCGAAAGGAACGGACGCGTGAGATTCTTCCTCAAACAAGATGCCGATGTTACAATCGATATCCTCGACATAACTGGCCGGATAATAGGAAGTGAATCGATCGACGACCCGACCCCTAATGAGTATAACGAAATCGGTTTTGACTTCTCCAAACAAGCTAATGGTGTCTATATCCTGCGTGTTGAAGCTCGTAATGGCAGCACCAAAGAAGTAAAACACAAAAAATTTGCCGTGCTTAAATAGAAAGGAGAGCAAATGATCTTAGGTATTTCATTGATTTTTCTCCAAGCCATGAATCCGATATTTGCTTCGGCTGTGGTACCCGGTTTAGGTGAGTATATCCAGGGTGAGAAATCCAAAGCCAGGACCTTTTTCATTTTGGAAGGATCTATTTGGATAAGTTATCTGGGTTTCAATTATTTCGGGCAGAAAATGGACAGATCAGCACGGGCATTTGCGGTCGAACACAGCGGAGCAAACCCAGTAAATCACGACGACCGGTATTTTGACGCAGTCGAGGATTATCTTTCATCCGAACAACATAATCTAGAGGTCGAAAGAAATGCAAGTCTTTATTACCCGGATGATCCTGCAATGCAGCAGCAATACATTGAAGAGAACGGATATTTCGGTGATGACGCATGGGAATGGGACACACTGACAAACCGTACTGCTTTTTGGGAAAAACGAAAATCTGCTCGTGAGAACCTGCGTCGAGCATCATTCATGCCTGGTTTTGCGATCATAAACAGGATCGTATCGATAATCGATGTCGTTGTCTTTTCCGAAGAAGATAAGATCCACTTTGACACTGAACCCGGGCGTATCGGGATAAAATACAGATTCTAAATCCTGAATTCGAAATACTAAACGATACCAATATTCAAATAATTGAAATCCTCCCTTAATAGAAGATGTGATGTGTTTTGAATTTAAAGATTAGGGCTTCGGGTTTTAGCAAGGGTTTATGGAAACGGAAAAGTTGATTCATGAAGCTTGCACCATTCTTAAAGAAACACAGACTCTGTTCGTCCTGACCGGTGCGGGCGTCTCAGCAGAAAGTGGTATCCCGACTTTCCGTGGTTCTTCAGGTTTGTGGAAGAATTATTCAGCTACTGAATTGGCTACACCCCAGGCCTTCAAAAAAAATCCTGCTCTGGTCTGGGAATGGTATCACTGGCGTCAAAGTCTGATCGTAAACGCAGAACCTAATCCAGCTCACTATGCTCTGGTCAAACTTGAAGAGATCATGCCCCATTTTCTCTTACTCACCCAAAATGTCGATAGCCTTCATCAACGTGCCGGTTCAAGAAATATCCTGGAACTCCATGGTAATATTTTTAGAACGCGCTGTTTGCGGTGCGATAGAGTCGCACCATATAAGATTCCTGAAAAGAAATCAGACAAGATCTTACCGACATGTTCTTGCGACGGTCTGCTGCGCCCGGATGTAGTGTGGTTTGGTGAATCAATCCCCCATGCCATTTGGCAGCGGGCTCAGGATTTTCTCAGTCATACAGATACTGCCTTGATATGCGGGACATCTGGGGTCGTATGGCCGGCAGCGGCGATCCCGGAGATCGCCCGACAAAATAATGCCAGAACGATCGAGATCAACCTCGAACCTACTCCGGTCAGTTCAATCGTTGATATATCAATCCAGGGTAAAGCAGGCGACCTATTACAACAACTTATTAGTGGTCTTAATCAATAACATCCATATCCTACAGTTAGGGTCATCATCTTAGTTTCACCAGCTTCTCAGCTTTTCGGTGGTCATCAACTAAAAAATATACACCGGGTTTTAATTTATCAGGATCGATCTGCCGTCCGGCTACATCATAGATTATTACGTTCTGTGAACGATCAATAATTAAAGGACCTGATATGATCGCGGGACACTTATGACCGACCGGCTGAACTGATTTTTCCTCGACTCCGATGGAGATATCAATATTACCGTAAATATCAGAATCCTCATGGAACTCGCCCCAGACTACAAGATAGTTTTCTAAACCGGCTGATAAGGCAGCGTTTTCTCTATTGTAAAAAGTATCCTGGGATATCTGCAGCTCATCGCCAAGTAAAAGCCCATCGATCGACACGGACCGGCCACAGACAGTGTTATTATTCTGCTGCCAGACGACAAAAAAATCAGACCCATCAAAGTCAACATCAGGGAAAGACTGTCCTGGCGTCCCGCCGGCGATTGTGATCTCACTACCCACTATTTGCCCCTGGGGTGAAACGAGCTGTCCGAAGATATCGAGATCAGTACCCGTGGAGCAAAAATCAGCGTATACTACCAGATAAATACTATTGCCAAAAGCTATCCTTGGCATTGTTGAGGAACCAGTAATGCGGGAGATTATAAAACTGGAATCTTCTGGTTGACCTGAATTATCCACAAATCTGCCGACAACGCCGAGAAAATCTTCGTGCCAGATAACCAGGGAACGGCTACCATCGAAAACAATATCCGGGTAATCATGGCCGTCACCAATATGAATAGCCGAATCAATAACAACACCTTGCGGTGTCACCAAAGCAGCAACGATCCCGGGGTTGCGACGATAATACGGATCTGACCAGACAACAAGGAAATTCTCACCGTTGAAAGTGACTGAAGGGTCAACCTGTCCGCCAGGATCATTACAGATAATAAAAGTATTAAGAGTATCAAGAGTTGGTGTGACCCGCACACCAAAAATATCGGCCATGCTTCAGCAACTGTCCTGAACAACGACCAGAAAGTTACCACCGCCATACGCAACCGATGATTTTATGATCCGGTCTCTTATTAGAAGTCGTCCATCAGGATCAATGACCGTGCCGTCATTTGCCACCCGCGCACTAAAGATCGAGCGATCCGGTGAGTAGAATCGCAAATCAGTCCAGAACACATAATATTGGTCATTGACAAAACAAACGACCGGATAATGCTGGGAAAGATATTCCGTGCTCACCGGGAAATCTGCGGGGATAAAAATAAACAGCAAACCAAGGATCATTATCTTCTGGGTGGTTGAGAATATTTCAAAAACTCACTTATTAAAGCTTCGGTTTCTTTTGCGGCTTCTTCATCGATAGGATTGATAGCAAAACCAGCATGGATCATAACATATTCACCAACTTTTATTTCTGGTACGAGTACTATTGAAATATCCCTTCTTACACCCATTATCTCAGCAACCGCTACGTTCTCTTCTTTTATCTCTTCTATTCTACCGACGACACCTAAACACATATTGGCTACTCCCTAATGTTTACTGTCTGCTCTTGGCATTGCCAAAAATCACCTGTCCATAAGAAATGCACCCATCATTGGTCGGCAATCTCTCGTGAAAAAAAACCTGAAAACCAGCATCCTCTAATTTTACCAGCAATAAATTCAATAAATAGCGGTTTTGGAAGACACCGCCACTTAAACAGACTTTCTTCACTCTATACAGTTTACTCAATTTTATTGTTACATCAAGAGCAAACGCAGCGATTGTATTATGGAACTTCGCCGCGATCACCCCTTTAGCAAGACCTTTTCTGGTATCGCGAATCAGAGCCTCAAAAAGCGGCGCAATTCTGATGATCATAGGTTCGGTCGGTTCAAGAACATAAGGGTAGTGCGACTTGACCCCGGTTCGAGCTGTATATTCAAGATTGATGGCACCTTCTGCCTCATAAGTGATCTCCTCGATCAATCCAAGAATCGCCGCGACACTATCAAAAAGACGTCCCATACTCGATGTGTAGACAAGATTACGATCTTGATCCAGCATTTGACTGATAACCCTGATTTCCTGAACTGATGCCTTAGGCAGTAGACTTTTTAAAGATCCCGGCATCTTGCTGCCGAGTAACTTTTTCACATACGCAAGAGCGATACGATAGGGTTTTTTTATACTCACCTCACCGCCAGGAAGAGGTAGGTATTCCAGGTGCGCAACACGCTTCTGTGTATTCAAATCACCGATAAAAAATTCGCTCCCCCAGATCTTTCCATCTGTGCCATAGCCAGTGCCATCAAAGGCGATACCAATGGCTTGCTCTGAAATACCATGTTCAGCAAGGCATGAAACAACATGAGCGATATGGTGTTGTACGCCGATCTTCTTACCTTTCATGGACTTGGCGATCTTGGTGGAGAGATAATCCGGATGTAAATCATGGATTATCAGTTCGGGTTCTATACGAAACCACTTCTTATATTTTCTGACCATCTCTTTGAAAAAGATCATGGTTTCGCGGTTATCAAGATCGCCGATATGAGGTGAAACATAGGCTTCTTTTTGCCGGGCGAGAGTAAATGTATTTTTAAGATAAGGACCCACACCAAGACTCGGTCTCACCGCGCATGGAAGATCGATGTGGGCAGGTGCATAGCCCCGGGAACGCCTCATTATTGAGAATCCCCTATTGATCAAGTAGAAACCGACTGAATCATCACATCTATTCAGAATAGCTCTATCATGGGTCAGGTAGTGAGTAATAATATGCCCCAGTTTTGCGATAATGTTATGATCATCGATAATGATCGGTTCATCCTGAATATTGGCGCTTGTCATGACCAGATACGGAATATGCTCGAGCAAAAGATAGTGCAGCGGCGTATAGGGGACCATGACTCCCAGATAAGGATTATTTGGAGCTACTGCGTTACAAATAACACTTTTTTTCTTTCGCAAAAGAATGACTGGTGCGATCGGTGAACTCATCGCATCTCGTTCTTGCGCTGAGATATCGCTGATCCGGGAGATATTACTGATCTTTGTCATTACTGCAAAAGGCTTGGTTGGACGATTTTTAAGGATCCTCAGTCGACATACCGCTTTTTTATTAGTAGCATCGCATGCGATGTGGAAACCTCCGAGGCCTTTTATCGCGATGATCTTACCCTGTTTTAGTAACTCAACAGTTTTAGCAGCAGGGTCATCACATCGCACTTTGATCCCGGTTCGTGTAAAAAGTGATAATGTTGGCCCGCAGTCAGCACAGCAATCAGGCTGGGCATGGAATCTTCGGTCTAAAACATCGCTGAATTCTGCAGCGCATTCTTGGCACATCGAGAAATCCCTCATCGAGGTATTTTTTCTGTCATAGGGTGTTGTCTGGATGATCGAATATCTCGGTCCGCAATTAGTGCAATTGATAAAAGGAAATTTGTAGCGCCGATCTTTTTTTTCGTTGAATTCTCTTAAGCATAAGCGACAGGTAGCGATATCCGGGGAAATCTGGGTAAAACCCTTCCCGACCTTGCTCTTTCTTATCGTAAAGCGTTTATATGATTTGAGAGTGAGGTAAACAACCTCTAATGTATCTATCCGCGACGCTCTTGGACTCTGAGTCTGCAGTTTTTTAACAAAACCATAAATATCCTTCTCGCTACCTTCGATTTCGATATCAACACCATTCGTTGTATTACGTACATACCCTTTTAAGTGATTTTCCGTAGCGACTCGATAAATAAAAGGTCGAAAGCCGACTCCCTGGACAACGCCCTTAACCTTTAGTCTTGCCCTTTTTCTTTTTTGCATTCAGTTCTTTTTCCATAAATAAATAAAAATCGTCAAAACCTCCACCGGTTTTAGCCGACACCTCAAAAATTTTTGCTTTTGAATTTTCTCTCATAATATTCTTTTTTGCTGCATCTATTGAAAAATCAACAAAGGGAAGGAGATCACTTTTATTAATGATCACGATCCTGGCAAGATGAAATAAAAGCGGGTATTTCATAGGTTTATCATCGCCTTCAGGTGTCGATAATATCGCCAGCTTATAATCCTCACCTATCTCAAACTCTGCTGGACATACAAGATTCCCAACATTTTCAATGAGAATAAGGTCATATTTCTTTTTTATCTTGGGTAATACCTGGGCGGTCATAAAGGCATCAAGATGGCAGGCTGTCAGAGTATTGATCTGGACCACATCAACTCCGAGTTTAGCCAGACGCTTGCTATCAACCTGTCCCCTAATGTCTCCCTCAATGATCAATATCTTAACCTTTCTTTTGAAATATTGAACGATCCTTTCGATAATACTCGTCTTACCGGCGCCAGGTGAAGCGATAATATTGATCACCAGGCTATTCATGCGGTCGAATTTTTGCCTGTTTTCTTGCGCTCGCTGTTTGTTCGACACAAGAACCGGCTTTAGCACATTAATCTTCTTCATGATGATCTCTCCTTATTTAAACACACATCATTCGACTATTTGAAAGTCTCTTATGTTTAGCAGTGAATTACTTTTTAAAACACCGCTTTGATCAATCACCTTCAATACTCGCTACATAAAATTCTCTGCCTGATATTACTTCGATCGTCATTTTCCCGCAATCAGGGCAGACCAGGATCGGTTCTTCGATCTTGTTCTCTTTACCACAGCTGGCACATTTGATGCGTATCGGGACTTCATTGAATGTAATCTCAGCATCCTGACATTTTGTACCGGTCTTGAGGTATTCAAAGTAAAATCTGATTGAATCAGGTGAAAACCCGGTAAATTTCCCGATTTTCAAATGGATTTTGTAGATCTTCGCTAGATTATTTTTCTCTGCCTCGGTATTGCAGAGATCAACAAGAGCTTTGGTTATACCGAACTCGTGCATTCTATCGACTGATATTGATTGTTAATGAACGGGCTTTGGTATGGCTCATCTAACGATCGCAAATTTACATACCTTATTACCGTAGAAATGAGATTTGATCAGGGCAAAATAAAGTCCGCTACTAATATCTTCAGGGATGTCCCAGACAACTTCGCCGAAAACATGATCTGGCTGCAGGTCATCAATGAGCATTCTCCCTGATATCGAATATATATTGACGAATGCATCTCGGGGTAGATATTTGATGCGCAGGACCCCGCCCCCGAGTACTGGATTCGGGTAGATCAAAATGCTGTCAAGCTGAGTAACCGTATTATTCTCAACTGCGATCTTCAGTAACCCGGTCTCGCCGCCTAGCCAGAAACATCCTCTTAAGGGATCAAATTCAAATCCCTGCACCTGAATAAGCTCATTGGAAAAATCAAGAAACTCGATATTCACACCGATTTCATAGTATCGCCAGCCATCGATAATGTTTTGTATCGGGTCATAATAATAGATCCCATCCCGGGCCATGACCCAAACCCTCCCTTCAGAATCGAGTTCCACATCCAGAAGTTCACCTGATGAGACATTTGAGACTGATGAAAAATCGACTCCATCATAAATGACCAGGGCCGATTCATTTGCTATATACAAATTATTTGCGCCATCAACCGCACAGCCATAAGCATAGTTTGACACCAAACCGTCCGCAGTATTGAACTCACCCTTGCTGTCGTCACTTCTATCAAATAGAGTATTCTTTGTATCGATCATGAGCAGGGTCTTTTCAGTTACAAAAGTGCGCCAGATCTTCCCTTCTGAATCCAATGCCATTTCAACGATAAAACCGCTCTCTTTATCACCAAGGAAATAGCCTTGCTCACGAGTCGAGTCGATTACCCACACTTTATCAGATGGCCCAGCCAAAGCCAAAAACATATTATTATTCCGATCAAATTTAATATCCCAGACCGCTACGGTGCTGTCGATACCATGATACAGGTTATACATGAATTCCCATTCCTTTGATTCGGGATCAAATGAAAAAGCCATCACCGATGAAGCACTATTTGGAAATGCATTCATCGCGCACCACACCTTACCATCTGGTGCTGTCTCACAACGATGGACTCTATTCGATGGAATGATCGAATCAGTGGAGAAATTTATCCATGTCGCGGTGCCGTCGAACCAGGCAAATCCTCTCGAATCGCTCGACCGTGATCCGCAGGCGACAAAAATACCGTATTCATTTGCCGTTATATCGGATATATGATTGGACGGCAGACAGTTATTCCTGGTAAGCTCCCATACATTATTACTGAAACTGTATTGACCAAGACCTTCGCCAAAATGATCGCGCGCATAGCGGTTACCAAGTCCGCAGAGAATTTCACCGTTCATATTCAGTAAAGAATTAACCTTGCACAGATAAGGTATGCCATTATTTATGATGCTCAGGATACCTTGATAAAAAATAGCGACTTGAGAAATTGAATCCATGGCAAGAACGAGCGAATCACCAAGCTGATTCACATCATTAATACTCTCGCCTGTGAGCAAAGTATCAAAATAAGTCCCCTGAAAACTATTCAAACCCATGTCAGTAGCGATATAGATAGAAGTGTCTTTTATGAAGATTTTGTTGATATGATTGCTCAAGAGCCCATGTACAGTAGAGTACTGTTCAAATACTGAAAAATTTTTACTGAAACGCACAAGACCATTGTCAGTACCGACCCAGATGCTCGTATCGTCCAGTGCAATGGTCAAAACATTCTTTGAAGGCAATCCTTCAGGCTCACGTATCTTCATCCTCACGTCATCTGAAAAATCATCGGTCGTACCCATTGTATTATTGAACAGAAGACCATCAGCTGATCCTATGTAAATACTGTCGCGCAAACAAACGATATCCTGTGTATTTGTCCCGGTTAGATGTTCTGCTGGATAAATCCATATTTCATTGAAATCATTATCAACCAAAGCAAGCCCCAGTTCATTACCGACCCAGATAAAACCGGTACTGTCGAGCGCAAGACAATGCTGCCGGTTTAGCTGCAGTCCATCGGTATTTGTAAGCACCTGGAAATCCCTGGATCGACGATCATAGGCTATGATACCGCCGCTGGTCGCACCATATACGACCGAATCTTGACTGACTATCTCATAGTAATAGTTAGTATTTGTATAGTAATACGGCTGAATATTAATTTCAGCAACGAGGACTAAAATTAGTATCATGAAATACCTTTTTAACAAACTCGGTTGAAATTACATACACTAATCTGAAATACAGAAAGGTTTTTAATAACCACCTTAAAGGCGTTGAAGGGTGATAGTGTTTTTTGAAAAATCTATAAAAACCGCGAGAGTGGTACATTGCCGGGTGGATATTATCGGTTCGAAAATTTTCACCGCGATAATGTATCGCATATGATTCCGGCAACCACCAGGTTTCCCAACCCTTCTCTTTTAGGCGGTAACAAAGATCAGCGTCTTCAAGGTAAAGGAAAAAATCCTCATCAAAAAAATCAACTTCTTCTGCAGCTTTTCTTCTTATCATCATCAAAGAGCCTTCTACAAAATCAACCTTCTGAGGACATCGGTAATCTAGATCAAGGTAAAGATATTTATTGGAAAACTCGTTATTCGAAAATATCCGTCTTGCTAAAGACCGGCGACCAAAAGGTACATTAAAGTAATGAGGAAATCTCCGGCATGTATGTTGCCGAAACCCGGATGGACTGAGTATCTCACCGCCGAGGATACCACATCTTGGATGCTGCCTCATGAATTCCAACATAGAATCCACGGCATTTGGGAATACAACGATGTCCGGATTTAACAATAGAAAGTACTCATTCTGCAGTGTCTGCGCTGCACGATTGACTGCGGCGGCAAAACCAAGGTTTTTATGATTACCGATATACCGCAATTTTGGAAAAGAATCTCGGGCAAGCTGCAGGCTCCCATCAGAAGAACCGTTATCATAAACGGTTACCAGGCGACCGTTCATGGTGCCGTTATTGACACTCAACGATTTCAGACAATTCAACAGGTGAAAACCCGAGTTGTAATTTACGATAACGATATCTAAATGCATTTTTTCCCTAATATCGACCTGGCCCGCAGTTTCCAAACTAACCAAAATGCTTCCCAGATTATTCCTTTTGACATCTTTGATTCACCCTGCCGGCGTTCGACAAAAATTATTGGAATTTCTTTGACTTCTAAACCGGCTCGGCGAACACAAAAAACGCTTTGTATTTGAAACCCATAACCATCCACTTTAAACCCCTGCCAGTTAACACTTTTCAGCGCCCTATTAGAATAGCATTTGAAACCGCTCGTAAGATCCTTGATCCTCATACCGGTCACGATCCTTGCGAACAAACAAGCAAAGTAGGAGAGTAAGAGACGTTTCATTGGCCAGTTGACAACACTTATACCAGTCACATAACGTGAGCCGATGATCAAATCGTAGTCATCCAATAATTCAATGAACCTCGGTAAATCATCCGGGTTGTGCGAAAAATCAGCATCCATTTCAAATGCGAAATCATAGCCGTTTTCTAAGGTATAACCAAATCCCAGGACATAAGCAGTGCCTAAACCCATTTTTCGCGGCCTTTGCATGAGGTGAATTTTTTTGTTTGTCCGCGAAAGAACCTCAACGATCTTGGCTGTACCATCTGGCGAATTATCATCAATGATCAGGATATCGAGCCGGTTTGGCAGGGACAATATTTTCTCGATTATCTTTTTAATATTAACAGCTTCGTTATACGTCGGGATAATAACAAGCCCCTTTTTCATATCTTCTATTATACATGGCATTTTATTTTTGTCAACGCCTTCAACAGCTTGCCCTTGACTTACAAGAGAAATAGCGTATATTAGTCTATGCATGTTTACATTGAAGATATCGGGAAGTACGAAACAAAAGACGTAACTGTAAAAGGCTGGTTGTATAATAAACGCAGCAGCGGTAAGATCCGTTTTCTTATTATACGCGATGGAACTGGTCTTATCCAATCGGTGATCACCAAAGATGAGGTAGCTGATCCGATCTTTGAACTGGCCGATAAGATCACCAGTGAATCTTCAGTCGTCCTCACCGGTTCGGTTAAGAAAGAAGACCGCGCTCCTGGGGGTTATGAAATAATCGTCAAAGATCTACAAATAGTTCAACTCGCCCAGGAATATCCAATTACCCCCAAAGAGCACTCAGTGGAATTTCTGTTACCATTGAGACATCTCTGGCTTCGGTCAAAAAAACAAAATGCCATCATGCGTATCCGACATGAGGTAATTAAAGCCTGCCGGGATTATCTTGATGAACGAGGTTTTATCTGCGCAGATTGTCCGATCCTCACGCCTGCATCTGTTGAAGGAACAACGACTTTATTTGAGGTTGAATATTATAACCAAAAAGCTTACTTGAGCCAGAGCGGTCAGTTGTATAATGAAGCGACTGCCGCTGCTCTTGGTAAGGTATATTGTTTTGGACCTACTTTCCGGGCCGAGAAATCCAAAACCAGACGTCATCTCACTGAATTCTGGATGCTTGAACCAGAAGTCGCTTATATTGAGCTCGATGGGATCATGGACCTGGCTGAAGAAATGGTCGCCTATACAATAGAGCGTGTCATCGCCAGAAAGACTACTGAGTTGGAGATACTCGAACGGGATATTGAAGTGTTGAAAAAAATTAAAAAACCATTCCCAAGGATCACCTATAACGAAGCAGTCGAAATCATCCAAAAAAAGGATAAATCATTCAAACTCGGCGACGATTTTGGTGCACCACACGAAACTATTGTTTCCGAGTCATTTGAAAAACCGGTATTTATCCATCATTATCCAGCTGATATCAAAGCCTTTTATATGAAACGCGATCCTATGGACAGCTCTTTGTCTTTAAGCGTCGATATGATCGGTCCAGAAGGTTCTGGTGAGCTCATTGGTGGTGGTCAACGTGAAGATGATTTTAATACCCTGCTTAAGGGTATTAAAAAACATGAACTATCAGAGGATACTTATGCATGGTACCTTGATCTGCGTAAGTATGGTACTTGCCCACATGGTGGTTTTGGTCTTGGTTTGGAAAGAACTGTGGCCTGGATATGCGGGATCAAACACCTCCGTGAAACAATACCCTTTCCCCGGATGCTAGATCGCGTATATCCTTAAAAATCATAGCAAAAGATAAAAAACCGCATTCACAATTCGTTTTTCTGGTCGTAATTACGAAACAATAACGAGGACAACCCATCAATATTCATCAAAAATTAAATTTATTCAATTTTACCCCTTGACAAATTAAAAATTTTTATTATAATGTAGTATGAATTTAAAAATATTAAGTTGTCCTTCATGCCGTACAAAAATGGTCATCAGTGAACTGAAATGTCCAGAATGTGACCTCAAGGTGAGAAAAGACTTCTCACCATGCGAATTCTGTCAGCTATCTGAAGAAGACCACGAATTCTTAAAGATATTTCTTCGCGCTCAAGGCAAGATCACAGATATCGAGAAACTACTCGGTATATCTTATCCAACGATTAAGGCAAAGATCGAGAAATTACTGACCGCGCTTAAACTCTCGCCGATCCAGGGAGACGAAGATCCGATCGAGGCTCTTGCTCAAGGGAATATCTCGGTTGATGAAGCCGTTGCTATCCTTAAACAAAGGAGAAAAAAATGAGACATATCTACTACCGGTTGTCTGGAGGCATTCTGCTAATAGCAGCAGGTCTGCTGATCTGGCTGGGTAACCTTAATATCCTTGATATTACATGGCGCCGCGACTGGCCTGTAATACTGATTATCATCGGTGTTTTAGAATTAGTAAAGCATATCGTAAAAAAAAGATAAGTTGAGGTTAGAATAACCATTTATTAAAGGAGGTATCGTGTCTGAAGAAAGAAAAAAGATCCTAGATATGGTTGCTAAAGGCAAATTAACACCAGAAGAAGCAGACCGGCTTCTTGGTGCAATAAAAGAATCCCAGGAAAGAGCACGCTTTTTCAGAGTCCGCGTTTTTGATAAGGCAAAGAATAAACAGAAAGTCAAGGTCGATATCCCGATAAGCGTGTTAAAATTAGCTTCAAAAATCGGCACGGCATTTAAAGGTGTTGTCCCTGAAGGCCACAAAATAAATATTCATGGTAAAGAAATCGCCCTCGATGAATTCACACCTGAAATAATCGACAAAATAATTGATGAAATCAGCGAAGGTGGCTGTTATAAGCTCGTTGAGGTCACGGATGATGAAAAGGATGAGTTTGTGGAGGTGTACATTGAATGAAAGACTACGGATACTCAACTTACTTGAGCAGGGCAAGATCAACTCGGATGAAGCAGCACGCCTTCTTGAGGCACTGGCGCAGTCTGATAAAGGGAGCAAGCGAAAGAAGTTTGAATTATGGCATTCCTTGGAAGGCCTTCCGGAAATAATAGCGACGGCAATAGAAACCTCCACAAAACACGGTGATTCTTCACAGACTATTCAGTTCCCAAAGAAATCCGATATTGAATTTAAAGGTATAAGTGGTGACATTAACATCATCGGAGAATCCAGAGATACCACCGAAATACAAAAGGATGGGTTCGTGAGGACAAAAGAGAAAGATAATGGACTCAAGATCAAAGCATTGAGCGGCGATATCAAAATCCTCAGTGATCACAATACAAACCTGGCGATCAAGGGGATCTCTGGTGATATAACGATCACTGATATCGTTGGGAAGATCGACATAGAATCAGTTTCCGGTGACATTAGTGGTAAAGGCCTGTCTGGCAGCCTGCTAGTAAATATAGTCTCTGGTGACATAGACTTTGAATATCAAAAACTCGATGAAGTCAACATTGTGTCAAGGAGCGGCGACATTACTCTTAGACTCCCGGAAAAGATCGAAACCAAGATAAATATTGAAACTGAAGAGGGTGACATTGATTGTGAGTTCGAACTCAAAGATGAAGAAAAAGATGCCCATTTTTTGAAAGGGATAATAAATAAACCCAAAGCGATGATAAACATCAACAATAAATCAGGTGATGTAGCTATTAAGAAAAATGGATAAGAACGGTTATCAGGTTTGGCGCAGGATGCTGGAATTTTCTGTTTTCCTAGTTTCAAAGCCCAAACCCAAAAACCATTTGTGATAGGAGGCCTTATGGGTTGTGGAACATGGTTTGCGATTTTATTGATCGTCGTGGGCGCCTGGATATGGGCGTCTAATTACGGTATCATTATCTTTTCTTTTTACCGGGATTGGCCGATCCTCATCGTTCTGGTAGGACTCTTCATTTTTTTAAAGCTCAGGCGCCGAAAATACTGGAGAATAAAGAAAAATAAGGAATAGTCAAATAATAGGGTTTAGGCATGGATGCTGGAATCGTAAGATATCCAGCTTCTTAACCCGTACCTATTGCCCCTCTTTTCTTATTGACATCCCCCCTATTATAGGTATAATAATAGACGATTTTGCTGGTGATTTCGATCACTAGGCTGCCTCTTTAGTTAACAACCCAAGTGCTAATCAAGATCCGGGATTAGTCTATATTTGCTATTGACAAATCCATGATTTTATATATACTTAATGTTTATTTAATAAATTAAAAGGTCAACTAATAAATGGCCGAAAAACTTGACCATTTAACGAGTCACCTAATTTTATCTGATAAGGAGGAATTGTATGGCGAAGGAAAAGTTTGATCGAACGAAGCCGCATGTTA
>CAYQPW010000007.1:0-109354 GCA_964419565.1 uncultured bacterium
TAACATGCGGCTTCGTTCGATCAAACTTTTCCTTCGCCATACAATTCCTCCTTATAACATCACTTCGTTCAGTCATCGAATACAGTGATTCAAAATAAGATCACAGAGATAAAACGTATCTTAACATATCACCGTTATCTTCAAGACCATCACCGTAATCAACGTAATGGATATTTTATCCATTACCAGCCTGGAGCGGGAATTGAACCCGCGACCTCATCCTTACCAAGGATGTGCTCTACCGACTGAGCTATCCAGGCGTACAAGTGCAGGTCCGGCCACGTGGGCTTTACAATACCTCCAAGTTACTTTCGAATTTTTAAAACAGACTATTATTATATGTAAAAACTGAAAGTTGTCAATAGGGAAAAACACATAAAACCCTTGATTTTCAACCAGTCCTGATTAGAATAAGAAAATGCGAAAACCGATGTTTATTTTATTCTTTATTTGTCTTGGTTGCGTTCATTATTCAAAATACATCCCTCAACCGGAAAAAGACATCGAGCAGTGGATCGGTAATTTTACAAAACAGAGGTCATTTAGCTATCGTAATTCACTGCAAACGCAGACCGTATACACACAAGCGCAAGGCGATTGTATAATAGAACGGATCGAACATAACAAAGGTACATGGTATGCTGCCGGGCAAACTATTAATTTTGAATACTTTGGTCTGGGGGATATGCAATACAGCAGATCAGAAGGTAAGTGGGGGCTTTCAACAAGAGGTGAAGAATCAGACGCCCTTACGCAGATCACTCGTGTTTTGGAATTCGATAACTTCGAGTATATCGGTTTTGAAGAAGGTTTTCTATATAATTTCAAAGCTAACATTCCTTTTATCGCACCCGATCGCTGGAAAGAAATAACCGGTCGTTTAAAGATATCGGCGCGTAATTACCTGCCCGAAGAGATCTGGACCGGGTTACCTGATTCTTCAGTTTACTGGAAGATCGAACTGTCCGATTATAATAAAAAGAAGATTCTCAAGCCGCCTATTTCCCAGTGGCGGAGTTACTTATTGAATTCAGATTTTGAATATGTCAAACCAATGAAGCGGCGCATGGAATTATTCGAGATCGATTACCGGTTAAAGAAAGTCAAAGAGGATATGATGCTGACTGTACCAAAACAATATAATATAGAGGATATCAGAGAAATGCTGCTCAATCGGCGGCTGATCGCATACCGGGTAGCGGAAGAAAAAGGAACTGCTCATAAAGTTGCATATTTGAACGATCAGAAGACAAGTCCCGTGTACCTGGCCGACAGTCTTTTTGATCAACAGAATATCAAGAGCGCGAAAATAAAATTTGATGGTGCATCAGCACCTTATATTGAAATATCATTACGGGAGAAGATCATACCTGGCGGAAGAATAGCTTTTGAGGTTGATAGCACTGTAGTCAATATTATTAGTCTTGACACCAAGAAAAAAATTGGTAAACTTAACTTGTACATTGAAATGTCATACTATGAAATGCAGGTGCTTATTGGAGGGTTGTTGGAATATCTGCCTCGGATCGAGGCCAGAGAAGTTTCTGAAAAATGATATTGATAGCGCGATACACTGTGCGCCGTTCGATGCGCAAGAGATAATTATTCATTTGATGAAGTTTTCCTTTTTAAATATTCAGGAGGCATCATGCTTAAAAAAGAGCTTTTAGAAATTCTTGTTTGTCCAAAATGCAAGGGCGAATTAGAATACAAAAACAAAGACAATGAATTGATATGCCATAAATGCAATCTTGCATATCAAATCAAGGATGATATTCCTATTATGTTAGTTGACGAAGCGAGGAAAATAAATGATTAGCCTGTGTTTGACATTACTGTTAGTTAGTGGCTCAAGTGTAACAGAACTCGGCACCAAGGGTCTCGAGATAACATATACGGTTGACCAGCCAAGCCGGGATCAGTCCATATCATCGCGGTTAGAGACTCCGTCTCAAACAGGATTTGCAGATGGTGTACGTTTAAACAAAACAGGCGAGCCAGACCTTCAGTCGATAGTCTATAGAATCGGATTACCTCAAGATAGCGATTTTGACATAACGATAACAAAGGGCCGCGAAGAGATATATAAGAATATCGATATCAGTCCGGTTACCATGCCGGGTATCGAAGAGCGGTTTCAGCAAAAGGCAGAAACGATCCTGTCAGATGTCTACAAGAAGAACGTATTCTTTCCGGAAAACCTTATCGAAATATCACAGCCAGGGTATTTTCGGGACATTTACACGGTAAATGTAAGAGTCAATCCTGCCCAGTATAACCCGGTCAAAAGAGAATTGAGGGTTATCAAGAGTTTCACTATCCATGTCCGGTATGAAGGGTCGCCCAAGAACAAGCCGATTATGGATCATGGTTTTGAAGATATTTACCGCCGGACGATAATTAATTTCGATCAGTGCAAGAACTGGCGCAGAGAGCCTTTGCAGCTCATTAATAATCCTTTTGAAACCGGCATCTGGTACAAGATCGAAGTTGATGAAGAAGGACTTTTCAAGATCGACCACGAGGTGCTCGAGGCAGCCGATATAGACCCGGCACAGCTCGATCCTCAGACTATGAAGATCTATACTGCTGCATTTGAACTTCTACCCCGGGATGTCCAGAGTGTATTCAATGATTCGCTCGTTGAGGTACCAGTATATGTTAATGGCGAGGATGATCATAGTTTTGACGCGCAGGATTACCTGTTATTCTATGGCTGTGCAGCAAACCATTATTATTGCGATACAGTAATCAACTGGTTTGAAAATGGCTATGCGGTCAGCAATGCTTATTGGTTTACATTCGGGGGTAACAACGGTCAAAGAATGTCAGCGATTGATGGGGCATGGAACGGTTCGACCCCCGATACACTGGTCGATGAGATTCTGCATTTTGAACAAGATGTCACCAACCCGACACGTTCCGGCACTAATTGGTATTGGCTCAATGTGTCTCCTGGCGCTGGTGCGGTTGGCAGCGGTTCGATAAATATGGAGCATTTGCATGCCGCGGGTTTAGCCGAGATAAAACTGGGTCTTTTTACTTTGAATCACAGCTCTTTCATCTATCAAGCCGATATCAATGGTAGTGTATTCTTACATGATACACTCGGCTTGACCGTACGTGATTACTTACCGCCCCACTATCTTAACGGAGCTGGTACACTCAGTGGCGATTCATCCACCCTTATATTTACTATTTCCCGGTATTCAGGCAGTTCTGGTTCTTTGACCGCATATTTCAACGGGGTGGATTTGCAGTACCAGAGACTGACTATTATGGATGAGCCTTTCCATGGTTTACTCACAAGTCCCCAGGATTATTCAGTGGCGTGCTCGAATACCGGGTCTGACCCGGTGATTCTTGATATTACCGATAACCGAAAACCGAGAATCCTGAGCGGTTATGTTTTAAATAATAATCGATTACAATTGTCCGGCACGGTCGATTCAATACAACTGCTCTATTTTTCGAGAGTTGCATTTGCCAAACCTACAATTTTACAGGACTGCAATCCCGGGAATCTGAGAACTGTATCGAACGGATGTGAATACCTGATAATCACTCATCCTGATTTCTATAATGCGATTATGCCCCTGGCTGATCATCGAAGGCGTGATTATTCGACGAAGATCATCAGAGTCGATGAAATATTCAATGATTTTTCTTATGGTAAATTCGATCCGCTGGCGATAAAACATTTCTTATACCATACTACAAATAACTGGACAACCGTACCGACCTATGTTCTTTTTGTTGGTGATGCGACGTATGATTATAAAAACAATCTCGGCAAGGAAAATCCTCCGAATTATATACCGATGTATGAGCGGGGTTCGACTCTTTCCGGTAATGCCGGCATTCCACCCGCATCGAATGTGATCTACGAAGGTGAATATGCAAATTTCGACAATACCGGTGAGGCTATGATCCTCGGACGAATTACCGTGCGCACTAACAGTGAAGTGCGAGATTTCATCGAGAAACTGACCGCTTACGAAACCCAGGAGATCGACGGTATCTGGAATAAGAGGATAATTCTGGCTGGCGATGATGAATACGGTACTAATTGGGAAGGTCCGTATCTGCACTGTGGGGCTTGCGAAGAACTTATACCCTGGACGCCGGATTCTTTTTATGATTTTGCCAAGGTCTATATGGTGAGCTATCTGCCCTATCCACCGTATACCGGGCAGACCGAGAAAGTCTCTGCCCGCAATGCCTTTATCCGAGAGTTGAACAAAGGTGCTTATGCAGGTTTTTATTTTGGACACGGGAATATGCATGACCTTGCTCATGAAGGGCTGTTCTATGATACCCATATACCGCTGGTTCGTAATAAGCGCCGTAATTTTCTGTACTATTTTGGCTCGTGCACAGTCGGCCGTTTTGATGATTCTGATTATGAATGTATCGCTGAGCAATTTGTCAGGATCAAAGACGGTGCGATCGGCACCTTGGCCGCGACTGCTGGAACGAATTGCGGACCCAATGTCGTGATCGGTCAGATTTTGATAAGCTGCCTTACCGAGCCGGATACTAATATGAATATGGGTGAGTGCTGTTTTGTTGCCCGTGATGGTTTCTGGTATTTGCATTATCTTTTAATCGGCGACCCGGCGACAAAGATGCGAAAACCAATGGCGCAGATCGCTATGTCAGCACAGCCCGAATCTTTAAGGCCGGTCGATAAATTAACGGTCATCAGCGATGAGCAAAGATCCTATCTTAAAGCATTTGTGCGCGATACAACGACGATTGAAGGTTTCAATGAAACGACCGCAGATAAGATAAGCCACCGGGTCTACAGGATGGTTCAGAACGGCACGAATTCATGGGTAGGTTTTGAATATTTCGTAGACGGTAAGGAGATCTATCACGGCTACTGGGACAATGATACGGCAGTATTGATCGCACCGCGCATCGTGACGACCCATAGACCCGTGATAAAATTGAGTTCTTTTATAAATAATGAGACGGGTTTTCACGATTCAACACTTGTTTTTGGCAGCGCGGCACCGTCGACTGATGACGTGGGTCCTGAAGTTGCACTTTATGAGGGAGCAAAACCACTGGCAAATGACGACTGGGTGGAAAAGGAATTCACCTTGACGGGCCGGGTTTCTGACAGCAGCGGTATAAATTTGCTCAATTCAGTACACGATACTCGTGGGTTTTATCTCTATATTAACCAGGATGTTGAGAATAAAATAGATCTACGGGATAATTTCATGTACGATAGGAACTCTTATACGTCTGGTGAATTCAAGGTTGATCTTGTTCTTCCTGAAGCAGTCGATACGCTGACGATTTATGTTTCGGACAATTACTATAATCAGACTGTGGAGACCATTATCCTTAATGCCGAGCTCTACGGCAGGATTTCGCTCGATAATTTTCTTATCTACCCCAATCCGATTCAAGACAATACGGGTGCGTGGTTTACCTTTAATGCATCTAATGCCGGTTTGGCAGATATGAAAGTATTCACGATCGCCGGTCGGCTCATAAAAACAATATCGGATAGGCCGATCCAGGCCGGCTATAATCAAATTTTTTGGGACGGTCATGATGAATATGGTGATGAGATCAGTAATGGCGTATATTTAGTCAAAGCGCTTGTAAGAAATCAAGATAGTCGGGATGAAGCTATTGAGAAGTTCATCATTGCTCGATAGGTAGCCAGGTTATTCAATAGCCTAGGCAAAGGAGGTGGAGAGTAATGGAACACATTGTTGAGGGTATTGATTACACACAGCTTGCCAAGGTTACTTTGCATCGCGTTGCTGATCGTCCTGGGGTGGCTGCGGATATTTTCAGTGCATTGGGTCAACAAGGTTTGAATATCGAATTGATATCGACCTGTTCACTCGGTAAAGGATATGCCGACATTTCTTTAGCAGTTCTTGAAATCAATCTTGAAGATGTCTGCCGGGTTCTGACCGGGTTAAAAGGAAAATTCGGTATTAAAGATATCATCGTTGACCGTGATTGCGCGATGATCACGATCTATGGTTCAAGATTATCATCAACGCCGGGCGTTGCCGCTAAGATCTTTGCACAGTTGTCTGAAAGGAAGATAAATATCGAGATGATCAATGCATCGATGTCCGCATTGAATGTTGTCGTCAAGAAAGAAAGGGTGATGGATGCGATAGGTGCGGTCCGCACCGAATTCGGAATATAGTAAAGAATGCAAGTTATTAAGTAATTTAGTAATTAAACCTGCCCTGTTTGTCCCGTAGTTATAAACATCGGGGCAAAACAAAGTCGTACGGGGTTACTATGTCATTGCGAGCGACCGAAGGGAGTGCGGCAATCTCGCTATGTCTGTGGTTTTAGCGCGCGGGTATTTTCTTCGATCGCCAGGATGACAAGGATTATCTCAGCGCCAGCCAGCAAGCCAATGAACCACAGTGCACCAAAGATCAATATATAAAAAGCCATGGCGATCCCACCAAGCGGCCCTAGCATCCCAGGTCCGCCATACCGATGGCTGTATTGAGACAGAGCCGCACCGCCTACGAGCATAACTACAAAACCTATGATACTCATGACCGCGATGAACCAGGCTATGACTTTAAATATCACTGAAATTGTTCTCAGTGCTTTAAATTTCTTCTCCATAATACCTCCATTTCCATTTTATATACAGGATACGGAAAGTCAAGGTCTCAAGCCCGGGGTAAGCGACCTTCCTTTATTATTTTACCTTCTTTGTAATAGACGACATGTTTCATGCGCCGGACAACTTCAGTTGCGCCGATCTCCCGGGCGCGTAAACGTATCCCTGAAAGTGTGAACAGATTATCGACTTCTTTAGGATATTTCCCAAAGCGATCGAGGATCTCTTCTTTGATCTTATCAAGCTCGAATTTCGATTCGACATCGAGAAGTCGTTTATAAAGTGCAGTCCGTTCGTAAGTCTTTTCAATATAGGAACTCGGGAAATAAGCTTCCATTTTAAGATCGAGGATAGGTTCATAAACGACCTTTTTGCCGCGTATTTCACTGATCGATTTGCCGAGTATTTTCATGTACAGCCGGTAGCCGATCGAATTAATATGGCCGGATTGTTCTTTTCCGAGCAAATTACCGACTCCCCTTATCTCCATATCACGCAGCGCCAATCTAAAACCCGAGCCGAGTGAAGTATATGATGCCAGCGCACTCAATCTCTTGTTCGCTTCCTCGGTGATACGTCGACGTGATGGTATGATAAAGTATGCAAATCCCTGGATATCAGACCGGCCTATCCTGCCGCGGAGTTGGTGAAGATCAGCGAGTCCGAACCGGTGGGCAAAATCAACGATAATCGTGTTGACACGCGGCATATCAAGTCCTGATTCCACGATCGCGGTCGATAAAAGGAGATCGTACTTTGCAGCCAGGAAATCCACCATGCGTTTTGCGGTGATGTCTTCCCGCATTTGACCATGGAGCAAGCATATTCTCAACTCTGGTAATATCCGGTGAAGTTTCGTCCTTACTGTTTCAATCGTTTGAATGCGGTTGTGGATGAATATCACCTGTCCACCACGCGATAATTCATGTTCTATGATCTTTTTTATTTCCTCTTCGTCATAATACAAAATTTTTGTGACGATATCCTTTCTTCCTGGCGGCGGGGTATAAATATTCGATATGTCTTTGAGACCGGTCAGGCCCATATAAAGAGTCCTTGGTATCGGTGTGGCTGACAAATAAAATGTGTCGATGCCGGGTTTAAGGTTTTTTATCTTCTCCTTCTGAACGACCCCGAAGCGCTGTTCTTCGTCGATGATGAGAAGTGCCAGATCTTTGAATTGTATATCCGGCTGGAGGAGCCGATGCGTTCCGATAGCGATATCTGTTTTGCCTTGGGCGATGCTCTTCAATACTGTTTCTAATTCTTCCTTTGTACGAAAGCGTGAGACCATCTCAACAGTAATCGGGAATGGCTCGAGTCTTTTCTTGAATGTCATATAGTGCTGGAAGGCGAGCAAAGTCGTCGGACACAGAAGCATCGTTTGTTTACCGTCGAGAGCGGCTTTAAAAGCAGCGCGCAAACCAATCTCAGTTTTCCCGTATCCTACATCGCCGCAAATGAGCCGTTCGGCAGGTTTTGGCATTTCCATATCTTTTTTGACATGCTGAATCGCCTTTTTCTGGTCGGGTGTTTCTTCGTAAGGAAATGATGCTTCGAGCTCATTCATTTCAAGTGTATCCCGAGCAAAGGAAAAACCTTTTTCCGTGGACCGGCGCGCATATAGCTGCAGTAAATCGAGGGCGAGACGCTCCGTTGCTTTTTTCGCACGACTCTTGGCCTTCAACCATACTTCACTGCCCAGTTTGGAGAGTTTTGGCGGTCGCTCAAGCGTTGCTATATAGCGTTCGAGCAGATTTATTTTTTCTATCGGTAAAAATACTCTGTCAGCACCAGCATAATCTATACGCAAGCATTCCACTTTTCTGTTCTCAAAATCGATAAGGACTAATCGCTTGAATTGCCCGATACCGTAGTCAGAATGGACGACATAGTCACCTTCTTTAAGTCCCATCAGGTCGTCGATAAACAACCCTTTATAAACAGGTTTCTTCTGCGGGAATTCTCCAAAGATCTCCTTCTCTGTGATGTACATTATCCTTGCCTGTCGGTCAAGAAAACCATGATGCAGCGGGTAATTATATATCTCTATATCACCGAGTAATGTCTTCAATCGCTCACCCAGGGTCTTTTGAGCGATAAAAAATTTATAAACAAAGTTCTTTTTTCCTAGATCATTTTTCAATCGTGCAATATCACCAAAGTACTCAAGAGGATAGACAAAGTCATAAGCGACTTCACCAGTTGGGTTTATTACGATATGGGAGACATCCAAATCGATATCCATCTCGCTTACTACGACAGCTTCCGGGCTGATCAATTGCAGAAATGGTCTTGCTGCCTGTGGTTTCGCGAGTTCAAGCGTCGCAGCAGCAACCGATTCAACTGAACGCTGGGTCTGGATGTTGAATCTACGCACCGAAAAGATACGATCGCCATAAAGTTCCAATCTGATCGGCTCGCTGCCCGGCTCATAAATATCGAGGATTCCGCCACGCAGTGCGTATTCATTAGTTTCTTCGACGATGTCCTCTCTTGAATAATTGAGCTGATCCAGTCTCTTTATGATATCATCGAGATCGATCATTTGATCTTTGGAAAAAACCACCTTTTCCTTTGTGAATATTTTCGTTTCTATAAAGTGGCGCGTTGTTATAATGACATTCGCCGGCAGATAATACGGGTGGTCTTCATCGATCCGTAGTGATCCGGGCTCCAGCTCTTTTAGTTGTTGATATCGATCAGCTATGCGATCTTCATTGACAACGAAAATGACCTGGGGAAAATATTTTGTAAGACTGAGTATGAAAAGTTCCTGCGACGAACCAGCGAGTCCTTTTACACTCGCTTCTCTGCGCGTTTTCAGGATATTAGAGATTGCCTCGGTATTTACAATATTATTTACTGACATATAACCGGGGATTAAAAGAGCAGCTTATAGAATTCAGGAACTCGATAAACTGGGGGTCGATAGAGCAACACCGAGTGCGATGGAATTCAACTTGGTCTCAGGCTTATCGGCCCGGGACAGCATTATTACAGGTTTAGCCGCGCCGGCAATCATACCAGCTGCTTTTGCATTTGCAAAGATGATCAACCCTTTTGCCCAGATATTAGCGGCTGAGATACTTGGCATGAGGAGGAAATCAACGTCGCCTGCGATACGGCTCTGGATTTTCTTGTGCTCTGCTGCTTGTTTAGAGATCGGAACATCGAATCCAAACGGGCCTTCTATGATACAGTCTTTTATTTCACCTTTATTAAAAAGCTTGACAATTTCTGCGGCATCGGTTGTCTCCGGCATATCAGGATGAATAGTCTCGCTTGCCGCGACCAACCCGATCTTGGGCTCTTTAATACCCAATGAATGTAGTGTCCTGATGGCGTTTTTCATTATATCGAGTCGTATATTGAAATCGAGCTTTGGGTTCATCCCGCCGTCAGACATGAAGATCAGTTTATGATAACTGGGTACTTCAAGAACCGCGATGTGGCTCAGGATTTTTCCGGTCCGCAGACCCCATTCCCGGTTGAGCACTCCTTTTAAAAAGGCAGAGGTGGAAATCATCCCTTTCATCAGGAAATCACCGTGATCTTTGACCAGGAGAATGCCCTTTTTCAAAGCCATGTTTTCTTCTATTGTGTCGTGGATTTCTGCATTAGCGATGTCGAGACCGATTTTTTTACAAAGTTCTTTTATTACCGATTCATCACCGACCAGAATTGGATGGATCAAGTTCTGATCCTGGGCTAATTTGATCCCTTCGAGTACAGCAGTATCCTGTGCCATGATAACGACACATTTTTTCTTACCGCTTTTCTTAGCTACGGCGATAAGCTCTTTGAACGATTTCATCTAAATGAGGTTTTGGAGGTTGTCGATTAATCTTTTATTTTGTGCAGGTGTGCCGATAGTTATGCGTAAAGAATCCGGTAGTCCGTATTCACGCACAGTCCTTAAAATTAGTCCTTTTTGCTGAGCTTTTTCAAATATCTGTTGCACATCACCTTTAAAGTGAACGAGTATGAAATTACCATAAGTCGGCGTGTACTTCAGGTTCAGGCGATCTAATTCCTGGTAAAGGTATTTCTTGCCTGCCTCATTATTCTTCAGGCTCTTTTTAACGTATTCCTTATCATCAAGCGCAGCAGTCGCTGCGATTTGTGCGATGAGGTTGACATTGAAAGGTAAGCGTACTTTCATGAGCGCGCCGATTATCTCAGCGGTGGAAAATCCGTAGCCCACACGTAGCCCGGCGAGTCCATAAATCTTTGAAAACGTGTGGAGGATGATGATGTTATTATATTTGTTTATATACTGCAGTGAATCAGGATAATTTTCATCTTCGATATATTCTCGATACGCTTCATCGAGAACAAGGAGGACACTCTCCGGTAGTTCTTTCAGGAAATTTTCAAATTCGTCTTTCTTGATTATCGTTCCAGTCGGATTGATGGGATTGTCGAGGATGACTATTTTCGTTTTATGACTTATGGCCCGGGACATTGCCTTAATATCATGTCGAAAATCCTTGAGCGGGATAGCGATACGTTCTCCGCCAAAAATCTGACAGGCGATTTTGTACATGATGAATGAAGGTTCACTCATGATCACCTGATCGCCCGGATTGACGTATGCCTTGAAAATAAGCTCGATCAATTCCACAGAACCGCTTCCGATGATGATATTTTCGGGGGGTTGGCCAAACTTCTCATCCATTTTTCGCTTCAAATAAAAGCAGTTATCGTCGGGATAGAGATTTACATTGCCGGCAGCTTTGGTGATCGCCTCGACCGCCTTTGGTGATGGTCCCAGCGGATTTTCATTGGATGCCAATTTGATAATTTGCTCTTTAATACCTAATTGTCGCACCACTTCTTCGATCGGTCTGCCTGGTTTATAAGGGCGGATATTGTGAACAAAATTTCTCAGTTCGATCACTATCGAAAAGTATACCTAATTTTGAAAAAAATGCAAGGGGAATTTCGTATAAACAATTGACAGCATTGGAAATATATATATACTTTTGTTTACTGGGGTCATATGTTCATTTAGGTAATTTATCGATACGGTAGCGAGTTTGTTTGATTATAATGATAATATTTTTTAAATACTTTTTAGCGTCGAAAAATGCAGGTATTCAGGGAGGATTATGATGAAGGCCAAGATACTAGTTGTAAGCCATGAGGACGACCTCATTGCATCTATCAGCAAGACACTGGAAAAGGAAGGTCATAAGGTCATTCTCTGCGATGTCCCGAGCAGTGCGGTTGTCAAGTGTCGTGAAGAAAAGTTCGATCTTGTTTTCATCGATGTGTATATTAGGGAGATTGCTTATGATAGACTGGTCAGGGATATAAAGAAAACTTATCCTGGAACCGAAATAGTTCTTGTAACAACTTATGCATTTCCTGAAAGCATGGCAAAGGGCCAGGTTCTTGATATCAGCGGCTATTTGATCAAACCATTGAGTGAGGCAAAGGTTAGAAGTGTTGCCGAGCGTGCTTTACGCCAGGGAGAGCTTGCGCGCGAAAACCGCCGGTTACTACTCGCAGTAACCGCTGCGAAAAAAGAATGGGAAGCGACAGTTGATGCGATCGAAGACCCGCTTTTTGTTACAGATTTTGACTATACGGTACTGCGTGCAAATCTTGCGACCTTCCAAAAATTGGGTAAGGGCGTTAATGAGGTTATCGGGAAAAAATGCTATAAGGTCTTTCACTGTGCTGACCATGCGCTCGATGATTGCCCGGGAAAACAGGCTCGCGACACTGGTGAACCAGCCAGCGATGCGATCCATTTCAGGGGTTTAAAACAGAGATTGACCTGCAGCGTATATCCTCAAGTCTTTGCCGGAGGTGGAGGTCTTGTCCATTATTTACGCGAACCGGTTCTGGATACTGAGCAGCAGGCCGAAACAATGACGAAATACGAGCGCCTTTTCGACGATGCCAGGATCCCCATTCTTTTTATCGGGTCTGATGACTACAAGGTAATGGATGCGAACCAGCGGGCTATAGAATTATTCAAATACGAACCTGAAAAGATCTTTGACATGGACCTGGAAGAACTTTTCGTCGAGTCGCTGCGTGAAACGACGATAAACAATATAATCCAACAAATCCAGGCGCATGAGGCACCCCTGAAGATCAAAATCCTCGACAGCAAGAAGAATCAAATCGATGCATTTGCTATTGCGAATCCCACAAATATTGGCAGTACAAGCTATATTGAATTGTTTGTTATACCGGTCGATATCCTGAGCGGTTCCCGCTAGCCAACACATCGAGCGAAAGAGGATAGAATGAAGGATAAGCGCATCTGTATTACTGGCGGCAAGGGTTTTCTTGGTCATCATTTGGTTAACGAACTAGAACGTCAGAAGTATCACTGCATCTCAGTCGCTGACCTTGATGATTATGATTTGCGGACGCCTGAAGGTGTATTGAGGATGTACCAAAAAATAAAACCCGATATTGTGATACATCTTGCTGCCCGAGTTGGCGGAATCGGTGCAAATCAAGATCGTCCAGGTGAGTTTTTCTACGATAATCTAATAATGGGTGCGCAGCTCATGGAGTACGGGAGACAGTATAATATTGACAAATTCGTTGCCATTGGTACGATATGTTGCTATCCCAAGCTTACCCCTGTACCATTTAAAGAAAAGGACCTATGGAATGGGTATCCCGAAGAAACGAATGCTCCCTACGGTCTGGCAAAAAAAATGTTGCTTGTACAATCGCAGGCATACCGGAAACAGTACGGTTTTAACTCGATTTTCTTAATGCCTGTCAATCTTTACGGACCAGGCGATAATTTTGACCCAGCTACGTCACATGTTATCCCTGCGCTAATAAAAAAATGCGTCGATGCAGTCATTGCAGGCAAAAAAGAAATAGTGGTCTGGGGAACGGGCAAGGCATCGAGGGAATTTCTCTATGTTGAAGATTGCGCCGAAGCGATTATTCTGGCAACCGAGCACTATGATAATCCCGACCCCGTAAATATTGGTGCGGGTTTTGAGCTCTCGATTAAGGAATTGGCGGAACTGATCGCCAAGTTAACGGATTTTCACGGTCGTATCGTCTGGGATGCTTCAAAACCCGATGGGCAACCACGGAGGATGCTCGACACTTTAAGAGCCAAAAAGATGTTTGGGTTCAAGGCCAAGACAAGTTTTGAACATGGTTTAAAAAAGACGATAGATTGGTACCGATCCATAGGACAACCAGACAAAAAAAGTTGATAGTTATCATACACAATGATGGGGCATCTTAGAGTCGCTTACGTTACGGTAAATGACCCATCGGATAGAAATACCTGGTCTGGATTAGAGTATTATATCGCCAAAACGGTGAATAAATATATCGGTGGTGTTACATATGTCGGCAACTTAACAAGTAGGGTAACGTTCCGTCATCATGTCAAAAGATTCTATTATAAACTTCATCACAAGCAGTACCTTGCAGAGCGGACTGAAGAAATGGGTGCATGGTATGCGCAACAGATCGAAGAAAAACTGAGTCGATCTGAATTCGATTTGATCTTTAGTCCATCCACGATCCCTATAGCCCATCTAAAAACGGATTTGCCGATCGTAGTCTGGTTGGATGCTACTTTTGCGATCATGGTTGATTACTACTTCAAAAAGTTATGTGCTGAGTCTATTAGAGATGGTAATTCTATGGAAAACAATGCCTTCAAGCGGTGCGCTTTTATATGTTTTGCATCTAAGTGGGCGGCATGTTCAGCGGTTAACGACTATAACATAGAAACAGAAAAGGTCAAAGTAATACCATTTGGCGCTAATTTTGACACTATCCCTGAAAAACGCGGGATCGATAATAGACTGACAATACCATTGGAGCTTCTTTTTATCGCTAAGGACTGGTACCGGAAGGGAGGAGAAACGGTTTTCCAAACCTTCATTGCCCTTAATGATATGGGGATAGAATCAAATCTGTCAGTTGTAGGTTGTGTACCTCCAAAAAAGTTCCGGCATGCACAGATGAAGATTTTTCCGTTTCTGGACAAGAATGTATCCGTTGATGCTCAGCAATTAGATTGTCTGTACCGGAATGCTCATTTCATAATTTTGCCGTCAAGAGAAGAATGCTACGGTCTGGTGTTGTGTGAAGCAAATGCCTATGGTGTACCTGTTCTGGCAAGGAACACCGGAGGAATTTCTGAGATTATAAGAGATGGGGTGAATGGGTTTCTAATGCCAGCTGATGCTTTGGGCAGTGATTATGCGTTCAAGATCGCAGGGCTGGTAAGGGATACAGAATCCTATATTGAATTGTGCAGTTCATCTCGTGAACGGTTTGAAGAAGTTTTAAATTGGGATGCTGGTGGGGAGTCATTAAGAGACATTCTTTTAAAGAAAATATAACGAGATCATGTCACAATTAAGAAAAAACATATTTTCAGGTTCACTGGCTGCAGCCGGCAGTGTTATTACGAGCGTTGTAGCTTATCCGGTCTACCTGCATTTCTTGGGTGCCGAGCTTTACGGTCTTTGGGCGATATTGAGCGTGTTGATCTATTTTGGTTCGATCGGCAATTTCGGTATTGATGAAGCGCTCATAAAATACGTCTCTGAGAAGTATCAGCAAGGGAAAATCGAAGATGCAGTTCGCTATATATCAACAGGGATGAATCTGTTGATAGTGAACGGTATTATTTTATGCGCCGCTTGCTCGCTGCTCGGAAATTTTTTTGCATCGATACTTAATTTGCAAAGCGCTGATATCGTAAGATTTCATGCTTTGTTCCATTACGTTGTGATTCTTTCTATTTTTATTCTGGTCGTCAACTATGTCAATGCGATACTCAAAGGTCTGGGCAGATTTGATCAAGCGAGTTATATCCAACTCGTTGGAAGATTCATTGGTTTGATCATGGCAGTACTATTCTTCATCAATGGGTATAAGATCTGGGGCATTTATATGGGACAGGCTTTATCTTTCCTTTCAATTCTCATACTGAGTAGCATCTTCATCATCAAGAGAATTGGATTGTACTATAAACCGTTTGCATACGAGAAAAGGTATCTTGTAAAATTATTGAAGTTCGGCGGCACGATGACGGTCTCAAAGATACTTTCTATGCTTCTTGAACCTTTCATAAAGATCGTGATCGCCCGCTATATCGGTCTTGCCCAGGTCGCTTATTTTGAGGTCGCCAATAAAGTCGTTCTTCAGATAAGAAGTCTGTTTGAGCGCGGAATAAGCGCCCTGATGCCTGAGGTGAGCAGGTTGGCTGCGATGGTCGGTGAAAGCAGAACGAAGATCACTAATGTCATGAAGAGCGTCAATCGAACGAATTGCCTGGTTAGCGTTTTTGTTTTTTTGTTTCTGATAATCCTTAGCGAGCCGCTTCTAAAGCTATGGCTCGCAAGCGAATTCAATGCTGCTATCGTTTTTGCTTTAAGGGTCATTCTGCTCGGATATCTAGTAAATCTTTTCTCGGTACCTTCTTACTACTACTTCATGGGTAAAGGACAGATCAAGTTTTGTTTTATAAACCATTTCATTCAGGCGGCATTAAATTCCGTTATCATTACTTTGTTGATCATCATGGATCACGTTAGTTTTCGTTTACTCGTTACATCATACTCATTTTCACTTGCTTTTTCTGCAATCATCCTTATCTTATTTTATTATTATGAGAACCGAAGGAACAATGGAGTTAGTGAAGTGAAGGTAAACGATAATGTTGTCAAGGATGTAGGATGAACTTATCACTTTCCTTTAAGAATTTCTTTCCAAAAATATTCGACTCACGCTTGAATTACTACCTCCTGATAGTTTTTCTTGCGCTCCTTGTCGGGGTCGTTATAACGTTTGGGGTTTTCAGTTTTACTCAAACGCTGTTTATCGGTATCATTGTATTTTCACTTTTCCTTATTTTCAATAAGCCAAAGAGTATTTGTTATATATTACTGGTATTGATGTTCGCACCACTTTCTTTAGGGGTAATTTTGAGATTAAGGATCGTGTGGCTTGCTGAACCAATAATAGTGATTTTGTTTCTTCTAATATTCCTCAGAAACATGACCGCAAGGAGGAAAGCAGGTATTTTCTCTATGAAAACTAATCCATTCTTTGTACCACTCGTGCTGTATGCTGGAGTCCTGATCTTCAATTATGTAAGATTCCCTTTGCCTGCTAGTTCAGTAGTCGGAGTTGCTCAGGAAATGGGCGGCATTAGATATTACTACGACAAATTGATGATGTTCTTAGTCTTTTTTTCAGTAGCTTACCTCGTTGAGACGGAACAGCCATTCTCGGTCCGCCTTTCCAGAATTATGTTGGTCATGGTTATGATAATCACTTTTACCGGGGTATTAACTGCCTTTATCGATCCATTCTATCGCATGATCGAAGGTCTTCAAAGAAGCGGTGTTTTGGCTTCTGATACGATACTGACCGGTCTTTGGGCCAAGGTAACGGATCCGTATACAGGTGCGGTCAGGAGCTATCTTCTTTGGATCGCACCATTCGGGATCCTTATATTAATGTCAGATATTGCACGTATTAAATTCGTACCAAAGTTCATATTGTTGAGCTTCTTGGCATTCGGTCTTGTTCTCAGTGCAACCCGTAATTTTGTTCTCGGAACCCTTGTTGGACTTGCAGTATGGGCTTTATTGGTCAAGAAAAAACGTTTTTTGATCGCTTTCACGATTGTGATAATTATCATGTATTTGAGCCCGAACATAGGCTTATTCTCCAAGCAGATCAACCGTTTGATATATTTTTCTTCTGATATGGAAAGATTGACTTCTTTCCGTTATGAGCTTTTTACAACGTACTGGGAGATGTTCCAGAAAAATATATTATTCGGGGTCGGTGTCGGTGCAACTGAGATCGGCGGCAGGATACCGGGTACACCAGAGTACTTCTTCATGCAGAACTTACGATTCGGAGGTCATGGTTTCTTTCTTGGTACTCTGTATACTCAAGGTATTATCGGCTTAATTCCTTTTCTGCTTATTTGTATTGTTGCAGTCAGAGTATGTTTAAGATTATTCAAGGTACGACATGAATCGTATTACAAAAGGATCGGCCTCTTCGGGTTGATATTTGTCGCTTATAGTATCATACCTTTCATTGTTGGAGGTACAGAAACCTATAATCAGCTTTTTATTGTGATCGCAATCGTTGCCGGCGCATATGCTGCTTACCAGAAAGGATTGGATAATCTTGAGTGAACCTCGTATATCAATAATCACACCATCATTGAACCAGTGCAACTACATCGAGGATACGATACTGAGTGTTCTTGGTCAGACTTTCGTTGATTTGGAATATATAATCATGGACGGTGGATCGACAGATAATACGCTGGACGTGATCAACAGATATAAAAATGATCCACGTCTTCTGTTCTATTCAGAACAGGATAAAGGACAATATGACGCAGTTAACCGTGGTTTTTTACGTGCATCAGGTGATATTCTTGGTTGGATAAACGCCGATGATATATACGTAAAAGACGCACTAGAGAAGATATCGGCAGTATTTCATAAGTCACCAGATGCAGAAATCGTCTATGGTCGGCTTTATAGTTTTAAGACCGGAGAAAAGACCAGGCGGCGGATGTTCTGCAGAGATTTTTCTTACAAGTGGCTTAGGAGGTATTGTTATACCAATCCCAGTGTAACTTTTATTCGGAAATCAGTTATCGAACAGGATGGTTTTCTCATCGATCCTTCAGTATCCACGTATGGTGATTGGGACTGGTATCTAAGAATGGCAAAAAATGGTAAAAAGTTTCGTTATTTGTCTGAAACGCTCGGTTACTTCCGGATCCATGAATTTTCTCGCATTATGAGAATGGACCAGAGGCAGAGTCGTCTAGAGAGAAAAATGATAGAGCAACGTCATGGGATCCCCTTGAGCTATATGTCCTTGTGGGTAGATAACATAATACCATGGACCGAGCGCTTCGATAATTTTTTTCTCTTATTAAGGCAGAATAAATGGCAGGAAATTGCAGCAAGGTTCGCCAGTGCTTCCGGGGTCGTCTGCAGGGATCTCTGGCATAGATTTATTTGATATGTTATGAGAGAACGATGACCGGGAAAATACGCATTTTGCATGTTCTTTGGTCTGGGGAGTCTGGCGGTGCTGAACGATTTGTCAAGGATGTGCATGTTTTTTATGACCGTAAGAAATTCGATCATCAGGTGTGTTTTCTTTCCAACTACGGCTGGCTTGGTCAAACAATAGCTGAACAGGGAGTAACGGTCAGGTGTCTTGGTATGAAAAGCGGCTTTTCAATGATCAAAGGATTTCGGCTAAGGCATATATTGAAAACTTATAAACCCGATATTATTCATAATCATTGCAGGAATTTTCTTTTGAATTTCTTTATTTCACGCGACCATCACGCATCTAAAATATATTTTGAACACGGTGGCGACTTACTCAGCAGAAGTTCAACGCGGGATCTGATATTCTATGATCTTTTTGCACGTTTTTACGCACTCGTGCTCGTCAATTCGGAATATGTAAAGCAGCGAATTTTAAAAATGAACAGAATTGATCCCCAAAGAGTGAGAACATTCTATATCGGAATTGACCCACATCCTTATGAAAAAAGCAGAGACCGAAAAGATATGAGACGATCCCTCGGCATCAAGGCTAACTGTAAAGTGATCGGGGCAGTTGGTCGGCTTGTTGAACAAAAGGGAGTTGATGACTTCATCAAAACCGCAAATAAGATCCGAAATATGCGGAAGGACGTTATGTTCGTTATCGTCGGTGAAGGCAATAAAAGAGAAGCTCTCGAGGCAATGTCGGTAGATCTCGGCGTTGACATCATGTTCCTGGGCGATCGGCCAGATGTGCCAGATCTTTTGGGTATGTTTGATATTTTTCTTTTTACATCGAAATGGGAACCTTTTGGTATTATCCTTTTAGAAGCGATGGCTGCTCGGATACCGATACTTGGTTTTTCGGTTGGTGGCGCACGAGAGATTGTCGACAAAGGGGGCGGTATTCTGCTTGAAGAACGAGATCATCAGAAACTTGCCGAACTGGTTATCGATGTGTTGAGAGATCGCGGATACTACAAACGATTGGCAGCTCAAGGTCACTCGAATTTAGTCAATAACTTTCACATAGAGAAAAGCATCAGACGCCTTGAGCGAGAATATCTGATGCTTGCCTCCTGATCATGAGAATATTGCTCATCAACAAGTTTCTATTTCCTAAAGGAGGTGATGCGATATGCACATTGGAGACCGGGCGTTTGCTAGCAGAACACGGGCACCAGGTCATCTATTGGGGCATGGCACATCCAGATAATCCTAATTACCCGTACCAGGAATTTTTTACAGAATACGTTGATTTGAATGCGCCGATGAATTTGAGGAACAGCTTAAAAATCGCGTCAAATCTATTATATTCTTTCGAGGCTAAGAATAAGATAGAACGTCTTGTGGAAATTGAAAGACCGGATATCGTTCATCTGAACAGTGTTGCGCATCAGATCTCGCCGTCGATACTTCGGGTTTTCAGAAAGTTCAATATCCCGACAGTCATGACCCTGCATGATTACAAAATGGTTTGCGCTTCGTATTTGATGATTAATAGAAACAGCACGTGTGAAGCCTGTATACACGGCAAATATTACATGTGTTTTGTGAAGAAATGTGTCAAAGATTCGAGACCTAAAAGTTTTTTAAATACAATTGAAATGTACTTACATCACAAAATTCTGCACCTGTATGATTCCATTGATATATTCATATCCCCGAGTGTTTTTCTCAAACAGAAATTGTATGATATGGGTTTTAATAAACAAATAGTGCATCTGCCGAATTTCGTGGACGGGCTCGATTCACATCCGCCAAAAATGAACAGAACCAATAGATTTTTGTATTTCGGTCGACTATCCAGCGAAAAAGGAATTGAGACTTTGATCAAGGCAGCAGGCTCCATGGATATTGAATTGCACATTGTAGGTTCTGGTCCCTATGAACTGGCATTAAAACAAGTTGCCTTGGCCCAGGGCGCTGGCAACGTGCAATTCATGGGTTATAAGACCGGTACTGAACTCGAGAGAGAAATCAGTGAAGCACTCGCCGTTGTTGTCCCTTCACAGTGGTATGAGAATAACCCGCGCGCCGTGCTCGAAGCATTTGCCATGGGTACACCGGTGATCGGTGCAAATATCGGAGGTATCCCCGAACTCGTTCTGAGCGATGAGACGGGATTGATATTTGAATCAGGCGATGCCGATGATCTAATAAGAGTGATGAGATACTGCATCAATAATAAAGGAACGGTTTGGGCTATGGGGAAAAGAGCCCAAGTGTATGTCCGTAAGCATTTCAATGCACAGCAATACTATGATGAGTTGATCGATATATATCGTCGGGTGACCGGATAGATCTTATGGAAGCAGCGATAATAACGACATATCGGTGTATGAATAAATGCCAGATGTGCAATATCTGGAGACATCCGACAAAAAGCGGGGATGAATTCAGACCCGAACTTCTTGAAAAACTGCCAGACCTGAAGTTTGCTAACATCACCGGTGGTGAACCATTTCTCCGCGACGATATCGCTGAAATAATAAGAATTTTGAAGAAAAAAGCCAAGCGAATAGTGGTGAGTACGAATGGTTTTCTCACGGACAGGATCCTCGATATAGCAAAGAGAGAAAAGGGTATTGGAATAAGGATAAGTCTTGAGGGATTACCGCAGATAAACGACGAATTGAGAGGTCAGGAACACGGCTTTGATCATGGTTTAAGAACGTTATTAGGACTGAGGCGTATTGGTGTTAATGATATTGGATTTGGTATAACCGTGTCAGACAGGAATGCCCACGATATGCTCGAGCTTTATCAGCTTGCCAAATCCATGAACATAGAATTCGCCACCGCCGTCGTCCATAATTCATATTATTTTCACAAACATGATAATAGTATTTCCGGAAAACACGAGGTTATCGAATGTTTTGTTGAGTTAATAAACGAGCTTTTAAAGACTAAAAGAGTCAAGAACTGGTTCCGCGCATATTTTAATTTTGGCCTGATAAATTATATCGAAGGTAATGCGAGATTACTTCCGTGTGGCGCGGGTACGGACATGTTCTTTCTCGATCCCTATGGAGATATAAGGCCGTGTAATGGTATGGATAAGGGGTCACAGGAAAACAGCATGGGTAATTTGGCGGACAATAATTTCCCGGACATATGGGAAAGCGAGAAAGCCTGCAAGATCAGGGAACGCATAGTCAATTGTTCCAAGAATTGCTGGATGATAGGCACGGCATCACCAGCGATGAAGAAGAATATGATCAAACCTGCTGTCTGGGTGTTAAGAAATAAAACGAGAAACATGCTCGGCAAAAGATTTTCTGTATGAGGATTTTTGTCCTGGGGACAAGAGGATTCCCCGATGTTCAGGGAGGTATTGAAAGGCATTGCGAGGAGCTTTATCCGCGATTGGTTGAACATGGGTGTCAGGTAACAGTATTGACTCGAAGCGGGTACATATCTCAGGATAAGCGTGTCTGGAAAAACAAAGGAGTTAATTTTATTCATGTGTGGGCACCGCGCAATAAATACCTCGAAGCGTTAACGCATACATTTGTCGGGATTATTATCGCTCGACTTCATTCACCAGATATCGTGCATATCCATGCGGTGGGACCTTCTGTGTTCGTACCGTTTGCCAGGATATTAGGGCTCAGGGTTGTTATGACGCATCATGGTCCGGATTACTTGCGGAAAAAATGGGGAGGTTTTGCTAAGTTCATACTGAGGTTGGGTGAATATCTGGGAGTGTGTTATGCAAACCATGTAATAGCAGTTTCCGAGAATGTAGGGCAGGATCTTAAAAAGAGGTTTCGATCCGTGCACATTAGTTATATCCCGAATGGAGTTAGTATACCGAGCAAGCGCGCAAAAAACAGGGTACTTTGTGAATTTGGTCTTGAATCCCGGAAATTTATTTTCACAGCTTGTCGTTTTGTACCGGAGAAAGGACTCCATAATCTCATTGCCGCATATTCGAGTCTCAGACAACCCAAGTTCAAGTTGGTGATCGCCGGTGATGCCGACCACGAAACAATCTATAGCAAACGAATCAAGAACCATGCCAAACAGGATAATAATGTAGTCCTGACAGGTTTTCTGACCCGCACGCAACTTTCAGCCTTTTACAGCAATGCCGTGCTCTTTGTTTTACCTTCATACTACGAGGGTCTGCCGATCGCGTTATTAGAAGCGATGAGCTACAACCTCCCTGTTTTGGTAAGTGACATTGCCGCGACCCGTGAGATTCCTTTGCCTGCATACCGATATTTCCCGGTACATGATAGAAAGATGCTTGCCGAAAAGATCATCGAATTATCCGACCGACCTCTTTCTCCAAAAGAAGTCAACGCAAACCGAAAGCTCATACAGGAGAGATACAATTGGCAGAAAATCGCCGAGCAAACGCGGTTTGTCTATGGGGAAGTATGTAGACCACGGTCTATGTTTAAGATATTGACACCATTATGAATCTTAGTATAATCACATAAAAGAGGGGATGCAGTTTAAAATCGCTATGTCGACTCATGATTTCAATCTAAATATCGATAAGGAGGTTTAATGCAAGTACCCTATCTGGACCTGAAGCGCCAATACTTGACGATCAAAGATGAGATCAATAACGCAATTCAAAGCACGATCGATAATTGCGCGTTTGTTGCCGGCAGTAAAGTCAAGCAGTTCGAAGATGATTTTGCCTCCTATTGCGGCGCAAAATACGCGATCGGTGTTTCTTGCGGTACCAGTGCTTTATACGTAGCATTGAGAACATCAGGTATTGGAAAAGGTGATATCGTTGTGACCGTTCCCTATACGTTCATAGCGACGGTTGAGGCGATCACGGTAACTGGCGCAAGACCGGTCTTTATCGATATCGAACAGGATTCATATAACATATCGACTGATAAGCTGAAAAAATATATCGAGGATGAATGCACGTATGATACTGCGCGAAAAATACTTATCGATAAGAAGACGGGGTTAAAAGTACGTGCCATTATTCCGGTCCATCTTTACGGGCAGATGGCGGATATGGATGTGATTATGGATATCGCGCAGGAATATAATTTATTGGTTCTTGAAGATGCGGCCCAGGCTCATGGTGCGACATACAAGAACCGAAAAGCCGGCACAATCGGTCAGATAGGTTGTTTTTCATTTTATCCAAGCAAGAATCTTGGAGCATTTGGACAGGGCGGAGCGCTAGTGACCAGTGATGAGAAAATTGCTGCAAGAACCAGACAGTTCATTAATCATGGTCAGACCGGTAAATATGCCCATGCATTCGAGGGTTGGAATTTCAAGATGGATGGTTTCCAGGCAGCGATACTTGATGCCAAGCTGAAACATCTGGATATGTGGAATCAGGCGCGTCGGGATAATGCGCGCAAATACGACAAATTATTGGCTGGTCTTGACGGGATTAGACTGCCACGGAATATGCCTGAGCGTGATCACGTGTATCATTTATACGTTATCTGGGTCAAAGATCGTGCTTCACTGCAGGAATATCTTGAAAGGGAAGGTGTCGGTTTTTCCATTGCCTATCCGATCCCTTTGCATTTGCAGGGCGCATATGAATATCTTGGTTATGCCCGTGGCGATTTTCCTAATTCAGAAAGATGCGCCGAGGGTGTCATCGCATTGCCTATTTTTCCGGAGTTGACTGAAAAGGAAATCGAACATGTCAGTGCAACGATAGGCTCATGGATTAATTCGAGGTAATGAAACATATCCATAGGTTGCTTTTTGTTTTGAGCGACCTGATAATAATCACTAGTGCGTATGCAATATCGTTGCTCCTGCGCTTTAAAGGGTTTACCGGGGTGGCCGACAATCAATGGTCAACCTTGATCTTTCTTCTCATTCTTATTCCCACTTCCTATTATATATTCGATCTTTACAATCGTCTTATCTATGTACAGAGACTCAGGGTATTCTTTCGAATAATAAGGGCATGGTTGGCTTCCCTGGTGATTTACGTTATTGTTGGATTCTTGACCAAGTATTTCTTTCTCATACAAAGTCGTGCGTTTATCATTCTGTTTTTCAGTTTATCACTGATATTCTTTTTTGCTATAAGAGTTATATGTTTTAAGAAGATCCTGGAAACATATTTTACCAGTCCAAAAAGAAAACTCTACTGTAATTATATAGGGCCGAGTGAACAATTACAGGGACTCGCCCGCTATTTCAAGGATAATATAGTCACTGGTTTGACCTTTATGAATTCCAGCAAACACAGTAAAAAAGTAGAATACAAGAGCTCTTTTCTTTATAGTCAGGCGATGAGTTATGATCGGCTTTATAAAGAGATAAAGGATAATCTGAAGCCGGGTTACACCCTGCATGTTGCATCGAAATTATTCAATAATCTTCGGTTGGGATGGGAATGGTGTGAGATCGATAAGATGCCGGTATATACATTCCGTCAGAGGAAAAGTCAGTTTACACGGGATTGTCTGAGAAGGTGTCTTGATATAATCGGTGCGATAATTGGACTGATCGTGCTCGCGCCTTTTTTTGCAGTAACCGCGGTCGTCATAAAACTTGATTCATCAGGTCCAGTTATATATAAGCAAAAGCGATGCGGGAAAGACGGCAAGGAATTTATTTTCTATAAATTCCGGTCGATGACCCATGCTGACGGATCAGACCCTGAACCAGGATCTGATGACAGCAGCTACATCAATCGAGGGATACCAAAAGAGGAGACCATAAAGGACAAGCATATTACTGATGTAGGTAGGATTCTGCGCAAGACCTCGATCGACGAGTGGCCACAATTCATCAATGTTCTAAAAGGTGAGATGAGTCTTGTTGGACCAAGACCGCATCGACCTCACGAAGTGAAGTGTTATGACGACTGGCATAAGGATCGATTAACTATAAGGCAGGGTTTAACCGGACTTTGGCAGATATACGGACGGGGCGAGATGCCTTGTGACAAATCAATATTTTTAGATCTGATATATGTAACCAACCGCTCTCTGTCGCTTGATTTGAGACTGCTCCTTGAAACTGTCCCAGCAGTCATCCTCGGCAGAGGGGCCTATTAGATTTTAGATTTGAAGTATCAGAGATCAGATTTTAGATTTTATATTGAAGGCTAAAGATTATGATGATTCTTTTTATACTCTCTGTTTATCTACCGATCGACTCATGGCAGAATGAATTACTGGAGGAGATGCAGGTAAGGGGTGTTCACTTTACTCACTTCCCCAGTGTGCGTCCCTATGATATTGCAGAACTCAACTCTGTTGATTATTCTTTTTTAAGCGACAAAACATGGCTACCTAATCTTTCTGCTAAGGTGCATTACGATACGATCACTGTGCTGCGTGCAAAGCCATCGGTTTATTATGATTGGTCAGGGTTTTCAGTCTGTGTGCAACCGGTTTTTAAATTTGGGCATGATAGTCTACCACCCTACCGAGTCTTTAATATATCTGACAGAGAGCTATTTTCAGCTGATTATGAAAGGGCATATGCCAAATATGCAGGCAAGCACTTTGGTCTTTTTATCGGTCGAGAGCGTTTTTCAATAGGGCCTTCACCGCGTTACAATCTATTGCTCTCAGGTTATTCGGCACCGATGGATTGGTTCAGTTATTCCATGCAATCTAATAAGCTGCGATTTTCATTCTTCCTCTCGCGGCTGGATGATCGGTATACCAAACCGCTGGAGTATGTTGGTGATACGATAACGCAGTACATTGATGCGCGTCGTTATCTGACAGTCAAAAGATTGGACTTTTCGCCATATTCATGGCTTAATTTTGGCTTGTCTGAAGCAACAGTCTTCGGCGGCGAGAACTATAGTCTGCATCTATATCACTTAAATCCAGTGGTCTTTGTGCAGGCTTACCAGTATAACTGGGATGATGACGTAAATTTCTTTTTGAGTTTCGATACAAAGGTTTTTCTCAACAATTTTGCTCTTTATGCAGCTCTGCTGATCGACGACTTCCAATTAGAAACCGACAACAACGGAGAGCCACATCACTGGGGTTTGAACATCGGAACTGAGATAGCAGACCTTGCAGGTCTTGAAAATTCATTTTTGATATTTGAATACACCGCGGTATCCCGCTATACTTATTGTCATTTTGTTCCATATCAGCGCTATCAGTATCTTGAGACATCGATCGGTTCGCCTTATGGTCCGGACTACGATGAAATATTTACCAAGTTGACATATCACATAACAAAGACGATAGATCTTTTTGCACAGATTGCTTATTTAAGAAAAGGTGAGGGGAAAATCTCGGCGTTGTGGCCGATCCCTGAATACCCCAGGGAACCAGGGACCTTTTTCCCGCAAGGAAATCTGTTATCAGGTACAGTGCAGAAATCAATTGATTCAGGCGTTGGCGCACGCTATTTTCTGCAAGATCAATTGGCTGTGGAATTATACGCCGGTTTTCTCCATATTGATGCTGCCAAACATATTTTAGGCGCAGGGGAAACTTCACTGGTTATGAGGCTCCAGGTCGATGTGTTTAATCTTTAATGCGCCCAATGCTAGACAGCTGGTAAAGACATGAAATCTTCCTAACATCTTTATGATCGAAAGAGCGATGAGCAGTTTTTGAGAGTTCTCAAAATGGCGATGAAATAAATCAAACAGAAGATAACAAGGTTATCACTTTATGTGATAAGGTCGGTTATATCAATGATTTTTTTAAAAAAGAATATAAAAAAAGTATATTTTTTTTATAAAAAAAACAAAAACTGTCTGCCTTATATAGACCCAACATTGAACAGTTACTTCAATATATTGTAAAAACTCCCCAAAATACGTGGATTATCCTTTAGATTAGGTTAAATGCATATCTGGCATATGAGTTGTATATTTGTTGACATTTACCATATTTTGAATATAATTTATGACTTGCTGGATATCATAAATACGATAATATTATGGTCAGCATGTTCAACATCATATTGTAGCTGACAATAGCGGTAGCTTATTCAAAAAGACAGAATATTGGTTTGGGTTTAGTTCGCTTTGTTCAACAAAGCAAGAACATGGATACTGGATATGAAGCGTTGCTCCAGTTTTCTAGTCTTAACCCGATTATCAGTTCCCAAAGGAGGTCTATGTCTTTGATCCGGTTGAATAATGAGCAGAAAATGATCGAGAATGAAGTGAAGAAATTCGCTCAATCTGAGCTTGACCCGATCGCCAGTGAGATTGACAAAGAGGGTGTATTCCCGGTCGATATCGTAAAAAAGCTCTCCAGTCTAGGATTATCGAGTCTCATTGTGCCTGAGAAATACGGCGGCGCTGGTCTTGATACAACATGTTTATGTATTGCTGTTGAAGAACTGGCTGCAGTATGTGCGTCAGTCAGTTTGATCTTTGCCGTTAATAATAGCTTGGTAGCCTACCCAATAATGAAATTTGGTTCAGAAAAAATCAAAGAACAGTATCTTAAACGGCTTTCAAATGGTGAAATTGGCGGCTATGCTGTTGAGACCGGGTATACATTGAACACGCCACAGCAAACCCATGAGCAAAAAAACAGTTCTTTTGCGTTTGTTCTGAACGGTGAGAAGGCTGATTTTATGATTCTACCGGTCAACACAGAAAATGGCAAGACCTTTCATATCTATGACCGAGATGAAAAAGATCGTTTGTTCAAACACCGAATATTGGGTATGCGAGCTGCAGGTATCGTCGGTTTTGATGTTAAAACGAGTATTTCAACGACAGCGAGTATGTCTGATGAAGCGTCGGGTTTGAAAAAAATATCCTGTGATGTTCAAACCTATTCAGAGATTGTATTTTCCGCAATTTCATTAGGCATTGCTCAAGCTGCATACAATGCAGCGCTCGAATATTCAAAAGAGCGACGTCAATTTGGTCGATCGATATGTGAATTCCCCATGGTTCAGGAAATGCTTGTCGATATGAGAGGCAAGATTGCTGCATCGAAATTACTCGTTTTCAATGCAGCTGCACAAATAGATGCTGGATTAAAACATTCGTTAGATGCCCATCTTGCTCGTTTATTCACTGGTAATGCAGCGGTCAGCTGTGGTTTAAATGCCATCCAGGTACACGGTGGATACGGATATACCAAGGAATACCCGGTAGAACGCTATATGAGGGATGCTAAGACAATTCAGTTGTTGAATGCCACGCCAGTTGATTTGACGGCAACGTGTGCGAAGGAGCTTTTATGATCCTCAGCGAGAAGCATAGAGAATTCAGAACAATGGTGAAAGATTTTGCAGACCGTGAAGTTTTGCCGCGTGCAAAAGAACTCGACATGAACGATGAATTTCCCTGGGATCTTGTAAAACGCATGGCCGAAATGAGGTTGTTAGCGCTTTATGTCCCTGAAAAATATGGCGGCGCAGGTCTGGATGTGCTTTCCTACGCGATCGCGGTTGAAGAGATCGGAAGGGTATGTGGTTCTACCGGGATTTTCCTTGCCGCGCATTCCTCGCTCGGTGTTTATCCAGTGTACGTCTCAGGCAATGAAGGCCAGAAACAGAAGTATCTTATCCCCATGGCACGCGGAGAAAAGATCGGGTCATTCGGGCTGACCGAACCTAATGCCGGCAGTGATGCTGCAGGCACGCAGACAACTGCAAAACTCGTTGATGATAAATATATTGTTAACGGTACTAAACGCTTTATAACATCAGGAGGCATTGCTGATATTATCGTATTTACTGCAACCAAAGATCCCTCACTTGGTTATGCTGGGATATCAGCATTTATCATTGAAAAGGGAACACCTGGTTTTTCCCCGGGCAAAGCGGAGGACAAGTTAGGTTTGCGCGGATCAATAACCTCTGAGTTGATTTTTGAGGATTGCGCAATACCAAGAGAAAATCTTTTAGGCGAGGAAGGTGAAGGTTTTAAGGTCTTTATGGCGACACTTGATGGTGGTAGGATCTCAATCGGGGCTCTAGCATTGGGTATTGCGCAAGGCGCACTCGATGCTTCTGCAAAATTCGTCAGCGAGCACAGCAGGAAGGGATGCCCGATGAAAAAAATGCAGTCGATCCAATCTATGATCGCGGAAATGGCTACTGAAATTGAAGCTGCCCGATTGCTTATCTATCAGGCGGCGACGCTCAAGGATAGTGATCTACCTTTTACCAAAGAAGCAGCTATGGCTAAGTACTACGCTTCGACCATAGGTATGAAGGCGACCGACATGGCGATAAGCATACACGGCATGCTGGGATTGACCGATGATTACCCGGTTGAAAGATTTCTGCGCGATGAAAAACTCATGGAGATCGGCGAAGGGACTTCAGAGATCCAAAAAATAGTCATCGCTCGGAAAATATTGGGGAAATGATAGAAGATAAGTTTTGGCTTTGGATGCTGGATTTTTTCGCGTTTCCAAGCCCTAACCTAATTACTATTTTTTTTAAGGAGGTTCGATGGATTTTGATTTAACCAATGATCAGAAGATGTTGCAGGACCAGGTCAAGAAGTTTGCCGATAGTGTTCTTGCGCCGGTAGCGCCGGATCTCGACAAATCTGGAGATTTTCCATGGGACAATATAAAGAAGATGGCGAAACTTGGTTTGCTGGGCATTATCGCACCAGAGGAGTACGGTGGAGCTGGGTTTGATTACATTTCTCTGGCAATTGCAATTGAGGAGATCTCTCGGGGTTGTGCCTCGACCGGCGTCATTGTAGCGGTCAATAACTCACTCGTTACCTATCCGATCATGACTTTTGGTAGTGAAGAGCAAAAGAAAAAATATCTACCCATGTTGTGCAGTGGTGAGAAACTCGGTGCATTTGGTCTGACCGAGCCGAACGCCGGTTCAGATGTTGCCTCGATGGAATGCACTGCGCATTTAGATGGTAATAATTACATTTTAAACGGTACAAAAAGGTTCATCACTAATGCTGGCGAGGCTGGCATATTTGTTGTCTTTGCATATACAAATAAGGAATTAAAGCATAAGGGCGTAAGCGCATTCATTGTAGAAAGAGATACACCGGGTTTTAGTCTTGGTAAACATGAAGATTTGATGGGTATCAGAGCGACCGCAAATTGCGAACTGATCTTTGAAGATGTCAGAGTTCCCAAAGAAAATCTTTTAGGCAAGGAAGGAGAAGGTTTTAAGATCTGTATGAACACACTCGATGTTTCGAGGATAGATATCGGTGCCCAGGCCGTCGGCATAGCTCAAAGTGCGCTTGACGAAGCGGTAAAGTATTCGAAAGAGCGTACGGCATTTGGAAAACCGATATGTAATTTCGAGATGATTCAATCTATGCTTGCTGAAATGGCTACTCAGATCCAGGCCGCGAGGATGCTCGTTTACTATGCTGGTTACTGCAAAAATAAAGGGATGGCGCGTTTTTCCAGCGAATCAGCTATGTCCAAATACTACGCGGCAACGATTGCTGTTGATGTTGCTCGCAAGGCCGTCCAGATCCACGGCGGTTATGGTTATACAAAAGATTATCCGATCGAGAGGATTTACCGTGATGCCAAGATCCTTGAATTGTATGAGGGAACATCGGAAATACAAAAGATAGTTATTGCAAGAGAACTTACAAGATAGAAAATAGGTTTAGATTTGGCCCGCCCCGTCTTGCGGAGCGAGGCCGGGGATGCTGGATTTCTCCAGTTCCCAAACCCCGACCCAACGATCATTATTTCTAGGAGGTTATTTTGGATATCATAGTCTGTATAAAAAGAGTCGCTCAAACCGCTGAAGCTGACGTGAAAGTCGATCCTTCGGGCAAAAATATCGTTAAGGACCGCTTAACCTTTGATATGAATGAATCTGATACATATGCGCTCGAGGAAGCGATATTACTTAAAGAAAAATTCAGCGGAACCCTCACCGCAGTTTCATTGGGGACAGCTGAAGCTGAAGACACCCTGCGCATCGCACTGGCCAAGGGTGCTGATAATGCGATACGTATAAAAGCTGAGGATTTCGATGAACTGGATGGGTTCAAGACAGCTCAACTCATCAAAGCAGCAATAAAAGATCTGAAATTCGATGTCATCTTCACGGGCTGTATAGCGACTGACGATTATTTTTCCCAAGTTGGCGTTGCCCTTGCTGAAATGCTCGGTATACCCCATGCCACTTTAGTCACCAAAGTCGATATTCAGGAAAATAAGGCACAGGTTTACCGAGAACTTGAAGGTGGATTATTAGAACATCTTGAAATGACGCTGCCATCACTTTTTACGATCCAGACAGGGATAAATGAACCACGGTATGCTTCGCTGATCGCTATAAGACGTGCGGCAAAAAAGGAAATCAAGGTCATCGGAGCTTCTGACATCGATCAAACAGGGATTCAAGCGGGCACAGTTCTTGAAGAACTATTTCCGCCTCCAGTAGGCAAACATGCAGAAATTCTATCTGGTAGTACAGACGAAATCGCAGTGAAATTGACCGGTATTATTAAGGACAAAGGTCTTATATAACGGGGGTGAGAAATGAGTGAGATTTTTGCGTTGGTCGAACATCGACAGGGGACAATTAGGGATATTACATATGAATTGATGAGTTGTGGTAGAAAACTTGCTGAAAACGCAAGCGCAAAATTAACCGCTGTTATCCTCGGACATAATACTGATAGCATCGTTCAGGCTGTAAAAAGCCAGGCACACCGTCTGCTCGTCGTTGATAGCGAGATGTTCAAGGATTTCAACTCCGAACTCTATCAGATTACACTGAGCGAGATCATCAAACAACAGAATCCCCGGTTGACCCTGATCGGACATTCTGCTTTTGGTATGGATCTATGCCCGGCGCTCGCAGTTCAGGTCGGTTTGCCGTTTGCTACTGATTGTCTTGGAGTTGAAATTGTCGAACAGAAAATCAAGGTAACCCGCCAAATGTACGATGGTAAATTGAATGCCAGGGTACTCTTGCGTGAAAATCCTGGTCACATGATAACCTTGCGCAGCGGTTGTTTTCCCGCCGGAGAAAGCAGTTTAGAGGGGGTCGTGGAAAACCTGGATATCACGGTATCGTCGCAACCTGATTATAGAAAGTTCATCGAGTACATAGAAGCAGCGATCGGTGATGTTGATATCACCAAGTCTGATATTCTGGTCAGCATCGGCCGCGGCGTAAAAGAGCAGGCCAATATCTCAGTTATTGAAGATTTTGCAGCGGCGATAGGCGGTGTTGTTTCTTGTTCAAGACCAGTTGTTGATGCTGGATGGCTCACCAAGGACCGGCAGGTAGGTTCATCGGGCAAAACGGTAAAACCAAAGTTATATATTGCCCTGGGTATTTCAGGTGCGTTCCAGCACATTGTCGGTATGAAGAGTGCGGATACGATAATCGCGGTCAATAAGGATCCAAATGCACCGATCTTCAATGAAGCAGACTACGGTATTGTCGACGACCTGTTCAAAGTCGTACCGGTCTTGAAAAATAAGATCTTAGAGATGAAACAGGCGAAAGGATAAATGTTGATGAAGAATTTTATAACGCTGAATCCGGAAGTGCGTGATGCGATCATCGAGTCGGGCGGCGATGATGTGATAAAGTGCTATCAATGCGGTCGCTGTATGGCGGCATGTCCATGGAATCTTCTCGATGGCTTGGATTACACTACTTATCGGTTCTGTCAGCGGATCAAGCTCGGTGCGATAATCGACAGTGAAGAAAAAGAAGAGATCGCTGCTGATACTATCGATGTGTTTAGATGCGTTGGCTGCGATTCGTGCAAAGCTGAATGTCCACGCGGCGTTAGTCTTTCTGATGTATTGCGTGCGGTTCGGAGAATACTCGTTGATTTTGACTCTTATCCCAGCGAACTTAAGAGTGTTGTTGCTCGCCTCTATAACTCGGGGAATCCGCTCGGTGAGCCAGCTGAGAAAAGAGCTGATTGGGCAGCTGGTCTGGACACACCACAATACACGGAAAAGCTTGATTATCTCTATTTCCCTTGTTGCCTGCCGGCATATGACGCGCGTGCAAGAAAAGTTGCTCAGGCTACGGCGAAGATATTAAAGCGTGGTGGGATCTCATTTGGCATTCATGGTAAGGATGAATTCTGCTGCGGCGAGGCAGTCCGGCGAGTCGGTGCAGAAAAAGTCTTTCAGACTGCGGTCAAGCAAAACACCGAGTTGTTCAAGGCATCTAATGTTAAAAAGGTGATAGTAACATCACCGCACTGCCTGGTTACTTTTACCAAGGAATATCCAGCATACTACGATAAATTCGAAACCCAGCATGCAGTACAGCTTTTCGACCAGATGATCACAGAGAAGAAAATCTCTCCAAAGCGACCTTTTGAAAAAACAGTCGTTTACCATGATCCCTGTACACTCGGTCGGCAGATGGGTATTTATGAAGAACCAAGGAGAATCTTGAATAGCATCCCGGGTTTGAAACTTATTGAGATCCCTGTTTTTAATAGGGATTTCAGTGTCTGCTGTGGCGGCGGTGCAATGGGCTTATGGCGAGATTGGCCTCAAGATGAAAGGCTTGCTAATTTGAGAGCTGATCAGATCCTGGCTACCAATGCTGATGTCCTTTGTGTCGCTTGTCCATACTGCCTCCAGATGTTCGAAGAGACACTGAAATCCATGAATGCCAGCATCGAGGTCATGGATATTTCCGAGATCCTTGAAAGTGCGTTAGAGTAAGGGACCGTGCCATGGAATTAAAAAATATTATTGAGCATATCCCTGATGAGAACAAATTAAAGATACGCGCGCGACCATATTTCAACCATTCGGTCGAGATGAAAAAAATATTCTCACCAATGGAGCGCGCCAAAGTCCTGGAAAGTGTCGGTCTGAATGTATTTTATTTCCCATCGGAGATGATAAGCGGTTGTGATCTATTGAGTGATTCTGGTGTATCGACGATGACGAGTGAACAATGGGCGGCTCTTCATACTGGAGATGAAGCGTATGGTTCAAATCGCGGTTTTTACTTGTTAATGGATCAGATAAAAGAGACTTTCGGCAAAGATTTCTTTAATGATCCCACTACCGGCCGACCAAATGCATTTATTTTTCATCAAGGCAGATCATGTGAAGATGCTTTATTCACGATACTCGGCAAACAGGGTGATGATCTAATCATCCCGAGCAATGGCCATTTTGATACGACTGGTGCCAATATCAAGGCAAATAAGATCAAAGCATTGAATTTCTTCTGCCCAGAGCTTAAGGATAAAAACTCAACTTCACATTTTAAAGGGGATATGGATATCCCAAGACTAAATGAGCTGTTCAGCGAATCCCATGATCGTATCCCGGTAGTCTATATTACCATCACCAACAATACTGCGGCTGGTCAACCGGTCTCAATGGAAAATATAAGAGGTGTGGCTGAGCTGTGCCGGAAATATAAGACTCCTCTGTTCTTTGATGCTTGCCGGTTTGCTGAAAATGCCTGGTTCATTAAGCAGTACGAGTCGGGTTATGATCATAAGTCAATTAAAGAGATCGTGCTCGAGATGTTTTCTCACGCCGATGGCTTTACGATAAGTTTTAAAAAGGACGGGCTCGTTAATATGGGGGGTGGTTTATTCTTAAGAGATGAGGGGCTGTTTATCAATAAATATCCAGAGATCCCAGATGCCTTGCTCAATTATCAACTCATCAAGGAAGGACATCCTACATACGGTGGTCTTTCGGGTCGCGATATCATGGCATTGAATATCGGTTTAAAGATAATAACCAAAGAGGAGTATCTTACCTATCGGATTGAACAGGTGAGTGAGTTTGGCAAGGCCATGGATAGATTAGGGATTCCAGTACTGTTGCCTACAGGCGGTCATGCAGTGTATCTTGATGTCAACCGTTTCTTTGCCGGGACATCTATTAAACCAGAGGATTTTGGCGGTGTGGCGTTGACTGCCGTGCTTTTGGCAGCTTATGGCCACAGGGCTTGTGAACTCGGTCATTTTGCCTTTGGATCATATGATCAAAGTACGCAAAAAGAAATAGCTCCTGAAGTCAACTTTGTCAGGTTCGCAATCCCTCGTTTAAGGTACGAAAAGACCGACCTTGATGCGGTTGCTCAGGCAGTGCATGCATTACAACAATATCGTGACCATATCCCGGGTGTCGAGGTCACCTCAGGCAGAGCACTATCTTTGCGCCATTTCAAGGCGAGGTTTAGATTTAAAGGATAGCATGTATTTATGAGCAGTAAAGATTTCATACGCGCGGTCATTGATGAGGATTTGAAAACAGGTAAGCATAAGTCTGTAAAGACCCGTTTTCCGCCCGAGCCCAATGGATGGATCCACATAGGAAACGCAAAGGCAGTATCGATAAATTTCGGTATTGCCCGAGATTATAAAGGCCTTTGCAATCTGCGTTTTGATGATTCAAATCCAGTAAAGGAAAAACAGGAATACATCGATGCGATCAAGCAAGACATCCGCTGGTTGGGATACGATTGGGGAGACCGTGAGTATTATGCCTCTGATTATTTTGAGCAGCTTTATGATTGGGCTCTGCAGTTAATCAAAAAAGGCAAAGCCTATGTCGATGACTTGAGTGCTGATAAGATAAGGGAATACCGGGGCACGCTGACTGAACCTGGTAAAAAGAGCCCTTTTCGAGATCGAAGCATCGAGGAGAACCTCGATCTGTTTTCACGCATGCGCGCAGGTGAATTCCCAGATGGTTCCAGGGTGTTGCGAGCAAAGATCGACATGGCCGCGGCCAATATGAATATGCGTGACCCGGTCATGTATCGTATCTTACATAAACCACATCACAGGCAGGGCGATAAGTGGTGCATCTATCCAACTTATGACTGGACGCATGGGCAATCTGATTCGATCGAAAAGATCACGCATTCATTGTGTTCTTTGGAATTTGAAGATCACCGCCCGCTCTATAACTGGTTTCTCGAACAACTCGGCATCTATCATCCAGAGCAAATAGAATTTGCACGGCTCAACTTGACTTACACAGTGATGAGTAAGCGCTTGCTTATAAAGCTGGTCGAGGCAGGTCATGTGGCGGGCTGGGATGACCCGAGGATGCCGACCTTATCAGGATTACGCCGGCGCGGGTACACGCCCGGGTCGGTACGTGACTTTCTGGATCGTATCGGCGTAGCCAAGACCGACAGCATTATTGATATCGCGTTGCTCGAGCATTGTGTGCGTGAAGATCTGAACAGGCATGCATTGCGGGTCATGGCGGTTCTTAAGCCTTTGGAAGTGGTCATTGATAATTATCCTGAGGATAAAACAGAGGAGCTGGAAGCAATAAACAATCCAGAAGATATGAGTATGGGAACCAGGAAAGTGCCTTTTTCACGTATGCTGTACATTGAACAGGATGATTTTCGTGAGGACCCTCCAAAAAAGTTCTTCCGTCTTGCTCCAGGTCGAGAAGTGCGGTTGCGTTATGCATATTTTATAAGATGCAATAAGGTTATAAAGGATAAAACAGGCAAGGTAACAAGATTACACTGCACATATGATCCAGAAACACGGGGCGGGGATGCACCGGATGGCCGGAAAGTAAAGGCGACACTCCATTGGGTTTCAGCCGCGCGCGCTATAAAGGCGGAGGTACGGCTCTATGATCGACTTTTCGGAAAACCAGATCCCGGTGATGTTGAAAAAGGGCAAGATTTCACAGCGAATATAAATCCCCATTCTCTGGAAACGCGCACCGGTTGTTTTGTTGAACCCACTTTACAAGATGCGAATCCGGGTGATAGATTTCAATTCGAGCGCCTGGGATATTTTTGCGTCGATGCTGATTCATCAAAAAATTCACTTGTTTTCAACCGGACGATTACATTGCGCGATACCTGGGCGAAAATAGAAAGGTCGCTCAAGATAAAATGACTCTTATGTTCTCGATAAATAGATTGATGGAAGGCGACAAGCGTACTATCGCCCAGGTCATTAGCATTATTGAGAATGACACGTCGACGGAAATACTTAAAAAGATCTTTCCCCGTACCGGCAATGCCTATCATGTTGGCATAACCGGACCGCCCGGCGCTGGCAAGTCGACACTTGTCAATGCTATTGCAAAGAGGCTGCTTTCTAAAAAGAAAAAGATCGGGATAATTGCGGTTGATCCTACATCACCTTTTTCCGGCGGTGCCTTATTGGGTGATCGTATTCGGATGAACGACCTGTCCTTGAATCAAAATGTTTTTATTAGAAGTATGGCCTCCCGTGGCAGTCTTGGAGGATTAGCAAGGAAAACAAAGGATGCTGCTTTGGTAATGGATGCGGCTGGTATGGACTATATTCTTATTGAGACAATAGGTGTCGGCCAGGTCGAGCTGGATATAGCAGAGGTATGTGATACTACGGTCGTGGTTCTCGTTCCCGAATCAGGCGACAGTATTCAGGCGATGAAAGCAGGCTTACTGGAAATCGCCGACATCATCGCTGTTAACAAAGGGGATCGCGAGGGGTGTGACCGTCTGCTTATGGAGTTGAAATTTGCGTTTGAATTACGCGAACAAAGAACAGGCTGGCATTTTCCAATTCTCAAGACGACCGCGATCAAGGAAACAGGAGTCGATGCGCTTGTCAATGCGCTACAAAAACATGAGGTCTATTTGCGTAAGAGCGGCCGACTTGAACAAGAGAGGAAAGCCAAAATACTGGTGCGTATCAATGAATTGATCAAGGACAGGATAGAATTGCATTTGAAAGAAAGGATCGTGAAAGATAAGGAGCTCATAAATACCATAGATAAAATATACCGGCGAAAAACGAATCCGTACAGCATCGCTGATACGATAACCAGGAAAATATTAAAAGCTAAAAAGTAGCGAGGGTATATGATGAAGGATGATTGGGATAAAAAACTAAAAACCTGTAAAGAGCGTGATGCAAAATTCACAACGGTATCTGGACAAGCCATAAAACCGCTCTATACGCCGGACGATATTGAGGGTTTTGATTATGATAGAGATCTCGGTTACCCGGGTGAATTCCCTTATGTACGGGGTGTCTATACAAATATGTATCGTGGACGGCTCTGGACCATGCGTCAATTTTCAGGTTTTGGTACGCCTAAAGATACGAACAAACGATACAAATATCTTCTAAATCACGGCCAGACCGGTCTTTCAGTGGCCTTTGATTTTCCCACCCTGTACGGACGCGATTCTGATGATCCTTTTGCTCGCGGCGAAGTCGGTAAGTGCGGTGTTGCGATCGATACGCTGAGGGATATGGAGATATTATTCAAAGGCATACCGCTCGAACGCATCTCGACATCGATGACGATCAATCCTCCTGCTGCAATGCTTCTGGCGATGTATATTGTTGTTGGTGAAAAACAAGGTGTACCTATGAATGTATTGACCGGAACGATCCAAAACGACATGCTGAAAGAATATCAAGCTCAAAAAACATGGATATATCCACCCGAGCCATCGATGCGGATAATCACCGACATAATGGCATACTGTGCTGAACACGTTCCCAAATGGAATACTATATCTATATCCGGTTATCACATAAGAGAAGCTGGCTCCACGGCACTTCAGGAGCTCGCCTTCACTTTGAAAAACGGATTTACTTATGTCGAATACGGTATGAAAGCCGGTTTATCGGTCGATCAGTTCGCCCCCAGACTTTCGTTTTTCTTTAACTCGCACCTTGATTTCTTTGAAGAAATCGCAAAATACCGTGCCGCCCGAAGGATCTGGGCACGGCTCATGCAGGATAAATATAATGCCCAGAATCCGCGGTCTTATCTAATGCGGTTTCACACGCAAACAGCGGGTTGCACTTTGACCGCTCAGCAGCCTGATAACAACATAATACGCACCGCATTCCAGGCGCTCGCCGCCGTGCTTGGAGGAACCCAGTCACTACATACAAACTCAATGGATGAAACCTATGCCTTGCCTACTGAAAACGCAGTGAAGATCGCTTTGCGCACCCAGCAGCTGATCGCCTATGAAACCGGTGTTGTCAATGCGATCGATCCACTGGGAGGTTCCTATTATGTCGAGACATTGACTAATGAACTCGAAGAAGGAGCTTATAAATATTTCAAGAAGATCGATAAACTCGGTGGTGTGGTCAATGCGATTGATAAGGGATTTTTCCAGCGCGAGATATCGAGAAGCGCTTATCAATATCAAAAGAGTCTGGAGCACAGAACAAAATACCATGTCGGAGTAAATATTTTTGAAGAAAAAAGCAAAGCAGACATTGAAATACTAAAAATCCCGAAACAAGTTGAACGTGATCAGGTAAGGGCACTCAAAAACATAAAACGGGAGCGTAATAGTAGAAAGGTCAAGGAATACCTCAAAGCATTACGCAGCGCTGCTTCAAGTGGCGCTAATCTGATGCCGAGGATACTCGATTGCGTGCGCGCTTATGCGACACTCGGTGAGATGTGTAATACCTTGAAAGAGGAGTTTGGCGAGTACCATGAACCGATTATTTTCTAAAAGATGGAAGAGGGGTTTGGGTTTGGATGCTGGAGTGAAGATAGAGGATAGATCAGTATATATAAACTGGTTATTTAGTATCCAAACCATAACCAAATAACCATTTTGTTAGCAGGGGGTTTTATGACAAGAAAAATTAGGGTTCTCGTTGGCAAACCCGGTCTTGATGGACATGACCGGGGTGCAAAAGTCGTGGCCGCTGCCTTGCGCGATGCCGGTATGGAGGTTATCTATACTGGATTGCACCAGACCTGCGAGAGCATTGTGGAGGCTGCAATACAGGAGGATGTCCATATTATCGGGCTCTCCATACTGTCGGGTGCACATATGACAATATTCACCAAGGTGCTGGCTTTACTGGGTAAGAAACGAGCAAAGGACATTATCGTCATCGGTGGGGGGATTATACCTCAGGAGGATATGAAAAAGCTGGAAAAGAAAGGCGTGAAGAAACTATTCGGTCCGGGCACGCCGACAACCGAGATCGTGGATTGGATCAGAACCAGGGTAAAGAGCAGCCAGCCCAGAAAGACAAAGCCGCGTACGTCTAAAAAGAAGAGCACTGCTAAGAAAAGCAAGAAGCCAAGAACAAAGGCAAAAGGCAGGAAATAGGAAGTTGGGAAGATCTGATGGTGGAAAAAGAAGAAAGAGACGCTAATCAGGGTTTTCTATGAATTCAAAACCTGTAAAACTCGGAAAGTTTGAGCTTACAATAGTATCAGACGGTAGATTTTGGCTTGACGGCGGTGCGATGTTCGGAGTCGTGCCCAAAGTAATATGGAATAGAATGAGTCCTTCTGATGATCTTAACAGGATCGAGCTGGGTTTGAACTGTCTTATGATAAGACGTAAGGATAATCTGATCCTTGTCGATACAGGTATCGGTGATAAGCTTAAAGATAGGTTTAGAGATATTTACCGGGTGCAAAGAGAATCTGGCATTATCCAGGTTTTACGCGAGCGCGGCATTAAACCTGAGCATATCGATTACGTAATAAATACACACTTGCATTTTGACCACTGCGGTGGCAATACTCACAAACATAATGGCACGGCAGTACCGATGTTTCCTAATGCCCGATATGTTATTCAAAAACAGGAATGGTATGATGCAACACATCCAAATGAACGGACGAAAGCAAGTTATCTAAAAGAAAATTTCCTTCCTCTTGAGGAAAAAAATCAGCTTTTACTCGTTGACGGAGACCAGGAGATCATCGAGGGGGTCAAGGTAGTCGTTACCAATGGTCATACCAGGGGTCACCAGTCAGTTTTGATCGAATCACAAGGTGAAAAAGCGATATATCTCGGTGATTTTATCCCGACCACATCGCACCTAAAAATACCTTATATTATGAGTTATGATCTATATCCACTTGAGCTAATCGAGAGAAAAAAGATTATTTTGCAGACCGCAGTCGATGAACATTGGTTGTTGATCTTTGAACACGATCCTGATACTCCATTTGCTTATATAATCGAAGAAAACGGAAAAGCTGTTTTACAGCCGTTGCACAATGAGATATAAGAATTTGTCGGATAAATCAGACCACTGCCATATGATTGATGGTCGTAAATGTGCGATTTATCGCACGCAGGGTTTGTAATAATTGACTATTTTAAATTTGACGTGTAATATGGGGGAAACGCAATGAAGACTGAAGATAGACTCAAACAGCTTGAAGAGCTGAATCAACAAGCACAACTCGGCGGAGGTGAGAAACGCACAAAAGCTCAGCATGATAGAGGAAGACTGACTGCGCGTGAACGTATTGATTTGCTGATGGATAGAGGAACATTTCGAGAGACGGATAAATTTGTTACGCACAGATGCAGTGATTTTAACATGCAGGAAAGCAAAGTATTAGGAGACGGCGTGGTAACTGGTTATGGCCGGATAAATGGCCGCCCGGTATGCATTTTTGCTGAGGACTTCACTGTCTTCGGCGGGTCATTATCCAAGGCATATGCTGAGAAAGTCTGTAAGCTCCAGGACCTTGCTCTTAAAATGGGGTGTCCGGTCATCGGGCTCAAAGATTCAGGAGGAGCAAGAATTCAGGAAGGAGTTGATTCCTTGGCGGGTTATACCGATGTTTTTTTAAGGAATGTGCTTTCGGCCGGTGTTGTACCGCAGATATCAGCGATCATGGGGCCATGCGCGGGCGGCGCTGTCTATTCGCCGGCAATGACCGATTTTGTGATCATGGTGCAGGGTTCTTTTATGTTTCTTACCGGACCTGATGTTGTTAAGGCAGCGACGCATGAAGAGGTTACGTTTGAAGAACTTGGTGGCGCCATGGTGCATAATGAAAAGTCTGGGGTCGCTCATTTTGCGGTAGACTCAGAGATTGAATGTATCGATCTCATTAAGAACCTGCTTTCTTTTATTCCCCAGAATAATCTCGAAGACCCTCCTCAAATAGACGGCAGCGACGATATAAACCGTATGGAAGATGATCTTGATACGATCATCCCGGATAGTCCGAAAAAACCTTATGATATGCACGCGATATTGAAAATGGTCATTGATAATGGCGAATTGCTTGAAGTCCACAAACATTATGCGAAGAACCTTATCGTTGGTTTCGCAAGATTCAATGGTCGGGCTGCTGGTATCGTCGCAAATCAGCCAGCTGTTCTGGCCGGCGTTCTGGATATTGAATCAGCTATGAAAGGTGCGAGATTTGTAAGATTCTGTGATTGTTTCAATATCCCTATCGTTACCTTTGTCGATGTGCCAGGATTCTTACCCGGGACATCCCAGGAGTGGGGCGGCGTCATTAAAAATGGTGCAAAATTGCTTTATGCATTTTGTGAAGCGACTGTCCCGAGAGTTACTGTTATTACACGTAAAGCCTATGGTGGTGCCTACTGTGTCATGAGTTCAAAACATACCCGGGCCGATATCAATTATGCTTGGCCCAGCGCCGAGATTGCGGTAATGGGGCCAGACGGAGCAGTAAAGATCCTGTACCGTAAGGAAATAAAGGAAGCGAAGGATCCAAAGATGCTGGAGAAAAAGCTGATCGATGAATATACTGAGAAATTCGCCAATCCTTTTGTCACGGCGAGTAAAGGATATATCGATGCCGTTATCAAACCTTCCCAGACAAGGCCCAGAATCATTGAAGCCCTGGAAATGATTGAAAATAAAAGGGATACTAATCCACCGAGAAAACACGGGAATATACCGTTGTAGCATTGAAGATTTAAGATTGAAGATTTGAGATTTTGGATAACTGATTAAATGCCAATGAAAATATTTAAGAAAATATTAGTCGCCAATCGTGGTGAGATCGCTGTACGGATCTTACGTGCTTGTCGTGAAATGGATATAGCATCAGTCACGATCTATTCAGATGCTGACCAGAATGCTCTGCACACCAAGTACGCTGATGAAGTCTGCCATATCGGTCGAGCACCAGCAGCGGAAAGTTATTTAAAGATCGACAAGATAATCAAAGCAGCCAAAGATACCGGTGCTGAAGCGATTCATCCGGGCTATGGATTCCTTGCTGAGAATACGGATTTTGCCGAAGCTTGTGAATCGGCCGGCATTGTATTCATCGGTCCATCATCACAAGCTATCAAGCTGCTGGGTGATAAGATCGCATCCAAAAAGACAATGGGTGCTGCCGGTATCCCGGTAATCCCAGGAAGCAGCGGTGCGGTAAAGAGAGAATCCGAGGCTCTGAAGACAGCCGAACAAATAGGTTTTCCAGTACTCATTAAGGCAGCCGGTGGAGGTGGTGGTAAGGGGATGCGCGTTGTGAAAGAACCTGGTGAATTGCCCAGCGCGATGAAGCAAGCTATTAATGAAGCACAGGCTGCTTTCAGTAACCCGGTCGTTTTTATTGAAAAATTTCTTGAAGCACCACGTCATATCGAATTTCAGATCCTCGCTGACAATCACGGCAATTCCATTCATTTGTTTGAAAGGGAATGCTCAGTCCAGCGACGGCATCAAAAACTGATCGAAGAGTCACCTTGCTCGATCATGACCCCGGAACTACGTTCGACCATGGGACAGGCAGCCGTGAAAGCAGTAAAGGCATCTGCATATACAAATGCAGGAACCGTTGAATTCATGGTCGATAAGAACAGGAAGTTCTATTTTCTGGAAATGAATACGAGGCTTCAGGTTGAGCATCCTGTTACTGAATTGATAACCGGTATCGATATTGTTAAGGAACAATTGAAGATCGCAGCGGGTCAGACTCTGTCCTTGAAACAAGATGACATAAAGATGAATGGTGCTTCTATTGAATGTCGGATCTCGGCCGAGGACCCGGAGAACAATTTCGCCCCTTCAACCGGGAGGATAATCGAGATCAGAGAACCAGGTGGTCCAGGTATTAGGTTAGATAGCGGGGTCTATGAAGGATTTGAAGTGCCGATATACTACGATCCTTTGATCGCCAAACTCCTTGTCTGGGCTCCTTCCCGAGAAGAGGCCATTTCCAGAGCGAGGCGTGCCCTGAAAGAATATACGATTAGAGGGATCAAAACATCAATACCATTTCATATTCTTGTAATGAATAATACCGAGTTTATCAAAGGTGATTATGACACTACGTTTATCGACAAGGTCTTAGGTAAGGTAGTCTATAAGAAAGAATATCATGAAGTCGCTGCAATAGCTGCAACCATAGGAAAAATCATGAAAGAAAAACAGACAGTGGCAGGAAAACCAAACAGCCGCAGGGCATTAAATTCATGGAAGTTATCTGCACGCAAATCGATTATGAGGGGTAGTTAGCGTGGCTGATATTGTCAAGGTTGACGATCAGACGATCAGGGTAGATGTCAAAAAGCAGGATGAGAAATTCTGTGTTTTTCTCAACGGTGAAGCAAAACAGGTAGAGGTGATCGATGAGCGCGGCTCGCACATGACATTGATAATAGATGGCAGACCTTTCGACGTTGTTTTTGCTGATAATAACACGATAATTGTCAACAACCAGGAATACACTATCGATATTTTTGATGAACAAGTGGCAAAATTGATGAAAACAAGCGCTGGTAAATCCCAGAAACAGGAACTCGTGGTAAAAGCAGCGATGCCTGGTTTGATAATTGAGGTGTGTGTTAAAGAAGGTGAAACTGTCAGCGATGGTCAGGGGTTACTCATTATCGAGGCGATGAAGATGCAAAATGAAATGTGCAGTTCCAGAGATGGCGTAATAGCAAAAATCAATGTTGAAAAAGGACAGACTGTAAATCGTGGTGACAAATTGATCGTAATAAGATGAAATGCCAAACACGAGATCCGAGATCATAGGCAATATCAAATCACAGAATTCATGCATATCAGGATACCAGAATATCAGTGAGAAGCAGACCAGAAACTCAGAATATCAGGTTAAAAATCTGGTCTTCTGGCATGCTGATACTCTGATGTGCACTTTTTAAAGCAAGAGATATGGGAATTTAGCAATTGAGGAAGGCATGTTTTTCTCTCCTGATGATATAAAAAATCTGAGATACAGAGACGATTTGGGCGATCCTGGAGAGTTCCCCTTTACCAGGGGTGTTTACCCGACTATGTATACCGGACGACTATGGACCATGCGACAGTATGCTGGTTATGCAACCGCTGAGGAGTCAAACCGCCGCTATCGATATCTTCTGAAGCACGGGCAGACTGGTTTGTCAGTTGCTTTTGATCTACCGACTCAGATGGGTTATGATTCTGACCATGCTCTTGCTCATGGTGAGGTCGGCAAGACCGGTGTTGCGATCGATACTCTAGAGGATATGGAGATATTATTCAGGGGTATACCTCTTGAACGTGTTAGCACATCAATGACGATCAATGCTACTGCAGCGGTACTTCTGGCCATGTATATTGCGGTTGCAGAAAAACAAGGTGTTAGCAGAGAAAAGTTGGCCGGTACTGTTCAGAATGATATTCTTAAGGAATATGTTGCGCGTGGTACATATATATATCCACCCAAAGCATCGATCAGTCTCTCGGTCAATATCATGAAATACTGCAGTAAGCATTTACCTAAATGGAATACCATTTCAGTTTCTGGATATCATATAAGGGAAGCCGGGGCTACTGCGGTGCAGGAGCTTGCTTTTACGCTCGCTAATGGTATAACATACGTTCAACATGCGATCGAACACGGGGGGCTCGATGTTGATTCTTTTGCTCCCCGTATATCGTTTTTCTTTAATGCTCACAATAATTTCTTTGAAGAGATAGCGAAATTCAGGGCCGCGCGCAGGATCTGGGCACGTATCATGAAGATTCGTTTTAAGGCAAGGGATCCGAAATCCTGGATGCTGCGTTTTCACACGCAAACAGCAGGGTCGACACTGACCGCTCAGGAATCCGACAATAATGCGATCCGGGTTGCCTATCAAGCACTGGCTGCAGTCCTGGGCGGGACACAAAGTTTACATACGAACTCGCGCGACGAGGCTTTGTCTTTGCCGAGCGAAGATTCGGTAAAGCTCGCGCTACGTACTCAACAGCTCATTGCATACGAAAGCAAGATTCCAGAAACGATCGATCCACTGGGGGGATCGTATTATATCGAATCATTGACTGGCAATATTGAAAAACAGGTAAATGAATACTTGGAAACGATCGAATCAATGGGTGGTGTTTTACTAGCTATTGAAAAGGGATATTTTCAGGAAGAGATACACCGCAGCGCTTACGAATTCCAAAAAGCTGTTGAAAGTGGCGATATTAGTGTGATTGGGGTAAATCGTTTCGCTGCTGAGGAAACTAGAAAAATTTTCACCGCGGTCAAGGTTTCACCCATAGCCGTGAAAAACCAGGTGCAAAGAACAAGGAGAATTAAAACAAAGCGCAATAACGTCGAGACAAGGGCGCTTTTGAAGAAATTAGAGCGAGCAGCGACCGCGGGTGAGGATCTAGTGGAACCGATACTGTCGTGTGTTAAAGCTTATGCGACTATCGGTGAAATTTCAGATACATTAAGGGACGTGTATGGCGAATATAAAGAGAAGAGTATATTTTGAACATACAAATGGAAACTTGGTATGGGTTTGGCGCCCCGCTTTGCAGTACGAGGTCGGGGAAGCAAGAGTAACTAAAGGAGGTTTCAGATGATTTTTGGTATCCCTCGGGAAGTTCCGCCTTTTAAGAACACACCGGAATATAGAGTTGGATTTTCTCCCATGGCCGCAAAAGAACTTATGTTATACGGTGCAAAATTTTATGTCGAGACAAAAGCTGGAGAAGGTGCAGGATTCTCAGACGAGGATTATGAAAGGGCTGGCGCGACTATTGTTTACTCGAAAGAAGAAGCATATCGACGAGCAGATATTGTTATTAAGGTCAGGCGCCCTCAGCAGGAAGAATTTCAATATATGAATGAGGGACAGATCCTGATGGGTTTTATCCATATGGTTACTGCTCGTAAAGCTTTTATTAAAACTGTTCAGGATAAAAAAATGACCATCATCGGCTACGAAATAATGCAAAATGAGGATGGCCGGCTGCCGGTCGTTATACCGATGAGTGAAATGGCAGGTAAACTTTCAGTACAGATCGCTGGTCGCTTATTAGAATCACCAGGTGGTGGAAGGGGTATTCTATTGGGTGGTATAGCTGGTATCCCGCCCGCTGAAGTCGTGATCCTGGGTGCTGGTACTCTTGGTTGTAATGCTGCAAAATCCTTTGCCTTTTCTGGTGCCAATGTTTATGTTCTCGACGTCGTTCGTGATAAACTCGATAGTCTTGTATGTCAAACCAGCGGCAGTCGGATCACAACTATGTTTTCAACAAAACATAATATTGAAAAACTCCTCAAGTTTGCCGACGTTGTGATTTGTGCGGTGTTGGAACCTGGCAAACGTTCCCCGATCCTTATTACAAAAGAGATGGTTGGTGCAATGCGTCCTGGCGCGGTGCTGATCGATTTTTCTATTGATCAGGGTGGCTGTTCTGAGACGTCAAAGATATCACCAAGCGGTCAGTTTATTTATAAGGTTGGCGGGGTTATTCATTTCTGCATGCCTAACGCGACGACGCTCGTTGCCCGGACTGCGACACACACGATTAGTTCAGGGATCTTTCCATTTCTCAGAATATTAACTGAAAAAGGGATAGAGATAACATTGAAGGAAAATTATGCTTTAAAACACGGTATCTATGTTGAGCGTGGTATTATCAGGGAGGAGTACAGGGTATGAGTTGGTTCGACAGTTATAAAGAAAAAAAATGTTCTATTGAGGATGCTGTTTCGGTCGTTAAGGACAATGACCGGATCTATGTCAGCGGTAATGCGGCGACTCCTTTTGGGTTGATGGATGCGCTTGAGCAGCGAAAGGATGAACTGCATAATGTTGAACTTGCGCATGTGCTTTTATTTGGTGATGAACCTTTGTCAAAGCCCGGAATGGAAGGTCATTTTCGACACAACTCGCTTTTCGTGGGTCCAGCTGACCGTGCAGCCGTGAATGCGGGTAAAGCGGATTATATCCCGGTTTTTCTTTACGAGATACCGAGTCTTTTCTATACGGGTTTGTTACCAGTTGATGTAGCTTTTATGCATCTATCACCTCCTGATGAACATGGTTTCATGAGCTATGGGGTCGAATGTTTGGCTTCAAAAGCTGCTGCAGAGTCAGCCAAGATCGTAGTCGCCCAGGTAAATGAGAAGATGCCGCGCGCTCTTGGTGATTCGTTCATACATGCATCAAGAGTGTCCAAGATCGTTGAGATCTCAGAAGATTTACCTGAGTTACAGCCCATCCCGTTCACTGATGTTGAGAAGAAAATCGGCGCAAATGTTGCCAGTCTGGTCGAAGATGGTTCTACTGTTCAGTTGGGTATCGGCGGGATCCCTAACGCCGCGCTTAAAGCTATGTTCGACAGGAGGGATCTCGGTGTTCATACAGAAATGGTTTCAGATAGCATAATTGAAGCTATTGAAGCAGGCGTTATTACCGGTTCGAAAAAAACGCTGCATAACAGTAAGATCATCGCGACATTTTATTTGGGAACAAAAAAGATCTATGAATTTATCGATAATAATCCAGTATTTGAGACCCACCCATGCAACTATACAAACCATCCTTATATTATAGGACAAAACGAAAAGATGGTTGCGATAAATTCCGCGATTGAAGTCGACCTTACCGGGCAGGTATGCTCAGATTCCATCGGTACGAGGATCTATTCGGGTTTTGGTGGCCAACTTGATTTTATAAGGGGTGCTGCTCAATCCAAAGGCGGTAAACCCATTATCGCTTTGTCATCGACTGCCAAAGGGGGTAAGCTAAGCAAGATCGTACCTACTATGCAGGTAGGCGCTGGTGTGGTAACAACACGCGCTGATGTCCATTATGTTGTTACTGAGCACGGTGTTGCAAATTTACACGGCAAGAATCTGCGCCAGCGTGCCGAAGCCCTTATCTCTATAGCTCATCCGGATTTTCATAATATCCTCGAAGAAGAAGCAAAGAAAAGGAAATTGCTCTAGGAGTGTAGTCTAACATTTAACAATTCTTTATCATGACTTTGGATCATATAGGTATCGCCGTCAAATCAATAGAAAAGAGATTAGCTATCTGGAAAAATGCATTGGGTTTGACCTTTGTCAAAATAGAAGAGATCCAGGATCAGAAGGTCAAGGTGGCAAGGTTGGATGTCGGTGGTACAGAGATCGAATTATTAGAACCGACAGATAATGACAGTCCTATTTCTAATTTCATAGAAAAAAGAGGGGAGGGTATTCATCATCTGTGTTTTCAGGTGGATGATATTGAAAGGGCCCTGACCGAGATAAAAGGTCAAGGCATAAAATTGATCGATGAGATCCCGAGAACTGGCGCAGGAGGGAACAAGATAGCTTTTATCCATCCAAAGGATATGGGTGGTGTATTGATCGAATTAACCCAAAAAAAGATTTAACGATTAATAATGATTTTTCTAAGGAGGAATGATGCATATCGAGTCAAAAATAGTGCATGGTGGTCAGCATCCTGATAAGGAGACTGGTGCCCTCGCACCACCGATCTATCAGACATCGACTTTTGCATTCCGTGATGCTGATCATGGCGCACGGCTTTTTAAGCAGGAAGAAACAGGTTATATCTATACAAGGCTTAGTAATCCGACCATCGATCTGCTTGCCAAAAAGGTCGCTTTACTGGAATCTACTGAGGCCGGGGTCGTATTTGCATCGGGCCTTGCGGCGATTTTCAATTTAGTAGTGACGCTCTCAAAAGCAGGTGAACATATCGTTTCTGACGATACTATCTATGGCGGAACTTACGCACTGTGCAAGAATATTCTTCCCAACTTAGGTATTGAAGTAACGTTCTGCGATACTGCGGATGCTGATCAGCTGAGATCTGCGATACGCGATAACACAAGATTAGTATTCACAGAAACACCAGCAAACCCGACACTGAAAATCATTGATATCGCCAAATGCGCAGAAGTGACACACGCTAAGAAAATTCCTCTGTGTGTTGACAATACTTTTGCAACACCCTATCTTCAGAGACCAGTAGAACTCGGCGCTGATATTGTTGTTCACTCAGCGACAAAGTACTTTGGTGGTCATGGTGATATTATCGGCGGCATTGTCGTTGGAAAAAAGGATTTTATCCATGGACTCTGGGAGAATGCCAAAGAGATAGGAGCATGCAATTCGCCATTCAATGCGTGGCTCGTATTACGCGGTCTTAAAACTCTGGCAGTAAGGATGGACCGCCACTGCATGAATGCGATGAAAATCGCAGAATATCTTAATAAACATGACAGAGTTGAGAAAGTATATTATCCAGGGCTTTTATCGCACCCGGGGCATGAACTCGCCAAGAAACAGATGAGTGGCTTTGGCGGCATGGTCGGATTTGATGTGAAAGGTGGCAAAGAAGCAGGTAAGGTAATAATGAATTCTGTTAGATTATGTATCCTTGCGGTAAGTCTTGGTGATGCTGATACCCTCATCGAGCACCCTGCCTCAATGACGCATTCGACTTATTCTGACGGAGAATTACGTGATTGCGGGATCAATCCTGGCTATGTAAGATTATCAGTGGGTCTTGAACACGCTGATGATATAATCGCTGATCTTGACCAGGCTCTTAGTAAGTTATAGAAGATGGGTTGGGGTTTGGAAACTAGAAATCCCGCATCCTAACCCTGACCAAATAACGATTTTGTCAAGGAGGTTTGATGATTGGAATTGTTGGCTACGGTTCATATTTACCGAGATATAGGATCAAGGTAGAAGAGATCGCTCATCAATGGGGTCGAGACCCTGAAACAGTGAAACGTGGTTTAATGCTTAAGGAAAAGACTGTACCTGGACTCGATGAAGATACAATCACGATTTCGGTCGAAGCTGCACGTAATGCATTGAAAAGAGCTGGTATTGACCCGACTGATATTGGTGCTCTTTATATCGGTTCTGAGTCGCATCCATATGCTGTAAAACCATCTGGTACAGTCGTTGCTGAAGCTCTGGGTGCTGTACCGAATGTGCACATAGCAGATTATGAGTTTGCCTGTAAAGCGGGAACTGAGGCGATGTTCGTAGGTTACGGTCTAGTAAAAGCCGGTCTTGTAAAATATGCACTTGCTATTGGTGCTGATACATCACAGGGTGCACCTGGTGACGCATTGGAGTTCTCTGCATCGGCTGGCGGTTCGGCATTCATATTTGGCAAAGAGCGGGTAGTCGCTGAGGTTTTGGACACATTTTCCTATACGACCGACACGCCTGACTTCTGGCGTCGAGAAGGTGCTTTTTATCCATTGCATGGCGGTCGTTTTACAGGTGAACCCGCATATTTCAAACATGTTCTAGGTGCTGGACATGCGATCCTGGAAAAGAGCGGGTATAAACCTGAGGACTTCGCCTATGCGATATTTCACATGCCAAATGGGAAATTTCCTCTGACTGCAGGTAAAAAGTTGGGTTTTACAAAAGAGCAAATGGAGCCCGGTTGGATAGTGCCTTTGATGGGTAATACATATTCAGGTTCGTCACCCACGGGTTTTTCTGCGACCCTGGACATTGCTAAACCCGGTGATCTGATATTGCTCGTGTCATTCGGGTCTGGAGCTGGAAGTGATGCCTTCGTATTCAAAACCACTGACCTGATCGATGAGGTACGTGATAAGGCCGAGAAACTTAGAGAGATGCTTGATAATAACCGTATTTACCTTGATTATGGTCAATATGCAAAATATCGGGGTAAGATCATAATGAACGAATAAGGAGGCTGGTGTGAGAGAAGTAGTTGCTATTGGTTGTGGAATGACAAAATTCGGTGAACTCTGGACCATGTCATTGAGGGATATTTTTGTCGATGCGGCACTGAAGGCTATCAAGGATGCGGGTGTTGATCATATAGATTCAATGTATGTCGGTGCGATGACCCCAGGACTTTTTGTCGGCCAAGAACATATCGGTGCCTTAATGGCTGATTATCTCGGCGTCGCGCCGGTTCCCGCAGTGCGTGTCGAGTCAGCCTGTTGCTCAGGTGGTATGGCACTGAGACTTGGATTTTTTGAAATCTCTTCAGGATATAGTGATATTGTTTTGGTCGGCGGGGTTGAGAAAATGAACGATGGTGCTGACGCCACTTATGCACTTGCTACGGCAGCAGATCAGGAGTATGAGGTTTATCAGGGCGTAACCTTTCCCGGACTGTATGCACTGATCGCACGGGCTCATATGCATCGCTACGGGACAACACGAAAACAGCTGGCTGCGGTTTCAGTTAAGAATCATCGAAACGGTGCCATGAATCCTAATGCACAATTTCCACAGGAGGTGACCATTGAACAGGTGATCAATGCAACGCTCGTCGCTGATCCGCTTACTGTGCTTGATAGTTCACCAGTATCTGATGGTGCAGCTTGTGTTATACTCGCATCGGCTGACCTTGCCAAGAAAATGGGAGTAAGACCGGTCAAGATAATCGGTTCAGGGGCAGCTACAGATACTTTCGCTCTGCACGACCGTGAAGATATCACGACCCTCAAAGCGGTTGAATTATCTGGTGAAGCAGCTTATAAAATGGCTGGCGTAAAACCATCAGATATTGATTTAGCCGAGGTTCATGATTGTTTTTCGATCGCAGAAATATGTATTATTGAAGAATTAGGATTCACGGAAAAAGGCAAAGGCGGACCATTTACTGAACAGGGAAATACAGCATTGAATGGAAAGATTCCGGTCAATACATCGGGTGGTCTGAAATCCAAAGGACATCCGGTTGGAGCAACGGGTATCGCGCAGGTCGTTGAAGTCGTTGAACAGCTGCAGGGAAAAGCTGGTAAACGTCAGGTGAAGAATCCTCAAATCGGCTTAACTCAGAATATGGGTGGTTCAGGTGCTTCATCAGTCGTTCATATTTTTAAAATATAAAAGAAGGGTTTGATTTGGATGCTGGAAAAAGCAAAATCGAGGTTTTAATATAGATGTTTGAAGTCCAGCTTCCTAACCATGACCCAATAACCATTTGATAAGGAGGTCACATGCCATCACCAAGATATCGCCGTGAGATGCCGCAGCGCTACCGTCTTGAGGCAGCAAAATGCAGGAGCTGCGGTAAGCTGTCATTTCCTCCACGCTTGATCTGTTCAGGTTGCGGCGCTCGTGAATTCGACAGTTCAAAGATGTCAGATACCGGGACAATTCTTTCATATACAACGATCCGAGTTGCGCCTGCAAATTTCTCTAGGCAGGTACCTTATTCGATTGCTATTGTGGAATCGGATAATGGTATTAGAGTGACGACTCAGGTCGTTGATTGCCGACCCGAGGATCTGAAAATCGGCAAGAAAGTAAAGTTTGTGTTCAGAAAAATGTACGAAGAAGGACATACCGGGATTATTTGCTACGGCTATAAGACTGTGCTTGTTTGAGGTAATGATGTATAGAATTGAATCGAAAATAAGTGTAAACGATCCAGAGTATAAGGCTAATGAATTAGCTATGAAGAAGGCTGTTGGTGTCTTGAAGGAGCGTCTTGCCGAGGTCAAAAAAGGCGGTCCTGATTATATGCATAAAAAACATGTTGAGCGAGGTAAGCTCTTTGTTCGTGATCGCCTTAAATTACTGCTCGATCCAGATACGCCGTTTCTCGAATTGAGTCCTCTTGCGGCCTGGGATATGTATGATAACGGCCACCCGTCGGCTGCGATCATAACGGGTATCGGTTTAATACATGAACGAGAAGTTATGGTCATTGCCCATGATGCAACGGTAAAGGGTGGTACCTATGTCCCTGAAACGATAAAAAAACATATCCGTGCGCAAGAAATTGCGATGGAGAATCGATTACCTTGTATATATCTGGTTGATTCAGGTGGGATTTTTCTGCCTTTGCAGGTCGGGACATTCCCTGATCGATTCCATTTTGGTCGCATATTTTTCAACCAGGCAAGAATGTCTGCTGCGAACATCCCTCAGATATCCGTCGTCCTCGGATTCTGTACGGCAGGCGGCGCATATCAACCAGCGATGAGTGACGAGGTTGTTATTGTCAAAGGTGTGGGCACTATCTACATCGGGGGGCCTCCGTTAGTCAAAGCGGCGACTGGTGAAGTTGTCAGTGAAGAGGACTTAGGAGGTGCTGATGTCCATTGCCGGATTTCAGGTGTTGCTGATCATTATGCCAGCGATGATGAACACGCTCTTGAAATTACCCGCAGTATCGTCGAAAATCTTGGTCAACAACCGGGATACCCGCTGTTGAGAAGTCAACCAGAAGAACCAGCATATGATCCAAAAGAACTTTACGGTATCATCCCTGCCGATCCTAAGAAGACCTTTGATATGAGGGAGATAATTGCACGTATCGTGGACCGTAGTGATTTTCAAGAATTCAAAGAGCTTTATGGTCCTACTATTGTCTGCGGTTTTGCGCGCATTATGGGTTACCCGGTTGGTATTCTGGCAAATAACGGCGTCTTGTTTTCTGAATCTTCGCAAAAAGGTGCGCATTTTGTCACGATGTGCTCGGTGAGGAAGATCCCTTTACTTTTTCTACAGAATATTACTGGTTTTATCGTTGGCAAAAGGTATGAACATCAGGGTATAGCCAAAGACGGTGCTAAATTGGTGCATGCTGTGGCTAATGCACAGGTTCCGAAATTTACGGTTATGATAGGTGGTTCGTACGGTGCAGGGAATTACGGCATGTGCGGACGAGCTTATGACCCACGACTACTCTGGATGTGGCCTACTGCCCGGATTTGTGTCATGGGTGGTGAACAGGCTGCTGGTGTTCTGACCGATATCAAGGTAAGAGCTTTAATAAAACAGGGGAAGAAACCGACCCAGCAGGAAATTGATGAGATAAAAAAGCCTATTTTAGCTAAATACGAACAAGAATCGAGTGCTTACTATTCGACCGGTCGGCTTTGGGATGACGGGATTATCGATCCTCTTGATACACGGCAGCTTCTCGGTTTAGGTATCGGTATGTCACTAAATGCACCGATTCCTGATCACAGATTTGGTGTTTTTAGAATGTAATTTACAGAGGGAACATGGGATTGAAAGGTGGTGCAATGAAAAAAATCAAGTTCAAGGATATCGTTGCTGGGGTTAAAAAACCATGGCAGCCCAAGGATGTTGCTTTTATTAATGATACAGCTTTACGCGTTGCCAAGATCGAAGGTGTATACAACTGGCACACACACCGTGATGAAGATGAGTTTTTTTTCGTTCTCAAAGGTAAAATTTCCATTGATACTGAAGAGGGCGAAGTAGAAATCAAGGAAAATCAGGGATTTTTGGTAAAACGCGGCAAGCGACATCGTTCGAGGGCAAAAAAAGCTGCCTGGATATTGCTTGTCGAACCGGTGAAAACAAAGACTCTTGGAGAAGATAATCAATGACAAATACCAAAAACCAAAGATCAAAGGAATGTAAAAATCTCAATAGGTATATTTGACATTGGAGATTTGGTTATCATTTGGCATTTCTGATTTGAAATTTGTAATTATGAATTAAAAGGATATATCGTATGCAAAGAGAAAATCTGCAGACGCTTTTATATGATATTGAAAAAGGTGTGGCGAAGGTGACGTTCAACCGACCGGATGTTCACAACGCGTTCAATGATAGCATGATACGCGAGCTCGGCGATGTTTTCGATGATATCGGGCAGCGGCAGGATGCCCGTGTTGTGGTTATGACTGGTAAGGGTAAGTCCTTTTGTGCTGGTGCCGATCTGAACTGGATGCGTCGTGTTAAGGACTATGATTATGAAGACAATCTAAAAGAATCTTTGGAACTTGCGGACATGCTGTATAAGATATATTCATCACCTAAGCCAACAATCGCTCAGGTCAATGGAGCGGCAATAGGTGGTGGCACCGGTCTGGTTGCAGTTTGCGATATCGCAATTGCAGCAGACAGGGCAAAGTTCAGTTTCAGCGAAGTGAAGCTTGGTCTTATCCCTGCGTGTATTTCACCGTATGTGATAAAAAAATGCGGTGAAGGCAAATGCCGCGAGTTCTTTTTAACCGGTGAACGGTTGACTGCACAGAGAGCTTGTGCTGCGGGTTTGATCAACATAGTCACGTCACCTGATGAACTTGGTAATACTGTCGGTGAATTGGTGCAGAAGTTGTTGTCGAGTGGTCCCGAGGCGATCGCAAAGTGCAAAGAATTATTGCGTAATGTTGCTGAAATGCCCTTTGAAAAGGGCAAGGCATATACAGCTGAGGTGATTGCACGATTGCGCATCTCTGATGAAGGACAGGAGGGGATGGCAGCGTTTTTTGATAAAAGAAAGCCGAAGTGGAACAAATAGTGAATTTCAAATTACAAATACCAAATGACAAACGAATTCTCCAACTATGCGGGAACCACGATTTACATGTACTATATAATCAAAAATGATAAATCCCGCAATCCTATTTGTAGAATTATAATACGAAGCGGGATAAATCGGGACAAGATCCAGATATCAAACCGAAGTGGTTCAAGGATTCAGATAAATGATGGCAATACAGAGGGATATTTTATCTGTATAAATCTGCACCAGTCTGTTTGCATCGATTTGTGCGGAGCAAAAAATGTTTAAAAAAATATTGATTGCCAACCGCGGTGAGATTGCTATTCGCATCGCCCGAGCTTGTCACGAGCTGGGGATATCAACGGTCGGGGTTTATTCAAAAGCTGATGCTGCTTCACGCCATCTTTGGCATATGGATGACGCTGTTTTTATAGGTGATCCTGCGCCTCAGTCGAGTTATCTAAATATCCTCAAAATAATCGAAGTAGCTCAGCAGTATGGCGTCCAGGCAATACATCCAGGATATGGTTTTCTAGCCGAGAATGCCCGGTTTGTTAAAGCATGCGAAGAAGCAGGTATCGTATTTATTGGTCCGAATTCCAGAGCTATGGCTTTGGTTGGCGACAAGGTTGCATCGCGCAATACAGTTAAACATGCCGATGTACCTATTATCCCGGGTATGGAAGCAAGTAGCACTGATCTGATCGCCTTCCGAAATATGGCCTCCCAGGTTGGCTATCCGGTGATCGTCAAAGCGTCTATGGGCGGGGGTGGCAAGGGGATGAGGATAGTGCGTAGCGACCGGGAACTTGAATCAAACATCGCTGCTGGACAAAGAGAAGCTCAAAGTGCATTTGGTGATGCTACAGTGTATCTTGAAAAGTATATTGAGAAACCAAGGCATATTGAATTCCAGGTTATTCGTGACACGCATGGTAATGTCGTTCATTTGTACGAACGTGAGTGCTCTATCCAGCGACGGCACCAGAAGATCATCGAAGAGACTCCCTCACCAGCTCTTGATAATTCTCTGCGAGAGGAAATGGGTGAAGCTGCAAAGAGGGTTATTGAAGCAGCAGATTACACAAACGCTGGGACAGTTGAATTCCTCGTTGATGAAAATGGGAAATTTTATTTTCTCGAAGTGAATGCACGTGTCCAGGTGGAACACCCGATTACGGAAATGGTTACCGGTGTTGACTTAGTACGTGAACAGATACTGGTTGCGACCGGTGAAAAACTTAACTTCACCCAGACAGATATATGCCAGCGCGGTCACGCAGTGGAATCCCGTATTTATGCTGAAGATCCAGATAATAACTTTATGCCTTCACCCGGCAGAATACTCTATTTGCTTGAACCAAGTGGTCCAGGTGTCCGAGTCGATTCAGGTATATACCAGGGTTGGGATGTACCGCCCCATTATGACCCGATACTTTCAAAACTTATAACCTGGGCTGAGACAAGAGAAGCATCCCTGAGACGTATGTCCCGTGTTCTGGAGGAATATATTATTCTTGGGATAAAAACTAATATAAGATTTCTGAAGTGTATCATGGACTCCGAAAAATTCATAACCGGCAAGTATCATACACATTTTATTGATGATAATGAAAGAGACTTGATACCTGAATATGATAGAATAGACCAGGTCTTGATCGCCGCTTCGCTGATAAAAAAGACACGGCGGACAGGGGTCAGGGTCCCGGCTATTTCCAGCTCATCAGAACAGGCAAAAACAACGACTCCCTGGCAAGAATTAGGTCATTGGGAGATATGCAGATAGTGAAGGGATATATGATTGATCGGGTTATCAGAGGATCACGATGGTCATATCCCCTGATATCCTGTCGGCCTGATACCCGTGTATTCTGATAATCTTACATAAGCCATGGAATATAAATTCATACACCGAAACGAGATCCATACAGTGAAGATCAAGAAATCTGATAAGGGCTATCAGTTCACTGTTGATGGGAAGGACTATGACATCGTCAACTATTCGAAACATGAAAATATAATATCTTTTACATTTAACAAAGAGTCTTACAATATATACTATGCACAGGATAAGGATATGATATATCTGGCAACAGGCGGTGAGTACTACGCGTTTGTTTCTGACCGGGGTGGTTCAATGAAAGGCAGAAGAACACACGGTCAGATGGGTAATAGTGTAAGCTCACCTATGCCTGGTTTATTGGTAAAGATTATGGTCGCAGTCGGCGATAATGTTAAACAAGGGACGACTCTTGCCATAGTGGAAGCAATGAAGATGCAAAATGAATTGCGCGCGCCGCGTGACGGGATTATACGGCAGATAAATAACCGCGAAGGTGATCAGGTTGATGCTTTGAAACCGATCGTTGAGCTGACATAAGGAGAAACTCGTCGTTAAGTTTGCACATCGACTTTTCGCATGAACCAAGGCCCCGGATAAATTCAAGAAAAAGAGGCGGAAGACAATTTCTGAGATCGACACGAGTGGCGATGCAGCATAACCTTTAACTATAACAGAAGGTGTGATATATGTATAGTAAGAAAGTGATGGACCATTTTATGAACCCGCGTAATGTAGGTGAAATCAAAGATGCCGATGGTGTCGGAGAAGTCGGTAACCCTGTATGTGGTGATGTTATGACCTTTTATATAAAAGTAAAGAATGGTATTATTAAGGATGTTAAATTCAAGACATTTGGTTGTGGTGCGGCGATCGCTGTGTCGAGTATGGTCAGCGAAATGGCCAAGGGAAAAACGATTAAGGAAGCAATGGAGATCACGAACAGGTCGGTGGTTGATGAACTCGGCGGTTTACCCAATCAGAAACTGCATTGCTCTAACCTTGGTGCTGATGCTTTGCATAAGGCGATTGAAAATTATGTGAGAAAGACAAAGAAAGATATCGATGAATAGGCTGCAGAACATTGAACTGCAGAGAAGGGGTGTGTAATGCTGAGTGATAGAGACGAAATAATACAAATAGTAAATGAGGTTAAGAAAATTATCGATAGTAAATATGACCGGGACGAAAAACTTGCCGCGGTGTCCCATCTTTTAAAAGACAAGATCCCATATTATGACTGGGTGGGATTTTATATTGCTGACCAGGCAAAGAAGGAACTTATTCTTGGACCTTTTGTCGGAGAACCGACTGAACATACCCGCATCGCCTTTGGTGAAGGGATTTGTGGACAAGCCGCGGCAATAAAAAAGCCATTTGTAGTTCAGGACATAAGGAAAGAAACGAATTATCTCTCCTGTAGTGTTAAGGTGATGTCCGAAATAGTATATCCCATAATGAAGCAAGGTGAGGTTGTTGGAGAACTCGATATTGATTCGCATACCCTCTCTCCTTTCACTGACAAGGATAATGCCCTGCTGGGTAAGATCTGTACATTGATCGCTGTTTTATTATAAGTCCGTGGATTTGGCGGCCGATATCATAATGATGCGCCGGTAGAGGAGGGTTTGTTCGTGGAGAAAAATACTGCTATATATTATGTTCGCACTTGCGATGAAGCCTGTATCGAGGTGGTTCAGAGAGACCAGCATTTGGTGCAGTGATTTTTTAGTTATGGTCTGCAAAGGAGGTAAAATGGCGTTTAAAAATATTATTGTCGAGACTGATGGTAATTTAGGGATTTTAAAAATCAATCGACCTGACGTTTTAAATGCGGTGAACCTTGAGACGATAGTCGAAATTGAACGAGCGATGGTTGAATTCCAGGAAGATGATACTGTCGCTGTCGTGATAATAACGGGTCAAGGCAAGTCTTTTGTTTCCGGTTCAGATATCGCTCGTTTGGCTGAAATGGATTCCTTGGAGGCTAGAGAATACAGCAGGATCGGCCAGCGCGTGCTGTCATACATCGAAAATATGGAAAAACCAGTGATCGCTGCAGTAAATGGATATGCCCTAGGTTCAGGGTGTGAGCTTGCTATGGCTTGTGATATGAGGATTGCATCGGATAAGGCAAAGTTTGGTCAACCCGAGGTAAAACTTGGTCTGATCCCTGGTCATGCTGGGACGCAGCGTCTTGCCAGATTGGTCGGGGTCGGTAAAGCAAAAGAACTAATCTATACGGGCGACATTATTGACGGACAGGAAGCGCTGAGAATTGGTTTAGTTAATCAGGTTGTTGCCTCTGATGCTCTTTTGGAAGTGGTGAAAAACATCGCTAATAAAATAGCCAGCGCGGGTAAAATTGCAGTTCACATTGCCAAAACAGTCATCAACCGCGGTATTAATACGAATCTCGAAACAGCAAATTCATATGAAATGGAAGCCTTCAGCATATTATTTTCGACTGATGAGGCCAAAGAAGGCATGAAGGCTTTTTTGGAGAAAAGAAAACCTAAATGGAACAAATAGACAAAATACTAAGTACTAAATGCGAAACTCTGGACAATAATGAGGGACCAAAATTCAAATTCTCTAAACTCAGTCTTGAATTTCGTATTTGTTCAGGTATGAATTTTCCGCCCGAGGCGGGTCAGCCTTAGGCTGTAGATATTGTAATTTAGAGTTTTCTGCGATAGGAGGATAGATGATTTTGGATGATAGACTTCAAAATGTCGCGATTATCGGCGCTGCAGGGAAGATGGGGAGTGGTATCGGTGTCATGGTCGCTCAGGAAATAGCAAAATTAAAGTTAAAGCCAGAAAATAATGATAAGGTGTTCAGTGTTAATCTTATCGACATAAGTGAACGAGCGCTCGATGGACTACGTGGATACATGAAAACTCAACTGACCAAGGTCGCTGAAAAATCGACAGTACATTTAAGAAAATTATACGAGGGGCGTAAGGATCTTGTTGAGAACGCTGATATCATCAGGGCCTTCGTAGATAACGCGTCAGCTGTATTGAACTATACGACAGATCTCAATACGGCGAAGGATGCATATCTGGTCTTCGAGGCGATCGTTGAAAATGAAAGGGTCAAGACGAAGATCTATAAGAAATTGAAAAGAATATGTTCCCCGGATACGATGTTCTTGACGAATACTTCGAGTATTCCTATATCCTACCTTGATAGACAGGCGGGTCTGGGTGGTCGTTTGATCGGCTACCACTTTTATAACCCGCCTGTTGTGCAACGTCTCGTTGAAGTCATCTCGGCCGAAACCACGATCGATGAACTCAAGAAAATCGCCGATGAACTGGGCAAGAGGCTGCGCAAAAAATTAGTACCAGCATTTGATATATCCGGATTTATTGGAAATGGTCATTTCATACGTGATGGTTTATTTGCGCTCAATGAAGTGGACCAGTTGAAAGGTACTCTTCGCTATCCGGGAGCGATCTATGTTGTCAATAAAGTGACTCAGGATTTTCTTTTAAGACCGATGGGTATTTTCCAACTTATCGATTATGTCGGGATCGATGTTTTTCAATGTATATTAAAGGTCATGCGGACACATCTCGGGGATAAGACCCTCAAAAACAAACTGATTGATAAAATGGTCAAACAAGGTGTTCTGGGTGGACAGTATGCAGATGGTTCGCAAAAAGATGGTTTTCTGAAGTACGACAAAAATCGACCGGTCGGTGTCTATAATTTCAGTAAAAAAGACTATTTTGTGTTCAGTGATAATTGGAAAAAGAAAACAGATGCGCGGATCGGCTCATTGCCTGATGGTTTCGTGCCCTGGAAAGCGCTTCTTATGAACCCTAAAAAGGAAGGTGTTTTAAAAAATCATTTCGATGCGCTGAAAAAAATGGACACGTTAGGAGCCAGACTTGCATTGGCTTTCCTCAAGGAAACTAAATCGATTGGTGAACAGCTGATTAGCAGCGGAGTTGCAGCCTCAGCTGAAAATGTAAACGCGGTTTTAACTAATGGATTTTATTGGCTTTACGGTCCGATAAATAATTATGTATAGGAAAAGATAATAAGGATATGGATGATAGGATTGGGTTTGGACGTTGGATTTTTTCCCGTTTCTTTACTAAAACCCAATAATAATCTTGCAAAGGAGTTTTTATGCCGTTTCTGAGAAAAAAAATATATGCTTGTGCGGGTTTCAATACCGTTGCTTTAGGTACCGGTAGAAAGGAATTCCACCCCAAAAAGCCGCGACCGGGTATTGAATACTACATTAAAGAAGCAGGTCTTGGATCGCTAAATCAAATACAGCATCCCGATGCAATAGATGAAGGCGTTATTGGAAACTTTATTGCTGAAAGGTTTTGTAAACAAGGTAACCTTGGCGGCTTTTTGCCCATGGTTCATCCAACCTTTCAATATAAACCATGCACCCGGGTCGAGGGTGCTTGTGACTCAGGCGGACTCGCTCTCGTTGTTGCAGTAAAGACGATACTCGCTGACCTGGCTGAGGCTGTTTTATGTATCGGTGTTGAGGTTCAAAATTCGGTTAAGGCGGTTTATGGTGCTGATTATCTCGCCGCAGCCGGCTGGTACTCTGGAGAAAGAAAACAGGGGCACGCATATTTCTTCCCCGATCAATTTTCACAGCGTGCTGGTGCTTGTTTTGAAAAGTTCGGCAAGGAAAGAACGCGTGCTGGAATGGCGCAGTGGTATGTTAATGCGATTGAAAATGCTCGCAAATACCCAAAAGCTCAAGAGTTTCATAATAGGAATCCTGAATTATACGCTACTGGCATGATGTCACCTAACCCCAAAGCATTTTGTGAACACATAAATGTTTTTGATTGTTCAAAAGTATCGGATGGTGGTTCCTCGATAATTTTTGCTTCTGAACAAGGCTTAGAAAAATTGGGTGTCAACAAGAAAGATGCGGCCGAGGTCGTTGCCTATGCACAGGTTCAAGATAACTTAACGACCCCGCCAAAAGATTTGACAAAATTATCGACATGTGCAGTAGCAGCCGAACGGGCTTTCGAGCGAGCGGCGATCAAATCGACTGATCTCAGCGTGCTTGAGGTACATGATTGTTTCACTATCGCTGGTCTTTTAGCGATAGAGGCCGTTGGTTTTGCCGGATACGGCGAAGGTGCTGATTTTGTCAAGGATGGTCAGACAGCTAAAAGCGGAGTTATACCGACAAATACCACTGGCGGTCTTATCGGGTATGGTCATCCTACTGGGGCGACTGGTGTTCGGCAAGCCGTTGACGTGGTTGATCAATTGCTCGGAAAGTCAGGAGACTGTCAGGTAAATATCGGCGCTGATCGTCCATACGGTATGCTGTCGAGTATGGGCGGAAATGATAAGACTGTAGTCGCAATGATTTTCAGGAAAACTGACTGAAATATAAAATATGCTAATTGGAAACAAACTCTATTATTTTGATGAGATAGACTCGACCAACGAGTATGCAAAGACATTTTTAAAAGATGCTCCTGAAGGAGCGGTAATACTTGTCGATCAGCAGACTGCCGGTCGTGCACGATTTGGAAAGAAGTGGTTTTCACCTGAAGGTGGCCTCTGGATGTCGGTAATCCTTCATCCACCTGACCATTCACTTATCGCGATTATTGCGGGGATTGCAGTATGCAAGACACTGCACATGAACGGCATTCTCACAGGTATTAAATGGCCTAACGATATAATGCTCAATGGTAAAAAGATCGGTGGTATACTGACAGAAGTGAGCGACGATGCTGTGGTTTTGGGTATCGGGATCAATCTTAACATACGAAAATTCCCTGATGAACTAAAAGATACAGCGAGTTCTGTATTTCTTGAAACAAAGAAACATCTTGAGAAGAAGATGGTGTTTGACATGCTCTGCAGGCGACTGGATGATTGCTACAAATTATTAAAGGATAAGCAGATCAGAGATTTGCTGACTGAATGGCGTCACTATACGATCCTCCTTGGACAAGAAGTAGTAATCGAAATGCCGGACAAAAAATTAGACGGGAAGGTTCTCGATATTAGCAATGATGGTTCGTTGGTGATAATGAATCAAGATGGTAAAATCCAGAGGGTAGTCGCCGGGATATGTCACCTAAAGAAAAGATAATGATTGCATGGAGCAAAGAGCATAGGGTAAAGCGGATGGAAACGATGATAAAGCCAGTAATTCTCCGCACCGTGCACTTAGCACTTTGCGCTTGGCATTTTTCATGATACAAATATATACTGGTAATGGCAAGGGGAAGACAACCGCTGCTTTGGGTTTAGCTTTGAGAGCGGTGGGTCATGGTTTGAAAGTAATCATGATCCAGTTCATGAAAGGGAAGATCGACTATGGCGAACTGGAAGCGGCAAAACACCTGCCTGGTCTGGTCATTGAACAATACGGACGACCAGAGTTCGTTAATCCAGAAAATCCTTCTGAGGAAGACATACAGTTTGCCCGGGATGCTCTGGCGCGTGCCCAGGAGGTTATTAAGAAAAGAAAGTTTGACATAATCATTCTGGATGAAATAAATGTCGCGGTCGCCTATGGGCTTATCGCCGTACAAAAAGTGATCGAACTTTTAAAGAGAACACCCCGACAAAAAGAGCTTGTTCTCACTGGACGATATATGCCTGAAGAGTTTATCGAGTATGCCGATCTAATAAGTGAAGTAAAGGAGATCAAACATCATTTCCAAAAAGGCACATCTGCCCGGAAAGGTATTGAATACTGAGAAGCAGTTGACTTTTTCACTAAATTACATAGAATGGAATAGGAGGTTAGATGATCATACCAACTGAAAAAATATATGAGAGATTTGAGAACAAATACAAGGCGGTCAACGTAACAGCTTTGCAAGCGAGAAAATTCAAGGACGATCAGGTAAAAGGTCTCTTAGAAGAACACGTCAATCCGATCTTTGAAGCTATCAAGAAAATGCTTGCCGGGAAAATAAGGTATCAAGATTGAATATTGTTCTTGGCATAACAGGTTCTATTGCTGCATATAAGTCATTGGAATTGATACGTTTACTTAAAAAGGACGGTGCTGATGTAAAAGTCGTTCTCACTGAATCAGGCCGTAACTTTGTTACACCACTTAGCTGTCAAACACTCTCCGGAAATGAAGTATATTTGGATCAGTTCGTGTTGAGCAAGACCATAAAACACCTTTCATTGTCCGAGTGGGCGGACATATTGGTAATAGCTCCAGCAACTGCAAACATTATTGGTAAAGCTGCGAACGGTATTGCTGATGATCTGCTTTCAACTACCTTTCTTTCTTTCGGTAAATCAGTCTTATTTGTACCGGCAATGGACACGGGCATGTGGGATAATAAAATTTTACAGGAAAATGTGAAGACACTGCGCCGTATCGGCTACCATGTAATGGATCCGAGTTCTGGTTCACTGGCATCAGGTAAGGTAGGTCGGGGACGTTTTCCTGCAGTTACGATCATATATAGGAAGATACTCTCCCTTACTCATGGTTATAAGGATCTTAGGGGGATGAAATTTCTTGTATCAGGCGGTCGCACCGAGGAAGATATCGATCTGGTGCGAGTGATAACGAACCGTTCATCAGGCCGAATGGCAAGAGAGCTGCTGTACGCTATTATCTGCCGTGGTGGAATTGCAAAAGCTGTAATAGGTGAGGTGACCGTCGATTTTCCAGATGATATGGACACCGTAAATACAAGGACTTCTTCTGAGATGTTGAAAGAACTGGAAGATCATATGGCATGGTGTGATTGTCTTATTATGGCTGCTGCTGTCGGTGATTACCGTCCTTGTAAAAGGATTTCGGAGAAGTTACATGATCGATCACTCACTCTTCAGTTCGAAAGAAATCAAGATATACTCAAGGAGCTGACCAGAAAAAAGCCTTTGCCATTAGTCGTCGGGTTCTCACTTGAAGATAGTGACGATCAAACAAGAGGAAAAGCTAAAATGACCTCGAAAAACTGTGATATGATCGTGCTTAATAATTCATCAGCGATTGCGAGCGACCACAGCAAGGCGGTTATACTGAAAAAAGACGGCTCGATCATGAAATTAGGCGAAGTCACTAAGTGGCAACTTGCCAACAGCATTCTTGATGCGTGTCTCGGGGAGTATAATATAAGCCATAACGGGCAAAATTAATTAGCAGTAAAATTCATGGAAGAAAAACGCATTCCACCACACTCACTGGAGGCTGAAGAAGCAGTCATCGGTGCTATGCTGCTTGATGCGCAAGCACTGCCAAAGGTAATGGAGATCCTTAACGAGAGCAATTTTTACTCTCCTGCTAATCAGAAGATATACCGCGCGATCCTTTACCTTTTTGGTGAGAACGTTGCTTCGGATCTCGTTACCGTGACAAACTGGCTTAAACAGAACAAAATGCTCGATGATATCGGCGGGCCTGAATACCTTTCAAACCTCGTGGCAAATGTCCTGACCACGGCAAATGTTGAACATCATGCACGGGTCGTTCTGGATAAAGCGATCAAGCGGAATATCATTCACACCTCGATGGAAATGCTAAAGAGCAGCTTTGAGGATAATCAAGCTGCAGCCGAGCTCGTTGACTTCGCGCAGAATTCTGTGTTTCAGATAAAAGAAAGCGGTTTGAGAAAAGAACCAGTCCATATTCGTACCTATATCACCGGGATTCTCGAAGCGGCTGAAGCGATGCGCGGTGAACGTATGATAACCGGTGTTGAAACCGGTTATTATAAACTCGATGAAATGACCTCGGGTTTTCAAAAAGGCGATTTTATCGTCATCGCAGGCCGACCTTCAATGGGTAAAACAGCTTTCGCTTTGAATGTTGCCGGTTATGCATCGATCGAACATAGTGTACCGGTCGGCATATTTTCGCTTGAGATGTCTGGTGAAGCACTTGTCCAGAGGCTTCTTTGTAGCGAAGCCAGGGTCAGTCTCAGAAATTTAAGGCGCGGTATGTTGCGTAATGAAGACTGGGTCAATCTTGCTACTGCAGCCGGGAATCTTGATAAGGCTCCTGTCTATATCGATGATTCTGCGACCTTATCGATATATGAGCTTAAAGCAAAAGCACGCAGGTTGAAAGCTGAAAATGATATCGGCGTTCTGATAATCGATTACCTGCAGCTCTTAGAGGGTCCTAAGACATTCCGTTCGTCTTCAAGGACACAAGAGATATCAGAGATTTCCCGAGCCCTTAAAGGGTTGGCAAAAGAATTGAATATCCCATTGCTTGTTGTGTCTCAGTTATCGCGCATGCCAGAACATCGCAATGACAAGAGGCCTTTATTAGCAGATCTCAGAGAAAGCGGAGCTATCGAACAGGATGCTGATGTGGTTATCTTCATTTACCGTGAGGAGGTTTACAATAAGGAGACTGACAAGAAAGATATCGCTGAAATACTTCTTGCCAAACAACGCAATGGCCCGACCGGTATGCTGGAGCTCGGGTTCAAGGGTGAGTATACATTATTCGATAATGTAACTTTTCGTGAAGAGATGGCGATGGAAGAAGAGGAAGATGAACCTTTTTAGCCTTATCGGTGATTTTTCGTCATTTTTCTTTCGGAGTTTGTTCATTCCCTGGAAAATAAGGACGACTCGGGGCAGGATATTAGAACAAGTTTTTAATATCGGAATTGGTTCTTTGCCGATCATTATGATCATTGCCGCATTCACTGGTTTAGTCTCTACAGTTCAGACAACCTACCAACTGATCGGAACTGTACCTCGTTATATTGTCGGGACGACGGTCGGTAGAATGGTATTGATCGAGCTCGGTCCGATCTTGACCGCGCTTATGATTAGCGGTCGTTGTGCTTCATCGATGGCTGCAGAGATCGGTTCTATGAGGGTTACTGAGCAGATCGATGCGCTGGAGATTATGGCTATCGACCCATACCGTTTTCTCAATCTGCCGCGCATAGTTGGAACTTTCATTGCTTTGCCAGTTCTCACTGTTATATCCGAGTTTATTGCATTGGGTTGTGGTGCCTTGTATGCGAATTATTTTCTGAATATTCCGTTCAGTGTTTTTAACTATGGCATGATCCATTTTTTCTCTATGCGTGATTTCCTCGGCGGGCTTGTCAAGTCGCTTTTTTTCTCACTCGTGATCGGCGCTTCGGGCTGTTATTTCGGTTTTATCGTTAAGGGTGGAGCAAAAGAGGTTGGTCGGGCAGCAACTTATGCTGTTGTGACAGCATCGATCCTCATCCTTATACTTGATTTTTTGGTTGCTCTGGTTATTTTTGGATGATAGAAGTAAAGAAATTATCAAAGCGTTTTGATGACCTCATTGTCCTGGATGATGTCAGTTTTACAGTAGGTGAAGCACAACTCGTGGTCATCCTGGGGCCTTCAGGCACTGGTAAAACCGTGCTTCTTAAGGCCATTCTTGGTATTGTCCCGGTTGATAGCGGCGAGGTGCTCTTTGATAATACGGTAGTCCAGTCTGCAAAAGAGAACGAAATATATAATATCAGGAAAAGAATAGGTTTTGTATTTCAGGGTACTGCGCTGTTCGATTCGATGAACGTCTGCGATAATATCGCCTTGCCGATCAAAGAACACACAAGGCTATCAAATAAACAGATCAGGGATAAGGTCGAGGAAATATTGAAGATAATCGGCATGACCGGTAAAGAGAGGTTGTATCCGGGTTCGCTTTCTGGAGGGATGAAACGGCTCATTGCGGTCGGTCGTGCGCTTGCTTTGGACCCGCAATATTTGTTCTATGATGAACCGACCACGGGTCTCGATCCAATAATGAGAGACCGTGTAATAGAACTCATCATAGATCTGAAAAAAAATTATCGTAAGAGCGGTATCGTTGTCACCCATGACCTTGATATCGCAGAAAAAGTAGGCGATGATATTTATTTATTAAAGAAAGGCAAGATCAGCAAACTGAAGAAGATCAGAAAGGAAATGTATAATGGGTAAACAATTGAGAGCGACTTTTGTAGGTATCTTCATCATCATAGGCCTAATCCTATTTATTTTCTTGTACATTTGGTTTTCCGGTAGAATAGGCTTACGCAATACCTATGATGTTGTCGTTTTCTTCGATGATGTAATAGGTCTAAGGGTTGGTGATCCAGTAATGGTTTACGGACTGGAAAAAGGTAAGGTCAAGGACCTGCAAATCGACCACGGCAAAATAAGGACACTGCTTGCGGTAGATCGTGAAATCATCATACCGGAGGATTCAAAGATTTCTATTAAGTCGATCAGCTATCTCGGTGATGACAGATACGTAAAAATCGTACCGGGTTCATCTGATAAGATCGACAGTGTTTATTACGGGAAAAGCGGTGGTTTTGATCTGGATGGTCTGGCATCGCAAATCGACAGTGTGATGACGGCGATAAAGAATTTTAATTTTGGAGATTTTGATCTCAACAAGATCGCTACAAGATTAACACGCGATATGAATCGAAGCCTTGAAGAACTTACAAAAAGCGTAAAAGGTCCTTCTGAAAAGATCGAAAATTTGGCCGAACGTCTGGATTCCCTAACTGTCTTGTTGACCGGTGACGGGACGATGGGCAAGCTGATAAAATCAGACGAGCTGTATGAAGAAATCAGGCAGACAAACCAAGCCCTGAGAAGCCTTATCGAGGATATCGAACAAAATCCACAGAAATACATAAACATAAAGGTATTTTAATAATAACACCGCAGTAATCATCAATGAAAACGAAATTCGTATGTCAGAATTGTGGTGCATCTGCGCCAAAGTGGCTCGGGCGTTGCCCAGGCTGTAATGAATACAATACAATGGTTGAGGAAGCCGTTGAAATAGTAAGCAAACATGTATCGAAAAGGATTGAAAAAGCCAGACCGCTTGACTTGTCGAGAATACCATATAACAAAGAAATAAGAAGCGGACTTGGAATTGGTGAATTGGATCGTGTATTGGGCGGCGGTTTTGTTAAAGGTTCGCTTGTTCTCCTGGGCGGTGATCCAGGGATCGGTAAGTCAACATTGATGCTTCAGATCTCGGATATGATGGCCCGCTCAGGGAAAAAAATACTCTATGTTGATGGCGAAGAGTCTCCATACCAAGTTCGCATGAGATCTGAACGATTGGGTATAAAAGGTAATGGTATTAGTGTTGTGACCGCTACCCAGCTCGAGTCGATAATCGAATGCGCTGATACTTATCGGCCGGATCTGATGGTTATCGATTCAATCCAGACGATTTACGGACTTCGTTTATCTTCAGCTCCGGGTAGTGTGGCACAAGTTAGAGAATGCGGCAGTGAATTGATGAGATATGCAAAAGCTAAAGGCGTAACGACCGTTCTCATCGGTCATGTAACAAAATTCGGCGCTATTGCTGGGCCAAAAACTCTTGAGCATATGGTCGATGCTGTTTTGTATTTTGAGGGAGATAGCAACCAGCAATACCGCATTGTCCGTGCTATCAAGAACCGTTTTGGTTCAACGAATGAAATAGGTGTTTTTGAAATGACCGCATCCGGCTTAAAAGAAGTGACCAACCCATCCTGTCTCTTCATATCAGACGCGACCTATTCAGGATCGGTTACAGTTGCGGTTATCGAAGGATCAAGACCATTGCTCGTTGAGGTACAAGCTCTGACGAGTCCCACCTTTTATAATTTCCCACAGCGCGTAGCCACGGGGATCGATTACAAGAGACTCTCAATGTTACTTGCAGTACTGGAAAGGCGTGCTGGGATAGGAGTCTATAATTACGATTGTTTTGTCAATGCAGTCGGGGGTATTAAGGTCCTTGAGACCTCTAATGACCTGGGGATCATCCTCGCTATCGCATCTTCGGTAAAGGACGTGGCGATCGACAAACATACAGTCGTCATAGGCGAAGTCGGTCTGGGCGGAGAAATAAGGTCTGTATTTGGCATATTGCCAAGATTAAAAGAAGCTGAGAAGATGGGTTTTAAACAGGCGATCGTGCCAAAAAATAATGCCCAGCAAGATGGCATTAAAATGAAGATTTTCGGTGTTACCGATGTTAAAGAAGCGGTAAAATTGACGTTGAATAAGTAGTCTATACGGAAGTCGATCGGCTATTTGTTCACAGGAGGAAGCATGAAATGGTTTAGACGCGAAAATAAGTTTATTCTGGATTCATCAAGCATCATTGATGGACGAGTTATCCATCTTTTCGATAAAAAAATATTAGAAGGCAGGATCATAATACCCGATCTGGTGCTGTTTATTGTTAAGAGATTTATTGGACCGCGTGGCGAAACAGCGGTAAATGTTCTCAAGCGAAATGCAACTGTCGAGTTCGTCGATGTGAAGGGTAATGGCTTAGTTGAAGAGGAGTGTGTGCTTAAGGTTGCCCGCAGTAAACGCGCAAAAGTGATTACGACATCAGATGAAGTTCGACGGCACGCACAACTTTTTCCACAGGTAAAGATCCTCGACATCAGGGACCTTTACCGCTTGCTTACGCCGATTTTTGTGCCTAATAAGCTCATATCAGTGAGGATCCTGAAGCGAGGATTGAATCACACCGAGGGCGTCGGTTATATTGAAGGTGTGAAGATAGTCGTTGAGAATGGTGCCAAGTATGTGAATCAAACGGTTAGTGCCCGGGTGACAACCATGCTCGCATTCGAAACGGGTAACCTTGTATTTTGCGTTCTTGCTGGGGAAGAGGGGGAGAATTCTACGCCGGTAAACAAAGTAAGAAACAGAGGAGGTCGGGTCGATGGATCATCACATCGATGAAATCCTCAAGAAACTTACTCTGGCGACCGGGGTCGGATATTCGGGCGATATTAAAAATATAGTACAGGATCAGCTGAAGAATCTCAATATCGATGCAAAGATCGAGAAAGATGGCAGTGTCTGTGGTTATCTCAAAGGCACGACGGATTGTGGTGTTATGATCGCATGTCATATTGATGAAGTAGGTTTCTTAATAAATTCTATTGATGATGCTGGCCGACTTGGATTGAGTGAAGTCGGCGGCAGTGATGTGAGTATATTGCCCGGTCAAGAGGTTATGGTCCATGGGTCGAGATCGGTTCGGGGATATATCGGCGCTAAACCGCCACATTTGGTACCCAAGGAGGATCGCGAGACGATATTAGCTATTGATAAACTCTTTGTGGATACCGGCTTGCCGATAAATGAGGTAAAAAAAGTATTTAAGATCGGTGATAGTGTTTCGTTTCTTGGTAAATATCGGAGCCTGCAAAGTGATTTGCGCACTGTTAAATCCCTTGATAACCGTGCGAGTGTTGCTTGCGGGATAATGGCGATGCATGAATTGTCTCAGCGCAAGCGAAACTTGAACATCTATTTTGTCGCTACCAGTCAAGAGGAGTTCAGTGGTCTCGGAGCACGTACACACGCCTATCGACTTCCGGTTGATTATGCAATTGTTGTAGATGTATCGTTCGGCGAGCACCCGGATCTTAAGGAGCATGAATATACGACACTTGGCAGCGGGCCAGTGATCGGGCGGGGTGCGACCATACCTGAAAAATTGAGCGATCTGCTTATCGAAACAGCGAAAGAATTCGATATACCGTATCAAATTGAGCCTCTGCCTACCCGTACTGGTACTGATGCTGACGGCATTGCCTTTTCACGTGAAGGGATAGCTACCTGTGTCATCGGGATACCTCTGCGCTATATGCATACACCAGTGGAAGTTGTCTGTCTTAAGGATATAGCATATACCAAGGATTTGATAGTAAAATATATTGAAAAACTTATGAAAAATGAAAAAAATCGCGTTTGTGGCGTTCGGCCAGAGGATGGTTGACATCGATAATAATATGACTATAATAGACAGATTTTTTTTAGTTCAATTAAAATATAATAAAGGTCGTTTTGCTTTTATTCAATATTCAAAAGTCATTGGAATAAGAGGAGGTTTTTAGAAAATGCCTGAAAAAGATAATATAATGGATACAATTGCTGAATCCAATAAATCGGTCGTTACTGGGATCGATGAAAAGGACATCGAACATTGGATCACCATATCCATCCTGGGAAGAGAATACAAGGTTCCTGCAGGCCTTACGATCATGCAAGCGATGGAATTTGCAGGCTATCGATTTATTAGATCGTGCGGTTGTCGAGCAGGATTCTGTGGTGCTTGTACGACCGTTTACAGGATCGAGGGCGATTACCGGTTGAAAACTGCGATGGCTTGTCAAACAAGAGTTGAACAGGGTATGTACCTGACTCAGATTCCTTTTACACCAGCCGAAAAAGCGAACTACGATATCAATAAACTATCCCCAGGTATTGAGGCTTTCTTGGCTAATTATCCCGAGATTCTAAGGTGTTTAGGTTGTAATGCGTGCACTAAGGCATGTCCTCAGGATATTGATGTGATGGAATATATCGCCGCTGGTAAAAGAGGCGATGTCGGATTGATGGCAGAAATATCTTTTGATTGCATAATGTGTGGATTGTGTGCAATACGCTGTCCTGCAGAACTCGCGCAGTATAATTATGCTCAGCTCGCGAGGAGGCTCCATGGGAAATATGAAACACCAGCTCCAGAACATTTAAACGCAAGGGTAAAAGAGATCGGCGATGGCAAATACAATTCAGAACTCGATAAACTTGTGCAGACTAATACAGAGGAATTAAGAAAACTGTATACCGCACGGGATATAGAAAAGGCTTGAGGGGGTAAAAATGGCAGAACTGAAATTCATCGGTGGTTATCCAGAATACATGAGAAAGCATATCGAAGTGGTCAACAGCACCAGGGCTCAGCGCAAGGATTTCACCCCTAAAGCGATGACCATGGAAGAGCGTGATGAAGTGCTAAAAGTCCACCCTGATTATGCCCCTGGCGGGAAACGTGCGATCGGCTTAGGACCCAATAAAGGGGATATGGCACCGAATGAAGTGGCTGATCTACTTGAAGCATATCCTTTGATCAAGGGCGATGAAATAGATGTGAACAAACCGGATTACACTGTCGACCTTTTGATCGTGGGCGGCGGTCTGGCTGGAACTTCAGCGGCGGTCTGGGCAAATGATAAGGGTGTTGATACAGAGAAGATACTTCTTGTGAATAAATTACGGCACGGCGATGCTAATTCAATAATGGCTGAGGGTGGTACTCAGGCGGCAGATCGAGATAATGATTCGCCAGCGCGTCATTTCCTTGATGCGATCGGTGGTGGTCATTTTACAAATAAACCCGATGTATTAAGAGCTCTTGTTGAAGATGCACCGCTCATTATGAAGTGGCTTTGCGATCTGGGTGCGATAATCGACCGTGAAAACGACAGCAGTTTTGTTGAAAAAGCCGGCGGTGGAACATCGAGAAGAAGGATGCATGCATGCAAAGACTACACAGGATTGGAAGAGTTGAGAGTTATCAGGGATGAATTCAGGAGCCGGCAGATACCGTGCATTGAATATTATCCGGTCATAGAAATCCTGACCGACGGCAATCGGGTAACGGGTGCAGTGCTCTACAATCTGGAGACCGGTGATTACAAGATCGTACAGGCCAAAGCCACGATTTTGGCAACCGGCGGTTTTGGAAGACTCCATGTTCGTGGTTTTCCAACGACAAATCATTATGGTGCGACTTGTGACGGTGTTGTCCTTGCCTACCGCGCCGGTGCCAGACTGAGAGATACGGATACGGTCCAGTATCATCCGACCGGTGCTGCATACCCTCAGCAGATAATCGGTCTTTTGCTAACCGAGAAACTAAGAGGCATGGGTGCGCAGCCGGTCAACAAAGATGGCGAAGCATTCGTTTTTCCTCTGGAACCACGTGATGTCGAAGCAGCGAGTTTTATTCGAGAGTGTTATGTGAAAGACAAGGGTGTTGTAACACCTACTGGTATGCGTGGTGTCTGGCTTGATACACCGATGATCGAGTTGAAAAATGGCAGCGGCGCGATTGAAAAATCATTTCCGGGTATGTTTCGTATGTTCCAACGGTTCGATCTTGATATGCGTAAAGATCCGGTTCTTGTATTCCCTACATTGCACTATCAGAATGGCGGCGTTGAAACCGACCCGTGGGGAAAGACGAATGTCGATGGCTTGTGGGTTGCCGGTGAAGTTTCTGGCGGCGTGCATGGCAAGAACCGTCTCATGGGTAACTCAACCCTTGATTGCTTGGTTTTCGGTCGCAGGTCAGGGATCTCTACTGCCGAATATCTTAAATCTAATCCCGGGTATGGGAAATTAACGACCGATCATTTGAATAATTATGTGAAATTGCTCAAAGAGGCTGGTATCGAGACGACCCGTAAGGCACCTATTTTACTCCCTGAATACCGCGGTAAGGCAGTACTGGCTCGTATGATCGATATTTTTTAGCACAGATCATTGATATCGGCTTGATATATGAAGGGGCAGCGTGAAGCTGCCCCTTTTTTATTATTAACCGTAATCCGTTATCGGTTAACTGTCCAATATCTTGTTTACTTCTTCCTTGTCAACATCCATGACATAGGGGATACCCGAAATCTTGGCCGCTTCCTTGGTGATCGATGCGATGTCATCACGGGTGATGTGTTCGAGCGCGAATTTTCGGTTTCCAGTCATTAATTGCTTGAGCCCCTGGGCAAGCCGTTCAATATATGTATATACACCCAAGGCGCCGGTTGGTACCTGGTCAAAATCTTTACCCAGTTCTTTGCGTAATTTCGGTGCAGTCACGAATATCTCTTCTTTTCTATTCCCAAAACGCTCGACAAATACGGGTACTTCTGCTTCGTTTATCTTACGACCAATGGTTTTCCCGACCATCGCGGCACATAACGGAGCCCGGGCCATACCCACGAGCTTTGTATAAGGTGCACCGAGCGCCAGGGCTTTAAATATCTGGTCTTCGAATGCGATACCGCCGGCAAATGCCAGGTCTGCTACATACTTGCCTTTCTTTGCCAAGCGGTGTGTATACTCATAGGTAAGCGAATGGATCTCGACCGGCGGTATACCCCATTCATTCATCATGCGCCATGGACTCATGCCCGTACCGCCGCCGGCACCGTCAACAGTCAATAGATCGATCTTAGCTTCCGAAGCGAATTTTACAGCTCGTGCCAGATCAGCCGGACGGTAAGCACCAGTTTTTAGGAAGACATATTTTGCACCTGCTTGACGGAGTTCCTCGACTCTCTTGCAGAAAGATTCCAGCTCGACCATACCGATCCTAGAATGTCTTTCAAATTCAGAAAAGGCTCTTCTATTGAAGGCTTCGATAACATCCGGGTCTAATGGATCGGGTAAAACCACATAACCGCGTTTTCTCAGGGTCTGGGCTTTTTTAAGGTCCTTTATTTTTACTTCTCCGCCGATATCTTTTGCGCCTTGTCCCCATTTTAATTCAGCGGTTTCGACACCTAATTTCTGTATGGCAAATTCCTGTACACCAAGCCTCGTATCTTCTACGTTAGCCTGGATAATGATCATACCATAACCATCTTTCTGCCATTTCTTATAGGTTTTTACACGGTATTCCAGGTCTGGTGCTTTAAGGATCTTCCCGTTCTTAATCTCACTTGTCATATCCATGGCTACGACATTCTCGCCAATTGTAAGCATGCACCCGGCCAGGGCTGTGCCGATCGCGAGTCCGTCCCAGTTGTTCTTGGCTACATTTGTCGATCCCAGGCCCGGGACAACCATGGGGAACTTCAACTTGATGGATTTATTAGCACCCACTTTCTGGTTCAAGTTGACATTAGGGAAGATCGCTTTATCCGGATCAGCTTCGATACCGATCGCGCCTACGGCCGTTCCCATGATATTGAAGTGGGAATAATCGACTGGATAGTTCTTTTCTGATGCAGCAGTTATGATTCCAAATGGCTGCGGATAGATAACTTCGTGACCGCGGTAAGCAGATTTACCGACTTCGCACATACCGATACAGCCATCCACACAGGTGACGCACATCCCACTTAAGGGTACTATAGAATCTTCAGTTCTATTTTTTGTTAAGGTTGCAGCTGACGCATTTATTTTTGATAAAGACGGCATTTTTTCTCCTTTCACTGTAAAAGTTTTTTGGCGAATGGTAATAGGTTACGATGCCCGTTGTACGTACAGTCCTGACGATCACGAACCATTTTTATCATCCTGCCTAAACTGGCGCCATGCCGATAATAGATTATAAAGCTGGCGTCCAGATTTATCATAGACATCTATTAAATTTTCACAAAGCGAGGTATCTACAAGATGACCATAGATATCTCTTGTTTGACATATGCTTACAACTGTTTCATTACATTCAGCCATTGCATCGTCCAAATACTTGCGAAATCCAGACTTCTGATGCCTTTTAGCATAACCTTCAGCAATAAGGCGGGGGATAGCTTTTGAAGATCGGCTCAGTTGACTTACCAGATCATATTTCTCGTTCTTTAGCAATTGGGGGATCAGTTTTTTCATTACTTCTATACAGGCAGTGTATGTGTTTCGATACACCTCAAGGTCTTGAAAACTGGTTATTCGTTTTCTATTCTTCATACGTATCCCTTTGACGACGAACGAAACGGGCTTCGTTGCCCTTGCCGATACACATCATTTTTTACTTTTCCGTTGATCTGGCCTGCCTTCGCAAGTGCCGCAGTCACCGGTCGTTCCCATCCAGCATTGATAGTCATCGTGTGTTTCAATGCAGGTTGGTTCGAGTGAAAGACAGCCACTGCACAGGTCAGTCGTTGCATCTGGACCCTGACATCGTAACTGACAAGCCGGGCAGATATAGATGCAACCACCACACAGGCGACATGTTTCTGATCTTATGTCAAAAGGGGTGGTGATTTTCTTTTTATAACCCCGTTCAACGAAACCGATCGCACCTGCTTGCATCTGCTCTTTGCACATCCTGACACATTTTCCACACAGAATACAATCTTCATGTCGTACAGGTAGTCTTACCTTGGTGACGCTAAATTTTGATGCCAGGTCCTGGATCGTCTTTGATGAAGGGCAGATCGCAACGAGCATTTCGATCATCATCTTGCGCGCCTTTATTACTCTTTTCGTATTTGTGCGTACGACAAGTCCATCCTCGACAGGATAGGTACAAGAACTAACAAGTTTGGCACTGTCGCCTTCACCGATCTCTACAAGGCATAGCCGACAGCCACCATAAGGTTCTAACCCATCGTCATAACACAGTGTTGGGATTTCAAGACCATAGAACTTGCAAACCTCCAAAACCGTTGTATAACTATCAGGAACCCGGACATTGAGACCATTTAGTTTTATTGTCATTTTTGCTCCTATTTACTCGACCAGTATGGCTTCGAATCTGCATACTTCTGCACACGAACCACATTTTGTACATTTCTTTTGATCGATAGTGTGTACTTCTTTTTTCTTGCCTGAAATAGCATTTACGGGGCATACTTTCAAACAGGCCATACAGCCTGTGCAGCGTTCGTCAAGGATAGTATATTTTATTAGTGGTTTGCATACACGAGCCGGGCATTTCTTATCTTTAATATGCGCAATGTATTCGTCTTTGAAATATCTCATTGTCGACAAGACCGGGTTGGCTGCAGTTTGCCCAAGACCGCACATTGAGGCGTCCTTTGTCGCGATGGCTAGATCTTCAAGCAGCTCAAGATCAGAAAGCTCGCCTTTGCCCTTAGTTATTCTGTCAAGTATCTGCCACATCATCTGGGTACCCTCACGGCATGAAAGACACTTACCGCACGATTCGTCTCTTAAGAAATTCATAAAGTATTTGGCAACATCGATCATGCACGTCTCTTCATCCATGACGATCATCCCGCCTGAACCCATCATTGAACCGACTTTTGTTAGACTTTCATAGTCGATCGGTAGATCAAGGAGATTTTCGGGGATGCAGCCACCAGAGGGACCGCCTGTTTGAACTGCCTTGAAACGCTTGTTATTGGGGATACCCCCGCCAACATCATAAATGATTTCTTTTACTGTGAGTCCCATTGGTACTTCAACGAGTCCAGTGTTGTTTATTTTACCTACTAGTGAGAATATTTTAGTACCCTTGCTACCTTTGGTGCCCATGCCAGCAAACCATTTCGCACCTCTGAGGATTATCTGGGGGACGTTCGCCCAGGTTTCAACATTATTTATGTTCGTAGGTTTATTGAATAAACCTCTCTTCACTGGATAAGGTGGTCTTTGTTTGGGCACACCGATGCGACCAGAGATCGCAGCTAACAGTGAAGTCTCCTCACCGGACACAAAAGCACCCGCACCGCGAACAACCTCGATCGTGAAGTTGAAGCCGGTTCCAAGAATATCTTTTCCAAGTAAACCATATTCATTAGCTTGTTTTATCGCGATATTGAGGCGCTTTAAGGCCAAAGGATATTCAGTACGAACATATATGAATCCTTTTTGTGCACCGATGGCTTTTGCACCGATCGTCATACCTTCAAGTACAGCATGGGGGTCTGCTTCAAGGATACTCCGGTCCATAAAAGCACCTGGATCGCCTTCATCTGCATTGCAAACCAGATATTTCACTGGTTCCTTTTCTTCTCTGCAAAGCTCCCATTTCCGTCCTGTCGGAAACCCGGCTCCGCCACGACCACGAAGTCCCGAGGTTTTTATCTCATCGATTATTACTTTTGGTTCCATTCCAGAGAGTGCTTTTTCCAGAGCTTTATAACCGTCAAAGGCGATATATTCTTCAATATCCTCTGGGTCGATGCGACCGCGATTTCTCAATACGATCAATCGTTGGTGTTTGAAAAAACCAATATCACTCATTTTAGGTATCGGTTTTTCTTCCTTCGGCGGGACATACATTAATTTTTTTACGGGTCGCCCTTTTAAAAAATGTTCTTCAACAAGATGGGGGATATCGCGAACAGAAAGATTTTGATAGAAAATACCTTCGGGTTGTACAACGACTATCGGTCCACGTTCACAGAACCCATTACATCCTGTTGATATGACCGCTATTTCTTTTTGCAGCCCTCTTTTTGCGATCTCGGTTTCTAGTGCTTTCTTGATCTCGAAAGACCCTGCCGCGACACATCCAGTTCCAGCACAGACAAGCAAATGTGTTCGATATTGTTTCAACTCAACCTCCTATGAAAAAAACAGGTAAGGGTATTGGGCTACGATGCCCGTTTCGTAAGATAAGGTGACGTTTATATTGTCTCTACGTTGCCCTTTGCCGTTGAACGATACGGGTTGCGTTACTGTTACCTTTACCATTCTGTTAATAGGTTCTCTCACTGCCTACAGCTAAGGCATATTCTTTCACAACATTCCCTTTGAGGACGTGGTCTTCCAGTATCTTCTTCATCTTGGTTGTAGTTAGATCGACATATTTCACTGGTGGTTTGCCGCTTATTTCGACGGTAGCCATTGGTTCACGGCTGCACAAACCGGCACATCCCGAGGTGGTGACGATTACGTCCCTTATTTTTTTCTTGTCGATTTCACTCATCAAGTTGGTGAGAATTTCACGAGCACCGGCAGCAATACCACAAGTCCCCATGTGTACTGTTATCTTGGCTTTCGCTTTACCTTGTCTTAGATTAGCTGTTCTTCTTACTTTATCCCTTATTTTTTCTAAATCGCCGATTTTCAATTTCTTCATTTATTACTCCTTTCATCAAGTTTTTTAAACTCTTTTTTTAAATTATTTCTCAAATATTTGATAACTTCAGAATTATTTAATGGTATATCTTTTAGGTCTTTCTTAATTGTTTTTGTATCAAAGATAAAAGTATAATTGTTTTTATGGTGTTTATATAAAAAATCTACGTCCAGACCCTGGGTAGCGACTAAGGTCATCAATGTTTTGGTCATATCGCCGATAGGTTTACGGTCGATATGATCGTGCATAAAAGTTGCAGTTATTGTCGTACCTTTTCCTTTTTTCGATTTTATGTGGAAGCTGCCGTTTGCTTCTTTTGTTGCTTGAGCTAACATCGATAAACCAAGACCGATCCTTCTGGTTTTTTTGGTACTGAAAAATGGATCAAGAGCTCTAGTCAATGTTTTTTTATCCATGCCCATACCATTATCCTGGATCGTCAAAATCAACTTATTTCTTGCGGTATCTTCATTGATAGATATTTTAATCTTTTCTGCGCCAGCCGCAATGCTATTTTCCACGATATCAAGTACATGAAGTGAGAGGTCTTGCATCGCTATGCTTCCATAATGATATTTCGCCCGTCGCGTTTAGAAAAAGCCATTTTTATTTCACTCAAAGTTGGTTGTGCGAGTAGAAAAGACGTCGTGACTTTACCGATATCCTCGAGGAAGTGCGCATCCGAAGATGTTACTAATGGATATCGAGCGGTCGCGGGAAATTTAATGTTTACCTGAGCCCGTGTCGTGTTTGGAGAAATTTCAAGTGCATCGATATTAAGACCGTCGGGTATGAACCCGAGCTGCCCAAAAATGCTGTAGGTTTCACGATCAATATGAGAGGCTATAACCAGACCGCTATTGAGATGGATCTGCTTGACTATTTCAGCTAAAGGCAGTGTCGTAGCACTGATAAGGAGTCTGTTATTATACGCTTCAACTTCATCAAATTCATTTACAACAATCTGCTGTCCGAAAAGTTCTTCATTATTCTCACCCGGCATTAATGCTTTATAGACCAATTTTTGCATTGTCAATACTGCATCTACAGTATCGAACAGTGCGATCATGTGGACTTCTTCGGAACTGGCTACTTCCATACCTGCTAATACAGCGAGGTCTTTTCCTTTTGCGGCATTAAATGTTGCTCTTACGTTCTCGGCAGAATTGTGATCACAAACTGCTATGATATCAAGCTTCATTTCCTCAGCTTTTGCCACGATCCTTTTGGGTGACATCGTTAGGTCGGCACACGGCGACAAACACGTATGAATGTGGAGATCTGCTCGATAACATTGGAGCATTACCGTATTCCAGATATGCCTACTTTATATAATCTACCGATCAATTCAAAAGCCGGTAGATCACTTGTGAGAATAATGATGTTTTCTGTTTTTGCTTTGTTTAGAGTCTCTGCATCAGGTATACGGTCGTTAACTATAATTATGCCAGCCAATTCTTTTAGTTTAGCGACCGCAACGATATTCGGGTGCCCCTGCAACGTTACCCAAATGTCACCCGCTTTGGTATTGGCCATGACATCGCTGAGCAGATCACTTGCGTAGCCACCTTTGATTTCCCGCTCAATAAGCTCTGGGCAGGTGACTGCCTTCGTGTTACATGTATCAATAACATCTGATATCTTTATTTTTTTATCGTTCATTTCTTTCCCTTGTTTTTTCTGATAAATAAACAGCCACTTAATTGCGCTTCATCACGTGCCACATCTTCAGCAAATGTTCGACAATCAGGCGCACCGCATACACCGCAATCTGTGCCGGGTAGTCTTTTCAATGTTTTTTCTATTAGTTCGGTTTTCCTGATCGCCTTTTCTCTGTTTTTATCAAGAGGTGCGAACGGTTTGGGCTTTACAGCTGCCTCAAACGAGAAATATTTTTCTTTATACAGCTTTTTAACAAAATGAGCGTCGACTCTTTTTTTACCGCCAAAGGTTTTGATCAACCGAAGAACATTACTTTTTGCGACAAATCTGTTTTCAACGGTCAACGGGCCACCAATACAGCCGTCAGGACATATCAAACATTCAAGGTATTCGATATTCCTGAGTTTCCCGGCCTCAACATCTTCGAGGATCTTTATTGTATCATAGACACCTGATACTGAAGCAGAATGAAAGTATTTTAAGCCACGGATCTCACCGCCTTCTATGGTCCAGCCGATCCCGATCCCGCTTATTTGACTGTGGGCGTCGAGGATGCGCGGGGTCTTAGTTCTTTTTAATTTCAACATCACATCGTTATAGATCTCCTGTATCGATAAGGCACCATCGAGGTTCGATTTTTTCATAGTTTCCGGGTAATTTATTGAGACCATTTTTGCTGCACAAGGTGTGATATGTATGATACCGATATCTTGTTCTGCTACATTACGTTCACTGGCAATGTCAGATCGCAGATTTTTTGCAGCTATTTCGCGTGGTGGTTCGATAGGGATGATAAGATCGCAGAGGCTGGGGAATAAACGCTGAATAAGCCGAACGACTACCGGGCATGTCGACGAGATAACTGGTTTTGGTCCTTTGTTCTCGTCCAAGTATTCCTCGATCGCCCGGCTTGTCATCTCGCACATCCAGGCTTCATCATAGACCAGGTCAAACCCAAGGTCTTTAACTACTGCAAGAATTTCATTTGGCATGACATGTTGACCAAACTGAGAATATAATACTGGAGATGGAAGCGCAACCTTAAATTTAAATTTGTCAAGATCTGCTGAGGATGTAGTGATCGGTATGACGGCATTATATGGGCAGACCCGTAAGCACTCGCCGCAGTCAATACAACGTTCCTCATTAATAACCGCTTTATGGTTTTTCACCCTTATTGCTCGGGTTGGACAATGTTGCATGCACCGGACACAGCCGATGCACTTTTTTTTGTCTATTTTTACCGAGTGAAAACGTCGAGTTTTAATCGTATGTCCCATTTAAATTAAATATCATCTCTAATCTGGTGCTCTTACCCAGAGTTGAACGTATATCGAAGTGATCTGAATTCTTTTTGATGTTAGGTAGACCCATGCCTGCGCCAAAGCCCATTTCTCTTACTTCTTCTGTTGCTGTTGAATAGCCTGGCTTCATAGCTAGTTCGATATCAGCTATACCTGGTCCTTTATCTTCGACCTTAAGAGTTATATTCTTCGCGTTTATGATAACCTTCATTAGACCACGCTCCGCATACATGACAACATTCATTTCTGCTTCATACGCAGCAATGGCGACCCTTCGTATGATGTCGGGGTCAGCACCGATATCTTTCAATATATTACGTATTTTTATGGAAGATTCACCGGCGTTTATGAAATCTCCACCCTTTATCCTAAAAACTCGTTCAAAAGCAGCTTTGCCACGCATTATTTATTAATTTTTCGAGTCTATAATAACACCTTTTATACCGTTAGCGTGCAGTATCCCGCATGAATCGAACATAGAGAGATTTGTTGTGAGAAGAGCGATATCGCAGTCCTTGCTTAATTTAACTGTTTCGGCTGAAGGTTCTTTCCCCCGGACAAAGACCACTGCACAAATGCCTGCAATATCACATGTCCGGATGACCTGGACATTGACCAATCCGGTCAAGAGAAGTTTGCCAGGTCCTGAAAATCTGAGGACATCGCTCATCAGATCCGAGGCTTTTGCTGATTTTACATCTATTAGCAATTTATCAGAGCCGCACAAGAGTCTGCAGTTGAGCAATTCTTTTATTTTTTTCAGAGTCACTTTCTTTTTTTGGTAGTTCTTTTCTTTTTTGAACTTCTTGTTATTCTTTTTTTAGCTTTTTTCTTTATTTTTTTCTTCGCAGGTTTTTTAGTAATTATTTTTCTCTTTTTTCTCTTGATGCTGGTTGTTTTTTTACTCCTCTTTACGCGTTTTGCTGGAATCTGTTTTTTCGTGAGTCTTTGCCTTTTTGGTTTTTTTGTAATTTTTTTCTTAGCTTTTATCTTAGTTATTTTTTTTGTAGTTTTCTTTTTAGCTTTTTGTTTGATTTTCTTTTTTCCCTGTGCCTTCATTGCTTTTGGTTTTTCTTTATTCTGATTTTCGATGATTAAATCAGCTTTTTTAGCGGTCGCTTTCCCATAATATTTTCCATCAACAACGACGATAGGAGCTAATGCACAAGCCCCGAGACATGCAACTGTCTCTAATGTATAATTACCATCTTTGCTTGTACAACCCGGCTCGAGCTTGAGTCGATCCCGCAAACGATCGAGAACTGCTGGAGCACCACGCACATGGCATGCCGTACCCAGACAGACTGTTACCAGATGTTTACCACGCGGTGTCAAGCTAAAAGCACGATAAAATGAAGCTACGCTATAAACATCGATCAGAGGTATGGACAGTTCTTCTGATACCATGCTCAAAATCTCAGGAGGTAGCCAGTTGTACGCATCCTGGATGTCCTGAAGCACAGCGAGAAGACCGGATTTTTTCTTTCTATATCGTTTAATAATAGTTGAAGCTTTGCTAGTATTTAGTTTCATATAACTCCCTTCAGGATATCATATTAGCTGATTATTATATTGAATTTCTCACTCAAGTCAATAACATAGAAAGCATGAAATCATATAGCTAGCAGGTCGCGCCAGGGCTTTTTTAGTCTAAATTGTGGTAGTTTTAATGGTTATTTTTCTTCTTCTAATAATTTGACTTTTTCGCGTGCATTTACGATATAGCGTTTGACATCCTTATAATCAGGACACACTTCTATGACCAGATTCCATTCGCTTATCGCTTGTTCAAGCCGATCGTTGACATAGTGTTCGATCCCTTTAAGATAGTGTTTTTCACAGTATTGCCTGTCTTTTTCTGATAACGGTTGATCAGGGGCTGGTTTGGGTTCTTTTTTTATTACTGTTTTTTCAATGACTACCGGTTTATCGATTAGCAGGGTATCGACGACCGTTATTTTTTTTGTTACGACAGGAGGACGGAAGTTAAAACCGATCAGCAGTTTTAAGGTGTCTTCGTAGAGCACTAAAGCATGGATGAAACTTCGAAAATCCAAGGATACTGCACCGCTGAGCAGACCCGGTCGGAAACCACCATATAAGCCTATACTAAAATCACCGATCGGTTGTTTAAGAGCGATAATCCCATGAGGGGTAATCTCTCGATTACGTAAGGAATCTTGTATTTCAACGGCTGCGGTCAACTGTCGCCAGGTATAGGAGATTCCGCCCCTGAGTATCTTGTCATCATTGAGAATATTGGAAAAGCTGGTACCTAATGATACCTTGCCGTGATACCATGCGCCAAGGTCAAAAAGCGGGTCGGTTTGGTCGTATATTTTCAGGATGCCAGCATTGAAACCAATCGAGAAAGGGATCTTTTTGACATGGTATGAGATACTGCCCCAATTTCTTCGTTCGCGGCCTTCATGCATGTTCGAGAAACCAAGACCGAAGTCTAAAAATCGTGCAGAAGCGCTAAAGACGGTGATTTCGCCGATGTCTTTTGGTTCAATAACGACCTGATAATTACCTTGATAAGCAGTATATGCCGCATTCGAAAAAGTCTGGTAACTGATCGGTGTTGAGACACTATTGAGACTGAACGCTAAAATAATGAGGGTAAGCAAGGTTATGTGATCTCCCGGATAAATTCAACGAGCGTTCTTGTGCCGTATCCGGTTCCTCCTTTCGGAGTGAAGAACTTAGCTTTATCGCTCATTTCTTTGCCAGCCATATCGATGTGTATCCATCGTGCTTTGCTGACGAATGTTTCCAGGAATAAACCGGCAGTAATAGACGAGGCCTTCCGACCACCCGAGTTCTTTACATCGGCAACATCACTTTTTATCTGATCACTATATTCACTGAACAGAGGCAATTGCCACATTTTTTCACCGGTTTTTGCAGTAGTACTGAGGAGTAGATCGATGAGACGCTGGTCATTGCCCATTACTGCAGCGGCGATATCACCGAGTGCCACTACACATCCCCCAGTAAGAGTTGCAATATCGATTATCGTCTCAGCTCCCTTGCTTTCAGCGTAGCATAATGCATCAGCAAGGGTCATCCTGCCTTCTGCATCGGTCGAGATAATTTCGATGCTTTTTCCATTTCTGGCGCGAACAATATCACCCGGTCTCGAGGCCGCACCAGACGGCATATTCTCAACGGCAGGGATTATCGCCATGATATTCACCTTTGCTCGGGTTCTAACCAGAGAAAGAAATGCGCCGATAACAGCTGCACCGCCTGACATATCGCCTTTCATGCGTGACATACCTGATGCTGGTTTCAGCGAGATCCCGCCGGAATCAAAGGTGACGGTCTTGCCGATCAAACATATCAATGGTCGGTTTGCGTTTTTATATTTTAGAACGATAAACGCCGGTTTATTGTCACTGCCTTTGGCGACTGATAATAGAGCGTTCATTTTTAATTTTTCAAGGTTTTTTTCTTTTAATATACGTAATTGAACGAGTTTACTTATGCCCAGGTTCTTTACTGTTTTCTTCAACCTGCTTGCAAGCTTCAGGGGAGTTAAGTTATTAGCCGGTTCGTTTATAAAATCCCGTGCGATATTTTGTCCTTGTGCAAGGATCCGGCCATATGCGATACCTTGTTTAAGACGGGCGATTTTGTTACGGTCTATTTCTGCAACAGAGAAATGAGTGATGTGTTTCTCGACCGATTCCTTATAATAGCAGAATTCGTATAGAGCGAGCAAAGTGCCTTCTATTAGTGCCTGCGCTGCTTGTTCTGGTGCAATACCACCGATCCCTGCACCATGAACGATCGTGGCGATCTTTTTTACATGTACCTTGTCAGCACGTTTTATCGCAACTCCAGCGGCTTTTCTGATTTTTTCAATATCGAAATAATCCTTTTTACCCAACCCCACGATCATTACTCTATCTGCCTTAATTTTGTTGAATGTATGGATTATCAATGTTTCGCCGAGTTTACCTGAGAATTCGCCTTTTCTTATAAGTTCAGTTATCTTTCCGTTAAGAGCTTTGTCAACAGAGCCAGTGGAACCGCCCGGGCGGCGTACTCCTTCAAATAAATTTACAATGATCATATCGCCTTTAAAATGCGTTATTTTTGTGTTTATAATGTCTATTTTCATAATCTCAAGTATATTCTTGAATCTTTAAAAGTCAAGCATACATGGTATGCTTCGATGAATTTTCCTTATATTGACTTTTAAAATGCTATATATATAATTTCACATGACAGTAATTAAACTATCGAACAGGGCAGAGCAAATGCCATACTCGGCAATTCGTAAGCTGGTGCCATTTGCAGATGAAGCCAAGAAAAAAGGTAAACATGTATTCCATTTGAATATTGGACAACCTGATATCAAAACACCATCTGAGATATTTGAATCAATCGCTGGTTACCGTGAAGAAGTCCTCAGTTACGGCCCGTCGGGCGGTCTGCTTGATCTTAGAGTAGCGGTTGTTGATTACCACCGCAGTCTTGGGTTTGATATTGATATCGATAATGTCTGGATCACTACTGGCGGTAGCGAGGCGATCATCTTTGCGATGATGACGGTGGCTGATCCAGGTGATGAGATAATTGTATTTGAACCTTTCTATACTAATTATAACGGTTTTGCAGTGATGTCGCAGTTGAAGCTTGTTCCTATTACGACGAAAGTTGAGGACGGTTTTCATTTACCTGATAAACAGACCATCGAGTCGAAGATTACCAGTAAGACAAAGGCAATACTTATTAACACACCTAATAATCCAACCGGAACAGTCCTGAATGAAGAAGAGATGTTCCTTATTAACAGTCTATGCAAGAAATACAACCTCTATCTTCTTTCAGACGAGGTATACCGGGAGTTCGTGTACGACGGCAAAGTACAGATAAGTGCGCTTTCTTTGCCCGAAATTAAAGACCGGGTCATTGTTATGGATTCAATATCCAAGCGTTTCTCGGCGTGCGGGGCCCGGGTAGGCTCGATCATAAGCCATAACAAACTGATCATGGATCGGTTACTTAAATTCGGCCAGGCACGATTGTGTCCGCCGACTCTGGAACAGGTTGGCGCGATCGCTGCCTATAAGAATATTAATAAGTATATTCGACCGATGATCGAAGAATATGAAATGCGGAGGAATAGACTGTTCGAACGATTGGGCAAGATACCCGGGGTTTTAGCTCATAAACCTGAAGGTGCTTTTTATAGTGTTTTGAAATTGCCGGTAAAAAATACTGATACGTTTTGCAAGTGGCTTCTAACCGATTTTGTATATCAGAACAATACCGTAATGCTTGCTCCAGCTAATGGTTTTTATTCTTCGCCAGATAAGGGCCTCAGTGAAGTTCGTGTTGCTTATGTCCTAAAGATCGAAGATCTGAACAAAGCCGTGGATGTCCTGAATGCTGCTCTTCAGTCATACAAGGATTAGAACCTGGTAAATGAACCCAGTTGTTCAACTTCAGAAAAGCGGTGTTGGGCTTACCCGTTTGATCCCTCCCAAATTGGCCGACAAGATAGCGATCTTGGCAGGATTTCTATACTGCTATTTTTCAAAAAAGAAAAGAGACTATATCACAAGCAATTTAAAACATATCTTCGCTAATGATAACATCAGTCAGGAGCAAATGAATTGTCTTATGAAAAGAACATTTGCGAATTTTGCCCTTACCATGACAGATTTTTTTAGATTATCTTTTATGTCAAAACAGCGTATTATCGACAGCACTGAATGCATCGGTTATGGACATGTCAAAAAAGCTCTCGCTTTAGGAAGCGGCTGTATATTGATTACTCTGCATTTGGGGAATTGGGATTATGCCGGAGCCTATCTTGCTGCCCGGGGTGTGCCTATGACCGCGTTGGTCGAGGAAACTAATTCTGAAATGCTCGCGCTATACACCAGACACCGCGAGAGTACGGGTATGAGGACTTACTCGGTTAATCGAGCAGGATATGCATTCCTCGATATAATTAAGAATAATCGGGTTCTGGCGGTGCTTGCTGACCGCGATGTAGCGAAGAATGGCATACCGGTAAATTTCTTTTCCGGAAAAAGGATGATCCCGAAAGGTTTGGCCGAGATCATAATTAAGAAAAAAATACCGGTTGTTTTTGCCTATATGGTTCTAGATACTTCAATCAGACGCGCTCGTTATCTGGGTGTTATTGAGGAACCTTTTGTTTATGAAGGTGAAGCTGATTCGTTCAACCGGCTTATGGTCGAGAAATTTGAGGGTTTCATCAAAAAATATCCAGAGCAGTGGTTTGTGTTTCATCACGAGTGGCTTGATGAGGATCGGAAAATTTAAATGTCAGAGATCACTAAGATACAGATCAAGATTATCGGGAGATTTATACCCAAATATCAAAGTGAGCAGGCATCCGGTTGTGATCTGTATGCTGACATTGCAGAGGACATTATTCTGAGGGCTGGAACATACTGTACAGTACCGACTGGAGTAAGTATTGAAATACCTGATGGTTATGAGGCACAAGTCAGGCCACGCAGTGGGCTGGCTATGAAATATGGCATCGGCGTTTTGAATACGCCAGGTACGATTGATGCAGATTATCGCGGTGAAATAAAGGTTATTCTTTTTAATCTTGGGTGTGAACCTTTTAATATCAGATCGGGTGACCGGATAGCACAGTTGGTATTCAGCCGGGTAGTCCAGGGAGAATTCATCCAGGTCGAACGATTGGAAGATACAAAACGCGGCAGCGGTGGCTTTGGGCATACAGGGAAATGATCGTGCCAGAAAATCATTTGATCATGGGGATCTCTATCAGGATATCAGAAGATATCGGGAGGGATTTGTTTTGTCTTTGAAAATGCGAGGGGCTGGATGAAGATTTTGATAGTTGCTGATGATTTTTATCCACATACCGGTGGTGTTCCAGAACATATGCTTTATCTTTGGCAGTGTTTGAGGAAGATGGGACATGATGCAAAGATCCTTGCGCCATCTTTCGGGAATAATCATCCATATGTCGATCAGAGTATAGTACGAATGGGCAGGGGTATGCTCATTCCAAAGAACAAGTCCTTCTCAGTTTTAAACCTCGGTTTTATTAGCATCCCCTGGAAATTAAGACGTTTTCTAAACAAGGAGAATTTTGACATCATCCATATCCATGGACCTCTGGCACCTGTTTTGCCATATTATATTTTGAAGTACTCTCACGCAAAGAACTTCGTTACATTTCACGCAGCACACGAAGATAGTCTTGGCTATTTATTATGGGAACCAGTTTTGGAACAGTATTTCAGAAAGATAAATGGTTTGATCGCCGTGTCAGAAGTATCCCGGGATTCTGTTTCTAAATATTTCCCGGGTAATTATCGTTTGATACCGAATGGTATCGATACTAGTCGATTCAGACCAGATGTTGAGTCGATACCATATTTAGACAAATTTGCACCAAAGATTTTGTTTGTCGGCAGATTTGAACCGCGGAAAGGGTTAAAGTATTTACTGCAAGCTTATCCGATGATTCTCAAGGAGTTCCCGGGCGCTAAGCTTGTTGTCGTTGGTTCTGGGGTCCTGGAACATTACTATCGCAGCTATATGGATGGTTATCTGGAGGAACATGTGATTTTTGCGGGTCATGTGAGTCCGGACGAATTGCCCAAGTATTATGCCTCCTGTGATATCTTTTGTTCACCGGCTACCGGCGGTGAGAGTTTTGGCATTGTTTTGCTTGAAGCGATGGCTTCGGGAAAACCAATAATCGCAGCTGATATCCCTGGTTATAGGACTGTCATGCACGATGGCGAAGAGGGTTTGTTTTTTAAAATATGTGATCCATCTTCACTCGCTGAGAAAGCAATAGAGATGTTAAAGAATAAGAAAAGAATGAAAACGATGGGTATCAAGGGTAGGGACAAAGCGTTGACGTATGACTGGGAGATTGTCACGAGGAAGGTCGTTGATTTTTATTCTGAGATACTGAAGGCTGGAGACTGATCGTGTGGAGAACACTCAAGAATAGGAATTTTTCGATATTCGTACTGTCACAGACGGTGAGTCAGTTTGGCGACAAACTCGACTATATAGCGCTCATCGGCATTATCGGACTCTTCCCAAAAAAGGCTTCCTTTTTGCTTTCCCAGTTGATCATAGCAATTACCTTGCCGGTCATCATTTTCGGTCCTATCACCGGTGTCCTTATTGATCGCTGGCACAGGAAAAAGGTCATGGTCGTCTGTGATTCCTTGAGGATGCTTTGTGCTTTTCTAATCCCTCTTGTATTGATCCTGACGAATAATATATATCCAGTTTTTATAGTTGTTTTTTTCATGTTTTTACTGACTTTATTTTTTAATACTGCAAGAAGTTCGATAATACCGAATCTTGTTCCAAAGGGACATATTCTTAAGGCAAATTCACTGGTGAACTTTGTCGGCAGAGCAGCTACTTTTCTCGGTATGCTGATTGGCGGTTTGGTGGTTGATTGGTATATGTGGCCCAGACTCATAGGCTTAGCTGGTTGGACTGTCGCTTTTATTATTGATGGTATCACTTTCGGCATTTCTGCTTTCATGCTGTATATTATGAAGGTAGAATTAACCGAACCGCCAGAGCGCGAGAAACATCTTGAAGCAAGGGGATTTCTTATCCTGGTGCGAAACGGTTTGTTAAAGGTCTGGCACGAATTAAAGCATGCCTTACAGATGATACCGAAAAATAAAGACCTTGGTTTTGCAATGTCTTCTATTGTCCTCATGATCATCGGGACTTGCGTAATCTACGTTCTTGTTATACCTACTATCCAGCAGGACTTAGGGTGGGGTACGAGCGGTGTCGGTATCCTTGCTGCTGCCGGTGCGATAGGATTACTTGTCGGTGCTCTTCTTATTGGGATTATCGGTCATCATTTTGACCTTAAGAACTTAATGCTATTCTGTTTTATCCTGATCGGCGGCGGTTTGATTCTTTTTCCGTTCCTTACACACCAGCTTTTATTCGCCGGCGTTATTTTTATCGCTGGTCTGGCAATTTCCCCGATTTTCATCGGTCAGGATACTCTTATCCATCAAAGTGCGGATGAACTCGTTCGCGGCAGGATGTTCTCGATACGGGATTGGATCTATCATTGTTTGATCGCGATCGGTTCTTTGTTCATAGGTTTTCTAACTACCTTCGTAAACAAGGATGCCATATTTTGGGTGTCCGGGGCAATGCTGGCTTTCCTGGCCGTGCTTGGATGGTTGGTCTTGGCTCGCGGTAAAACCCGTCAGGAATACGAGTAGATTATCAAGACCCACCCTCGACATATGATGAAGGCGCTGCAATTTCACAGGATCACGCCTAAATTCCAGCTTTGCGGCACATGGAATACACCGGAACAGTTTAGGCTTTTTTTAGATCAACTCATTGATATGGGCGCCAGGGTAGAGCTTCCAAAAAAGAACGATAAAGGGATTATAATAACTTTTGATGATGGGGAAGATACGGTATATGAATATGCATTTCCCATTCTTAAAAAATATGGTATTAGGGCACTGGTCTTTCTAGTTGTTGGTTATATCGGTCAGGATAATCTATGGGATATATCCATGACCGGTAAGCGAGTTCGTCATCTATCCTGGAACCAGATCCTTGAAATGAAAAAATGGGGTATTGAATTCGGTTCGCATACGATGAGCCACCGGAATTTGACGTTGCTTAGCAAACAAGAGGTTGAATATGAAATATTCGAATCTAAAAGGATTCTGGATCGGGAAATAGGTGGCTGCCGAAGCATATCTTATCCTTTTAACAGAGTGAATCGCGAAATAGTCGAAACAACGAGTAAAGCAGGTTATGAATTTGGTTTTGGAGGTGATGGTCAAGATCTTCTTTTATTAAAAAAAGAGGGGATATATATTATCGATACAAAAAAGAGTCTAAAAACAAAGGTTCTCGAAAAGCCGGTAATTTTCTATCGCTATGACCGGATCAAACAGAAAGTCATAAATTACTTCACGATAGCAACTATGCTTAGCCGGCAAAGAAGAAGAGGTAATGATCCAGCTCCTCTCGATGGGAGGTCATACGGTAAAACATGAATCATGCTGTCAAAGAGAACAGTAAAAGGAGCTAGGTTTGTGTTTGAATCAACGCAAAGCTCGGTTAGTTTTTTAAAAAGGAGGTTTTATGTTTAGAAATTCTGCAATCATGTTGGTTCTTGCAGGAGTATTGGTTTTTGCACAGTCAAGTGATTCGCTGGTAGATGTAGCTATAGATCTATATGAGACACGGCACTTAAATAGCTCAAACCTGATTGAAAGTGCCGAGATATTAGGAAACCTGGCTGATCAGGAGCCAGATAACGTGAGAGTCCTGTACGAATATGCAAAAGTCCATTATCTCTTAGGTGATGAGGCAAAAACCAAGGGTGAGAAGCTCGTACTCTATGAAAAAGGCAAAGATCTGGCAGAGATTGCGATCAAACTCGATGAGCAAGCGGTATGGGCGCACTTTTGGTATGTCGTTAATCTCGGCAGGATAGGACAGACAAAGGGTGTTCTGAACTCACTGGCGTCAGTACCCGAGATAAAGAAGGAATTAGATAAGATATTGAAAATTGACCCGCACCATACCGGAGCTCTCGACGTTAAGGCAATGTTATATTATGAATTGCCGGGATTATTGGGCGGGAATTTAAACAAGTCTTTTGAAGCACTCAATCAAGGGATTGCAATTGATTCCAATTATGCTCTGCTTTATGTTGATATGGGGAAAGTGTTGATTAAGAAAAAAGAATACGAGCAGGCACGATGGTACTTAAAAAAAACTCTGGAACTACAAAAACCGACCTATGTTGCTGATTATGTATTAGATGACAGGTCAGATGCTCTGAAACTACTCGAGGAGATAAAGGACAAGTAGTTCATTCGAGATTTCAAATTGTAGATTTTATCCGGTAATTACTGATTCAAGACGTATACAAGCATTCTGGAGTATTGTCAGTGGTTGACATTGTATACATTTAGAATATGATATAGAATCAGAATATGAAAAAGGAAGAACTTAAGAAAAGAACCAAACAATTTGCACTGGATATTATAAAATTCGTTGGTACTTTGCCTAATAACCGCATTGTAAGTTTGATTGAACAACAATTAGTAAGATCTGCGACATCGGTTGGTGCTAATTATCGTTCAGCATCTGGAGCACAATCCCATGCTCACTTTATCCATAAAATGAATATCGTATTGGAAGAAGCTGATGAATCGCATTACTGGCTTGAGGTTATATTAGCTCTTAATATCGGGAATAAAAATGAGCTAGAACGTTTACTTAATGAATCCGATGAATTTGTCGCAATGTCTACTTCATCAATAAATACTGCAAGGAAAAGAAAGTGAAATCTAAAATTTTAAATCTACAATCTTAAATCTTATGGGTTTTGTTGATCATTTAGAATGTTCAAAATGCGGCAATAAATTAGAACCTGAGAGGCGCTGGAATCTTTGTTCAGTCTGCGGTAAGCCCTTAGTTGTTCTCTACGATCTTAAGAAAATACGAAAAGCGCTCAAGCGCGAAGATCTTGCAAAAAGGCCGCCTGACCTGTGGCGATATGAGGAAATGCTCCCTCTCAAAAGCAGCAGAAGCATCCTTTCGCTCGGTGAAGGTTTTACGCCATTAATTCATGCCCGGCGCCTCGGTGATTCTCTGGATTTTAATAATCTCTATATCAAAGATGAAAGTCAGAATCCAACCGGTTCATTCAAGGACCGGGGCATGGCTGTTGCCGTTGCTCGCGCACGTGAATTAGGCGCTGAAGAACTCTCCGTGCCGTCAGCTGGCAATGCTGCAGTATCGATGAGTGCTTATGCAGCCCTTGCGGGTATGAAATCATATGTTTATCTGCCTAAGGACATATCCAAGACATTTGTCGTTGAATGTATAACAAGGGGAGCCAAGGTAAAACTTGTAGATGGATACATTACACACTGCGGTCAACAGGCAGCACAGGAAGCAGCACAGCATGGGCGTTTTGATATGTCGACGCTTAAAGAACCGTACCGTATCGAAGGTAAAAAAACCATGGGTTTTGAGCTTGCCGAACAACTAAATTGGAACTTGCCAGATGTTATCATCTATCCAACTGGCGGCGGTACTGGTCTGATAGGTATGTGGAAGGCTTTTGAAGAACTCAAGAATCTTGGGTGGATAAAGTCGAAACTGCCGCGTATGGTCACTGTGCAGGCACAAGGTTGTGCACCGATCGTGCGGGCTTTCAATGCCGGTAAAGACTCGGCTACACCATGGCGTGATGCGGTTACGATCGCTGATGGTTTACGAGTACCTGCTGCGATCGGTGATTTTTTGATTCTAAGAACACTCAAAGAGAGCAAGGGTACGGCTCTTGCCGTATCTGACGACGCAATGATGGAAGCGATGATGGAAATAGGTACGACCGAAGGTATTTTCTGTTGTCCAGAAGGCGCGGCGACCCTTGCTGCTTTTAAACATCTACGCAAGCAGGATTGGATCAGGGAAAGTGAAAAGGTTGTTCTATTTAACACGGCCAGTGGCTTGAAATATGCCCATTTATGGGTGAAAGACCTGAGATTTTGATATCGACGGATCCAGAATACTCAAAGCAAGAGATTGTTTTCGGTCCGTAGAAGCTCGAAGATCTTCTTGCCGAGGGGTTTCGAATTTACAGGTGCAATCCTGGCAGACTATGGGCTATTGTTGCAGGCATTAATTCGGTAGCCGGGATCATACCATGGATGAGCTTTATGAAGAACTGAACCGGACTAATTGATGATCACGAATTTGGTTGTTGATAGACCGCGGGCAGTATGTAAACGCGCAAAATAAACTCCTGGCAGAATTCTTGGATTCAACTTATATTTACCGTCGCAAAAAATTTCGTATGATATGACCCAGCGACCACTGGTATCATAGATATCGATGAGATGATAACCATTTCCGTAGATGACGATACCATTCAAGATCGGCTGGATCGCTCTTTCAGGATCATCGTGGAATTCAGCTACCGCTGTATACCCTGAATCAACTGCCTCAGAATAAAATATGAAACGACCGAGTTCAAACCATATGACTTGGTGTACGGTATCGATGACAACTGTTGAATCTTTCACAATACCTATGTACGGAGCTAACCATTGCCAATCTCTGATCCAGATGCGGCATGAATCATCAAAAAGACTTTGCCATCCGATCACGTTCATGGTAGATGATATTTCGAAGACATCAAATGTTCCTAGCGGGACAGTTATCATAACACTGTCTGTGACTTCAGCGATACCACTCTGAACGACCAATGTATCATGAATACTATCATTGTCGATATCAATGATCAGTGTTTCACCTGCAATATCAAGATCCCACTGTAAACCAGTATAAAAAGGCGTTACATAGGTCTTCTGTGATATCGTATCGCGTGTGATGTAGGTGAAGAGCGTATCTCCAACTTCCCATGAAAAGAGCGTGTCATTACGTGACCAGAGGTCAGAAACACGAATGTGACGGTTGAAGTATGCCGGATTTCCACCGTAGTTAAGAGTGTCGATCGTTGTGACTGTATCATATACGGTTGTATCACCGTCGTCGCCGAAGATCGAATACAAGGTATCATAGCCCTGATAAGCAATAGAATAATCATAATCATAGCCGATATAATCCCCTACTGGACCGGCTATTAGGGTGAGCACCAGAAGTATCATAAACTCTCCTTTTAAGATTGTAACGCTATCGTCACATATGTCAAGTTAGAATCATGAATAATGATGTCATGTTCTGCTGAAAAGGCAATAGTAACTCCAGGATAATAGTCATTGACCAGATTCCTGCAAAATAGTATGGTACGGCTCTGTTCCAAACAGCGCATTGACAAACTGGCTGAAAAATCTATAATTATTTAAATCCTCTATGAATGAATTAACAAAAAACGTCATATCGAGATTTCGGCTTGACAGCGGTGACCGCCGGAAAAATTACGGGTATTTTGCCGGCGGGTTGAGTATTTTTAGCAATCTTATTATTTTCGGGATAAAATTTTTCTTCGGTGTTGCGGTCAATAGTATTGCACTCGTTGCCGATGCTATACATTCATTATCCGATGTTGCAACATCGTTGATTCTTATTGTTGGTTTTGGAATGGCCGCGAAACCGCCTGATAAGAATCATCCATTTGGTCACGGTCGAGTAGAAAGGATCGTTTCGATCGTGATCGCCTGCATGTTGATAGTCGTCGGTATTGAATTCTTCATTAATGGTATTAATAGGCTTCGAAACCCGGTACCCGTTGAATTTCGTTGGATCATCATCATCATGCTCCTGCTGACGATAATCGCCAAAGCGATATCATCGATAATCACTTTTGACCTCGGTAAACTTATCGACTCGTCGGCTTTAAAAGCGGATGCCTGGCATCACGCCACCGATGCTATTTCTACAATTCTTGTTATAATCGGTTTCATCCTGTATCGTTTCGGTTTATATTATATTGATGGGGTCATTGCGATCATTATCGCTCTTTTTATAGCTTATACAGGTATTGCAATTATTTTTGAATCGGGGAGTATCCTTGTCGGCGAAGCTCCTTCACCAGAAATTACAGAGCGCATAAAGGAACTCGCTCTTTCCTGTGGCGGAGTCACCGACGTTCACCATATCCATGTTCATGATTATGGTGGTGTTACCGAGGTCACCGTACATATCCGATTACGCGCTGATATGCACCTCGATGCTGCACACGCGAAGGCTACTGAAGTAGAGCAGTGCATTAAAGAACATATTAAAGGGGTTGAGGTTACTGTACATGCCGAACCCGCGGGATAATAACACTAGATATTGCAACGAAGGTCATAAGATTATGCTGCGCGATCTAAATATCGATGATTATGACGATCTTATCAGGCTGTGGGCTGAAGCAGGATTACCTTACAAACCGGATGGCCGTGATAAAAGGAGTAATATCGATCGTGAACTGGCAGATGGTGCAGCGATCTTTCTTGTGGCAGAAATCAATGGGAAATTGATTGGTTCGATTCTAGGAACACACGATGGACGCAAGGGATGGATCAATAGGCTCGCTGTAGCTCCAGCATATCGTCGAAAGGGACTTGCTGCTCGTCTTGTTCGGGAAGTTGAAAAAGAATTATACGATAAAGGCATTGAGATAATCGCTTGTTTGATCGAGGATTGGAACAAATCATCAATGGAGGCATTTCAAAAGATGGGTTATAAATGCCATAATGATATCGTATATTTGTCAAAAAGAAAACACGAAAATGTATAGGATATGAAATACAATCGACGAACTAAGCAGCAAAACAGAGCCATTTTCTCATTACCTTCGATATCATCAGTAAGTCATTGAGTAATAAGTTATTAAGAACTAAACAAACGAGACAAACCAGATAAACCGGAAAAACCTGATATACTGATATGCTCCCTGCCGATCTGCTGGTATCCTGATATACTTTGTGGAGCAAAGGATTCAAACGTCATGACTCTAACCTACTCATGGACAATTCTCCGTTACTCCAAAAGCCCGATATTGCGCTTTTCCCTGTTGACACGAATCATTGTTTTATTATAATTAATCGTGCAGTGGGAGCGCATCTTGGATGCAAACCTGAACCGTCTTAACGAATCCCTGAAATTAATTGAGGATATTAGTAGATTCATCATCAAAAACAATACGTTGCTCATTGATATCAGACATCTGCGGCGTGATTTTCTATCGGTTAAGAAAGACTTGCCTTTAACAAGGATCATTCAATTTCGCAATAGCCTGCATGATCCAGGCAGAAGAGCTGATTTCGATATCTTGAAAAAGAAAAATATGGCAGATATCGCGATTTCGAATTTCACCCGTGCCAAAGAATCGTCACGGGCACTCGAAGAGATTCTAAAAACGGCTTATCCAGAATTAAGTAAGAAGCTGAAGGAAATACGATTCCTTATTTATGATATCGAAAAATCCGCCATGGTTTATTTCCATAAGGTATTTGATCCACGCATATACGTAGTGCTTGACAAGATGTACGTTAAGAAAGATCAACTTAAGCAGGTGATGGATATTCTTGGAAAGAATGGTGCGACAATGATCCAACTCCGTGTCACAAATGGGAATGACCGGGTGTACATGGACTATGCAGGTATGATCAGGAAACTGCTCACGACAAAGGACATAAAGTTCATAATTAATAATCGCCCGGACATCGCTCTTGCGTGTGGTGCCGATGGAGTACATTTGGGACAGCGTGACATGTCTATTCAGGCTGCTCGTTATGCACTTGGAGATGCTGGTATCATCGGGCTATCTGCACATAATATTGGCGAAGCGAAAAAGGCCGAGGCAGATGGCGCTGATTATCTCGGTGTCGGCTCGGTATTCAAAACCTGCACCAAGACTGATGCAAAAGTTTGTGGGCTCCGGCGTCTGAAAGCGGTATGTCGGGCAGTCAATATTCCGGTTATCGGTATTGGCGGTATTAACTCTGATAATTTCCGAAGCGTTTTAAACGCAGGGGCATCAGGAATAGCGATTGCATCTTATCTATTTAAAGGTAATTTAAGGAAAAATTTACGTTCATTGACAGTAAAAAAATAATGGCTATAATTAGGTACTTTATGTATTTCCCGCAGAAAATTTTCTCCAAACACAAGGAGGTTTTATGGAATTAAAGATCGCGGCAAGGAATTTCGATCTCAGTGATAATCTAGAAGAATATGCAAAAAAGAAAGTAGAGAAGTTGGAACGCTTCTCGCATCATATAATAAATGGTAATTTGATTTTGGAAAAAGACAGAGCACATAGTATCGTGGAGTTGAATCTTTCAGTCAAACACTCAGTGATAACAAGCAAAGTAAAGAACCACGACATCTATTTCGGTATCAACGAAGTATTCAAGAAGATTGAGCGTCAGCTTGTGAAGTATGAGGAAAAATTCAGGGAACGAAAGCGCATTGCGCAGAAGACAAAACGGAAATGAGCATATTAACGGTCGAGAAGCTCTACAAAGAAAAGAAAGATGAGTTTTCACTCGAGGTCATCGGCGGAGAAGAATATCTAAAGGACAGCAAGATCTCAACATATGATGTTTTCAGACCGGGCCTCGCGCTTGCTGGGTATACAGGATATTTCTTAAGTGAACGTGTCATCATAATCGGTAAAACAGAGGTTTCATACTTAAAGACATTGACGAAGCAACTGAGGGATAGCCGTATAGCTGCAGTGATGCGTTTAGGTACACCCTGTATCATTGTCGCCAAAAAGTTGAATATCGATAAAAAATTTATTGAGGAAGCAAAACATCGAAAAATACCGATACTACGGACACCTATGTCGACCACTCCTTTTATCCATAGACTTTCCACCTACATAGAGTACAAACTGGCTCCGACAAAATATGTCCAGGGTACTCTAGTTGATATCTATGGCGTCGGTGTTTTATTCATCGGTAAACCAGGTACCGGTAAATCTGAATGTGCCCTGGATTTAATAGAACGAGGACATCGATTTATCGCCGATGACCTCGTCAAATTAGTGCGCAGGGGAGATATTCTCGTTGGTTCCGGTGCTGAAAAAAGTCGCCGTCTGAAACACCATATCGAAGTAAGGGGCGTTGGGTTAGTTGATATTTTTAGAATTTTCGGAGTAAAATCAGTAAGATTACGAAAGCGTGTAGAGGTTGTTCTTGAGCTTGTTCTCTGGGATGAAGTAAAGGGTGATTTTGAACGTGTCGGTATCACTGCTAAAACCAAGAAAATGTTAGATATTGAAATACCGCGTATCGTAATACCACTTACACCCGGCAAGAACGTATCCGTGATCGCCGAGGTTGTTGCGATGAATTACTTACTTAAGTTAAGGGGTATTCATCCAGCTGAGGAATACAATAAGGAACTAAAGAGAATCTTGGCGCAAATGGAGGCACCAACTTCTCATTATGATGAGGAGATAGAATAGTCGGTTATGCTTAGAGGTATTATTATAGGCCATGGTGATTTTGCTAAAGCCATGTTGAAGACTGCCGAACAGATCGTCGGTGAGCAGTCAGAGGTCGCGGTTATATCCAATCAGGGATTATCCTGTGATTCCATTGTTGATACAATAAATCGTGCTATAGGCAGGGATGATGTCGATAGAACAATCATTTTTCTTGATTTGCCAGGGGGCAGTTGTACGATCAGTTGTTATGGTCTATTGAGAGAAAAAAAGGATCTGCATATCATTAGTGGGATTAATCTTCCTATGCTGATAGAGTTTTTTATGCTGAGAGATAAATATTCAGCAGATGAACTGGTTACTATTTTGATCGAAAAAGGGAAGGCTAATATAATCCAATTGAGGTGTAAAAATGGATAGGAAAACGAAGACTTTAGGTGAGGTTTTTGAATTTGCGGTGAGCGAATTTCCCGATAAATTAGCGCTTAAAAAGGGTGACATTACATATACCTATTCTCAACTTAAGGCTGAAGTAATAAAACTCAAGAACTATCTACTTGAACAAGGTCTGAAAAAGGGAGATAAATTTGCCGTTTTCGGTGAGAACCGTCCAGAATGGGCGATCGGATATTTAGCGATCGTGAGAGCTGGTTTAGTCGTTGTGCCGATCGACCGCATGCTCTCAACTGCAGAAATACTTCATATCCTGAGGAGCAGTGAAGCAAAGGGTGTCATAGCTTCAGAAAATTATGTCGATAATATTGAAGCGGTGAAACCAGAGTTGGATGATTTTGAATACATAATTCAGATGGATAAGATAAGGGGTCTTAAACCAGCAAGGGAAATTACGGTTGACAATATCGATCCTGATTCATTGGCGGTGCTTATTTTCACATCGGGGACGACCGGTACATCAAAAGCGGTTATGTTGAGTCATAACAACATAATAAGCAATTTGGTATCGGTTGACAAAATCATAAGCGTTAATGATAAAGACACTCTGGTATCGATCATCCCTATGCACCATACTTTTGAAGGGACTGCCGGTTTTATATATCCGCTATATGAAGGTGCGGCGGTGTATTATCCACCTAGTTTGAAACCGAAAGACCTCCTGGCAACTATGAAAGAGGCCAATGTTTCGTGCCTGATAGCAGTACCACTGCTTTTTGAGAAATTCCTTGCTGCAGTTCACCGTAAGATCGCAGCGGCTTCGATTCCGACAAAGATCATGTTCAATGCGATCAGTGGTATAGGGTCGGTATTTAAATTTCTGCGCAAGCCTCTTTTTGCCAAGGTTCGCAATGAAATGGGCCTGGGGAATTTACGGATTGCTTGTGCTGGTGGAGCGGCATTGACCGAGAAGGTTGCGCAGGGATTAAAGCTTTTTGCAATACCGATTATCCAGGGTTATGGTTTGACCGAAACCTCACCGGTTGTTTCGGTAAGTCCTCTTGAAAAACCAAAGACTGCATCGGTTGGCGTGCCAGTACCTGGTGTCGAAGTCAAGATCGATAAACCAGGGAAAGATGGTATTGGTGAGATCATTATACGCGGTCCGAACGTCATGCTTGGATACTACAAGAATGAGAAAGCAACCCAAGAAGTGATTAAGGATGGTTGGTTGTATAGTGGCGACCTGGGTTGCATTGATGAGGAAGGCTATATTTACATAACAGGCCGCAAGAAGAGCCTTATTGTCACCCAAACAGGAAAGAACATTTACCCTGAGGAATTGGAAGAAAAAATAATAAAAAGTCAGTGGGTAAAAGAGGTTCTAGTCGTACCTAGGATCGATACTAATACTAAAAAAGAATCTATTTGTGCTCTCATATTCCCTGATTATGAACTGCTCGAAGAGTACAGTATCTCAAGCGAAACCACACTTGAGCAGAAAGATGTTGAAGCAATATTCAAAGATGTTGTACATGAAGTTAATGAAAACCTGCCAGTTTATAAACGAATTACTCAGTTTGAAGTCAGGGAGGAGGAGTTCCCGAAGACTACTACCCAGAAGATCAAAAGACATATGTTCATTGATAGAGGGATCAAAGTATAGCATCCAAGATAAAAGGTTGGTTTGGGGGTTAAAAAAGGAAAAAGGGGGTATAATGGAGAAATTAGTCGGTACGATAACTCATTATTTCAGTAAAATTAGTGTCGCTGTTTTTAAGATTACAGACGATGAGGTCAAGGTCGGTGATACAATCCATATAAAAGGTAAACACACCGATTTTACACAGGTGATCGCATCCATGCAGGTTGAGCATGATTCGATCGGGACTGCAAAAAAGGGCGATGAAGTGGGCTTAAAAGTAGAAGATGCCGTACACGAGCATGACGAGGTGTATAGAGTAACCGAATAGCACGCCTTCGGCTGAAGATACACTTGGCTGGAGATACGCTACGCTGAAGAGAAAAATGGGAAAGGGAGAAAGGGAGCATCGGAGAACTGGAGAAGAAAAATGAATAAACCCTAGAAAGCCAGAAAGACTAAATAAACCAAAGAGACTAAATAGACTAAACAAACGATATTAGACCGCTAGACAATCATAACGAATACGATTTATCCCGATTTTTCATATTAATAAATAATATTGGTAAATCGAGGATTCCGCCTTGCGGAACGAGATACGAGTACGAATTCTAAATTCCGCAATTGACAAGAAAACATTTTAGGTTATAATTATTCATAAGGAGGTCTATGATCTTTGTTTCCACACTTGATGTCATCCCTGGCAAGGTTGATGAATTACGAAAAATTATTAAAACCCTCGAAATACCAGAGGATATTGTCATCAGGGAATTTCTTACCCTATTTGGCAAACCTGATTTTCTTTTGACATTTGAAGCTCCGAATGAAGAGAGAGCGATGTCTTTCATTCTTAAATTCGTATCGGTTGCAGTACCTAAAACATCAGTCGGCGTCTCCGTGGAGAAGGTATAATGCCATCTTTGTATAAGTCCGTTGCTAAAAGAGAAGGCGTTTCTATCGAGTTTCTTAAGCGCGGTATTGCTCAAGGTAATATCGTTCTTCTCAAGAACTGTAAACATCAAATAACACCGGTTGCTATCGGTAAAGGATTGAGCACCAAGATCAATGCCAATATCGGGACATCCCCGGATTTGGCTGATTTAAAGCTGGAATTGCGAAAATTGTCAGCATGCATAAAAGCTGGTGCAGATACGGTTATGGATCTTTCTACTGGCGGAGATATCGACCGCATTAGACGTTCAATAGTCAAAGCTTCCACGATCCCGGTTGGTTCAGTACCTATTTATCAGGTTGCAATTGAATCCCGCAATCGTGGAAAGCCATTTCTGAAAGCTTCACCCGATGAAATGTTTGATGTTATTGAAAGACATCTTGATGATGGTATCGATTTTATCACTGTTCACTGTGGTGTAACCCGTGAAAGCATCAGAGGTTTGCGTAAAAAGAAAAGAGTATGTGGTGTCGTAAGCCGTGGTGGTTCGATGATGGTTGAGTGGATGAGTCATAATAAAAAAGAGAACCCGTTGTATGAATACTATGACCGTCTTCTCAAGCTCGCCAAGAAGTACAGCGCAACGTTGAGCTTAGGCGACGGTCTTAGGCCGGGTGCTATCGCTGATGCGACCGATAGATACCAGGTTCGGGAACTGATCGTGATCGGCGAGTTGGTAAGATGGGCAAGAGATGAGGGTGTTTTGGTAATGGTCGAAGGACCCGGACATGTGCCTATCAATGAAATCGAAGCAAACATCCGATTGGAAAAGAATATATGTGACGGAGCACCATTTTATGTCTTAGGTCCTTTGGTAACCGATATCGGTGCCGGTTATGACCATATTGTTGCAGCAATCGGTGGTGCTATGGCAGCATATTTTGGCGCTGATTACCTGTGCTATGTGACGCCATCTGAACATCTGGGGTTGCCCAACGTTGACGAAGTCAAGGACGGTGTGATAGCTTCAAAACTTGCTGCTCATGCCGCAGATATTGGTAAAGGTGTTGGTAGTGCAAGAGATGTCGACCTCGCCTTATCAAAAGCGAGATACTCACTTGATTGGCAAAAAATGTTGAATTTGTTGATCGACAAAGAAAAGGCAAAGAAAATATTTAGACGATCGCGCTCAAAATCGGCGTTAACCTGTACCATGTGTGGTGAATTTTGTGCCATGAAAAAGACAAAAGAAGTTATCGGGAGGTCTTGATGGATATTATAAAGGAAGAGCAGGGGATAAAGGGGAGGGATTTTTCTTTAAAGGGTTCTATCTCAACAATGGCGTTCTGTTTTCTTCTTGAGATAATTTTCATTTTGGGATACATGTTCAAATTTCTGCTCATGCCGGTGATTATTCCTATAATAGCCTTAGCCGTTTTTATTTTTGGGTTTGTGCTTTATTCATTATTAAAAAAGAATATTTATTCTCCGATCATGCCTTTTTTGATAACCGCGGTTACAACATCACTTCTCAGCACTGCGCTTGGTTATATTGATCCGGTTATCCGCGTTCCTTTTTTCCTTATATTCTTTTATATTATTATTCACCCGGCTGTATTCCTGGGCAGGAAGAACGGGCTTTTCGCCATCGTTGTGGTTGATCTATCTTACCTTAGTATGATACTTATGACCCGGTCGCAGTACCCGTGGTTAGACATCAACATTGAGATATTGAAGCTCGCTTTGCTGACCTTTATTGGTCTGATGCTGGTTTCTGATTTCGACAAAACCCTGCAAAGGATAAGAACGATGCGTGTCGCTGCAGCAAGGGCTGAGCAAGGTGATCTTACTGTCGAGATAACGGACAAAGAAACTGACGAGCTTTCCTTCCTCGCCAAGAGTTTTAATCGCATAATCCAGTCTGAGGCAGAATTGATAAGGCTGGTCAAGAATATGGTGGAGAGTTTGATCGATATGAGTCAGCAGATAGCATCGACTGCTGATGAGATGGCCGGTGCTTCATCAGAGATAGTACATACTACTCAAAAGATGACCGAGGGTATCAATGAGCAATACAATGAACTCGACAGAACGATAACTATCGGAAAAAATCTTAGCGAAGCAAGTTTTGAAGTTGTCAGCAACGTAAAGAAAATCGAAGAATTTTCATTTGGCGTTTCAGATAGCGCGTCCAGCGCGATTGGTCAGAGTGAAGTTGTCATTAATAATATTGAATTGATCGGGAAGAGGTACGATTATCTTACAACACTAATGACAAAAGTGCAGGAAATTTCACTCGCCATAAATAAGATAGTCAATACCATGGATGCGATAGCAGAGAAGATCAATATATTGTCTTTAAATGCCTCTATTGAAGCCGCACGCGCCGGTGAATATGGTCGCGGCTTTTCCATTGTTGCTGATGAGATAAAGAAGCTTGCGGATAGTTCTCAAGAATCGGCCTCAGAAATAGGTCGGATCATTAAGGAAATGATGGAGTCAATAAGAACCGTTACTGAAAGCACAGAAGAAGTCAACACCGCGATAAGCGACGGAAGTATCGTGGTAAAATCTACTGCTGATGCTATGAAGGTCATCTCAACTAATGTCATCGAACTCAATTCCGCGATTAAAAATATCAACGAAATGATCGCTAAAGAAGAAGAAGAAATAACTAATATTATCAAGCAAGTTGAAGGATCACACAGTATATCAAGGGATAATTCCGCTGCCGCTGAGCAGATTCTTGCTTCGATCCAGGAGCAATCCGCGGCCGCACAGGAGTTCACCGCGACCAGTCAGGAACTTGTTACAGTCTCGAGCCGGCTTCAAGAGATGGTAAGAAAATTCAATGTCGATAAAACCGACGGTGAATAATAGCTTGATGACATAGTGATTCAGTGACCAAGGACATAATGAGCAGGTATGTACTATGGCCGACGTTTTAATCATCGAAGATAAGACAAGTTTCGGCGAGATGTTGCGTAGCAGTCTCGAGGATGCTGGTATATCATGTAATCTCGTTAGAAAAGGTCGTGAAGCGATACAGTTATTCAAAAAAGAGCAGTACGGTATCGCTTTGATCGATCTTCGACTTCCCGACATAAACGGTGTCGACCTGCTGCGTGAGCTGAAGAAATTCGATACCGATACAAGATTTATTATTATGACCGCTTTCGGTTCGATTGAGCGAGCGGTAGAGGCGATCAAACTCGGTGCCTATGATTTTCTCACAAAGCCGTTTGAGATCGAATACCTGATCAAACTGCTGACACGCATGATCGAAGATCGGCAATGCCTCTATGAAAATATAGTACTTAAAGAAGAGACCCATAAAATATATGGGTTGCCGGTTATTATAGGCCAGAGTTCAGCGATAAAAAAGACTTCCGAATTATTAAAAAAGGCCGCACCGACCGACACTACGGTATTGCTTTTGGGGGATTCTGGTACGGGTAAAGAGCTGTTCGCGCGTGCCTGCCATATGTTATCGTTGAGAAAGGAAAATCCTTTTGTTCCATTGAACTGCGCAGCTATACCTCATGAGCTCCTTGAGAATGAATTGTTTGGGTCTGAAAAAGGTGCATTTACCGGCGCAGTAGCACGTAAGCTCGGGAAATTCGAACTCGCACATAAAGGTACGATATTCCTCGATGAGATTGGAGATCTCGATCTGGATTTGCAGGCCAAGATACTGCGGGTATTACAGGAAAAGAACTTTGAGCGTTTAGGCGGTACATTTACCATAAGCGTAGATGTTAGGGTTATTGCAGCGAGCAACAAAGATTTGCTCAAGCTTGTTAAGGAAAAAAGATTTCGTGAGGACCTATACTACCGTTTGAGTGTATTTCCGATAGCAATCCCATCTTTACGCGAAAGAAATGAAGATATTCCGCTGCTCGTCGACTACACTCTCAAGCGTTTGGGTGTCAATAAGAAAATTACTGATAAAGCACAGGCTAAATTACAAGAGTATCATTGGCCCGGGAATATACGCGAACTTGAAAACACGATTGAACGGGCAGTGATCCTATCTCAGGATGTGATTAATGCCGAACATGTTCTTTTGCCCGGTTCCAGAGAAAAGCCTTTGGCAGAAAAGATAAAGACCTTGAAACAAGCTGCCATGTGCGGTCGCGCGGCAGCTGAAGCTGAAATGATAAAGAAAATGCTCGAGCAAACAAAGGGCAATAAAGCAGCAGCGGCACGCCGTTTGAAAGTATCCTACAAAACATTACTCAACCGTATAAAGCAATACGAGAAAAAGGGTTTGCTGTAGTCGATTGGTTCTGCTTAGTGGCAATATGGGGTCACCTATGAAAAAATTGTCTCTGGTTTACTATATTCAATGATCAGTTA
>CAYQPW010000008.1:0-101620 GCA_964419565.1 uncultured bacterium
TTCCCTCACGGTACTAGTTCACTATCGGTCATCTGAGAGTATTTAGCCTTACCCAGTGGTTTGGGCAGATTCCTACGAGATTTCACCTAACTCGCAGTACTTGAGAGTTCAATCAATGAAGATTCTCGGGGTTTCGTCTACTGGACTATCACCATCTATGGTATCCCTTTCCAGGAGATTTCAACTACCCTAAGACTTTGTAACTTCACAATCCTCAGAGCATTTGGATTCAACTGAACCTCACTACACCGACTGTACAACGCTTGCTCGCTTGAACACACAGCTCGGTTTAGGCTGTTCCGATTTCGCTCGCCGCTACTTTCGGAATATCTTTTCCTCAAGGTACTGAGATGTGTCACTTCCCTTGGTTGACTTCCTCTGCCAGAGGCAGAGAATATCTTACTTTGCAGTAAGATGGGTTTCCCCATTCGGCAATCGCCGGGTTAAAGGTTGTTCGCACCTATCCGACGCTTAACGCAGCCTACCACGGCCTTCGTCGCCTTCAGATACCAAGGCATCCACCATGCGCCCTTAATAACTTGGACATACGACCTTCCGCCAAATAAGTTTTCAAAGATCAAAAATCCCGTTTAGGATTACTACTACCTTATATTATAGATATAAAAAACCCTTTGTCAAGGGTAAACAACTAATCATTATATCTAAAAAAAGTTTTTTGTCAACACCTTTGATTACACCGAGTAAATAAAGATGACAGCGATACAAATCTCTGAAATCGTACTGTCATCACTGTAATTGACGCGACATGAAATTAATTCATGTCGCGTTAGAAATAAAAGCGGAAGCCTAACCCGCCCTCAAAATCGAAATCTGTTTCCGGGACAAAATCAACTACCGGATATATTTCTAAAAAAACACCAAATCGATCTATTAAATATTCGAGCCCACCACCGATCCTTAACCCAATATGAAAATCCGTATCATTTGAAGCCTCATTCTCTTTGACCCGGAACCGCCCGCCAAGACCCAAGTAAGGAACGACATTATCGAGGGTCTCGCCGCTTTCACCACGAACGACTCCGGGAAAAAGAAACTGGTAATCGCCGGTAATATGAAACCCGACGTCGCCAATAAAAGACCAACCGGCATTTATCTGAGCCGCTGATCTGGTGGCCAGAAAATATTTTCCCGTAAAGCCTGTTGGACTGCCGATAATTACGCCGATACCATACCTTCCGCCAAAGAGCAAACAAGGTACTAAGGACAGAATAAAACAATATTTCTTCATACCCTTATTCCCAGCTGTCTATCCTTAATGGCATTAATAAATACATAAGTTTATCATCTCCCTTTGGCAAAACAACCGCTGCGGTCGACTGTGACGTCAATTGAAAAACCACGTCGTTCGACAAGAGATGTCTCAGTGTTTCCAAAACATAGTTGGCATTAAACCAAACGCCCAGTTTTTCACCATCATAAACACAGGGGATATCTTCCTTTGCCTCACCGATGTCGGGTGAGGATGCGGAAAGAACTATTTTACTTTCACTAAAATCGAATTTCACATTCTTTATGTGCGGACTGGCAACCAAGGAAACTCTTTTTAATGCACCATCGAGCGTTTCTTTTTCGATCGTACATTTCCCTGAGAACTCCTTTGGAATAACCCCTTCATAGTTTGGATAGGGACCTTCTATAAGCCGTGCAATAACTGTCGTGTCGAGGAATTTTATACCCATCATTCTTTCTTCTGTGTAAAACTCCAATTTTTCTTCTGGTTTAGCATAATCGATAAGATCAAAGAGTTTTGTGGCGATTATCAAATCACCATCGGCAACCTTCTTTTCTGTTTTATACATCGCCAATCTGGCACCGTCGGTCGTAACCATTCTCATTTCTTTGTTTTTCAATTGCACCAAAACACCATTCATCGGCCGGCGGCTTATGTCCTTTGCTACCATAAAGACCGTGGAGTCAACCATTTCTTGAATTTCTCCGATGCTTGTCTCGAACCATTTTTTTTCTGGGAAAGTAGGGACTTCGGGAAATTCCTGAGAATCTAATGACGGAATATTGAAACGAGCATTACCAGCAGTAATTTGGAGTTTTAGCTCTTTTAATTTAAAGCTTATGTCTTCATCGTGTGCTTCTCTTGTTATTTCAAGCAGTTTTTTTCCTGGTATTAGTACTTTACCTTCTTCTTTTACATCAGCAGGAATGACTTTTTTAATAAAAATATCGAGATCCGTAGCTTGTATCAGGAGATTTTTACCTTTGGCTTCAATAATAATGTTTTGCAGAATAGTATACGTACTTTTGGGAGGAATTATCTTAACGATGTTTCCTAAAGTTTTCGCTAAAAGATTTCTCGTAATCTTAAAATCCATATAGCCTCCTTACTTATAACATCTATTATAATAAATATATATAGCTGTTGTTGTTGTAACGTGGAAATGTTTATATCCCCCAAACTCCATTAAAATACTGCTTAAACAACATCTAAGATTGTTTACAGCTCTGTGAAAAAAGCTTGATAACTTCTTCATATATTTAAAGTATCAAAGCATCCACACGTTATCAACTATTTATCCGAGCAGTTATCCGCTCTAAGCTTTGAAAAAATTCGATGTCACTCTTTTTTAATCCCTCAACTTTTTCGATTGCATGTATCACGGTTGAGTGATCTTTCCCCCCAAAAAACTCTCCTATTTCAGCGAGCGAGAGACTAAGCAATGTTCTTATCAGATACATTGAAGTTTGTCTGGCTAAAGCCAACTTTTGTGTTCGCTTCTTTCCGCGCAGCTCGGCTTCATTAAAACCAAACTCTTCGATTACGTTTTTTAAAATCATCTGTTTTGTGATCTTGCTTCCCGACCCCAGCAGATCTTTTAAAACCTCTTCGGCAAGTTTTTCAGTAACTTCCTGACCAGACAGCGAAGACAAAGCAAGCAGTCTAATAAGACATCCTTCGAGTTCCCGAATATTGGATTTAACGCGCGAAGCAATATAATAGGCTACATTGGATGGGATTGTAACATTCTCTGTTTCGGCTTTTTTCTGTAATATTGCGATTCGGGTTTCCAGATCAGGTGGTTGAAGATCAACAACCAGTCCTCCCTGAAACCTGGAGGTTAATCTTTCCTCGAGAGTGAGTATTTCTTTTGGCGGACGATCAGATGTGATAATAACTTGTTTCCCTCCTGAGTACAAATGATTAAAGATGTGAAAAACCTCTTCTTGAAGGCGTTCTTTACCGTAGAGGAACTGAATATCATCGATTAACAAAACATCCTTGGTACGGTACTTCCTTTTAAATGCCATTTGTTGATTCTTTTGGATCGCCTCAATCAACTCGGTCATTATATTCTCTGCCTGGGTATAATAGATGTTGACCTTTTTGCGCTGTCGGTTCACGAAATTCCCGATGGCCTGCATTAAATGGGTTTTACCTAAACCGACCCCGCCATACAGAAAAAGAGGATTGTAGGCTTCCCCGGGTGCTTCAGCGACAGCCAAGGCGGCAGCATGGGCAAATTCATTATTTTTCCCTACAACAAAACTTTCAAATGAATATCTTTCCTGGAGTTTTGTACCGTCACGCGAAAGGATTAATCTTTTTCTCTTGCGCTTAGGTCGATCTCCTTGTTGTCTAACCGCCTTGAAGGCAAGTCTTAACTTATTGCCATTGAGCTGCTGAACCGCTTCCTCCAAAATATTATAGTAGTGTTCTTCAATCCAATCAATGAAAAATCCATTAGGGAATTCCACAAGCAGAACATCTTCTTTTAATTCTACACCGCAGCTGCTTCCAAACCAGGTGTTAAAAGATTGAGGGTTTATTCTTTCTTTTATAAGATCGAGGACATTTTTCCAAGTAGTATTTGCTTCTTTATTCATCATTTATTTTTCCACAACAATCCACATAGTTATCCACATAATATTGGCTAAAACCTCCCCAAATTTAATTACTTCTATCAGACCCTTAGAAAATATGTGTATAGTTCAAACAAAGGCGAGACAAGTATATAAAAAAAAATTTAAAAGTCAAGTGATATGTAAAAATCACCAGAAAAATTTTGGCACGGAAATTGCGTTCATGTTTTTTTCAAGTAACAGCGAAGAAAATTTATGCAAAACTAAAAAGTGATTCCGTTGACACAATCGCTTATTGATGTATAATGAAAATATGTTTATTTTAATAATCCTTTTATTGATCAGTTCATGGGGCTGTTCGAACTGCTGCTGTGTAGGAGGCGTCCAAGGAACAGGGTATGTACAGTATGGTGAAGCTTCATACTATGGCGAGGAGTTTCACGGCAGAAAAACAGCTTCTGGAGAAACTTACAACAAATGGGATTATACCTGTGCACACAAGAAATTACCTTTTGACACCAGGGTTAAGGTGACGAATTTGAAAAATCAGAAAAGCGTTGTCGTTCGGGTCAATGACCGAGGTCCCTTTATAAAAGGGAGAATTATCGACCTGTCCTTTGCTGCAGCTAAAAAGATAGCGCTGGTAAAAGACGGTGTAGTAAAAGTAAAAATTGAAGTGATAAGATGATCACACTAAAAGCCTGGGCTAAGGTGAATGTTGGGTTAAAAATTATAGAAAAACGAGAGGATGGATTTCATAATATTGAAACCACTCTTACGACAATAAATCTGGCGGATTTCCTTTCATTTGAAGAAAAAAAACAGGGGATTGAGATTATTGCCACTGGTCTGGATATCCCTCCGGATAAAAACCTCTGTTATATTGCTGCTAGATTATTTGTTGAAAAATTTAACATAAAAAAAGGTGTACAGATAAATTTAACTAAAAACATCCCGGTAGGTGGTGGTCTTGGTGGTGGTTCATCAGACGCGGCGTGTGTTCTCAACGGCCTGAATAAAATGTACGGTATTAATGTTCCCGAGAAATCGCTGTTTGAGATAGGTCGCGAGATCGGCGCAGATGTTCCCTTTTTTATAAAAGGGGGTGCGGCTTATGCACGAGGCAGAGGTGATGAGTTAAAATTCTTTAAATTACCACATATGGACATGATCATATATTGGCCAGGCTATCCGATAATGACTAAATGGGCATATGAAGAGTATGACAAGACAATATTGACATCACAACCGGAAACGGATATCATATTCCAAGAACAGAAGGGTAAAAAGAGAAAAAGTAAACCGATTTTTAATTTGGAAAATGATTTTGAGAGAGCCGTTTTTAAAAAACACCCGGATCTTCTTGATGTTAAGGCTAATCTTATAGGATGCGGAGCTTATATAGTAAATCTTTCAGGAAGTGGTTCTTGTCTTTTTGTTGTCGTTGATGGCAACATCAGAAAGGGTGTTATACAGTACCTTGAAGGAATCGGTGCGCAGTATTTCGAGGTACACACTGTTTGACTGATATCGGTATACAGGTATCTGATTACTGTAATGGGGCGTCGTCTAATGGCAGGACACAGGCTTTTGGAGCCTGCCGTGGGGGTTCGACTCCTCCCGCCCCAGAGATATTTAGGGAACATGGCATGGGACGACAGGGAACAGGGATAGAAGAGCTGTTCGTTATCAACTTTCTAACCCAAACCTAATAACCATGTGTTCAAAGGAGATTTGATGAGAGAAATAAAGTTATTTGCTGGTAGTGCAAGTCAAATATTGGCTACTGCGATTTCAAAAAAGATCAAGGTACCAGTTAGCAAATCCTCTGTTCGGAAGTTTGCTGACGGTGAATTGAAAGTTAAAATCGATGAAAATATTCGGGGGCGTGACGTTTTTATTGTTCAGTCTACTCATTCACCAGCAGAGAATATCCTAGAACTCTTGCTTTTCCTGGATGCCGCAAAAAGAGCTTCTGCAGATAGAATAACAGCTGTAATACCATATTTTGGTTATGCTCGCCAGGACAGAAAAGATGAGCCAAGAGTTCCCATTTCATCGAAACTAATAGCTAACCTTCTCGCCAGCAGTGGCGCTAGCCGAGTGTTAACCATGGATCTCCACGCTGAACAGATTCAGGGGTTTTTCGATATCCCGGTGGATCACTTGTATGCAACGCCTGTTTTCTTGAACTATTATCACCGCCTTGATCTTGATAATTATGTTATTGTTTCTCCTGATGCTGGGCGGGCAAACAGGGTTCGCGCATTTGCTCGTAGATTAAAAACAGGTTTACCCATTGCGATTGTTGATAAACGGCGTACCGGGCCAAATCAATCTCTTGTCCTGAATGTAATCGGCGATGTTCAGGGGAAAACCGCACTTATCTATGATGATATGCTCGATACCGGTGGAACAATGGTTGAAGGCGCGCAGGCGATTTTCGAGCAAGGCGCCAAAGAAATCTTTGCTTGTGTTGTCCATCCTTTGCTTTCGCGTGATGCGGCCCAAAGGATCAATGAATCGTGTATCAAGGAACTTGTTGTTACTGATACGATCATACTAAGTCCGGAGAAAAAAAATAGCAAAATAAAAATTCTTTCCGTTGCAGGACTTTTAGGAGAAGCAATCTTGCGAATACATAATGCAAAATCGATAAGCTCGCTTTTTAAGGAGGTTGAAGAATGATAGTAGAGCTACAAGCGAAACCTTATGAAGTTACTACAAAAGGTGATGTGAAAAGGATGAGAAAAGAAGGAACATATCCAGCTGTTCTTTATGGACATGGAGAGAAATCAAAAAGGATCTGTATTGAGCAACACGATTTGAAAAAAGTTATCGATATATTGAAGGAAGAAGCGGTGACCATAAATCTCAAAATTTCCGGAAAAGACTATCTGTGTGTAATAAAATCAATACAACAAAACCCGATAACAGGTGATTTGCTTCATATTGATTTTCAGCATATTCACAAAAAAGAAAAAATAAGAACCACTGTGCCTATTCACCTTATCGGCGAGGCCCCCGGGTTAAAAGAGGGTGGTATCATGGAGCAAAGTCTTCACGAAGTAGTGGTAAAATGCTTACCCGCGGATATGCCATCACATATTGATATTGATGTCTCTAGCTTGAGTCTTGGTCAGTCGATTCATTTGTATGATATTAATCTGCCGAAAACAGAGTTCGAACTAAGTAAAGAAACACCAATTGTTAGCATGACCATACCCAGGGCAGTTGTTGCAGAAGTCAAGCCTGAAGCCGTTGAGGAAGGCGCTGAAGAAGCCGGTGAAAGCGAGGAAGCTGCGGATGAAACAAAGCAAGAGAAAGCAGAAGATAAGGGTTCAAAAGAGAAAGAGACCAAATCACCGGCAAAAAAGGGTTAACCTCACACCTTGTGCAGCATCAGCAAGGTCCTATTAGATATTTCCAGGCACGGCACAAGGCAGCATTTACAATAATTTGAACAAGGTGAGGGGTAAATGGTTATCTTTGGACTTGGGAACCCCGGACTAAAGTATCGAACGACGCGCCATAATGCAGGATATATTTTCCTGGAAAAATTCGCCAAGCATAGAAAAGTGAAGTTTCGCAACGAACGGGGATTCAAAATAGCCAAAACGAAAATTGCCGGCCATAACCTGGTTCTGGTTAAATGCCGATGTTTTATGAATGACTCAGGCCATGCAGTTTCAAGCTATTTATCAAACAAACAAGACAAGATAATGATTATCCTGGATGATATAAATTTGCCCCTGGGGAGGATAAGATTGAGGAGGAAAGGCAGTGATGGTGGTCATCTGGGCTTGCGTTCGATAATAAATATACTTGGGTTTTCAGATTTTGCACGCTTGCGTATCGGTGTAGGTCGATCTGACATAGCGGTTATCGATCACGTTCTCAATCGATTTACGCGCGTCGAAGAAAAGATTCTCCAAAAAGTGATACAGAATGGAATAACTGGTCTTGAATTGATATTCAGACAAGGTTTTGTAAAGGCACAGAATTATATAAACGCGATTGATCTGCAGGAATCTATGCAATAATGGATACCAGAATATCAGGCGATCACAATGAAGCGTATCAGATACTCAGGATATCAGGATATTTTTATTATCCGGTATGCGAATTTCCCTGTTTGCTGCCTGATAAGCTGATGTTCTGATACTCTGTCCCATGAAGATAGGTATTATGGGTCTGCCCAATGTCGGTAAATCAAGCTTATTCAATTTCCTGACCCAAGGACACGTCCAGGTAGCGAAATTCCCCTTTACTACGATCGACAGAAATATCGGAATGGTGACGATCTCTGATAAACGATTAGAGAAAATAGTTGAAATAACGAAGGCTCCAAAAATGAAATATGGAGGCATTGAATTTATTGACATCGCTGGTCTGATAAAAGGGGCATCGCGAGGGGATGGTTTAGGTAATAAGTTCCTTGCCCATATTCGCGATGTAGATCTTATGATCCACATGCTCAGATGTTTTGAGGATCCGGATATACCCCATACCAATATACAGATACGTCCGAAATTCGATTATGAAATCGTACGTACTGAATTATTCCTGGCAGACCTGGGGGTAGTTGAACGTCGGATAGACAAGATCAAGAAAAAAGCTGAGTGCCGGGAAGAATTCGAGAATCTCGAGCGAATACGAGATTCATTGAATAAAGGGCAAATACCGGCTGATCCGATAAAAGATCTACCGTTGCTTTCAACAAAAAAGGAATTAATCGTTTTGAATTTCGATGAAGACGGTAAATCACAGGTTGATATTGAAGGCATTGAGGCATATAAGATATCTATTAAATTAGAAGAAGATATCAATAGCTTTAGTGATGAGGAAAAGCAATCCTTGAGAAAAGATGCGGGTTTGAACCCGGCTGGCTTAGCCGGTTTATTAAAATATTGTATGGACAGACTCTCTATTATACTATTTTATACGATAAAAGGCGATGAGACACGAGCCTGGCCAATAAAGAAAGGTTCTAATATACTTGAAGCAGCTGGTTTGATACATAGTGATATTCGAGAAGGTTTTATAAAAGCAGAGATCCTCAATTGGCAAGATTTTATTTCTACAGGAGGGTTTGGACCAGCTCAACAAAAGGGTGTAACCCGAATAGAGGGCAAAGAATATATTGTAAAAGATGGTGATATCATCTTGGTCAAATTCAGAAAATAGTAGCTTGTATACTTCTTTTAAAGATGGAGGTGTAGAAGAAAAACCGGAGAAAACAAATCAGGGAAGCTGATCAAGGACGATCAACTTTTCCTCGGTCATTTCCTTTATAGCAAACTCAGGACCTTCTCTTCCAATCCCACTGCCCTTTGTCCCACCGTAAGGCATGTTATCGACACGATAGGTGGGGAATTCATTTATCAAAACACCACCGGCATTAATGCCCTGAGCACATTTCAGCGCTCTGGTAATGTCTCGGGTGAAAACACCCGCCTGCAATCCATACTTTGTACCATTTACCATGGAAATAGCTTGTTCTATCGTTTGAAACCTGTTTACAGCAACGATCGGAGCAAAAGCTTCTTCCTTTATGACAAGGGCATCTTCTGATACATCAAGTAATATCGTGGGCAGAAAGATTGTCTTCTCTCGGCGTCCTCCCAGAATCAAGATGCCCTTATGAGCCAGTGCATCTTTGCAGAATTGCTCGGCTTTGATCAATGCCGGTTCATCGACCATCGGTCCCATCTCAGTATCTTCGAGCAGAGGATCACCATATTTGATCTGGCCGACTTCGACTGATAGCTCGCGCATGAATTCATCGGCTGCAGCTTCCTCAACATAGACCCTTTGAATTGAAATACAAACCTGTCCAGCGAGCGTGTAACCACCTTTCCGGATTTTTTTTGCGACGAGTTTCAGGGGGGCATCTTTGAAGACAATGACTGCCGAGTTCGAACCGAGTTCCATAGTGACTCTCTTCATACCGCAATTTTTAGTAATCAGATTACCCACGTCTAAAGACCCGGTGAAGCTGATTTTCCTTATTTCAGAACGGCGCACTAATCCCATGCCGATACTGTTTCCTGGTCCGACCAGTACAGATATGCCTTGTTTGGGTAACCCTGCTTGGATCAGGGATTCAGCCAGCATGATACCTGATAACGGAGTCTTGGTGGCTGGTTTATGGATGACCGCATTACCGGCAGCTATTGCCGGGCCAATTTTATGACAGGAAAGATTCAACGGGAAATTGAACGGAGTGATGGCGAGTACGATACCGAGTGGTACCCTTTGGTAAAAACCAACTTTATTCGATGGTCCGCCGAGGTCAAATCGTATGGTTCTACCGGTTAAGCCAAGGGCGGCTAAAGACGATAATTTCATTGTATTTACTGCACGGTCAACTTCACCACGTGCTTCTTTTATCGTCTTACCAGATTCCTTTGCTATGACCTGTGCGAAATTTTCCTTTTTGTTCTGGATGATATGAGAGCATAGTTCCAGGATTTCGGCTCTTTTCCCGGCAGGCATATTTTTAAGCATATCAAACCCGAGTTTTGCAGCATCTATGGCTTTGGTTATATCGCCTTCATCGCTCTGTCCAGGTGTGTCAATGACCCGGCCGTCATATGGACTTTTTACCGTAATCGTCCTTGCTTTTTTAACACGTTTTCCGTCAAAATACATCTAATCCCACCTTTTTATTATAAAAGATCTATGGAAAACTATAATTTATGGAGCAGGTATATCGTAATAAATATAAAAATTATCGTCAAGAGAGTAATATTGATGCTTAAACCAAGTGAAAAACTAAAGAAACCAAGGTTCACTTTAACTGTATCAAAACCAACTTTAAGAGCGCTGAAGAAAAAACTCTTCACAGGCCCTTTCGGAAAGACTCCGGATAAAAGATAAGATAGCGCGGATCCTATGATCCCGCCGATAACAACCCCAAGGAGTATATTACCAATTTTCCTTCTTGCCATACCACCTCCTTTTAAAATGGATAATGGGCATTGGGTATTGATGCTGGAATATACTTATCATCGAGCCTCCTAACCCAAACCAAGCTTCCATCTATATAACGATATTTATTTTTTCTCCGCAATTCTTACACTTATTACCCTTTAGGCCGATGACCATTGCCTGGAAAGATACTCTTTCAATAAGCAGATTATTGCACTTAGGACAATTTGTATTGGAACCGTCATCAGTCAAAATATTGCCCAGATACACATAATTCATCTTTTCTTTTGCCTGGCGATAGGCATATTCTAATCTTTTCTCGGGAGTCGGAGGTTTTTCGTAGTGATAATTGGGGTAATAACGCGAAAAATGCAGGGGGATATTTTTATCAACAGATGACACATAATCAATGAGTTTGGCTATATCCTGTTTTCGATCATTCAATCCGGTGACGAGCAGATTTGTTATTTCAACATGGCAGTTTTTGCATGCAATGCTTATCGTTCTTTTGACAGCATCTAGATTACCGCCAAGAGTTTTTTCGTATATCTCGCTATTCATTGTTTTTAGATCGATATTCATGGCATCGATCAAAGGCAATATTTCTGCCAAAGGAGCTTCATTTATCAGACCATTAGTTACCAGGATATTTTTGCCCCCGGCTTCATGGACCATCGTTCCGACATCGAGCAGATATTCAAACCACATTAATGGTTCTGTATAAGTATATGAAATTCCAATGCTTGGGTGTTCTTTGAATATCTTTAATAATGTATCTGGTGCAAGGTATTCAGTGCGCACGTCAGTTTGAGATATCTCCCAATTCTGACAGAACGGACACCGCATGTTACAGCTATTCGGCGCAATCGATAAAGTTTTCGACCCGGGATAGAAGTGATAAAGGGGTTTTTTTTCTATCGGATCGATAGCTATTGAAGTTGATTCGCCATAATCTATGGCCCAGAGTTTACCGTCCTCGTTTTTTCTGCTTCGGCATAGCCCGTAATGACCTGGTTTAATCTTGCAAAAATGAGGACACAGCTGACATTCAATATAGTCCTTATGGTAAGTGTAGTATTTTGCTTCTACCCTCATCTACTTTCTATCCTTTGCAATTGACCATTTTCCTCATAATATATTATACCATTTATCCCGAGAGAATCAAGAAATTTTAATCCTCTTTCATGTCCCATGATCGCCACCGCGGTTGCTATTGCGTCAGCATATGCGGCGCTTTCTGCAAAAACGGTTATCGATGCAAAATCCAATGCTGGATATCCAGTTTTAGGATTAATAATGTGAGGATATCTTTTATTTTCAATCATGAAGAACTTTTCATAATCACCAGAGGTTGATAATGCCATGTTTTCTATTTCAACAGTTTCTATCAAACCTTCGCTCCGGGGATTTTTTATACCGATACGCCATGGTCGTTTTTCCGGCGATCGTCCGATCAACACAATTTCACCGCCGATATTAATGAGCGCTGATTTGATATTGTACTTTTTTAGAATATCTGCGACACGGTCAGCAGCATAACCCTGGGCAATACCGCCAAAATCTATTTTCATATTTGGCAGGATTATTATCGAGTCTTTTTTAATTTCTATTTTTTTGTAGTTTACCAATTGTACTGCAGCTTTAATATCTATGGTGTCTGGATCCAGAAAGTCATGTTCATAAAATCCCCATAATTCAAGCAAAGGAGCGATCGAAATATCGAACAATCCTTTGGTCATATGGGATATTGAATCACTTAAGAGAACAAGTTGGATAATGTCCTTGGGTGCTGCAACTTTCAGATTGCGGTTCAAATCACTGACCATGCTCATATCCGAGAAGTAATTGAGTAACGAATCTATTCTATCGAGTTCATTATCGATATTCGCAAGAATAATGTCAGCGATGCTGTCCTGCTGGAGATAAAACTCTATATCACAGCTGGAACCCACGATGAATTTATGATAAGTATATTCTTTATCAGTTTTGCAGCTAACATGAAAGGTCAGTAAAAAGAGGATCGTCAGGTTTATAGCTTTGCGCATCGTTTCATAATTTGTCAGCTGAACCGAATACCTTTATTCTATCTTCAACGACACTAATCATCATATCACGAGCATGTTCAATGATCTTACGTGGATCGAATCCACTCGCTTCTTTTTTCAGGTACTCTCTGACGCCGGCGGTAAAGGCGATACGTAGATCTGTATCGGTATTTATTTTTGCAATGCCATTCTGCACAGCTTGCTTTATTAAATTATCCGGTACACCCCTGGTATGTGCGAGCGTACCGCCGAAGCTGTTCACCCGATTGATCCATCTAATCTTAACACCTGAAGCGCCGTGTAATACAAGGGGAATTTTTACTGTCTTGGCAATTTCTTTTAATATGTCGATGCGCAATTTTGGTTTTCCCTTGAATTTATATGCTCCGTGAGATGTCCCGATAGCGACGGCGAGTGCATCGCAACCGGATTCTTCGGCAAATAGTCTTGCCTCCCGTGGGTCAGTATATATCGCATCGCCTGACTCAACATTAAGTTCATCTTCGATACCAGCAAGCCTGCCGATCTCGGCTTCAACTGAAACGCCTCTTTTGCGAGCGTACTTAACTACCTGCTTGGTTAATTTTAGATTCTCTTTAAAAGACAGATGCGAAGCATCGATCATTACTGAAGTGTAATTATATTTAATGCATTCTTTTACTATCTCGAGTGATTTACCATGGTCTAGGTGTAGTACCACGGGTATTTTTGCTTTTTTCGCCATGATAATAACCATCTGCGATATTATTTCGATGCCCGCATACCTTATCGCTTTTTCGCTCGTAGCGACTATTACCGGTGCATTAAGTGATTCTGCGGTTTGTATGATTGCCTGCGTGATTTCGATATTAGACGTGTTGAATGCTCCAATGCCATATTTGCCTTTTCGGGCTTCGGGTAAAATCCTATTCAAATTTACTAGCATATTCTATTTCCTCGAACTGTATATTACTCGAAAAATCAATTCTGTCAACGCTACATTTAAATCATCGGGGATGAAATAATTCCCTATTCTGTTTCTATCCCGGCGTGATCGCCGCGACGCAAGAATAAACCCGTTTAGCCCCGGCTTCCTTAAGAACCCTTGCGCATTCACTGATCGTAACGCCGGTCGTCATTACATCATCGATTAATATTATTTTTTTTCCTTCGATGCCATTTTGCCTGACCTGAAATGCATTGAGGACATTTCTTCGTCGATCATCATCATTCAATTTCGTCTGAGATCTTGTATTTCTAATACGTCTTATAACCTCAATATTCCTGATGTGAGTTTCAGAAGCGATCGTATCAGCAAGAAGAGCGGCTTGATTATAACCGCGTTTCAGGTATTTCCACCAAAAAAGCGGTACAGGAGCTATTATGTCGGCTTTTTTCATATGATGGTCGGTTCGAATCAGATTTGCCATCGCTCTTCCCAGGAATTTCGATAAGGAAGTTTTCTTTCGATACTTAAAATGGTGGATGATTTTATCGGCTGGCGGCACGAAGATCATAAAAGAACGACCGCGGTCAAGATACGTTTCTTTATCGCAATACCTGCAGATTTGGTTTTTTTTAGTTGGCCTACCACATTTGGGGCAAAGGGGTGATTTTGGTAATGGTAAATAGTCAAGACAATTATTGCATAGCATCCCGTCAGATATTTCCATGTCACAGAGTAAACAGCATTGTGGCAAGAGAAAATCCAAGATCGCTTTTAAGGTAGTGTGGATAAAACTCAATGTTTCTTTTTCGATGATATTATATAGATTACTGCTCCGACTGCGACTAACCCTAACGCAATTACATGATTTATCCAAATATTTGCGCTATTTTCATAATACCGGATAAAATTTACACCAAATCTGAAGGCACCATGAAACATCAGGTAAAGAGCAAATATTTCACCACGACCATGTGGTTTGCTAAGTTTATTGTTCAGGAAGAAAAAAAGCGCCAAACCAAAGAGTGATGTATAAATTTGCGTAGGATGTAAGGTAAGATCTCCTACCGGAGACGTTCCGGCAACACAATGGGGTGGAAATCTAATTGCCCACGGCAAGGTTGATGGAATACCAAAGCAGCAACCATTTAGAAAGCAGCCAATACGTGTGAAAAATAAACCAATAGCAATCGCCGGCGCAATGATATCTGCTACTTTAAGGACGGGTATTTTTTCTTTTCTTAAATAAATAAAACCAGCGATCATCGCACCGATAAAACCGCCGAAGAACATCATACCGCCTTCCCATATTCTAATGATGCCAAGAATATCATTCTCATATTGGTGCCAATGAAAGATCACGTAGAGGATTCTCCCTCCAACAATTACACCAACCATCAAATAGAAGGCTAAATTTTCGATGATTATCGGTGAAATACTGAATTTCTTAGCGGCTTTTCTAACATAGAGAATAGCTACGATAAAAGAGATGACAAGCATTACCCCGTAAGACGGGATTGCTATGCCGCCGAATTCAATGAGAATCGGTCTCACTTTTCTTCTTCTTTTGCCTTCTTTGATTCCTCAACGATCCGCTTGGTGATCTCTTTGGGCAGCTCTTCTAAGTGGTGAAATTTCATGTTAAAGTATCCCCGGCCTTGGGTCATTGAACGGAGGCTTGTAGAGTATTTATACATCTCACCTTCAGGGACCAATGCCTTGATCCTCTGGATCTTTCCTTCACCTTCCATACCCATTATTTTCCCGCGGCGGCTGTTCAGATCCCCGATTACATCTCCCATGAATGTTTCAGGGACAAAGACGAGTACTTCACATATGGGCTCTAAAAGAACCACCCCTCCTTTTTCAGCGTTTGCTTTCATCGCCATACTCGCAGCGATTTTGAAAGCTATGTCTGATGAATCCACGGCATGATATGAGCCATCAAACACAGTAACTCTTACGTCAGTAACCGGGTATCCTGCAAGGATGCCATTCTGGAGAGATTCTTTTACTCCCTTTTCAACCGAAGGGACAAACCGCGATGGGATTGAACCGCCAACGATCGCATTAACGAATTCAAAGCCGGCTTCGCGCTCAAGCGGCTCCACTCTTAACCAGCAATCACCGTATTGGCCATGACCCCCGGTTTGCTTTTTATACTTACCCTGGGCTTCGCTTTTTTTGGTAAAGGTCTCACGATATTTTAATCTTGGCTTCGTAAGTTCAACACTGACACCATATTTGCGTTTTAACCTGGCCAGGATCGTATCGAGATGTAATTCACCGATACCAGATATGATCAGCTGTTTTATCTCGGGGTCGAACGCAAACGCAAAAGTAGGGTCTTCATCATGAAGGCGGGTCAAACCGGTCGAAACTTTCTCTTCGTCACCCTTTGCCTTAGGTACGATCGCCATGGCGATCGAAGGTTCTGGGAATTCGATTTTTGGTAGTACCCCGTTTATTTTTGGCGAGACAAGCGTATCACAGGTATGGCTATTCTTTAATTTAACAAAACCCGCGATCATTCCACTGGAAACTTGAGATATTTCCTTTTTTTCCTTACCCTTAAGAAGAAACATTTGATTTATCTTTTCGTTGCTTTCTTGGGTTGAATTCTTTAAAACATCACCGCTTTTTATGGTGCCAGAAAGCACTCTAACATAGCATAATTCACCGAGGTGAGGTTCTACGGTTGTCTTAAAGATATATCCAGAAAAAGGACCATCGTCAGTACGCTTTAAATCCTGCTTGCCAAGTTTGATATCTGGAAGCATGTCTGGTTGAGGTGCAAATTCGATAATCGCATCGATGAGGCTATTAACGCCAACAAGTTCCAGGGCTTCACCAGCAAGACAAAGCGCTATTTTCCCATCAAGAAAACCCTTTTTAATAACTTCAAGGCATTCGCTCAACTCGATCCTCTGACCTTCAACATATTTATTCATCAGTTTATCATCATTCTCCGCTGCCGCTTCGATTATCTTCTCAGTATATTCGGTAACTTTATCCAAAACCTCTTTTGGAATTTCTTCATCCTTGCCTTCTTTACCCAATCCTTTTTTCTTTACGATATCGACTACTCCGCGGAAATTCGTGGTTTCCCCAATGGGGATAGTCAATGGCATGACACTTCTTTTTGTTACCGTGCTAAGTGAGGAGAAGATATTATAGAAATCAGTGTTCTCCTTTTTTAGTTTATTGATGAAGAAGATAAGTGGTAAATTCTTTTTTTCTATTTTTTGAAGTAATCTCTCAGTACCTACCTCAATGCCTCCAACCGCATCAATGACCATAATTGCGCAGTCCACTGCCTCAATACCGCTGATCGCCTCTCCAATAAAATCTGAATATCCGGGAGTGTCTATTAGATTTATACTGACATTCTTATATGCAAATGTAGCCAATCCAAGATTAAGACTACATGCCCTATCAATTTCTTCTGGGTCAGAATCGAAGAGGGATGTTTTTTCAGCAACTTTTCCAAATCTGCTATTTGCTCCAGTAAGGTATAAGAATGCATCGGCAATAGTCGTCTTACCGCTGCTGGCATGACCGAACAGGCCGATATTTCGGATAGCTTTCGTGGCCATTTGTACCTCCTTTAGGCAAGTTTCTTGGAAACAGCGATTGCCAGCTGATCGCTAATGAGTTCACGGATTATATCTAAAGAACCGTGATACATTATTTTGTCTTTTTTGATCATAATCCCACCGGATATTTCATTATTTGTGGTGATTTTAAACTGGCATCCCAGGTTCTTTAAGAATTTTTCTAAATCAGAACCATAGTGTTTCCAATCTGCTTTATTGATTATTAATTCGCCGTTTTCCCGGTTGCTTTTTTTGATCATGGTCTTTAGAAAATCAAGGTATTCTGTGTGCATAGATAGCTCTTTTAAAGCTTGATCAATGACCCCATCGATCAGTTTTCTTTTTTCTGTAACGAATTTTCTATTGAGCTCGAGTTTTCTTTGCGAAACACGCCTTAGATATTCGATTCTCTTTGAGGCTTCGACATCGCGCTCTATTTGATTCTTTTGTATAGTGATCTTCTCATCCTGGTTTTTCTTTATTTCCAGAGCTTCGGCACGGTATTTGCTGATAATTTCCCCTGCTTCACGTTTTGCGTCAGCCAGGATTTTTTCAGTAACTTGTTGCTTAGCCATATTATATTTTCATCTGGACAACGGCCAGGATAGTTACAATAAGACCCAGAACCGCATAGAACTCAACAAGAATCCCGTAGATCATCGCCTTTGCTGCTTCAGTCGGTCTTTTTGCGACCATCTCGACACCGGCAGTACATACCTTGCCTTGCCAAATCGCTGAAGCAAGACAGGCAATTGCAACCGGCATTGCGGCAAAGAAGACCTGAAGTCCTTGCTGCAGGCTTAAAGCTAAAACCTCGCCGCCGAAAATCCCGATTTTCTGCAGGACCATAAATGCTCCAATGAATCCATATACACCCTGGGTACCTGGTAATGCTACAAGGATCAAGAGACTGCCGAATTTCTCAGGGTCCTCACTTAAGACACCATTAGCCGCTTGAGCAGCATACCCGATACCGATCGCCGACCCGATACCTCCCAATATCGCGGCAAGGGCACCACCTGCAATTGCTATAGCTAAACCAAAAGATTCCACCATTATTCCTCCTTTATAAAACAATATTATTCAATTTCTACATAATTAGTTTCAAACTTAAACGGTCGAAAAGGCTTACTTCCACCACTATAGAATCTGCCAAAAAACTCAATATACTGCAGACGCATCGTATGAATAAATCCACCCAGAGCATTTATTACTAAATTGAAAAGGTGACTTGGAATGAGTATAAGAATTACGAGGATAATGCCGACAACTGGAATACCTGTTATCATCCACGCAATCTTGTTTATCGCTATTGCGATGACACCCGTGACCATACCTAGAGCCATTAATCGCACATAAGACAATAATACACCGAGGTAGCTTGAAATACCATAGAGATTATAAAATCCCCATGCAATCTTACCTAACGCAGCCTTTGATTTTTGAAAGCGCGTTATTTCGAATAGAATTAACGGGATAAATCCGTAATAGGCATAACTCGGGAGTTCGATAACATATTCGAATTGCAGGAGTTGGCCAGCTTTGCTCGTAACAATATACCATAAAAGCCAGATAACAACCGCCCAGACAACTTGATCTATAACATGTGGTTTACCTTCAGGATGTGATGCGACGATGATTGAAATAATACAGAACCAGAGCACGATTTCCAGAATCGCTCTACCAGCTATCGATTGATTAAATATGGCAAAGTATAAAACGATAGCGGGGATGAGGATAAACCAGGTGAGATTGGCAAAAATCGCCTGACCGTATTCTTTGTTTTTAAAACTATCGACGATCTCTATGCCGATACCGATCATCATATGGATAAACCCTAAACCGAGTGCCAGGGCGATAAAAATCATTGGTTGTGCAATTGGATTAAAGATCGTAACAGAATTTTTAAAGCGTATTAGAAAATCCACGCCAAGATAATCGAACAAATCACCCATCCAACCTCCGACCATTGCACCGGCAAAGATAGTTAGGATTCCACCAACGAGCAAAATCTTGAACAGACTTTTATCTCCAGACACCTTTTTCATCAAATACAAAGAAATGAGAATTAAGAGAATGCCGTATACCGCGTCAGTTATGCACAATCCAAACATTATCGGGAAGAAAACGGCAAGGAACGGAGTCGGGTCATATTCTTTTGAATCCGGCATGCTATACAATTTAACGAGCATTTCATAGGGTTTACTGAACGCGACATTCTGAAGAGCAACTGGCGGACGTTCATCAGGATCCCTTTCGACTTCTTCATAGAAAGCATATTCAGCTTTTTTGACCAGCCCATCCAGGCGTTTAACGTGACGTTTGAGGATCCAGCCGATTATATTTATAGTTCTCGCTGTCTCTGGTAATGCCTCGGCTATTTCATTCTTACGAAATTCATTGGTAAGAAGGTCAGATGCCGCTTCTAATCTTTCTATATTTTGGGATAGTGATTTTTCCTTGTCTTTGAGCATGTCAGTCTGCTGCTGGGTATTTTCAACTTCTTTTCTGAGAGAGTTAATGAGTTTTCTCGGCACACCAGAATGTTCTTTAAAATCAACGATTTCGCATTCATTTTCGATCAATCTGCTCTTTAACTGAGAACTTTGTTCTTTCTTAACAAAGAAAATTGTATATGATATCGGCCCAACCGTGTCGATGTATTCTACAGAATGGGGGATGTCTGAGATTTTTTCGAATAGTTGATTCGAAGATTCTGATGACGAAATGACCGCGGGCAAAGCCTCGGTTTGTTTGAAAGATCTTAATGAACGTAGGTCTTGTTTTAAGTTAACCCAGGGTAAAAGCAAAGCAATATCTTCTTCTAATTGGTGCAATCTTGCGTGCGCTTTTTCCTTTTCGCTTTTAATGATTTCAAGTTCATCCACGGTCTTATTATAATTTGACGATCTTGCAGAATCTGCAAAATCACTATAATTCATCGGTCGTTTCATGTTAAAGAACATCGCTAGTGGGTTTCTTTTTTTATGACCGGATAACTGATTTAGTGCATCATTGATCCTGGTAAGGTTTTCCGCGGTTTTTGTGGTCGATTCCTCCATTTTAGTAATATGTACGATACCTTCCTTCTGCAAATCCTGAAGGAATTTATCTTTTATGCTCTTATGGACAACGATGTGTATTTTTTTTACTGGGAGGATGGCCATTTAAGTATAATTTCCTGTACATTTTTTATTGCACTACTTTTATTATCTTTGAATGATTTTTCCAGTTTTTTGATTTCTGCCTGATGCTGTTGATCTAACACTTTAATATCTTTATCTGCTTTCTCCTTAGCCTGGGTGAGTTTTTTCTCGATCAATCGGTCCTTATACTCCTCAAGCTGTGCAAAGGCCTTTGATGCATTATCCCGTTCTTTTTCAAGTATTTTTTGTCCCTCAATTTCAGCTTCTTTTTTCATTTTATCAGCTTTTTCCTCTGCTTTCTTAATTTCCTCGATCAATTTCATAACTGATATTGTAGTCAAAAATAACCGGAAGTCAACCTTAAAACATGCACTATGCAGCTTTTTTTCGAGCCATCCGGTCGACAAAGAGGAAAATAATAATACCGATAATAACGAGCACGGCAGCGGATAAAAAGGACATTTGATATGCAAATGTCTGATTCGCTCCGTTCTTGAGTAAAATATCTACGACCGGCCCTGCAACCAGGGTACCGGCAACACCCCAACTTAAAAAGAAAGTTGCGTTAAAAAGCGCAAACTGCTTACCTCTTTTTTCAGGTGGGATAAGCCGAGATACATAAGAATACGCTGATGCCATTATTATCACCATGGATATACCACCCAGAAAATTGCTGACAAAGATAAGCAGGAGTGTAGTAGCGAACATGAATCCAAGCAAGTGAAAGACAGCGGTGATAGAACCGAACATAAGCAAGGTGGTATCGCTGAATTTCCTGGAAAGTCTGGCAACGAATAGACCACCAAGAAACATAGCTAACGACTGCATATTTACTATGTAGCCCAGGAGACTGCTCGAGACATTGAATCCCTGGTCCAGACTCAGATACTGGGCGATAATTAGAGCGATTGAATTCCTGCCAAAATTAATAAATACCATGGCTAATAAGAAGAAGATAAAGACCTTTGTATAAGAAAATGATAGCTCTGGACTTTTAATTCGGCAAGGCTCTGTCCCGATATTGTCGTTGGTTTTTTCAACGCCGCCTTCAGGGACAAAGAACATGGGGATCGTTGAGAGGATCATTATCCCCGATGCGATGAAAAACAACAATCCTTTGTCAAAACCCCAGCCTTCATAAAGGTGTGCTAATCCATCATAGGCAACACCGCCAATCCAGACCCCGATGATCCTTCCAATCGCACCGATGCTCGTCAACTTTCCCTGGATCTCGGTCCGTCGGTGCTCTGGGTAGAGGTCAGAGATAATTGCGCTCCAGCCGATGTTTGACATAGACCAGAAAATCTCAACGAAAGACATGCCAAAGATTATTATGTAACCAGCGGTAAATTTGCTTCCCGGCAGGGTATGAAGCAGCCAGACAAAAAATGTGCTGATCGCCGCGAAAACTTCCCCGAGAATAATCAGGGTCCGGCGTTTTTGGTACTTGTCCGAAATAACTCCCCAGACAAAGGTCTGGAATACAATATTGAGGATCATCGGGAATGTGGCAAAAAATGTGGTTTCTGTAACGCTCAGGCCCAGGAAGAAACGGAGATAAATCGATAGATAACTGTAAAACAAGCCGCGCCTGAACATCGCCAATGCCTGGAATGATGCGATCCCGAGAAATGTACGTCGTGATTTAATATTACTATTCATGTTGATCTATAAAAGATTCAGAAAAACTATGAGCATAATGTCAAATTACAAAGTCCAAATGAGAATTGAATTTCAACGCGCTGATGTCAAATCTTTGACATTTAATATTTGGAATCGAGTATTCAATGGGCATTTTAAATTTGGAATTTTATTATTATAAAAGATCTCCGCATTATCTTTAGCTTAACCATACTTATACATCGAATATTACGGTTGCCATGTAATGATCATTGAACTTGGATATTCTGAAGTCATGATAGGTAACGTTCTTTATTTCTGTTTTAATAGCATGGTGCTTTAAATCCAACCTATCGCCGCGCAAGTGAGCGTTAAGCGTAAAATTCTTTATTGATATTATATATGTCTTAGGAATGAATCCATGAACGGAAAAATTGTATAATAATTCCCGGCACCAGTCGACAAAGAGCTCTTCAAGAGAATCTTCTGACAAAGTAATATCAAACTCCTCTTCTTCGCTTATCTCCCCTGATAACTGAGTTTCAAAAATTGCCATACCGATGTTCATGAACAATTCTTCGAGGGTTTCTCCATGAACTTCGATACCGAGGTCTGCAGTATGGTTTAAATATCTATAATTTTTCATAGTAGTGTGCTTGATAGTCTATTCGAAAAGACGATATTGTCAATGAACGCTATTACCTTGAGATATCCGACATTGACAATGTAATGGTATCGGGATATAATGTCGGGATTATGAGTACAATTACACAAGATAAATCATACGCTGATAATTATGAACGGTTGAAGCGGATATGCGAGAAGAAGGGCTATGTTTTTAATCCTAATCAGGATTGGGTAGACCAGGTTATCAGACTCATGGTTAATAACCAAAAGGAATTCGGGAAATATTTTTGTCCGTGCAAACAACACTATCCAGTTGATGCAAAAACAGATGTTGTATGCCCATGTCCTACGCTTGATCAGGAGGTCGCTGATGATGGCTGTTGCCATTGTCGGCTTTTCTGTAAAAAGGATTTTAAGAAAGCGAAGTTCGATATCCTTGAGACGATAACCTGCCCTGGTTGAGCGTCGAAAATGTCGGCTGCGCAGTTAGCGCAAGCACTCGCAATCCTTGACCGGCCGATAGACAAAAATCTATTGGTCGGCGTCAACACCGCAGATGATGCTGGTGTTTATAAGATCAGCGAAAATTCGGCGGTCGTATACACGATCGATATTCTTACTCCGGTCGTAAGAAACCCGTATATCTACGGTCAAATAGTCGCGGCAAACTCGATCTCTGATATATATGCGATGGGCGGCGAACCAAAACTCGCCTTGAATATTATGGGTTTTCCAGGAAATGGCGATCCAGAAACTATGGGCGAGATTTTACGTGGAGGTCAGGATAAAGCGCAAGAGGCTGGAGTTTTGATAATCGGAGGGCACACTTTTGTCGCCGAGGAGATAAAATACGGTCTTTCTGTGATCGGTTATGTCCACCCCGATAAAATTATCACCAATGCCGGAGCAAAATCGGATGATCTGATTATTATCACCAAACCACTTGGCTCGGGGGTGATCGTGCAGTCTGTGCTGGCTGGGAAAAAACAGGGAGTGGATCTTAATCCTGTCATTAAAGCAATGACTATGCTCAATCGTGATGCCTCGGTCGCGATGAGAAAAGCTGCTGCTCATGCTGCTACTGATGTTACAGGATTTGGTTTAGCCGGACATCTTGTGGAAATGGCTGAAGCGAGCCGGGTCGGCATTGAAATAGATCTGTCAAAACTGCCGGTACATGATAAAGTGATAGATCTTTTAAAACAGGGTATTGAAGATCCTGGTGTCACGATGAATTTCGGAGCGTTTGCAAAGCGAGTAATGGGCAAGGACGTAGAAGATCTGAGGGCAAAATTGGTTTTCAGTTCAGAAACATCAGGTGGTCTTGTTATTGTATTATCTAAAGAACAATTGAAAATATTCAAGGATCACTATGATCTGCCAGTACATATAATCGGGCGAATCACCCAAAATAATCCCGGATTCGTCACGCTGAAACAGTAGACAGTAAGCAGAAATCAGTAAGCAGTATTTTATTACACGTTATTGAATACTACAATTCCTATGTTATAAATTATTTATTATGCTCTGAGTTACCGCCCCACATATACCAGCCGTCGTCTTTCATGTCACCAGTGCTGATCCCGTAAAGCGTGCCATTATCACAGGAGACAAAGATCATGCCGTTAGCAACCGCGGGTTGAAAGCTGATCGAAGCATCGATCTTCTCTTTCCAGAGCACTTTGCCGTCTTTTTCTCTCAGGCAAAAAACCTCGCCGCTACCTGAACCAAGAAAGAGCTTTGCATTGGCATATGATGGTGGTGAAAAGACCCGACCGCCGATACCTTCCTCACCAAGATCATCGTATTTTTTTGACCATTTTTGCTTACCCGAATCAATATCGAGCGCCTGAATTTCATTGCCCATGGCGTTGTATGAGTAGCCATTTTTGATGACCGGGCGTGAACCCTGGTAAGCCCAGCAACCGGCAACTGAATACATGCCGATATTTTCCTTAGCTTGATCTAATTTAGCAGCAGAAGGAGCTGAACCGAATCCAACGCTCGCATCGAGTTCAGCCTGAGCACCACTTTTCGCACTGGCGCGGCCATAGGCCAGATAAGGTGCTTCTCTTTCTGACCAGAGTTCGTCCTGTTGTTGTTTCCCGTCCTTAAGATCGAGTGTTGCCAGACCCTCGAATTGTTTTATATCATCACCATCTTTCTTTTCTTGGCGTAAACTTACAAAAATCTGCTCGTCATGGATCGTCGGCGCACAGGTGGCTTGTTTTTTCTCAGACCAAACGAGGTCACCACTATGTTTTTTGTAGCGATAGACTGTGCCGTCAAAGCACGTAATATAAACAGAACCATTATCAATAATCGGAGCCGAGATCAAATCGCCGGCTATTTTAACATCCCATATTTCTTTGCCTTTTTCAAGGGTCATACAGGCGAGATGATGATACCCGTCCCCGCCCGGATATGCCATATATACATATTTATCATCGATCGCAGGTTGGCTCATAAGCGGATCGCCGAGCCACTTTTCCCAGACTTTTTCACCGGTTTTCGCCTTCAGTACATAGATTATGCAGGATTCGGTATTGAAAACGACATAGCCTTTTCTTACAACCGCGGCAGTAGGGCCATCATCGCCGGTTTTAAACATCCAGGCAAGCTTTCCGGTTTTGGCCTCTAATGCATAAAATTCATAGCTTCCATACCCTCCGCCAACAAAGATAAGACCGTCTTCATAAGCTACAGTGGCGAGCGGTCGATTCCCCGGGATCTGGACTTTCCAGCCATTACGGCCGGATTTGAACTTGACTTGCTGGGGTTGAAGGTCTTTTGGCGCTTGCGGTACAGCTTTTTGCACGTCCTCGATTTGGGATATGCCTAAACACAAGAACGCAAGAGCCATGATGATAATTCTGATTTTCATGGTTTCCTCCTATTTTTTACTTAATATCTATAATACAACACAAAAGTAAGTATATTCCATATTTCCTTTTATGCAAGAAATCAATATATTGACTATTTCCTGTTTTAGTCTATAATAATCCACACTAAATCTTAATAATTTCAAGGAGGTCATATGAGTACCGTGCTTTTGGTTTTCTTGATTTACCTCGTTGGGATGGTTGTTGTTGGGATAGTTACCGCACGTCTTGCCTCAAAATCAATCGATGATTTTATCCTCGGTGGAAGGAAGATGTGGACTCCGGTTATCGCCCTGTCTGAAAAAGGTACTGATATGTCGGCATGGCTTTTGATCGGTTTACCAGGACAAGCCTTTAAAATGGGGATAGGTGCGATCTGGGCAGGTATCGGTGTTTGGCTGGGCAGTCTTTTTAATTGGGTGGTCATAGCCACACCCCTGCGCAAGCTCAGCGGTAAATACAATGCATTGACCGTACCCGATTACTTTGAATCACGATTTGACGATAAGTCTCATATGTTAAGGATAACTTCATCGATCCTGATCGTTTTTTTCTTTACTCTTTACGTTTCGGCTCAGGTCGTAGGTGCCGGCAAGATTCTCGCCTCGACGTTTAATATCCATCAGGTTATTGGTATGGCTATCGGTCTTTCTATTATTTTATTTTACACTATGGCTGGAGGTTTTATCGCCGAATCTTGGACCGACTTTTTTCAAGGATTGATAATGGTCGTTGCACTTATTCTTATGTCGGTCGTTGGTATTATCGCAGTTGGCGGCTTCAGCAATGTTTTTGCCAAGGTCGGTGCGATCGACACAAAGGCTGTTTTGCTTTCAGCGGGCAACAGCGGGACGGCTTTGTATCTCGGTTTGATCCTCGGCGGTCTGGCGATTGGTTTTGGTTATGCCGGACAACCCCATATCGTAATGCGCTACATGGCATTACAGGATACTAAAGAGGTAAAAAAAGCAGCTATTATCGCGATGACCTGGACTACATTCGCTGTTGCCGGCGCGATATTCGTCGGTTTTATCGCGATCCCTTTTTTACGCGGTGAAATTACCGATCCGGAATACGTAACCTTGGCTTTTGCGGCGAAAATTCTGCCAGGTTGGCTGGTTGGCTTTATTCTTGCAGCTGCAACAGCAGCTATGATGTCGACCGTTGATTCACAATTACTCGTTGCTACGTCCTCAATTACCGAGGATATTTACCGTAAGCTTATCAACCCGGCAGCATCACAGAAGCATCTCGTTCTCTTGGCCAGGATCTTTACAGTTGTTGTCGCGGTCATTGCATTTGTGCTGGGATTGAGTGCTGAGCAAGCAGTATACTGGCTCGTGCTGTACGCTTGGGGAGGTCTTGCAGCCTCATTTGGTCCACCCCTTATTTTGTCACTACTGTGGAAACGAACGACCAAGTACGGAGTATTTACCGGGATGATCGTCGGCGCCGTAACGATCGTTGTTTGGTACAATGTTCCGGCACTCAAGGGATTTCTCTATGAGTTGATACCGGGTTTTTTCTTTAGTTTATTTGCCACCTGGATAGTGAGTCTTTTTACTCAAAAAACAGGAACCCAGATCCAAGAACCAACCGGTAATTAGAAACACCGCTGTAGTCGCCCGATTAATCGGGCATTATTTGATAAATCAAACCACTACGAGATTTGTACAGATTATAATATCTAGAGTTTTATTGATCTACAATCCAAAGTGTATTAGATTCTTTTTCTGAAACCCTGACCCAGAACCTCAAAAACATCAGTTAATATTACAAATGCCTTTTTATCGATATCTTCAATCATGCTTTTAAAGAAAGGAGTTTCTTTTTTGGTGATGACACACATGATAACCGGCCTTTTTTCTTTTGAATATGGTGAGTGTCCATCAAGGATAGTAACGCCGCGTTTCATTTTTCTGTAAATTTCGTCGGTAAGCTTCTGGTGTTCGTTGCTGATGACAAAGGCAGCGCGCGCATAATCCATGCCTTCAAGCACGAGATCTATCACCTTCGATGAAAGAAATAGAGCGAGGTAGCCCAGAAGTGCTAATTCAATAGACCCGGTGGTAATGCCGGCCAGGGTTATAACCATAAAATCAACGATCATTATCCACATCCCGACTGATAGATTGCTATTCCTGGTGAGGAGTTGTCCGACTATATCCGTGCCACCGGTGCTTGCTCCGGCGCGAAAGACAAGACCCAGACCGAGCCCCAAAAGCAAACCCCCATATAATGCGCCGAGTATCACGTTATCCGTTGGTGTAGATATTTTGAGGGTATATATGAAAAAGTCGATCAGGATATTGGTAATAAAAATTGCAATAACTGATTTTACTCCAAAACGGATCCCCAAAATTTTCAGAGCAACGAGGAAAAGAGGGATATTCAGAATTATCGTGATAACGCCAACCGGTGAACGGTATAAAAAATGCAATATCATAGCTATGCCGGTTACGCCACCCGGGACGATCTGGTGCGGGATCAGAAAAACCGCATAACTGAGGGCACATAATATACAACCAACGACAATGTATATTATTTTCATGGTTTCATCTATTATTTAAACAAAATACTGGCGAATCTGTGTTGAAACTAATCTCAACTGTTTGCTAAAAAGAGATTTGCTTCTTATCATTTTTTTCTGAACCGACTTGTGCTTCGCGCAGTCTTGCAATGAATACTTTGATTTTCTCAAGTTCTTTCTTCTTGGCCACAATTTCCTTGTCGAGCTTTTCTTTATCCGTTTTTAATCTTGAGATATTCGTTTTCAAATCATCCATTTTTGCCACCATGGTGACGGTTTCTTTCTTCTGTTTCTGAAGCGCGGTCAGTTCTTGCTTGGTATCTTTTAACTCCTCTTTGAGTTGCTCCTTCTTTTCATCGATTTCTTTATTGATATCAACGAGCTCCTGCCGTCTCTTATCCAGCTTGGATATCATATCCGCCTCAATGACTTTGGCCTTTTCTATCCCTCCTTCAAGCTCAGAATGTTTTATCTTTAAATCACCGAGTTTTTCTCCTACTTCCTCAACGTTTTTTGCCATTTTCTCGACATCAGCTCTATACTTATCCCGTTGTTTAATGAGTTCCTTGGTTTCTTTCTTCAATTCAACCGTCGAGGCTTCCTCCTCTTTTTTGAGCATTTCTAGTTTTTCGCTGAGTTTGTTCACTCTTTCTTCGCGCTCTGATATTTTTCCTTCGATCAGATTGAGTTCCTTCTTGCGCGTATCGAGCAATTGTTTGACCTTTTCATCTTGTTCGACAGCCAATTTGATCTCTTCGTATTCCTCTTTCATCTTCGGTAAAGAATTGGTTATTTCTTGATATTCGCTATCAACTTCCTTGAGTTTCGCTTCCTTTTCATCGAGTTCTTCGGTTACCTTAGCGAGCGTAGCTTTTTTATCTTTGAGTTCCGCATCGATCGCTTCGTATTTATCGGCTTCCGGTTTTAATTCGGCTATTTTCTTTTTTGCTAACTCGATGGATTCGCCTAATTCCTGGGCTTCTTTTTTCTTGTGATCAAAGTCAGATTTAATCTTTTCGTATTCAGGCTCCAACTTACGTAAATCTTGTTCTTTTTCTTTGAGCTCCGTAACTCTAGGTTCAAGATCATCGTGATCTTCCCTCAACTTTTCCAGGTTCTCATTCAGGGTGTCGAATTCCTTTTGATTTTTGGCTAATTCCTTTTCTAAAGAAACACTTTCCTTTTTGGAGGTTTTATATTTTTCATCAAGTTCTTTGAATGATGTCTCGAGGGTACTGAACTCCAGTTGAAACTGTGAAATATTCGAAACAAGTTCAGCCTCTTCTTCTTTCATATTTTTAAGGTCTGCAGCCACTTTGTCGTGTTCTTCTTTGAGCTTCGTAAATTCGCTATTTTCTTTTTCAAGGTTTTGTTTTTCCGCAGTAAGGTTGCCAATGTCCTCGTTCAGCTGCTCAAGAGTCCCTGTTTTGTCCTTTATTTCGGCCTTTAATTCGCTAACCCTGGAAGTAAGCTCTGGCTTTTCCTTTTTCATTTCATCGATCAGGGATTCATCTTCTTCTTTTGTCTTGGTCAGGGTTTCTACCTCAGCGCTGAGTTCTTCGAATCTTGTTTGCTCTGAGTCCCTGCTCTTCTTCACCGTATCAAGTTCTTTGCTTAGCGAATTCTTCTCTTCGTTCATAATTTTCAGGTCTTTTTCTGTTGCTCGAAGATCCGCGAGAGCATTCCTCAATGTCTGTTCAATTTCCTGATATTCAGTCTTTAATTTTTCGGTTTTAACCTTGATGCCGTTATATTGTTTCTCCTGATCGCTTTGTCCCTTCTGTATTTTTGCCAATTCTTTTTCAGCGCTGCTGAGTTCTTTAGTCAGTGTAGAATGGCGGTTTCTCATCTCTTTCATTTGGCTGTCTATTTTTGATTTTTCATCATCCGTTTTCTCGATTTCTTTCCTAAGATCTTTTAAATTCTTTTCAAGTTTTTCTTTTTCTACGGATAATTTATTTATATCTTTTTGGGTTAACTCAATCTTCTTTGCATCTTTCCCGGTTGATTTCAGGGATTCCTTCAGAGATTTTTCCTCTTTCTTCAGTGCTTCGATATTCTTTTTTAAATCATCAAGTTCACCGGATATTTCCATCTGTGAGGAATATGTTTCAGCTATTTTATCCTCTATGTCTTTTAATTCCTTTTTCTTCGCAACCAGATCCTTTTCAGCTTGTTCTATTTTTCCGAGTTTTTCTTCGAGATCGGCTAATATATCGACATCATCTTTTTTTGCCATTATACCCCCTATGGTTCAACGTAAACCATTTTAGCAGTTTTCTCCTCCCGAGCCATGGGTTTGGATAGTACAGACCAGCGTTTTCCTAATGGAGAGACATATTTTGTTCTAACCAAGCCCAGGGGATGTGGTTTTATTCCTAAGATATCTTTTTGTACAGCAAAATTTTGTAATCGGTGGTAAAGAAAAATACCCGGTGCTTCATCGAGTATCTTTCTCTCGATTTTTTGATATAATATATTTCTTTGGTTGAAATTTCTTAATTTCCTTGCTTGATCAATATCGTGATCAATGTCCGGTGATGAAAAGAAGAAAGTATTTCCAGAACGGCCGCGCGACGTTGAATGGAACAAGGGATAAACGAAATTATCCGGATCTCCATTATCACTTACCCAACCCCGAAAAGACAGTAAAGAATCACCCGCATACGTTTTTTCGATCATATTATGCCACGGCATAGGATTTATCTCGATGCGTACGCCGATCTTCACAAGGCTTTGCTTGATATACTCAGCTCGCTTTATTGCTGTTGCCGTATCAGTTATATCGAGTTTGTAAATATCAGGTAATCCTTTGGCAAAACCGGCGTCCTTAAGTAAACTCATACTTTTCCCGGGATCAAATGCATAACCCTCGAGTTGATGATTGAAAACCTTCATTGATGGGGGGAAGATACCTTTTGCTTTGATCGCAGAACCTTTGAGGAATTTATTGACCAGCTCATTGGTATTAATGGCATAGGATAAAGCCTGCCTGATTAATCTATTATTAAAAGGTTCTTTCTCGCAATTGATACAGATATATTGTATTGAGAGCTCGGGTATCGTATAGAGCGATTTTGGCATTTCCGTTCTTATTCGTTTCAGCGCTTCGCCAGTGGGTTGGAAAATGGAAAGAGATCGATTCTTGAACAGCTCATAACCTACGGTTTCGTCCTTTATAATGAGAAAATAGAACTCATCTATAGTGGGTCTTCCTTCGAAGTAGTGGTCATTAGAATGAAGGATAATTCTGTTGCCTTTTTCCCAGGCAACTAATTTAAAAGGTCCGGCGCCCACAGGTACTTCCTCATCCAGGTATGGGTCTGCGATATTGCATGCCAGGTTTGCCAGGATGGGTCGAAAGGGATATTCTAAATTAACTTTCAGGGTGGATTTGTTTATTACTTCTACTCCGATACCCTGCCCTTCGTTACTTTCAGCTAGTTCTTGGGCACCGCTGATCATATCATAGAAACTTTTATTCGGTCCTCTGAGAGCTCTTAAAATCGCTTCTTTGATGTCTTGGGCATGAATCGGGCGGCCATTATGATACTTCAAATTGTCCCGCAGATGGAAGATATATTCTCGACCGTCTTTTGATATTGAATAATCCTGGCAGAGGCCTGGTATTATATCCGCTCCACTGCCAAATTGGAATAATCCTGCAGAACAATTACAAATTATCTGATGCGAATTGACATCTGTTTTGCGGTCCGGTTTTAAAGTCAGTGGTTCACTCGATAAGCTCGCGGTTAAGATCCTTTTAGCTTTGACGTAAACCGGAGTCTGATCCGAGGCTTTGATGAACAGTTTCTTCAGAACATTATTTAATTCAGAAATTTTTGTAATAATAGCTTCATAAGATTGCCATACATTGCTCAGTTTTTTGTTCTCCTTGTCCACAGCACTGACAACGTTGGAAATTGTTTCTGCTTGTTTTTTTTCTTCTCCGAAAACACGGCTGATATCGTCGAGGAATATTTTAATTTTTGAATAATCTGGGGGTCTGATCCTCATGGGCAATGCAACCGCTCTTTTCTTGCCCAGTGCATGGCTATTTTTTCGTACCAAGGTCAGTTGTGGAATTATACTGGCAAATGCCTGTTCAGTTTCTGCCTCAAGCTGGACAAATTCTTCAACAATAGGTGAGATCATATCTATATATATTGAACTTCTTCCTTGCTCAATTTTCGCAAATACTGATAGCGTCTTGATCCGGTTGAATATCTTGGCGGTGGATGAAACGAGCTTTTCAACCTTTTTTATTTCAATATCAATTTCCTTCCCCAGATTGTCGAACCGATCATAAATCGTTTGGATCTCTTTAAGAAACTTTTCAATCTTCGTGCCGAGATCGATAATTTCAGTCATATCCCCGGCCAGGGTTTCTTTATACCCGTGGATTTCTTCAAGGGAATTATATAATACATCGATTTGTGCAGTCATATTACCGATACTGTGGTAAATCTTGCTTGGAAAAAGCGGCGGTTTCTTGCGTCCCGAGAATTTTTCGATTGTTCTCATGTTTTCCTGTAAGAAAAAATTATATTGCCCTTCTAAATATGACATATTCATCATTTCAACAAGACGCGGATCCTGATCTTTAGTTAGTAACATTGTTTCACTGAGGCTGCATAAAGTCTGAGCCAGGGAATTTATTTGATTACAATGAATTGAAATCTCATCGATCGTATTCAGTGAGGTGGTAAGCTGTTTTCTCAAGACGTCCAGACCTTCTGATACGCTCGATTGCAGTTGATTGTTGACGATACTGTTTTGTTCCAGCTGGGTTATTATATTTTGCAAGGATGCGGTTGTGTCATCTATTGTTCTTAGAGATTGGAACGACTTCGTGAGTAATCCGCGCGCGCGCGAAGACAGTTCGATAGTCTTGCCGAGTTCCAGAATTACGGGTTTGGTAAGTTGCTCGAGATTATTCAATAGATTAGTGAAATCCTGGAAAGGAAGTTGGGCAAGCCTGGCGAGTGATAGACACTCTTTAGCGATAATTGCCAGCCCCCTACCTTCTCTTTTTGCATGATGAGCGCATATCTCTGTATTTTTGGCGAGATTGGCGAGTGATTTAGCAGATTTCACAAAAAGATCTGCCTTATCCTGTATCTCTTGCAGCATATTGATCAAGGATTTAAGTAATTCACTTATGGACAGTAACTGATCATTAATATCCTCCATCGTTGTTTCATATATGAAATATAAATCCTTTAATTTCAAAACATCCTGCTGCAATGTCTTAGAATAATCATGAATTATATGTATTAATTCATCACCCCGTGAGAAATGAGCAAAGAGAACCTCTAATTCACGAGTGAGCTTCTGAATATTATCATTATTTTTGTTCAACAATTGTGAGACTTCATTTACGTTATCCCCCAGGATTACAGTCTTTTTTAAGTATTCATTTATTTCTGTCATAGCTCTAGTAGCGGCGGAGGGATTTGAACCCCCGACACAGAGATTATGATTCTCCTGCTCTGCCAACTGAGCTACGCCGCCTCAATCAGAATTATATCTATAAATATTGTATTGTCAATGACGATTGGAATCTACGCTTGATGCATACTGGGCGAATAGTCGAATGCTGAAATATTAGCAGTTACCGTTCAACGAATTGTATTGTTGTGTTCCTGGTTGACTTCATACAAAAAAATGGTATTCTTCTATGCCGATTATGCGAATTCCGATAACGATAAAATTCAGCACTTTGATATTTCTTCTAATCGTAGTGATTACGGGCGTAATATTCTGGTTCACACTGAATCGGGTAAGAGATGCTTTAACTCAAGAAATAAAACTTCAGGGCGAAATATTGGCGAATCTCATTGCTTTAAATGCCGAAGATCCGATAATAGCCAAAGATGATCTATATCTTGCGCGGCTGGTAAACGACGCGATCAAGAATGAAGGTGTAAGGTATACATACATTGTTGATAGTGATCAAATCATTCTCGCTTATGATAAGATGGACTGGATAGGACGGTCTGCTGACTCGATTATTAGGCCGGAAAACACATACCATGTAACACGGCCAATTGTGTTGGCTGGTAGAAAAAAGATCGGGGAAGTCCACGTCGGGCTTGATATTGAACGAATAAGCAAAATAACGAATAATATGCAGATTATCCTTATTCTGATTTCCGTCATGGGATTACTTCTTGGCACGTTTGGTGCTATGTTACTCTCAAGATATTTGACCCGACCCATTCATGAACTTGTCGATGGCTTCAAAGCGATCGCTAATGGTGATCTTCGCCAGGTGCTCAGTAAAAAATCTGATGATGAGATCGGTGATTTAATGTCCGCGTTCAACCAGATGACCCAAAGCTTAATGGAAAAAGAGCAGATTAAGGATGCTTTTCGGAGATATGTATCGCGTCAGGTAGCTGAAGAAATATTTAAGAATCCGGATCAGTATATCGATACCTTACGCGGAACCAGGCGCAAAGTTACTATACTCTTTGCCGATATACGGGGGTTTACACCACTGACCGAACGTTTGTCTGCCGAGGATGTTGTTACACTACTCAATGAAGTTCTAACTAGTATGACAAAGGTGATATTCAAGCATGAAGGCACCGTCGATAAATTCATAGGCGACTCTATAATGGCTGTTTTCGGCGCACCAATTGCCCATGTTGATGACACGGATCGATCGATACATGCGGCAGTCGAGATTCAAAGAGCCGTTCAGGAAATGAGTGAACAACGTAGAAGGGAAGAACGCGAAATGATCAATGTGGGCATTGGGATTAATGCTGGTGAGGTGGTCGTTGGGAATATCGGCGCAAAAGTTCGTCTTGACTATACTGTGATCGGCGCGTCAGTTAATATCGCAAATAGACTTCAGGAAGTGGCGAGTGGAGGTGAAATAGTTATTTCAGAAAGCGTTTTTAAGGAGACTACCGCGCCTTATAAGTATTCTGAGCCCATGCTCATCAAGGTAAAAGGAAAAGAAGATCCGGTTAAGATTTACCGGGTCTTGTATTGATTTAACCGATGATCAAACTGAATATCGCTCCGCTCAAAATTAAAAATATTGGTTCAATTTTGAGCAAAAGTAAGATTATTAAAATTATCAGGCCAAAAATTCCATAAGGTACATTAACCCAATTTAAAAGGACAAAACTAATCCCCGTAGATAGTAAGATAGCTACAACCGCAGATTTAATACCAGTAAAAAAGGACATAACGAATTTATTATTACAGATCCTTTTGTAGATTTTAACCAGGACAATCAACATAATAAAAGAAGGAATGAAAATGCAGAATGAAGCTATGATCGCACCCGGTATGCCCATTACTTTTAAACCGACAAAGGTCGCCGTTATCGCTACCGGTCCCGGGGTCATTTGGCCTAATGCCATGCCGTTAAGAAATTCTTGGGGAGTGAGCCAGGTTCGAGTAGTGCAGACCTCGTTTTTAATAAAAGGTATAGCTGCATAACCGCCGCCAAAGATAATCGCGCCTATTTTAAGGAATATCGCAGCTAAAGTGAGCGCCTTTTTCGGTTCAAATACGAATAATGGAACAGCAAGCAAGCAGCGCTCGACATTTTTGACATAATCTAACATGACTCTAAGAAAACCACAGAGAAGAACCGTGAAGATAGGGTCAAATTTTACTAAGAAAAGTACTAAAGCGAAGAAGAAAATAATAAGACCCTTAATATCTTTAATAAGAACCTTGCCCATATCATATGCAGCCCAGAGAATTATCGATGTCATGACTGCGCTAATCCCTTTAAATATTTGTGCAACTCCTGGCAGTGACTGGTAAGTAAGATAGAACCATGATAGAATTACCATAAGAACGAAAGAAGGCAGGAGTAAGGCGATCGCGGCGATCGCCGCTCCTTTCATCCCGAATAGGTGATATCCTATATATTCACAGTAATTCGGGATGAAAGGACCTGGTAATATCTGTCCCATTGCCACTGCCGTACAGAGATCATCGTCGTCTATCAATTTTTTCTTTTTTACACATTCATTCCGTAGAATAGCAAGCATGCCAATACCACCACCAAACCCAAAAAGGCCAACTTTAAAAAGGGCTTTTGCTAAATCTTTAAGGGTTTTCACTTGTTATAACTAGCGGTTTGGTAACCGGCAAGATCGAGGACCACAGACTCATAACCGAGTCGCTTAAAGTACCTCACAATGCGCTTGCTATTATCTAATATGAAATTGAATTCCGCAGTATAGACTTCGATGCGGGCTACAGGGAAATGATCGCGCACCCGGATTTGGGAAAGGTCTAATCGTCTTAAGTAGTTCTCTGCTCGATCGATCCGTTCCAGGATTTTTTTATCTATTTTTTCTCCATAAGGGATTCTCGATGCTAAGCATGCCATCGATGGTTTATTCCAGTTGGGTAGCTGTAATTTTCTGGCAGTCAAGCGGATCTCTTGTTTGGTTAAACCAACTTCAATAAAAGGAGATAAGACTTTTAGTTTTCTTAAAGCTCTGAGCCCTGGTCGATGATCCGAGAGATCAGATTTGTTGCTTCCTTCAAGAACACTGAAGCCAAATTTCGCAGCGATTGATTTTATCTGTTTGAATAATTGAAGTTTGCAGAGATAGCAGCGGTTTTTTGCATTACTGATAAATCGTGGGTTCGCTAACTCGCGGGTTCTGAGACAAATGTGCTTAACGCCCAAAGACTTAGCCAATTTCTTGGCATAAATAATATCTCTTTTCGGCTGAATCGGTGAAACGGCAGTAACCGCGACGACATTGTTCTTCAATACATCGATCGTTAGTTTCAGTAACAGGGTTGAGTCGACGCCTCCTGAAAAGGCAACGACAGCACCTGGATACCTTTTTAAAATATTTTTTATTTCTATGATTTTGCTCTGTACCACCAAAGCCCTCTGCATACAGGGTTTGTATTTATAAAACTAGGACAAAATAGGTATGATGTAGTTTTTAAACTAAATAAGGTAAAAATTCTTTGCTGATCGGCGGCTGCTTGACCCAGCGGACGAGTTCATTTTTGTCATCAAGGACGATAACCGTTGGGATATCACTAACTTCATGAAACGCACCCTCGGTTAAGCCATCGATCGTTTCCATATCATAATATTCTATTTTGGCATCGAATTTTTCTTTTTCCTTAAAATACTCGATTTTTTTACGTGCATCTTTGCATACTGGACATGTCGGCTTTCCAAAAATGAAGACTTTTTTCATCATACCTCCTCAAATTGCGGTTACTAAAAATATCTAATCTCCCAAACCCTGTTAGCTCCCAGCTATCTAAATGGCGCAAAACATACTTGTCGACACACAGCTATTTTTTCTATAGTGCCATATTCGCATCTAACACACTATTCTAATCAGGATTCTGAAAATGTCAAGCGCAAAATTACTCCCCTGTCTTTATTGATTTTAATTTAGCTTTGAAAACAACGGTTACAAGGAGTTCGATAAAAAAACCATAGATCATGCCCATTACGATTGAGCCGAAGAGAATGAATATTTCTTTTCCCGGAACCATAAAGCCGCTGAGCCCCATGGGGATGCTGAGAACCGCACCCATTAGAATACCGTGAAACCACCACTTTATTCTCAAGACACTTATTCCGATTGCAAAGCCGATCAAACCACGACTAATAATGGTCGACAATATTATTGCCCAGTGGAGAGGTTCTCCGCCTGAAGCGATCAACCACCAGCAGATAAACCCTGATACAAAACCGAAAAGTAGAGCGAGCCAGAATCTTTTTGCATTGAACATATTGCCTCCTTTCCCTGATGAACGCAATACTAACCAAGATGGAGGGTAATGTCAAGACAACTGCTTCATTGACTGAGTAGCAATAATGAGTAAAATGATATCAGCGGTTATGCTGGTCCTGGAAAACGTAGTAAATGTTCGAGGGAGTTAACCTAAGGCAAGAAACCACTGTCTTATTGACGTTATGGTATTGCGAAACTTTTTGTTTAATCTTACGTATAGTATATATAGCACTTTGACGAGGGATTTTTGAGTAATTTTATTTATTAACAGAACAAGGAGTGGTAATGAAAAGGTTATTAGATGTTTTTTCTGCACCAACAAGATTGTTTACCAGTATAAAGGAAAAACCAGAATGGATTTTGCCTTTTGTCATCGTCCTTGTCATTGTCGCAATTGCAGCATCGTCTACTGTCGTGCTGACGAAAGATGCGATGATCACTAGACAGGAAGAGGTTCTTAAGGAAAGGGGTTTGGACGATGCTCAGATCGAGCAGACCAAGAAATTCATGCAGGGACCTTTACCTGCAGTATTTGGTGGTATCAGTGGAGCGATCTTTGTCGGCATACTCTTATTATTGTTCACCGTGATACTCAACCTATTTGTACCTGTTTTTGGCGGCATCAGTGGTTTTAAAAGCGTTCTAACCGTGGTCAGTTTTGCAGCATTGATTAAGGTTCCATCAGCGATACTTAAAATAATACTTATGGCGATAACAAAATCTCCATTTGTAACAACATCACTTGCGCTCATTACACCGAATTTAGAGAAAACATCGTTCGTTTATCAACTGCTTGCGGGTTTTGATTTCTTTATCATCTGGGAAATGATACTCGTTGCGATCGGAATAAATATCATAAACGGCGTGAAAAAACAAAATGCCTATATTTTGGTGTTTTTAATCTGGGTTGTATCATTATTTATTGGTATCGGTCTCAGTTTTTTACGAGGACCTGCTGGCTAAAGTTTCTTAAACATGTTTTTCAAAAGCGAGGATATTAAGAAAAGATGATGGTTTTTTTACTTTTTTTTCAGATCGATTCCCTGTCTTTAAATAAGGCAATCGATATGGCACTTGCCCAGAGCCCGGCATACTATGAAGCAAAAGTAACTTTCGAAAAATCCCGGATATTATACTATCAAACGCTGACCAGTTTGCTGCCAACAATATCAGCATCTGGAACTTATTCGAATAGTGAGTATCAGGGTGTTGAAAGTAGTGGCTATTCAGGTAATATTCAGTTGAACCAGCCTCTCTTTGACCTGGATATTTTAAGTTCTGTTTTTATCAGCCGCAGACAACAAAGGGGCAGCAGAATACAGTATGACGCACAGATCGCGGGGTTGATCCTCAATCTTAAAACCGCATATTATGATCTTATCAATGCACGAGAGCTTTTGGAATCATCAGAAGTTGCTATTGAAAGAGCCCGGGAAAATCTTGAATTAATAAAAACAAAATATGAGCTTGGTTCAGCATCGAGGCTTGAGATGTTGCAGGGTGAGGTCTTTCACTTGAGTGCTTTGCAGGATAGGGCAAAAGCCCGGACCATGGAAATATCTGCACACGAGGAACTAAAATCAATACTCGGTACTCACGAGGAGATCAATGTGATAGATACCTTAACAATACCCGATAGCACAGATTTTCTGCCGCTCGACTCGATGTTCGTTATTCTCGCATCAGCGAATTATAATATTCAAATCGCTCAGGAGTTAAGAAAAGCGGCAAAATTGGATCTGGTATCGTCTTACCTGAGATTCCTGCCAAGAATTTCATTATTTTACGGCTATACTTATAATTCAGATTCATTGGTTTTCGACTTTCAGCACGTTGAAGATAACGCAACTCGTAACTATGGGATAACGATGTCTTTTCCTATATTTGAGATCAAATCTTTGATCTTCAATCACCTGAACGCGAAAAAGGAACTCGAGCTGCGAGAACATGAACAAAAACGTATTCTTCTGGAAAATGAAAAAAACCTGAGTACGACTTATTTTGCGCTGAAAGAATCATATGAACGAGTATATTTTGCCAGGAAAAGTTATGATGCCGCGACTGAGGCATCTGTTATTGCTCGAGAGCAATATGCGCTGGGTATCATATCTTTTTTGGAATTTTTAGCGTCGGAAAAAGACCTTTATGGAGCCAAAGTTACATTTAAATCTGCTCTGAGTGATCTCTATATTCAACGTGCTAACCTGTCTTATCTTCTCGGTCAGTCATTTAGTGAGGAATAGAAATGAAGTGCATTGGTAGTTTAACCAAAGGAGTGGGATGAAAAAGAAGTTTTTATTTATAATCGGCGGTGTAGTTATTATTGCTATCGTGATCATACTCAATCTCTTGCAGGGCAATAAGGGCAAAGAAGTTGAGGTGAAAATAATCCAAGAAGGCAATATCGTTTCCGAAGTCACGGCTTCTGGTGAGTTGCGAGCTAAGGCCCAAGTCGATATTTCTTCAGAAACGATCGGACGGATAAAAAAGATATTTTTTCAAGAGGGTGATTACGTAAAAGAAAACGCCCTGCTTATAGAACTCGATGATGTTAAGGTCAAGGCAAGTAAAACACTTGCGGAAGCTCAGTTAAAACAAGCAGAACAAGATCTTGCTCGTGCTGAAAAGCTCTTTGAGAAGGACCTAATATCAAAGGAAAGCTACGAGAAAATTTTGTTGAGCTATGAAGCGACAAAAGCTCAATATGAACAGGCTGCAGATGCCTATAAAAAGACCAAGATCTATGCACCGATATCCGGGAAGATAATGAAGATAAACGTTGAAGAGGGTGAAACCGCAGTAATGGGCACGATGAACTACCAGGGAACCGTGCTCATGACCATAGCTGATATGTCGATGATGATCGCCGTGGTGACTATCGATGAAACAGATGTTCCTACTGTATCAGTGGGGCAAGAGGTGCAAGTTATAGCAGACGCATTACCTGATTCGATATATTCCGGAAAGGTGACGAGAGTCGGTCTGATGCCTATTACCAGTCAACTCACTACTGAAAAAGTGACTGATTTTGAAGTTGAGATAGAGCTTGGTAAATTTTCGCCATTGCTGCGACCGGGGATGAACGTAAAGACCGAGATAATAACCAGTGAAAAAAGTGATGTACTTATTGTCCCGATCCAGGCTTCAGGTAAAAGAAAGATCGAGGAAAAAACAGCGGAAACAGTTTTCAAAGTTGAGGGTGGCAATGCTGTTCTTAAAGAGATAGTCACTGGCGCCTCGAGCGATACTGATGTTGAAATCATTTCAGGCGTTGAACAAGGCGATACTATTATTATCGGACCTTATCGCGTTCTTTCAAAACTGAAGGATGGTGAACATGTGCAATTTAAAATTGACGAAAAAGATACGTCATCTTCTAAATTGCCTCAAAGCACGGTTGCCCCCAGGCGCGTGCTAGGAGCAATAAAAAAAAGGATATAATGGGTGATAGAAATACGATTTGCCGAGCGCTCGATCTGAAGAAAACTTATTGGCGTGGCAAAGTTGCGGTCGATGCATTACGGGGTGTAAGTATAAAGATATTGCCGAATGATTATATTTCGATCATGGGGCCATCTGGATCCGGAAAATCAACGCTGGTCCACATCCTCAGCTGCTTGGATTCCCCAACATCGGGAGAGTACTATCTTGAGGATAAATTGGTTTCAAATTATACAGACCAGGAATTAGCTAAGGTCAGAAATATATTTTTTGGTTTTGTTTTTCAGAGTTTCAGTTTGTTGCCGAGACTTACCGCGCTTGACAATGTCGCAATGCCCCTTATTTATGCGGGCGTGAAAAAACAGGAAAGGAAAATCAGGTCTCAGACAATACTCAAGCGAGTTGGTCTCGAGGACAGAATGCTCCACCGCCCCAATGAAATGTCTGGTGGTGAATGCCAGCGTGTAGCTATCGCCCGATCGTTGGTTAATAACCCAAAGGTAATATTCGCCGATGAGCCGACTGGAAATCTTGATTCCAAGACCGGGATGGAGATCATGGAACTTTTTGATAGTCTGGTTAAAGAAGGCAATACTGTAGTAATGGTGACTCATGATCTCAGTGTTGCTGATCATGCAAACCGGATCATCAAATTAAAGGACGGGCTTATCGAAAATGATTGAAATTCTTGCAAAAATCGCCCTCTCTTTTCAGACATTCAAAACCCACAGACTGAGGTCTGTGCTTACCGCCCTGGGTATCATAATTGGCGTAACGACGGTTATTGCTATCCTTTCTTTGATCGAGGGGTTGAATAATAGTGTTGCCGAACAGGTGAAATCGATCGGGTCAGATTTGATTTTTCTTCAAAAATTTACATGGGTATCGACTGGCCACCGCGATCTTGAAAAACTTGCAGATCGCCCTGATTTAACCCCAGATGATGCTGTGGCGATCACTAAATTACCATCCGTCGAAATAGCGATTCCTGATATCGATCAACGGATTACCAAGATAAAATACAGGAATAATGAAGTAAGTAACCCAACGATTACTGGTTCCGATGAAAATTATTCATGGGTAAATAATCATATTATCGAGAGTGGTCGGGATTTCACAAAGGATGATGTTCTTCACCGTCGACCAATGGGTATTATCGGATCTTTTATAGCCGCACAATTATTCCCCGATGAATCCCCGATTGGCAAGGATCTATATATCGATGGGCATCGGATAAAGATAATTGGCGTATTCAAAGAAAAAGGCTCTTTTCTCGGTAATAGTCTTGATAATTTTATACTCATTCCTTATACGGTCTATGAGAAATTTTATCCGAGAAGCAGAGGATCTATTTTCTCTCGTATTTACGGTGGATACTCAATAGATATAAAACCAAAATCCGGGGAAAAGATGGAAGAGACTATCGATGAAGTTAGGGAACTCATGCGGCGTAGACATGGTCTTGGTTTTGATGAAGAAGATGATTTTGAGATGAACACCCAGCAATTACTCATGGAGCTCTACCAGAACATAACCAGGGTAGGCTTTATTGCGATCGTTGCGATCGCTGCTATTTCGTTAGTGGTTGGGGGAATTGGCATTATGAATATTATGCTTGTTTCTGTAGCCGAGAGGACAAGGGAAATCGGTATTCGAAAAGCAGTTGGCGCTTCAAATCAATATATCCTTTCGCAATTTCTTGTTGAGTCGGTCATGCTTGCTCTGGCCGGTGGTATTATCGGAATATTTTTTGGTATGTTACTCGCTGCCTTGATCTCAATTGCATCACCCCTGAAAGCAGCCGTATCTTTCTGGATGATCCTTTTGGGTTTTGGATTTTCCGCGTCGGTCGGTATATTCTTTGGTATTTATCCAGCGCGGCGTGCCGCGTCACTAAACCCGATAGAAGCTCTCAGGTATGAATAGCGGGGTGAGGTCTTGAAACTTAAAAATAGATTCTTAACGCGATCTTCAGTTAGCAATAACCTTGAGGGTGTATCTTAAATTTCAAGACCTGACCCCACTATGTCGTCTTGACATAAGAATAATTTAGCATAAAATTATTTTAGATGCGAGAAATCTATTACGACGAACTCACCGGTAGCTATAATCGCCGGTTCCTGCACTATTGGATAGACAATGAAATAAAAAGAGCGACCCGGTTCCCCGCCAAATTTGCTATATTAATGCTCGATATAGATGATTTTCGCAATATAAATAATAGCTGTGGTCATTTAGAGGGTGATAAAGTACTCATCGAGTTCAGCCGTGTATTAGATATCAACATAAGAGAAGTCGACAGCCTTGTTCGTTATGGTGGCGATGAATACCTCATCTTAATGCCGAATACCGATGAAAGTGGTGCGATCGAGCTGGCGCAAAGGGTCATGGATTATCTGAACGAGTCTGATATTGTCGGACACAAGATACACTGCAGTATTGGATATGCGATATTTCCTGAAGATGGAATTACTTCTGAACCTTTGATCAATCAGGCAGACAATTTAATGTACAATGCAAAGGAACAGGGGAAAAATCGGATCGGCTCAAAGCAGCAGGCAGTGAAAAACCTTCAGATCCCTTCATTAGAGACGATCGGACGAGAAGATGAAACAAACTGGTGTCTTGGTGAGCTTAAGGATTATGATACGTTATTTGTTGCCGGTGGAGCTGGTATAGGAAAAACAAGGCTTGTGCTTGAAATCAAAGATCGAATCAATGCGCCGGTTTTTCTTAGGGGTAATGCCTATGCAGCGTTAACATCGGTTCCTTATCACCCGTTTAAGAATATGTTCAGCGAGATGATTAAACGGGATTTTGGTCTAGTCCAGCGGGTTTTTAAGCAATTACCGGCAATATCACAGGCTGAGATCATGAAGATCTTTCCGGCCGAGAGTGCACTTAAAGTCACTTATGCGGAAAGTCTTGACAAGTACAGGTTATATAATTCGGTCAGCGAATTCCTTCAAAGAGTTTATGACATTCATGCTCCCGGTAAAATATTATTGTTACTCGATGATCTTCACTGGTTAGATAAGCCAAGTTGTGAGTTGATGGATTTTGTGATAAGAAGCACTCATGGAAACTGTAAGATTTTTGGAACATACCGGATTGAAGAAATAAAGAATTCAGCGATTGAGGAATTCTATAACGTTTGGATAAGAGAGAAACTTTATACACAAATAACGGTTTCTCCATTGAACGAAACCCAGACTGAGCGTTTATTAAAGGCGATCATGGGTAAGGCGCCGGGGTCGGGGTTCAAACATATTTTCAAACAAAGCGGCGGTAATCCATTTTATCTTGAGGAGATCATAAGGGAAATGGAAAGGCAGGGAAAACTCTACTGGAATGGCAAAGAGTGGGTTTTTGCCAGGAGGCTTGAAATAACGATCCCGAGTACAATTGAAGCAACGATCAATAGAAAACTCAAATTTCTTGACTCGGAAATAAAGAAGTATCTTGAAATTGCTGCTGTTTACGGGCAGGAATTCGGTGCCGAAATCATCGCCTTAGCGAGTAATAGAAATGTTGGGCAGATCCTTGATGCGATTGATGAATTATCGAGACTTGGATTCCTGAAGGAACGTAGCCACGATAATCATTTTTTCTCTGAAGATCTGGTTCGTCAAATCGTATATAATAATATCAATCGTCAGGATCTGATCAAATATCACCGGGCTGTTGGCGTAACCATAGAAACTATTTATCGCAATGTGCTGCCCAATTATTACGAACAACTGGCAACTCACTTCATGATCGCTAACGAAGTAAGTAAAGCGCTTTACTATTCCAAAGAAGCGGCTCGCAAAGCACAAAATAATTATGCGCACAGCGCAGCGATCAAATTTTATGAGAATGCTTTGAAATACGAAGATAATATCGACGAAATATTCAAGATCAAATTTGCGTTGGCTGAAATATTTTTTTTGATAGGCAAGTTCGACAAAGCGATCGAGCAGCTGAACGTCTGTTTGAAAATAAACCCGAATTCGTATCGAGTACACGAGAAGCTTGGCAATGTTTATGAAGATATGGGTGATTACAAGCAGAGTATAAAACAATATCAGGTAGGATTGAAGCTAACCAGAGGAACTGATGCTGTCTATTCATTCGAGAGTGATATCGCCTGGGTGCATACCCGTCTGGGCGATTATAATAAAGCGGAAATTAAATGCCACAAAGTTTTGACGAAAAGAAGACATCTAAGCAAACAAACCCTTGGTGATACCTATTTGATATTGGGTGTTGTGTATCTCCGTCTGGGTAAATTCAAAAAAGCAGAATCATATATCAGAAAGGCGTTGAAGATCCGTGAGTCCAGTGGAGATAAAAAACGCATTGCCGCGTGTTATCTTGATCTTGGCTTGAACTACTATGAAAAATTAGACGAGGAGAAAAGCCATCATTTCTATAACCGGGCTTTGAAAATCTACAAGGAAATCGGTCACCAGCAGGGTATCCTTATTGCGTATAATAATATCGGTGCACTTTATGCAAACACTGATTTAACCAAGGCCGAAGAATATTATCTGGAAGCTTTAAAACAGGCAAAATTGGTGAACGCAAAACAGTCGATCGTCTACCTGTACTCCAATCTTGGTGCCATTGAGTTTAACCGCATGATGTATGACCAGACGCTGCTTCACTACAAAGAAGCGTTAAAACATGCAAAGCTCATGAATTATCCTGCAGGGATTGTTTTTAGTAATATTGGATTGAGTGATTTCTATCGAGAACAGGGAAAGATAAAACGCGGCAAGCTGCATTTGGAGCGAGCGATCAAAGCGGCAGAACGAGTGGACATGAAGTACCTTCATCTTGACTGCATGAAAGAGGAAATAGACTATCTGCTCCTTGAGCGGAAATTGAAAAAAGCAGATGCCCTTTCTAAAAAAATGTTATCAGCGCTACGTATGGAGCGAAAGGGTTCATACAAGGTCAATAGCTTCATTTATCGGGGAAAGGTATTCACCGAACAGAAGAAATATCCCAAAGCCCTTGAGCATTACACAAAAGCTTTCTCATATTTAAAAACATACCCCAGTACGCGCTTAGCTGGCGAAATTTACTTTTTGCGGGGCATTGTGTACAAAAAACAAAAAAAGACAAGAGAAGCTCTGAAGATGTTCCTTGAGGCGACCAATATTTTCCGGGCTAAAGGCAATCTGAGATTCGTCGATAAGATCGAGCGGGAGATTACCGAAGCACATATTTAAAAGTCATTAGCAGGATAGCAAAAAACAGGAGGCTTTAATTAAAAAGGGGGCATATACATGCCCCCTTTTTAATTAGATTAATTCCGCATTATTACCAGCTGAGAACCTTGAATTCGATTCTTCTATTCTCATCACGGCCATATTTCGTACGATTGTCTGCGATAGGTTGTGATTCACCATAGCCAACCGCGATCAAGCGGGTCGGGTCGATATTATGGTATCTAATGAGATAATCTCTTACTGCATTCGCTCTCTGGTATGAAAGCTTCTGGTTATAAGAATCAGAACCAACGCTATCTGTATGTCCACTGATCTCAACTCTCATGCCGGGTTTTGCTGATAGTACTTTGGCAGCATCATCGAGTACTGGGTATGACATCGGTTTGATGACTGCGGAGTTGAAGTCGAAGGTTATACCTTTGAGAACGACCTTTTCGCCGACCTTTGGTACTGGTTTCAGACTGAAATTTTGTATTTTGGTTTCGTCTTTTGCCAGGACTACTGGTGCGCTTTCCGGCACGTAATCAGCTGCTTCGATCTTGACCGAATAAGTTCCAGGTGGTACCGTGACCTTGTATATACCAGTGCTGGGATCGGTCGTGACCTTCGGGATATTGGTGTCGATGAAGATAAGTTGAGCAAGCAAAGGTTTGCCAGATTCAACTTCAGAGATCTTCCCTGTGAGCGTTGCCTGATCGACTCCGATCTTGGTCAGCGCGATATCAATAACCTTTGATTCATCTTCCTGAACAGTAACGACCTTTTCATTGAACTGGTAATTAGTGGCTTCGACATGGAGTCGATAAGTACCAGGATCCAATGTTATATTATACATGCCGGCAGTGTCTGAGTTGATCGCTTTTATCTCGGTTTGCGGGAATGTTATTTCAGCAACGATCGGTGCCTTTGTTTCGAGATCATAGATCTTGCCGATGATCTTTGATACTGGTTTTTGATTCAGAGCAAAATCAAGAACGATCTGGTCACCATCTTTTAAAACCATACCCTGTTCTTTCCATCGATACCCAGGTGCCTCAACATGAAAACGGTAACTCCCTGGTGTAAAAGATGTTTCATAAAAACCGACATCACCAGTCTGGATCGCTTCTTTCTCTGATCCAGGGAAAGACAATGTCGCGGTAATCGGTTCATTGGTTTTTGCGTCATAGACTTTACCCGACATTTTAGCGATTGGAATATGAATTTCCACTTTCTTGACCAGGTCAGTTCCTGCTGAGAAATTGAAGAATGCTTTCCAATATGATTCATCCGATTCGTTCAGAATACCTAGTTCACAGCCGACATCAAAATTCACACTCTGACCGCCAAAGCGCAGGCCTGGTGTAACCCAGAGAGACTCGGCGCTCTGGTCAGTATCGAAGATACCATATGCTTCGAACATGATCCGTGCTGCTTCTGCGGGGATCAACTGGATCCCGATACCATGCGTAATATAGTTCGGTCGTTCGTGAAAATCCGCCGCCGCGACATAGGCAGGCTGTTCATCAATACCGGTCACCCAATAACCAACATTCAAATGCGTGCCAAATGGACCGACCCTGAAATCGAATAACCCGGTGAATGTGAAATCTGGACTATGGGGTATATAGGGCGGGAAATTCGGCGCGATGCCGTAAAATGAATCGGCATAGAACATTCGGTCATTGGCATATGCATTTGAGAAATATTCGGTTGATAATCCTGGACCAAAGTTAACATGACCGTCAACCCCGATTGCCCAGAACATCGGTGATAATTCATCGAGCATAAAAGCATGTCCAAATTTAGTACCCACCTCGATATCTTTGAAACCGATTGGTGGGTAGGGATCACCTCTTTCAACTGGATAGTCGTTTGCCTCGTACCATTTACAGAACGGTGTGATATGAACACGTGTTTCAAAAAAGTCAGTTACTGCATAAGAAAGACCGGTGGTTATCTGGAAATAATGTTTTCGGTCAGTAGTCGTTTGTCCCTGAACATGGACATCGAAACTCTCAAACCGTTCTTCAGGAGCGAGGTGGAATGCGAACACACCCATATTATGGGGTTGTGCGTATTGAATCTTGAACATTCCATGGTTGCCGTTTATTGATATCTCCTGAGCAGATACCAGAATAGGCAGTAAACATAATACAGCTAACGTCTTCTTCATTATACCTCCTTTAATTACAATCGCCAATAATGCGGCCCCAACGGGAATCGAACCCGTGTCTCCACCTTGAAAGAGTGATGTCCTAACCGCTAGACGATGGGGCCTTGTGCGTCAGAATGTACAAATTTCTGAAGGATTCATTGTCGACGATTGCCTGGTTTATTAAAAAATAGTTCTCGAGATTTGAATTGGTTGCCATGATTCGGTTACTCAAATCTTCACCCATTGCTAAAAGGAACTTTGCGGCAACTTTCGGATTCTCACTTAAAATTTCCATGAAATCCTGTTTCTTCAAGGTCAACAACCGGCAATTTGTCTTGGCTTTGACTGTAGCAGACCTTGGTTTTTCGGTAAGCAGAGCCATTTCACCAAAAAATGACGCTTCCTGCAATTCCGATAAAAGCAAAACAACATCACCGCGCGTCAAGTAAACTTCAACTCTCCCGGATTCAATTATGTACATCTCATCGCCGGTCGTACCTTCTTTAATAATCACCGTATTCTCTTGTATGTCTCGTGTTTTCCATTTAACGAGCATCCAATCAATCTCCTGAGGAGTCAGGTATTTAAAAAGCCTAACCTTTGTAATATCCTTCATAAACCCATTCTATTCATATTTGGCTAATTGTCAAGACCACTATTTTGGAAGCTACAATAAAACAAACTTCTTTACGATCGATGATCTTCCGATCTTAAAACAGCAAAAATATATACCTTTCTGAGCGTATAAGTTGTTATCTGTATATCGATCCCATGTAACCATATGCCCGGGGTTTTCAAAGATCTTGACGGTTCGTCCACACGCATCATAGATCTCAAGCTGTGTCTGATCAAACCCCGCGTATTGTGAACTAATAATTAATGTGATTTTTCCTGATCCTGGATTTGGCACAACCAGCAGACTTTTCTCACCAGGTAAATATTCGGGGATTTCTTGAACATAAGGTGAAGCCGTGTCTTTGATGGCTAAAAAGGCATCCTGGTCACCGAGTCTAGTATCAGTCCAGAGGGGGTGAATGTCATCTATCGACGATGCCGTGAGGCCGATATATTCACCGAGAAGCCCAGCCCGGTCAGCGAGTATAAAAGGGGTGTCATACTTGACCGGATAACCATCCAGACCCGCCCAGGAACCAGCCGTTGGATCCGATGAAATCGTTGTTATTCTTTCATTAGTAGACCAGGTAGTACCACCATCAGTCGATATTGTCATGTATAGGTCCATGAGCAGATTTCCAGAGTCAAGCCTTCGATCAAGAAAAACAACGATAATATCACCAGCAGGCGTAACTGTGAGCCAGGGGTGGAACTGATCACAGCCATTGTTTTGAGGGTCATCATTAATGCGTATTTTCTGACTCCAGGTAGAGCCACCGTTTGTTGAACGGGTAAAAAAGATATCAGTATCAGTATATCCAGGTCCATCATCCATGTATGCCACATACATATGACCACTATTCGGCCCGCCGGTTATATCGACATCGAGTGCTGGAAAAGAAAAGACTGCGATATTACCGTTGATAGACCCGGAGACAAAAGTGACATTTTGAATTGTAATATCGTTTCCAAAAGTCTGCCCGCCATCAGTCGAGATATCCAAACGGATCGAACCGGGGTAATAATGCACCCAGGCCACATAGACTTCGCTATTTGGTCCGACCGCAGGGACTGGCCACTGGACTCCATTATAATCACTTACCGATACCGGACCGACAAAAGAGCTTCCGCCATCAGTTGAACGGCATAAAAGGATTTGGGTATTATTGAATCTTGCCCATGCTACATAGAGGTTATTAGTATATGGGCCTGCTGAACGGTCACAAGCGATGAGTTCCTTGTCCTCAAAGACACCGGCAACTCCATTAATAACGGTAACCGGGCTACTCCATGTTGCTCCGCCGTCAGTTGATTTATAAACGAACAATCCATTAGGTTCTGAGGTTGAGTTATACGAAAGGATAACTGCATAAAAATTCCCTGCTGTATCTACGGTCAAACCAGGATCACTATCCCAAACATATTGAGGTTCGTAAAATAGATCCTGATCCCAGGTTAGACCTCCATCATAGGTATATGCATAAGCAACTTGGCGATAGCCAAGTCTGAAATCACGCCATACTGCGACCATATTAGTCGTATCAGTAGGGTTCATCACGATCTGCTCTTCATTTTGTACCTGATTTGTCGTGTCATTATTGACACGAATATTGAGATACGCTGAATCGCGTTGCCATATAGATCCGATAAGGTATGACGGTACAGCGATTCCCCAAATAATACCTATTAGTAGAGAAAATTTTCTCATGAAACCTCCTGAAATAATTATATGAAGCATCATGTGTTTGTCAACACAGGTGAATTATCGGGCACAAAGATTTGACAACAGAGCATTTGCATCTTGATTTTTTCTTAATGCCAAGTATAATACCAGAGATGTCTAAAAAGTCGATATACGACACGTTGAACCAAAAAAAGCCTGGTGTACTGGCACTTTTTGACCCTGATCGCATGGCTATTGATCAAGTTGGAGAAATAACAGAGTATGTTAGCGCCCGAGGTGTTGCAGGTATTCTTGTCGGCTCATCTATCCTTATATCACCACACCTCGATACTTTTATTGCCGAAGTAAAAAATCATACAAAGAAACCCGTGATTCTTTTTCCTGGAGGTTCTCATCAAGTTTCGGCAAATGCCGATGCGATATTCTTTTTGTCATTATTGAGTGGAAGGAATGCCGAGTATCTGGTGGGCGAACAGGTCAAGGCAGTATTCCTGGTCAAGGAATATGGTCTTGATGTTATCCCGGTAGGTTATATTCTTATTGAATCAGGACATTGCACAGCAGTCGAGTACATGTCAAATACTCGTTCAATCCCCCGTTTAAAACCCGAGATCGCCATGGCGCATGCACTGACCGGTGAATATTTCGGGATGAAATACATATACCTTGAAGCAGGTAGCGGTGCTGAGCAAGCAGTCCCTATTGAGGTGGTGAAAAAGGTAAAAGAGACTATCTCTATCCCGCTGATCGTTGGCGGGGGTATAAGAAGTGCCGAGACTGCTCAGGGGTTAATCAAAGCTGGTGCTGATTACATTGTACTTGGTAGCATTATAGAACGATCCAAGGAACAATTTGAAGTAATTATGAAAGGAGCGGGATGAAGATCTTAATTGTCGGCGGTGGTGGTCGGGAACATGCTCTTGCCTGGAAACTGAGTAAAGCAAAAAAGGTTAAAAAGATCTATGCTGCACCAGGTAATCCTGGTATTGCGGAACTCGGAACATGTGTTAATATTCTATCTTCGGACATCAAAGGTTTGGTCCGTTTTGCTGAAGAAAAGAAGATTGATCTGACTGTTATCGGGCCTGAAGTTCCTCTTGCTTTGGGTATTGTCGATGAGTTCGAGCAGAGCGGATTGAAAATATTCGGCCCTAACAAGAGTGCAAGCCGCATCGAGGCTGACAAATCCTTTGCCCGTGATTTCATGCACCGGTTCGGCATACCGGCACCGAAATTCCAGGTGTATGATACTGCTTCTGAGGCTCTTAAATATACCAAAACGATCAGCAAATACCCAGTTGTTATTAAAGCATCAGGATTAGCCTCAGGAAAGGGCGTATTTATCGCTAATACCAAGAAAGATTACGAAAAGCAGATCGATGAAATTTTGGTACAGCACCGTCTCGGTGAAGCAGGTAAGCGGGTAGTCGTCGAGGAATTCCTCACCGGACAGGAGGCTTCGATATTTATCTTGACTGATGGTATGGCGATCACCTATTTACCATCTTCACAAGACCATAAAAAACTTTATGATCGCAATCGGGGCCCTAATACCGGCGGCATGGGAGCTTATGCTCCTTATCCGACAAACCGCCGTGTTAGTACTATTATTGAACAGGTTATTATTCAGCCGACAGTTCTATCCTTAAGAGATCAGGGGATTAACTATAAAGGCGTGCTCTATGCGGGTATAATAATAACTTCGTTAGGACCAAAAGTCCTGGAATTCAACTGCCGTTTTGGCGATCCTGAAGCCCAGGTGATCCTGCCCATAATTGAAGGAGATATGCTTGAAATGATGCTTGCCGTGGTCGACGGTAAGCTTGCTGACGTTGAGGTTAAGACGAAAAATCAGTGGTCGATATGTGTTGTTTTAGCGTCAGGCGGATATCCATTTGATTATCGAGTCGGCGAGGAGATACAGTTTAAAGAGAAATTATCCACTAAGACGATTATTTTCCAGGCCGGGACAAAAAAAGAGAATTCAAAGCTCGTTACTGCATCTGGACGGGTATTGAATGTCGTTACAACACATGAAAATTTGAAAGTGGCTAAACAGAAAGTCTATAGTGAAATTAAGAAAATACACTTTAAAGGCATGTACTACCGCAAGGATATCGGTAATTCAGGCATGAAGAAGATGAAAAGAAAGAGGCGAAAATGAAGGTTTGGATATTCATGGGCAGTAAGTCTGACAATGAGGTTATGATGAATGCCGAGGAGATTCTTAAAAAAGAATCTGTTCCTTTTGAAACTTTCATCTATTCAGCACACCGTGAGCCCGAAAAAATTAAAGCATTACTGGTCAAGGCAAAAGATGAAGAAGTCATCGCAATTATTGCGGGCGCTGGATTAGCTGCCCACCTGCCAGGTTTTGTCGCATCCCAGACAGACATCCCGGTTTTGGGTGTGCCCTTACCAGGTTCGACACTGGGTGGTATTGATTCATTGCTTTCGATCGTCCAGATGCCATCAGGTGTGCCAGTCGCATGTTTCGGGATCGGAAAACACGGGGTGAAGAACGCGGCGCTATTTGCCGCGCGACTATACCATCTTTTAGATAAAAAGTAATAAAACCTTAGTTTTTTAATTAACTCCTATGTTGATAAATATCAAAGATACAAAAGAGTTTTATTCCCGGATCATAGAGAATCTTAAAAAGGGACGGATCATAGCATTACCCACGGATACAATATATGGTTTTGCAGTTGATGGGGTCAATACAAAGGCATTGGAAAGATTAACGAAAATCAAAGAGCGCGAAGATAAGCCGTTTACATTCTTCACATCAAGGAATCGTATAGAAGATTATGCACATATTACCAAAAGAAATATCATTGAGTGTTTTGTGCCCGGACCGATTACCGTCATATTGAGAAGAAACAAGGGGAAACCATTGCCCGTGGAAAAAGATAAGATCGGTATCAGAATTCCGCAGGTTGATTTTATCATTAAACTTCTGAGTAAATATGATAACCCCTTGGCAGTAACGAGTGCAAATCGATCAGGAGAGTTAACACTCCATTCAGCTTTGGATATTGTCGAGCAATTCCCCGGAGTCGATCTGGTTATCGATGGCGGTAGGCTTATTTCAGAGCCATCGACAGTTATTGATCTTGCGACTACGCCACCGGTCGTAAAAAGAAAAGGAGTTGTCCCGATCCTTGAAATAGAAAGAGTCTATGGACACAATATAATGCTCGAGCATTCCCTTAAATTCAACGTGCTTTTTGTATGCAGCGGCAATACTTGCCGAAGCCCTATGGCCGAAGGTCTTCTAAAAACTATGGTCGATGAAGACTACTGTGTTGTCAAATCAGCTGGCACATTACCGATGAACGGGCTGCCGCCTTCAGCGAACAGTGTGCAGGTCGTTAAAGAGTACGAGGGGTCTATTAGGGATCACTTATCTCAAACCGTGAGTAAAGAATTGATAGGCTGGGCTGATTTGATCCTGGTAATGGGTTATAAGCATTTCCAGCACATTATTGATATCCAACCCGCGGCTGTCATTAAAACCTCACTTCTAAAAGAATATAAAAGGAAAGTCAAGTATAATGAAATTTCTGACCCGGTCGGGCAGGATATCGACGCTTACCGGGATAGCGCAGAGAGTATGCTGCCTTCACTCAAACTCATTGCGCGAGATATCAAGAGAAGATTTGAAAAAAGAGTAAAGAGTAAGGAGTAAGGAGTAAACAGTATGGAGTATTGGAATACGAATACGACACACGAATCACGAATACGGAGCAATAATCTGTAATCATATGAAGGTATTATTAGCCGGCTTTAATGTCGACCTCGGTGCGCTTAAAGAATACAAGAAAAAGAACGTTATTTTAACACCCGAGTCGATATCCGCAGCTTATGCCCGGATCAGCCGAAGTCCTAAAGAAGTAGATAAACTGAGACAGGAATCAAGAAAAGAGGTCGCTAAAGCGCGGCGTTCTAACCGGACGATTATTTTTGAGATGGGGCACCATTCAGTCGCCGAACACGCAGTCTTTAATTTTGATATAATCGGTATTTCACGTATCGCCATCGAAGAACTCGAAAAATTCCGTTTGTGTTCTTATACGGAAAAATCCCAGCGTTATGTAAGATTAAAAGGTGATTTTGTCATTCCCGAAGAATTAGCTAAATCCGATTTAGTCGATGAGTACTGTGCGATGATAAAAATCCAGAACGACACTTATAAAGAACTATATGAAAAAATCAGTGCCCATAACATCGAGAGACTTTCCGGTAAAGAAATAAACAAAAAACAGACGAAGATATTATATAATTTAGCCAAGGAGGATGCAAGATATATCCTTTCTATGGCGACACAAACCCAGGTCGGCGCGACGATAAATGCACGTAACCTCGAATTAATGATCAGGCGATTTGCTTCCCATAATTTAAAGGAGGTCAACGAGCTTGGACAAAAATTCTATGCATTAGTACACAAGATCGCGCCTTCGATCATATTATTCCATAAAGCCAATGACTATGACCAAAAAACATACCCTGGTTTGCAGAAACACATGAGAAATTTTGAGGTTGAGAAGATCAGAAATTCTGAAAAGAAAAAAAACAGTGACGTTGAGCTTGTCGATCATACGCCAGATGGAGATAATAAAATACTCACGGCACTTTTATTCAAGTCGTCGAAATTAACTTATAAACAAGCACTACAAGCTATAAAGAAGATGTCAAAAAAGAAGAAAATTGAATTTTTTAAGAAAGCATGTTCTAATATGGAGTTATACGATGTCGCATTGAGAGAATTTGAATATGCTAACCTGACGTATTCCTTGATCGTTTCTGCTGGTTGTTTTGGCCAGCTTAAGCGCCACCGTCTTGCTTCAATGACATGCCAGGATTATGACCCCGCACTCGGTTTTACGATCCCCGATTCAGTGATAGATGTCAATGAGGAGAAAAAATTTGTTGATATAATAAAGAAATCCGAAGAAGTCTACGAAAAAATAGAAAAAAAACACCCGCATCTTGGTGCATACATCCTCACTAATGCGCACCGCAAAAGAGTACTTTTAAGAGTCAATCTCAGAGAGCTCTATCACATATCCCGTTTGCGCGAAGATCCTACAGCACAGTGGGATATAAGAGATAAAGCAAAAAAAATGTCGGCACTTGCCAGAAAGGTCATGCCCATAACCGCGTCACTGCTCGCAGGCAAATCAGATTATCCAAAGATCTACAAAGCTGTATATGGAAAAAACCCAAAGATAACAGAAGTTCCCCCGTTATAATTATATAATCCTTGACACCTACACTGTATCGTTGATAATAAGGCAAGGAGAGGATCATGAAAAAAAATATGCTCCTTTTGATTGTTTTGCTCGGCAATTCACTTTTTGCTGCAAATTATTTTGTCGCACCGTGGGGTAATGACGGTTATAGCGGGCTCTCATGGGATTCTGCCTTTGTGACCCTACAGCATGCTGCAGATATCGTTGTACCGGGTGATTCCGTATTTGCTGAGAGCGGCGCGTATGTGGGTTTTGACTTGAGGACCAGCGGTACGATGTCGCTGCCCATAGTTTTTATCGGTTATGGCGATACAACGACGATCATTACCCAAAATAACGAGACTCCGGACGGTATAAATATTGAAAACGCTGATTGGGTCGTGATCGATGGTTTTTATGTCGTCGGCATACAAAGAGCCGGTATCCGGGTTGCAGTGTCCGAGCATGTCGTTGTAAAAAACAATGTATGCAGTAATAATGGAACATGGGGGATTTTCACGGGCTTTGCTGATTTTGCAGTCATTGAAAATAATCTGTGTATGTATTCACAGCAAGAACACGGCATTTATTTTTCCAATAGCGCCGACCATCCGACAATAAGATACAATACTTGCCATCACAACAACGCAAATGGCATCCACATGAACGGTGACGAGTCTATGGGTGGTGACGGGCTGATAACCGATGCCACGGTTGAAGGAAATATTATATATGAAAATGGCCAGGCCGGAGGCTCCGGGATTAATTGCGATGGTGTTGCCGATTCAAAGATCTTCAATAACCTTTTATATATGAATCATGCAAGCGGTATCAGCCTTTACCGCATAGACGCTTCAGCTGGTTCCTATAATACAAAGGTTTTTAATAATACGATAATCAATGCATCAGACGGAAGGTGGTGTCTGAATATCAATAATGGTTCTTATGCAGATACAGTTTATAATAATATCCTGATCAATCTCCACACCTGGCGCGGCAGTATCGCTATAGATGCTTCTTCACTTTCTGATTTCTGCAGTGACTATAATATCGTCGTTAATAGGATGAGTAATGACGGCGGTAATACGAGCATGTCACTCGCGCAGTGGCAGGTATTGGGTTATGATCTCAATTCGTTCCTTGCCGACCCTCTTGATAGCATTTTTACTGACTGGTCAGGTGGTGATTACCATTTACAGGATAATTCCCAGGCCATCGATGCGGGCACTGATCTGGTCAGTCTGGTAGTTCAATATGACCTCGATGGTGTTATAAGACCCCAGGGTGCAGGATATGATATCGGCGCTTATGAAAAACTGCAAACCGGGATTTTCCAGGTGCATGATCTAAACAAATCTGGATTCTGCATAATCCACCAGGCATCGAAAAATATACTATTCAAAAACCTAAGTAACGGCGATATGATCAAGCTTTATAATACCCAAGGTCGATTGATCCGTGATTCAGGCAGAATATCTTGTGCTGAATATGAATTACACACGAGGAGTTTGGCAAATGGTGTTTATTTCTGTGTTATTCACCGGGGATCACAAATACTCAAAGGCAAGATAGTCTTGATTAGATAGTCAATTCATAATTTGATATACACTCTATTTCTATGTCATTTCCCCTATTACAGTTACTGTGTCATTCCCCGATTTAATCGGGGAATCCATTTTCTTATTTTGACAATACAAATACCTGGTGATATAATCAATAGTAGAGGGAAATATATTGAAAAGAATTGTATTCGTTGGAATACCATTATTGACTACATTGTTATTTGCACAAACACCTGATACGCTGTGGACCAAGACGTATATTGGGATTGAAAACGATGGGGGCTTCTTAAAATCGCACCTGATACCTTTGCTGTGGAGGAAGCAAAGGGAAATATCATAGCAAATCACTCACTTGGTGCGTCAATCTTACAAGGATCATTAATCCTACCCGAAGGCAAAACCTGCAAAGTTTTTGACATCATAGGACGAGTAGTATTACCTCAACATATTAAACCAGGGATTTATTTTATTGAGGTCGATGGAAAGATCACACAGAAAGTTATTAAGATTCGTTAGATAACGCGTAAAACAGTAGTGTCTTAATTTATTTGTGACAACGTTGACACGGAAATATTGTTGATTATAATAGAGTGCTTAGTAGATAGCGCCGGGATGGCGGAATTGGGAGACGTGCTAGGTTCAGGACCTAGTGCCTGAAAGGGCGTAGGGGTTCAAATCCCCTTCCCGGCATATGCCACCTTTGGTGGCATCGATTACAATGATAACGACAGATTACAGTGATGTAGTATTTCAATGAAAAAACACTTAATTCAAGCTGGGCGAATTTTATTTAAATACCGCGCATTTATCGCGGTTCCTTTTTTTATCCTGCTCTTTATCTTCTCAAAGCCTGCGCCTATCAAAGTCATCCCTTATTTTATAATATTTATCGGCTTGTTCATAAGAATCTGGGCAGCGGGCTATATCGGTCAAAAGGCCCGGGCAACAGGATTTACCACTGGATGCAGGATAATGAACGCGCCCTATAAATATTTGAAACATCCTTTATATATTGGAAATTTCTTTCTTGTTTTGGGCATTGTTATACTTTTTAATCCGGCAACATGGTTTGCTGTTTTGCTCATGATACTATTCTTGCTTATATATACAGTGATCATTATAAGCGAATTACATTATTTAAAGGATTTGCCCAAGATAAAAGCACAATTTAAGTTGACGAATTGCAAAGGTGAGATATCAACGATAGTCATTGTTATAATTATTCTCATCATCTACCATATTTTAACATATACCATAAAATAATAATACCTATTTGGTAGATGTATTAACGAATAATGTGGAGATTTATCTGTTGATGTTTAGTAGTTGTCGATATCCAGATCGTTTATTTTATTGAAATCATCCTGATAATCAAAACCGCCTTCAAAACTATGGACGTCGCATGAATCCTGTGGTTCAGTGCCGGCGATAAAGACTTCTTCACTTACATTCGGACAAAACTGCCGTGCTAAAAGACCGGTTTGTGAACAGACCTTGCGATCGACCAGGCCGCTCGGTTTAGGGAACACGCCATGGGGTGGTTTATCTATTACTTTCATGAGGTCACCCCATATCGGTGAAGAAACATTGCCGCCCGTTGCGCCTCTGAATATCCGGTCATTGTTATCATTTCCAACCCAGACACCGCAGATGTATTTTGGTGTATAACCGATAAACCAGGCATCAGAGTAGTTGTTCGTTGTACCTGTTTTTCCGGCCGCAGGTCCTGTATAGTATCTTCTGATATAATAGGCTGTACCACCGTCGACAACAGAGCACATCATATTGGTCATGATATAACTTATCTGGGGAGACAATATCTTTTCAGGGATGGGGTTATTCATTTCAATGATCGTACCATCACGGTCAGTTATCTTGCGGATATATGTCGTTTCCAGCCTTTCACCAAGATTGGCTATTGTACCGACCGCGCCGACCATTTCTATGAGACTAACATCGCAGGAACCAAGCGCTAGAGATACAACCGCGAGCAATGGCGAATTGACACCAAGGTTATGTGCATACTGGACAACGAGCTCAGGTCCGATATTGCGGATCAAACGTATCGCCGCGAGATTTCTGGAATGTTTCAGTGCCTGTTTTATGGTTATCGGACCCATGAACTTACGGTCGTAATTCGAGGGGCGATATATACTGTCCATACCCGGTACTTCAAGTACGATCGGTAGATCGAGCACGACATCAGACGGCGTAAACCCATTATCGATCGCCGCGGTGAAGACAAACACCTTAAAAGCACTTCCTGCCTGACGTGTTGCTTGCGTGGCCCGATTCCATTTACTCTGGGCAAAATCACGGCCACCGACCAGGGCTTTGACCTCACCAGTATGATAATCCATCACTGCTATTGCGCCCTGGAGATAGGGTGAATATGTTAATGTATCAGGGATACCTATCGAATCGTATTTTGCTTTGGTTTCTTTAAAGTGATAATCTTTTTCGATCTGAACCAGGTGCTTTTCCATTATTTCTTCAGCTGCTTTTTGGATTTCCGTGTTCAACGTCGTGTAAATATGGGCACCGCTTCGATACAGGAATTCTGGTCCATATTTGAGTTCAAGATACCTTCTAATCTCTTCAACATAATATTCGCCAAAACGCTTCTGCGGTTTATGTTCGATGACGATAATCGATTCAGCTACTGCTTCCTCGTACTGGCTATTCGAAATAAGATTATTTTCAAGCATTACTTTAAGCACAAGGTCTCTTCTTTGTCTGGCAATATCAGGATGCTTGTATGGCGAGTAATTTTCCGGCGATTTTGGTAAGGCGATCAAAAGAGCACATTCCGTAAGCGTTAATTCAGTGATATCTTTGTCAAAATAATATCTTGCCGCAGTAGCTACGCCGTACCTGCCCTGACCAAAATTTATTTGGTTCAAATACCGCTCCAGGATTTCGTCTTTAGTATAAGCCCGTTCAATACGAATAGCCAATGCCATTTCCTTGAGTTTTCTGTCCATGGTCTGTTCAAGCGTAAGGAACATATTCCTGGCCAATTGCATCGTTATCGTACTTCCGCCCTGGACAACACTCATATGCAGAATATTTGTGATCAACGCCCGAACCAGGGCGAGAATATCAACACCCCAGTGTTTGTAGAACGTTTTATCCTCAATACAGATCACCCCGTCTTTTAAGTAATCCGGGACCCGTTCTATTTGCGCTAATTCCCGTCGTTCAATAAAAAACTCGCTGATCAGGTTATCATTATCATCATAGACTCTCGATGAAACCGGTGCCATGAAGAATGATATCGATTCTGTAGGCGGTAGATCCTGGACGATCGACAGATAGCCCCCGGCACAAAGACCGAGAAATAACGAGATCAATATGATTATCGCCCAACGAACGCGATGGCGTTTATTTGAGCGCGTGTTTATTTTTTGCATCGAATTTATAAATTCTAGTGGGATCGATACGGAGAGTGAATATTTCTCCAGTATGCGGTATCTGCCCTTCAGGTAAGCAGGCGGATAGAGCTATTTTCCCCCGACGACCATATATATAATGTTCATTGCCAAGTGGTTCTACGACATCGATCGTGATCTTAATAGTCGAACCTTTCTTCGTTGAAAAATCCGTTGGTCTTATGCCGATGGTCATCTCCTGACCAACATATTTAACGAATTTGCGGTTTAGTTTTAGCACGATATCTTCATTTTCAAAAATAATCTCCTTGCCTTTTCTTTTGATCCTTCCGGTCATGAAATTCATCGGTGGAGTGCCGATAAATCCAGCGACAAAGCTGTTCTTTGGTTCCCGATACAACTCGCCCGGGTCAGCTACTTGTTGTATTTCACCGTCTTTGATCACAATAATCTTCTGTCCCAGAGTCATTGCCTCGATTTGATCATGCGTTACGTAGATGATTGTCGCCTGAAGTTTTCTGTGGAGCCTCGAAAGTTCGGCGCGCATCTGTACTCGCAGTTTAGCATCGAGGTTAGATAGAGGTTCATCAAAAAGAAAGAGTTTTGGTTGTCTTACTATCGCCCGACCGACCGCGACGCGTTGGCGCTGACCTCCGGATAATTGCTTTGGTTTTCTCGCCAGAAGATCATCAATACCCAGAATCACCGCCGTTTCATTGACCCTTTTTTTAATTTCGTTTTTTGGATATTTGCGCATTTTTAGTCCGAAAGCCATATTATCGAAGACATTCATATGCGGATATAACGCATAATTTTGAAAGACCATCGCAACATTGCGGTCCTTTGGCGAAAAATCATTGACACAGCTGCCATCGATATAGATCTCTCCTGAGGTTAGTTCTTCAAGGCCAGCGATCAAACGTAATGCCGTGGTTTTACCACAACCAGAAGGACCGACGAGAACAGCGAATTCTTTATCGCATACTTCAAAGGAAAGATCCTTTGCTGCATAGACATTCTTGTCGTATATTTTGGTGACCTTATTTAGTTGGAGTCTCGCCATGCTTCCAGATAATACTCAATATCCGTATCAGGGTATTTCGGAGTTCTTTTCTCGATACGACAATGTCGATCATCCCGTGGGCTAGCAGATTCTCTGACCGCTGTAATCCCGGTGGAAATTTCTCACCGATGGTTTGTTCCGCGACCCGGGCACCGGTAAATCCAAGCAAAGCGCCGGGTTCGGTAATAATAATATCGCCTAAAGAAGCATAAGAGGCCATAACACCGGCTGTTGTCGGGTGGGTGAGGATAGAGATGTAAGGCAGTTTATTCTGAGCCAGGAGGGCCAATTCCGCGGATGTTTTTGCCATTTGCATTAAAGATAATATCCCTTCTTGCATCCGGGCACCACCCGATGCCGACAGGATTATCAAAGGCAGTTTTTTCTCGCGTGCTGTCCGAATAGCCCGGGCTATTTTTTCACCTATTACTGAACCCATACTACCACCCATAAAAGCAAAATCCATTGCCGCAAAAACAACTTCTATACCGCCGATCGTAGCAAGACCATAGACGACGCCTTCTTTCATGCCGGTTTTTTCCTGGGCGGTTTTGATTTTTTTCTTGTATTCAGGAAAGTCTAGAGGATCCAGGGCTTCGAGGTTCTCGTCTTTTTCATTGAGATGAGCATTGTCAAACAATAGGGAGATGTACTTACGGTTATTTATCCTGAAATGAAAATTGCATTTTGTGCAAATCCACAGATTTTTCTCGAGTTCCTTACGATAAAGGATCTCCCCGCAGGTTTCACATTTAACCCATATTCCGTCGGGGAGTTTTAATTTCTCTTCCGGCTTTGCTTTTACCTTTTTCTTAAACCACATAGGCTTTATTTTAACTTAAATTAGGAAAATGTCAAGATAAGCTGCTAGCGCGGTACTCTGAAAATAAGGACAATACCAACGATACCAAAGAGCATATTGGGAAACCAGGCAGCTAGAAAGGGGTCTATTAAACCCGCGACTCCATAAGCACGACATGACTGTATGAGGCCCCAATAAGTAAAGGCAAGAGCAACACTTATGCCCAGTCCTATGGCAATACCTCCCTTTTTTAATACCACAGAAAGAGGAAGGGTTATCAGGAGGATTATCAGCGTGATTATCGGGTAGGAAAAACGATAATTCAGTTCCACCTCTTCTTTTGCTACGTTTTCACCGCCCCTTGCTCGCTTCTGGACAAACCGGTAGATCTCTATAAAATTCATTTCTTCAAGCGGCTTTATTCTTTTTAAAAAATCTTCTGGTTTTTCCTGTAATTCCGGCATTTCCAGAACTTTGTAGGACTTTACAGTTTCATTTCCCTGGTCATCGAATTCACGGAACGTTGCTTCGCTGAATTTCCATGAGCCGTCATAGATCGCAGCATCAGCATCGATCCTCTTTTTAATCTTATTTTCCCGAGAGATCTGCCATAAGATAACGACATTGATTCTCTGTGTTGAAGAATCAAATTTTTTGATGAAATAGATCCAATTATTCTCACCATTATAGAAAAAATTACTTCGAGTGTTCTGTGGTCGCTTGGGCCGCTTGTCGATTTTCTCCTGTTGGTGCGTGAACAACTGTGCGTGGGACCAGACCCCCACGGTTTCCTGAAAGACAAAGGTCAGTAAACAGATCACGATCCCGGCGAAAAGGATCAAGTAAAAAAGGCGATTCGTATTCAAACCGCACGTTTTCAAAGCGACCATTTCCTTATTTTTGGTCATAATCCCAAAAACAAAAAAGACCGCCATTATCGACGCGACCGGAATGAGAAGCACAATATAAGACGGAGTCAGGTATAAATAATAGATGAGGATATCTTTTGCTAGAGCATCTTTGACCAGAAATTTCCCCAGATTATCAAACAGGTTTATGATTATATATATGAATATTAGGACAGCGAGACAGATAAACAGATACTTTACGAAATTTCTAAGTACATAACGGTTAATGACTTTCATTTTAATAATTTTCTAAAAGGAGATCTCTCGTATTCGGCGAGCAGAAATAAATATACGCCAGAGACAAAAAGCACAATATTGGGCAACCACATCGCCCAGTAAGGCGAAAAGCCGCGGCGATCAGCAAATTCCTCGCCGGCTAGGATAAGGATGTAATAGGAAGAAAACAACAGGATGCCGATAAGTACGCCGGCGATCCCGCCACGACGGAAAAGATAACCTAAGGGCGCACCGATCAGGACAAAAAGGATACAGGCGACAGCTAATGAGAATTTTTTATTGAACTCAACGATATATCGAGAAACCCTTCTCTCTTTGCCCTTTATAACGTTTATTTTTTTCTCGATCTTAAAACGCGCGGCATCGAGGTTGCTGACATTACCATTAACGAATCCGGTAATCGCCTCACTGCCAATGGCGGCTATTTCATCATTTAAAACCGCGATCTCTTTTCTCGCTTCGTCAATTTTCGCCCGAAGTCCAAAGACATTCAACTCATTTTGATTCCGGCTTGTTCGTTCTTTTCTTATGAGTTCAGTATTTACCGCCATGTTAATTGTCTGTTTGCTGAAATCTGTTTTCTGGTATTTGATCTCATCGATAAGCTGGTGTAATTCACCATTGTAGAGAGTGAATTGAAGTATGCCCTCATCTTCAAAATCATTAAGATCCCCGTTGGGCGCGGTCATCATCAAATTATTACGAAGATCATAGATCGTAATATCATAGAGTTTCGAACGATGTTCGTCTTTTCTACCTACATAAACCATATAACCGGGAAACTCATTTGTAAAGACACCTTCAGGTAATCTTATCGCTGGTCTTTTACGCGAGACATCGAGCATAAGATTCCTTACGCGATGGTTAGATTCTGGGAGAATGAAGCTGTTGAAAAAGATAAGAAAGAGCATAAAAATAAGAGTAGCTATTAAAGGCGTCTTCATGAGCGAAAAGAAAGTCTGACCACTGACCTTTAGAGCGAGAATTTCATTGTCCTGGGCAAAGCGTCCGAAGGTCATGACGATAGCGACAAGAATCGCCATTGGTGCAGTATAAGAAATGATCAAGGGCAGTGTATAGACGAGTATCTGACCGACGATGTCAAAAGGTAGGCCTTTTCTTACAAAAAGATCAATAAGGCGGAACAGTTGATCCATCAGCAGGATAAAGGTTAACGCGATCAAAGAAAAAAAGAAAGGGGGTATGAACTCGCGAAGGAAATAGCGGTCTATTAATCTATTCAATCAATCCTCTCTTTTTGAGTTGCGCAACTCCGGTCACTGCTGAGGTGAGCGGTGCCCACTTGCCGGGATCAAGATCGGCATTGAAAGGCATGATCCCAAGGTGAACAAGTCTCATATAGGGGATGTAAAGATATGAATTATTTTGTATTTTTTTCATAGCAAAGAAATCTTTAGGATAGATCGGGTCAACCAACCGGTCAAAAAGAATGATCAGATTACCATTTGTCAGGGTATCATACTCATAGAATTTACTGTCCGGGAATAATGGTAAGTAGTTTTCCGATACCGCAAAGACCATCGGGTCAGCGTATATTGGACGATCACTTGCACCACACACGATTTCTGCAAAAAGCCTTCTGGTGAGAGTGTATTTTTCATTGACAACGCGATTGATCGACGGCTGCAAGCCGTTGAGAAAAGCAAACATTTCCTGGTATTTCTTGTTTCTTCGATAAAAGAGAAACAGATTCAAATATGCATTTTCGTCAGTACTACCGATATTGATCAATTGTTCCAAAACATGCACGGATTTAATCTCATCTTTGAGCTTCTTATAGCAATCATATAGATAATACAAGGTAGTCTGGGATTCTGGATGTTCATTATAATAAGCGTCGAAGTGGATTACCGCTTGTTGGTAATGGTCTTTTTGATACTCGATCAACCCTTTTTCAAACTCGCTTCGGCGTTTGAAAAATGTTGAGCAGCTTATGCAAATGAGGAGTACTAAGGTCCAAAAATAATGGCGAGACGGCATTCTCTTAAAAGGTTCAAGTTATTTTTCGAACCGTGTATGCGTTGTCCATTCGAGACAGTAACTTTGATATCGGTTCGCGAGCTACCGACGACATCGGTTGCCCTAATTCTAAGGGGGTTTTGCCCGATTCTCGGATCATTGTGCGGTTCTTGCATTGTGTAAAGGACTAAACCCTGATCGATAATGAAATTCTGGTCAGCAAAATTCACCGAGTATATCTCATCCAGAGCCTCATTATAAATCTTTGGGAAAAGACATGGTTTCAAGTTGAGACCTCGACAATCGATGATAATACCGGTATACACAGCAGTTTCAATCTGTTTCGGAACAAGCTTTATGTCCGGATGCACTGGTTTACCTTCAGGCCATTCCTGGCCGCAGTAAGGACACAGCATGGGCACAACGAGTTTTACCGGCGAGGGTTTCGGCAAGATATAGAGCATTATTTTATTAGTTAAAGAAAGATTGTAGACATATTCGGTACTGCCGTCGGTCAGGTAATTCTGCTTGAGAACACGGTATTCTGCAAGAAGGCTGGATACTTGATCACTGTATTGAGTATTGGTCTTGAGAAAATCCCTGACCAACATGCTTTGATCGTATTGCAGATTGCTGAATTCTTTTTTCAAAAGATCAAATGCAGTTACCTGGTCAGTTGCTGATGCCTTGAGTGTGTAAGTTTCCCAGTCCATATCTCCGGAAGTCGGTCCGGTAGCAAGAAGACAAAATAAAATAAAGAAAAACTTCAATTTCAACATAATACCTCCATGCGATCCATATATGGATCGCAGCTAATAGTAGATAGCTTCTGGCAGATAACCGATAACGAGTCTCTTATAAGCCATTAACTATGAGCTATCTGTGGTGTCACTTTGGGTGACACGCCACATACACAGCGGGCGACGGGATTCGAACCCGCGACCCTCGGCTTGGGAAGCCGATGCTCGACCCCTGAGCTACACCCGCAACTTTGCAAAAATTATATGCCAAATGCTTAACATGTCAAGATTAATGATTTTTAAAAAAGATATTTAACACAAATAGACCAGTTTGAAAGAATATTTAGATGCTCCTGGTTGCACAAGTCGATCGATAGATCTTTATTAGGCTGCCAGCCGATACCGAAAGAATAATTATAGCCAAACTCGTGAGTGATATCTTCCTGAATAAGCCCGGTATCATTTGACTCTCTTAATCTTGTAAAATCATAAACAAAACTCGTGCCGAAACGCACATAGACTTTGTTGATCAGGTATTCAACAGCCAGCGGGATCCTCATGCTATTAGTGATCGCCTTGAGAATGTTATCGGTTACATAATTATGCGTCGGTTGATAGACGAAATCATTGCGCAGTCCGATGGCAAAAAAACCATTCTCGGTCAAAGGACATACTCTTGCCCAGCCGAATCGGGATATAAAGGTATTCCCAAAATATTTGATTTTCCTTTCATGATCTGCGATATCGCTGTAGATAGAATAGGGCAAGGAATTTATCTCGGCCCTTGATATTGGACCGCCGAGAGTAAGATAGCATGATGTAAACCGCTTATCATTTGGCGGAGTCATACCAACATAATACAGTCCGATGCGTCCACTTGTGATCCCGATGCGTTGGTTATAGTTATCAATATGATTGTACTGGTCAACCCTTTCGTAAAAGCCAGCGGCAACTTTGAAGTCAATATCTACTCTACCGATAAAAAAAGATGTTTGAGCTCTTATAAAGTATTCAAGGTCCTTGAACAAATGATTATTATATGTTTGCGCATTATCTAATTCATAACGGCGGATGCAACCATCATTGGAAAAATTCCAGACTTCATCTTTGATCCTGACCATCCAGAGGTCTTCGAATTCTATCGTATAATCTTCAGTGCTTTGCCAGCCCGGATAACTCTGTTCGAGTTCATAATCATATTCTAACCAGTACCTTGCGAGAACACCCATACGCCGTGAACATAACAGTATACTCAAGGGCGTTGGTTCACTTTCATCATAGGCTATACCGATCATTTTTGCACAAAAACACTGCGGGCTGCGATAGAGATCAGTCTGATAATCAGGGATAAGCCAGGCAAGATCAGTACCCAGAGCTTTAATCCGGGATGAGAACTCTAAGGCATGAGTTGAACTTATCAGAAGAACCAAACATATTGCAGAATATCTCATGATTTCCTCCTCTTTACTTGAATTTATCGAATTAAGTGTAATGAGGAAAGTCTGATTGTCAATATAACCGATTGACAGCAGATGGTTTCTTATTATAATTCCCTCAGGTCCTATTAGAAGAAAGGAGGTTGATAGAATGAAGTACCAAAGACATCTTTTAATAGTATTGCTTTTGGCGGTGTTTTTTATCTGCTGCGACAAGAAAGATGACCGTCAAAAAGCAGGTGACTATACTCCTTTGGCTGAACAATTTGTCAAGCTGCTAATTAATGAAGAGTATGAAAAAGCCATACAGAGTTTTGATGATACCATGAAAAACACCTTACCGTCAGATAAACTTGAAATTGCATGGCAGAATTTGATCACCCAGGTGGGTCATTATAAAAGGCAGCTCGGTGTGCGTCAGACAAAAGAGCAGGGTTATGATATAGTTTTTGTATCCTGCGAGTTTGAAAAAAATAATGCAGATATTAAGATAGTATTCAATAATACGAAAGAAATCGCCGGATTGTGGTTTGTTCCGCCGATAGAATACAAACCATGACAATATTTTGGTTAGGGGTGAACCCTAAACATAAGTGATAACGAGGGCAGGTTCACCCTATGGAGTGTCCTGTCAGTTAATAATAATAAGAGGAGTTTTTCTCGTAACTATGTCAAAATCCGTGGTAAAAGCACGGCTTTGACCTTAAGGTAATGCTTGACGACTGGGGGAAAATCAGTATAATTGTTAATGGATAGCATAAAATATAAACAAGGCATTACATTTGATGACATTCTATTAATCCCCCAGTATTCTGAGACCCTACCCCGTGATTGTGCGGTCGAAACAAAATTCTCAAGGCATATCAGTCTGAATATTCCGATTGTCAGCGCGGCGATGGATACTGTAACTGAATCAGCTATGGCGATCGCCGTTGCTCAGCACGGGGGGATCGGAGTCATTCACAAGAATATGTCAGTCAAAAGACAGCAGAATGAAGTCAGGAAAGTAAAACGCGCGCGCGGAGGTATGATCGTAGATCCGATAACTGTTTACGAGGATTCACCCATACGTGCAGCCAAGGAAATCATGGGTAAATATGGTATTTCCGGTGTTGTCGTCCTCGATAAAAAAGAACAGATCGTTGGGATCTTAACGAATCGAGATATCATCTTTGAAAGGAATCTCTCCAAGAAAGTCAAGGATATAATGACGCGCGAGAAATTGATAACGGCGCCTGAAGGAACGAGTCTGGAAAAAGCACAGCGCATCCTTAAAAAACATCGTATAGAAAAGCTGCCGATCGTGAGTAAGTCCGGTAAACTAAAAGGATTGATAACTGTCCGCGATATAATAAAGAAAGTGGAGCACCCAGATGCTACGGTCGACAAATTCGGTCGCTTGTGCTGTGCCGCAGCGATAGGTATCGGCCGGGACACAGAGGATCGTGCGAACGCTCTTGTTGAAGCGAATGTCGATGCTCTGGTCATAGACACAGCTCATGGTCATTCAAAAAGCGTTATTGATGTGGCCAAACGCATTAAGAAATTCTTTCCTAAAACGGAACTCGTTGTCGGCAATGTTGCGACTGCTGAAGCAACCAGGGAGTTAGTAAAACTCAATGTCGATGGCATAAAGGTCGGGATTGGCCCTGGCTCGATTTGTACAACCAGGGTTGTTGCCGGTATTGGTGTTCCTCAGGCGACTGCTGTAGCGGATTGCGCACGTACAATAAAAGAGAAACAGATCCCGATCATTGCCGACGGTGGCATAAGGTATTCAGGTGATATTGTAAAAGCCCTTGCATGCGGCGCAAGCAGCGTTATGATCGGTAACCTTTTTGCCGGTACAGAAGAGAGTCCGGGTGAGCGGATATTACTTGAAGGTCGGCGTTATAAGGAGTATCGCGCGATGGGTTCATTAGGCGCTATGCCCAAAGGCTCAGCTGACCGTTATTTTCAAGAATCCGCGAAGAAATTTGTACCTGAGGGAGTAGAAGGGAGGGTACCATATCGGGGGATGGTTGAAGATGTTATTTTTCAACTCGTTGGCGGGCTCAAAGCTGGTATGGGATATTGCGGTGCAAAGAACATCAATGCACTTCAGAAAAAGGCAAAGTTTATTCGGATAAGTTCGGCTGGTTTGAGAGAAAGTCATCCACACGATATAACGATTACGAAAGAATCACCAAACTATGAAATCCGAGGCGTATAAGCCTGCCTTTACGAAGATCGCCCCATATTATGATACTTTAATGTCTTTTGTTAATTACCCTGCCTGGGTCACATACATCGAGAATATACTGGCTCTTTATAATATTCAAGAAAAAAGGATCTTTGATCTAGCGTGCGGAACCGGTATTTGCCTTGATTTATGGTCAAAAAGAGGATATGAAGTCTATGGACTCGATAAATCAATGGATATGTTGTCGGTTTGCAAAGAACGGTTCATACATATGCAAAGAGGTTCAGTAAATCTGGTGAATGGAGATATGAGGCATTTTGGGTTTTCTTCCAAACTGCCGATCATTACCTGTCTTTACGACAGTCTTAACCATCTGATCACGGTCGATGACCTGTTCAGCTGTTTACAAAGTGTCTATGATACTCTGAAAAGAGGGGGTATTTTTATTTTTGATATGAATACAATTCACTGCCTACGCGATGAATGGGGTAATAGTGATTTCTACCGACGAGACAGTAACATAGATTCAGTATGGTCAAACAGTTTTGACCCGGTTACCTATACATCTACCTTGAAGCTCACACTGAAGATCCAGGAAAATGGTGCGACAAAAACCGTAAATGAATTCCACCAGGAACGCGGTTATCGATTATCATTAATTAAAGATATGCTGGCGAAAGTCGGTTTCAGGGTAGATTTGTACCGGCATCTAACATTTGAGCCGGCACAGGAGAGTGATCTGCGTATTATGGGAGCTGCCGAGAAATGATCGCGGATCTGCATATACATTCACGGTATTCAAGGGCGACATCAAAAGAAATGATGATCCCAAAAATTGCCGAATATGCGAAACTCAAGGGTATCAATCTGGTAGCTACTGGTGATTTTACGCATCCGGAATGGTTAAAGCAGTTAAAGGCGAATCTGGAAGAGGCCGGCAATGGGATTTATCAACACGGCGGCGTAAAATTCATATTGAATGTAGAGGTCAATAACATATACACCAAGAAAGGTAAATTACGGCGTTTACACAATCTAATTTTTGCTCCTGATTTTGCCACGGTCGAAAAGATCAACAGCTATTTGACTAAATATGGAAAACTCGCTTCGGACGGTAGACCGATTCTGTCACTTGATAGCCTTGAAATGTTCAAAGCGCTGCTCGATATTTCTTCAGACATAATGCTCATCCCGGCGCATATCTGGACACCGTGGTTTTCTATGTTCGGTTCCAACTCGGGTTTTGATACGATCGACGAGTGTTTCGGGGATCTGAAAGACGATATTTTTGCCATGGAAACCGGGCTGTCATCTGACCCGGCCATGAACTGGCGTTTGTCAGTACTCGATAATTATACCCTGGTGTCGAATTCTGATGCTCACTCACCTTCACGCCTGGGGCGTGAGGTCAATGTTTTTAAAGAAGACCTGGATTATTTCCAGCTTCGGGATGTACTAAAGCAAAAAGATAAAAGCAGATTTTTATATACGATCGAATTCTATCCAGAAGAGGGGAAATACCATTATGATGGACACCGTAAATGCGATGTCCGGCTGTCTCCGAAAGAAGCGCGATTCAACAATAATCTTTGTCCAGTCTGCTCACGCAGCTTAACGATCGGCGTACTGCATCGCGTTGAATCCCTTTCTGACCGTGATGAAGGTTTTGTCCCGGATAGTTCAATACCCTATAAAAAAATGATCCCTTTAGAAGAGATCATCGCTGAAGCAAAAGGGTGCGGACGCGACACGGTCGGCGTGAAAAACGAATACCGCAGACTGTGCGGCATCTTTGGCAATGAATTTGAAATATTATTACATGCCTCGGCCGATGAATTAAAAAATAATGCTGATGAGCGCATCGCCCTTGCCGTCGAACGCGTACGCCGGGGTGATCTTATAATAAACCCTGGTTATGACGGTGAATTCGGTACGGTGAGGATATTCGAAGAGCAAAAGCCAAAAGAATCACAATTAGGTCTGTTTTAAATTCCCCCTGTTACATTGCCTTTTAGAAAGCTGCTGTACAGTACCAGTAGTCGGGTTTCGGAACGTCCGTTGTTTGTTGTGAAACGTTCTGAATTTCCAATCTGCCGTCGCTTGACACGACCCTGAAATAACAGGCGCCGATCGGTATTTCTCCAAAGAATATCTTCAGGTAATAATCACCTAATACGTACGGACCAAAAACTTCAACGGAATAAGCGGTAATTCCTAATTGACCAGTGAATTCGATTTCAGTGCGAAGACTTGCTCCTTCATAGAACTCGTGATACAAAGGCAGGTCTTTTTCGAATCGATCGGTAAAATCTATTTGCATACGTACGCCGCAGAGGTTGCCATAGATATCGTAATAGGCAGCGGAAACCCAGGTATCCCATATATGTGGAGGTGCCATGAAATCATCGCTATGAATGTCAAACAAATTGGTTCTTTCACGGCAGCTTAACAGACAGAGTATCATAATAGGTAATATATAAGAAAAGCGCTTCATCTTATCTCCTCAAAGAATCGTTTTGATGCCTAATGACAATTTATTTCGGTAAGAATACTGGAAATCAAATGTTGGTGTGTGCTTTGCTGATTTTGATGCCTTAACATGCTTCAGTTGATAATACAGCGCCCGCAACGTAAATACCACTGCACCGACTGCGCAGATATTCCTTAGATTATCATAGCGTATTGTTTTATCCCAGTTTTCAATTGAGCTTCTTATTGAATCACTATAAATATAATCCTCGTACGCTTTTTTACCAAGGGTGTGGAAAATGCCTGTGCCGATCCCGAATCCAATACCAACAAAACCATTCAACAATACTTGTTTTGTGTAGCTCTTTGGTTTTACGACATTAGCCTGTTGTATTAAGGTATCAGCAGAGGTATTAAAACAAAATACAAAGATCAGTAAATGTGTCATTTTTCCCCCTTATCTCAGTATAATATTAAGAAACCCGATGTCAACCATGATCAATCAAATGTCCGTGCGGATCTTACTGCCCGATAATAAAATTGCGATTGGCTTGTGATTATTTATTAACTGATAAGATTACTGTATTGTTTATACGTAATTATTCTGCGATCGGCTTGATGACCCTGGCGCCATTATCATCTACAATCGCAAAGGTTGCTGCACCGATCGGTATGCCGCCAAAATAGACAGTCAAACAAAAAAGCCCGATATCATACGTGGCATATACATCCCGGTCATAGATACGATCACCATAATTCATCCGAACGTCAAAACTTGTCATCTCAGTCTTTACACTGTCGACAAATTCATAGAGTATATTATGTAAAATAGTTTCTTTTTCAAATTCTTCAACGAAATTTACAGTAAAATGAACGCCGATCAAAATCCACTGCTCATTATATATCGCTGAATCAGCAAGCGCGGAAAAGATAGCTGGAGGCGGTGTAAAATCATCACAGCCCGGATCGAACATATTGTCTCGTTCCCGGCACCCCGCCAGTAAAAGCAATAGCATTCCGAGGATTTTAACATTAGATCTCATACGATATCCTCACAACGCTTTTTGTATGCAGAACACCCATTTTGAAGTATCGATATATTTGAAGTCGAACAAGGACGGTGATTTGAGAGCGTCAGATTGTTTTGTCTGCCTGTTTTTTATGTGATAATACAAGGTTCGAGCAGCAAATAAAACAGCTCCGCCAGCACAGATATTGCGTACATTATCATTGAGTTTTGTTCTTTCCCAGTTTTCGACCGCCTCAGCGACGGTCGTGCTATTTTGATAATCAGTATAAGCGTGATTGCCGCGGAGATGAAAGATACCGGCTGTGATGCCAAGTCCAGCACTTAGAAAACCGTTGATAATAACCTGTCTAGAATGAGTCTTGCGCAATACTCGTTGATCGACTTTCAAGCTGTCATTATTTAGATTAAAAAAACAAAGAATGAGCATGCACTGCGCCATCAAACCTCCATTCGGTCAAGTATATATCAGTAAATCGTGAAGTCAAGACCAAGCTGAGATTAACGAATGAGTTGAAATCCAATACAGGACAGATATAATGACGAATGATCGGGGTAATCGCAAATACCATGCTTGTTCTTGTCGGTAGCGTGATAGGACTTATTCTAAAAAAAGGTATCCCTGAAAATATAAAGAAATCCATTATGACAGGCCTAGGTCTTTTTACATGTGTCCTCGGCATGAAATTCGGGCTCGAGCTGAATAACGGTCTGGTCGTTGTATTGAGTATTATTACCGGCGGTGCACTCGGTCAATTGATCGGCATTGAAGAAGGTATTGAAAGACTCGGTCTAAAACTAAAGAAACTAATAAATACACAAGATAAGGGTCTTTTTGCTCAAGGTTTTGTATTCGCCAGTCTGCTCTTTTGTATCGGACCTATGACCGTGCTCGGTTGTGTCCAGGCTGGTCTGGGAAATAACCCGGAACTTCTCTTTATTAAATCATTAATGGACGGCGTGTCGGCGATCATCTTAGCATCCTCTTTTGGCATAGGCGTGCTTTTTTCAGCACTTACGGTTCTTTTTTATCAGGGGGGATTGGTCTTGCTTGCCGGTCAGATGGGTTTCTTAACGATACCTAAATACTTAAATGATTTTACGAGTGTCGGCGGGATAATAATCTTCAGTATAGGTATCAAATTATTAGGGCTCAAGCCGATAAAAAGCGGAAATTTTTTGCCAGCTCTGGTCTTAGTTATTTTGATTACTTTTTTGATGAGCATCATTTAATTATCTTGACTAAATAGATTTTCCATTTATAATACTCCAGGTTGGTGGATCCAAGGGAAGCACCGTGAGAATCGGTCGCGGTCGCCGCCACTGTGATTCTTTGTAAGACTCTGATCACTTAAAGTCACTGACGTCCACACACTGATCTTATTAGTGTCGGGGTTGGGAAGACTGATTAGAGCAAGATAAGTCAGGAGACCTATCCATCAACATCGCGAGAAAATCCTTCGGACGAAAGGGGGTAATAATGATACCTTTGGCTTTTCTTGTCATACTCATTGCTCAACCGATCTATGAACTGGATGAGATCGTCGTTACTGCTACGCGTTATCCTGCAGCTTTACAGGATGTCGCATTAGCAACGATAGTCATTGATCGGGAAGAACTCGACGAGTTCAATCCATCGAGTCTCACGGATGTTTTACAAACATACGCTGGTACTGATACCAAAGATTATGGTGTTCCAGGGACAGTGTCGAGCATATCTATCCGCGGCATTCCATCGAATGGCACACTGGTGCTCATTAATGGTCATCCATTGAACTCGATAACCGTGGGGATGGCCGATCTGAGTGCGATAAATCTCAGTACAATCGAGCGTATTGAAATCGTTAAAGGACCGGTTTCAAGCTTGTACGGCGCGAATGGTCTTGGTGGTGCAGTAAATATCATAACAACAAAAGGTTATAAAAAGCCTGAATTCAAAATGTCCTTTTGTCCATCAACGACCGATATAGATGTTCCCTTACAATCAAGAGAATTCTTTGCCAAACTGGGTTTACCAGCAGGTAGAATGATCTTTGACATTGCCGCAACATACGGTGCTTCTGATGGTTTCAGAGAAAACAGTGAATATACCGGCTATTATCTAACAGGTTCACTCGGCTATGAACTCGATAATACAAAGTTCATATCATCGCTGGTTTATAGTAATAGAGAATACGGATTGCCCGGACCAATGCTTGCCGATTCTACTTCCTCTTCTTTACTCGACCATGAGAAAGATGAATACCTTTTAGGAGATATAAACATTTCATGGAACTTTTTAGAGAATTTTGCATGGGATAATACTTTATTTGCGGATCGTCGTTTTATCAAGTATCATACCGCGTATACGGATCTAAGTCAGGATACGCTGGAGAGTGATTATGATTACCTGACCTATGTTGTTGGCGTCAATTCGATCGCTCATTTTAAAAGCGGTAGGACTGATTTGACGATCGGTATTGATACCCACTTTGACACCCTGGAAACGACTGAGACCCATGAGCTGTCGCGCGATACAATTTGGAATGCTTCTTCACATAATATCGGCGCCTGGCTTGAATTCAAATACCGAATAAAACATATTATTCTTGCGCCGAGCCTGAGATATGACCGGAATTCAAGGTTTGGGAATTTCCTTTCACCTGGGGTAGGTCTTATCAGCCCGCTTATTGATAATCTCTGGATTAAATTATCTGCGGGCAAGGCCTTTCGTGCACCGACATTCAATGACTTGTTCTGGCCTAATGCTGGCAATCCAGATCTTAAACCAGAACATGGCTGGGCATATGAATTACGCTTTGAAAGTTCTCCTTCACCGACGCTCTTCGCAGCATTATCTTTGTTTGCACGTTCTGTAAATGACCGGATAGCCTGGCTTCCGGGCGATAATAATATGTGGCAGCCGCAGAATGTTAACCATATTTCAGTTCGTGGTGTGGATTTCGAAATGAACAAACAGATCAATGATTTCACAAACATTTATCTTGAAGGGTCTTATTTACAAGCAAAACAGAGAAACAATGAGATTACCTATGATTTTTATGATTGGGTAGCTGATACAAGCCTTACAATTATTGAAGAAGTAAAAAGAGATGCTGCTTTTACCCCAAAATATACGGCTTCAGCAAGACTCCATTTCAGTTTACCTTATGGATATGATTTTAATATCGAAGGTTTGTACGTCGCTGCGCAGGTCAACTATTATGTTAGTTATGATGAATACCCTGATATAACGATGGATACTAAAACACTCGATTCCTATATAATGCTCAATATAGGTTTTAGTAAAAAGGTCTTGAATTACCTGAAACTATCAGTCGGTGCGAAAAATCTACTAGACAAAGACCATGCGAAACAATTCGGTAATAGTATGACCGACTTGGATTATCCGATGCCTGGACGCCTGTTCTTTGCCCGGATCTCCATGGATTATTGACACCATAAATCATTTTGATTATACTGATATGTGGGGTGACTGGATAGCCGCTCCCACACTTTTAGGGAATAATGAATTATGTTCTATGTCTATTTAATAAGAAGCAAAAAGGACAAGAGATTATACACTGGTTATGCTAATGACCTTAAACGAAGATTCAATGAACATAATTCAGGTTTCAACAAATGCACCAAGGGACGTGGACCGTTTGAGCTGATGTGTTATGAAGCATATGAAGCCAAACAAGATGCAGTACATCGGGAGAAAATGTTAAAGCTTAGAGCAAAAGCTCTCGGTCAATTAAAAAGACGTCTCCAATATAGTCTGGATATTCCCTAATAGTGTGGGAGAGGAAAGTCCGGGCTTCAAAGGGCAAGATGCTTCCTAACAGGAAGCCCCGCACCTTCTTTGTCATATGAGATTAGGGATGGATTATCGCTATGCATTATGTTTACATTTTTAAGAAACGGAATAATGAAGAGATCTATATCGGTTGTACGAACAATCTCAAGAGAAGATCTCGAGAACATAATGTCCACGGTATGAAGTGGGATTTGATTTATTATCAAGCATACAAGGCGCGAAAAGATGCTTACTTACGGGAAGAAAGGCTCAAGTATTATGGTCAGGCGCTTGGTCAACTTAAGAGGCGCATTAAGAATAGCCTTGTATGACAAAGAAGGTGCGGGGGGAAAGTGCCACAGAAAATATACCTCCAGCTACATTAGTGGTTGGTAAGGGTGAAATGGCGAGGTAAGAGCTCACCGCTTTAGTGGCGACACTAAAGGCACGGTAAACCCCATCTGAAGCAAAACCAAATAAGCCCCGTATGAAATGGCCCGTTTCTACTGCTTTGCAGTGACGGGGTGGGTAGGTTGCACAGAGCATAGTAGTGATACTATGCCAAGACAAATGGCTATCCTTGACAGAACCCGGCTTATAGGTCACCCCGCTTGTTGGTTTATTCGGTAATTCCCGAAGAAATACGGAGGTATGTTGACTGAGTGGGTGCCTAAGAATGAAGCTATCGAGGCGAGTGATATAGAAATTCGCCATAAAAAGATCCCCAAACTCATTGTTCAAATTTTAAAAACGCGGGGTTATGATACACCCGAGAAAATAGAGAAATATTTTGCGCCGTCTTTGTCTGAATTACACGATCCGTTTTTATTGAGCGGTATGAAAAAAGCAGTGGAAAGGATAAAAAAAGCAATTGACCATAAAGAGAAAATATTAGTCCACGGCGATTATGACACTGATGGTATTACCGGTTCGGCACTCATAATCGAGAACCTGAGAAGATTCGGGCTCGAGGTTGAATATTATATCCCGAACCGGCTCATTGAAGGTTATGGACTTTCATCCGATGGGGTAAAGTATGCGATAGAAAAGAAATGTACCTTGGTAATTACGGTTGATTGTGGTATTACCGCGATCCAGGAGATCCAGGAGGCAAAAGACAAAAATATCGATGTAATAATCTGTGATCACCATAAACCCCATTTAGAAATCCCTGATGCATATGCCATTCTCAATCCAAAATTACCCAGTGATAAATATCCTTTCAAAGAATTAGCCGGGATCGGCGTCGCCTTTAAAATGATACAGGGTCTATTAATGGATCTGGAACAACCGATTGAACGATCATACGATGACCTGGACCTTGTCGCTCTTGGCAGTGTTGTCGATGTCGTACCCCTGATCGACGAAAACCGCGTGCTCGTCAAGTACGGTATGAAAAAGATCGGTAAAAGCAAGAAAGTCGGTTTACAAGCGATGCTAAAACAAGTCGGTCTAAGGGGTGATATAACCGCATACCATCTCGGATTTATAATAGGGCCAAGGATCAATGCATGCGGCCGGCTGCGTCATGCAGAAGAAGCCCTGGAACTCTTTCTGACCAATGATATGAAAAAGGCGACTGAGCTTGTGGGGAATCTTTCAGCTGACAATCAAGAGAGACGATCGATCGAGGGGAAAATTTATCGGGAAGCCAGGTCGATGATCGAAGAACTTGGCTATGCTAAAGACCGCATAATTATCGCGCAAAAACAAGGTTGGCATGAGGGTGTCGTCGGGATCGTTGCCTCGACAATAAGCGAGGATTTTTACCGGCCTTCGATCCTGTTATCTGCTAAAGAGAATGTTTTAAAGGGCTCGGCCCGGTCCATCCCGGGTATCGATATCACCGAAGGACTCAGTGTTTGTCAGGAATATCTTAGTAGATACGGCGGTCACAGCCAGGCTGCTGGTTTGGAATTGGAAATCAGTAAAATCACGCAATTGCGTGTTTGTATTAATGAATATGCGCAGAAATTTGACGATACGATCTTTACAAAAAAACGTTCTTATGATGCGCAGGTATCGCTCGATCAATTGACTGAAGATGTCGTATATTTCTTGAAGTATTTTGAACCGACCGGTTTGGCAAATCCTCAACCGGTTTTTTTAGGCAAAAACCTTGAAGTCGTCGGTGTACCGAGAGTAGTTGGCAGCGACCATTTGAAATTCGCGCTAAGGGATAATAACAGAGTGCTCGATGCCATCGCTTTTTGCCAGGCTGGTAAGATCCTCGATATCGAGGTCGGGAAAACCCGACTCGATTGTCTTTTTTCAATATCCGAGGATTCATTTACCGGCAAGAAAAAAACGACCCTCAAGATCAAAGAAATAAAGGTAAGTATTTGATCCAATGAAATTGCAGGGGAATAAAGGAGCGCCTTTTATAGAATGGAAGCTTATTGAAGAAGATAATATGAAATTCTTCCAATTCAAATCAGGTAATTGGATCATGAATTATTCAACGATAGGGACAGATGATAGATTCCTTGAGCATTTTAAACCGTTCCTTCTCAAACAGATCCATTCAGATACAATTATTAATATAGACAATACAGAAAACAGGATCGGAGACGGGTTGATTACGCACAAGAAAAATCAATTTTTAGGGATCAAGATCGCAGATTGCTTGCCGGTTTTCTTATTTAATGAACAAAAAATGTGTATGATCCACTGTGGCTGGCGCGGGATCATCAAAAAGATAACACAAAGAGCAAAAATACTCATGGGTGACTACAAATATGTACTCGGCGCATGTATAGGACCATGCTGCTATGAAGTTGGTGATGAAATTGCACACCTTTTTAAAGCGCAGTATAAGAATGCAGTGATCAACAGCGATAAGAAATCTTTTATCGATCTTAAAACCGCAGTTATAGAAGATCTTGGCAAAGACAGACTCATCGGTAACCTTGACCTTTGTACAAAATGCCATCCTGAGTATTTTTATTCATATCGCCGGGGCGATATGAAAAAGCGAAATTATTCTATCGCTACAGAAGTCAAGAGCAAATATTGACTTGCATGTGAAACCCGATAAAATGGATTGATGTCGAGGTCACTTTTTTTCCTTATTTTTCCTTTAATGCTATTGGCACGAGAATGGACTGCGCTCGTTTATATGGCAGCAGATAATGATCTTGCCCAGTGGGCTGATTCAGACCTTGTAGAAATGGAAACAGTCGGTTCAAGCGATGATTTTTCCATTATCGTCCAGGTCGATAAACCATATATCGGTGCAAAACGGCTTCTTGTCAGTAATGGAACCTCTTATGAACTGCAGAATCTGGGCATTGTCGATATGTGTGATCAGGAGACCCTCGTCGATTTTCTCGAATGGGGGATGCGTAACTATCCAGCAGAAAAATACTTTGTGATCCTGTGGGACCACGGTTCAGGGTGGACATTCATGCCCAAGTACTCTTTTGGAAGCGATTGGTCGAGCGGCAATGAACTTGGGGTTTACAATGGTGATCTGCGCAACGCATTGAGATCGCTTTATACTTATACCGAAAAAAGAATCGACCTTTTCGCATTCGATGCGTGTTTGATGCAGCAGATCGAAGTCGCCTTTGAATTAATAGATTATGCAGATATTTTCCTTGCTCCCCAATCATTATGTCCGACACAGGGTTTTTGTTATGATAAGATATTTGCCTATCTTGATGCTGATCCAAAAAAAGATGCAAAGGATATCGCTCAAGCATCAATCCCTTTATTAATGGAAACCTACAGCAATGTGCAGCCGGTCGCCTTTTCCGCGCTTGAACTGACAAAACTCGATGGTTTCAAGGCTGCTCTTGATAAATTCGCAGATGCGATGATAAACGGAACACCAAATCCGTTATTGATCAATATCCGTGATAATGTCCAGACGATACCGATACGAGATCAAGCACCATCACCAGATGATGAATTCATTGATCTGGGAGATTTGACACAAGGATTAGATGCGCTTTATGGCATTAGTGAAACACAGTCGCTCACTCAAGCTTATGATCAGGTGATATTAGAATCTGGTTTTTGGGGTGATGATTTTTCCGGTGTCACTGGTCTAACGATCTGGTTTCCACGCGAATACCGACTATTCAAACAGCTCGTCGATGAATACAGCGGACTCGATTGGGCATATTCAAGGTGGCGTCAATTTCTCAATTGGTATTACAATGCCGATGATATCAGACCGACATCAGTGAGCTGGTTGAACACGAGTAATGTCGGCAATAATAATGATTTTGAGTTATCCTGGGGTACATCACATGATCTTGCTCCAGTCACATATAGTATATTTGAAATATTCTCTGATAGCACGATAGACATTTTACTTGACCCGTGCGAGGATTCAAACCAGTGGAATTTCCAGGGGTTTGTTATCGATTCGAGCAATACATATTCAGGTACCGGATGTTTTTTCTCGGGCAATGCCAGTAATCTGCAAAATTCCATCGAGACCAAGCAAGTAATTTCATTACAGAATATGTCGATCCTCGATCTTTATCTTTATTATAATACTGAAGATATGACTGATTCTTTGATCATCGAATTTGCCGGGTTTCAGGATATCCATTATGGCTGGTCAAATGGCTGGCAAAGACGTCGGGTCATACTGCCTTCGGGCAGCGACCGATTGACTATTTCTTACCGGACAAATGGCTCGATCAATCGAGGAGGATGCTATCTTGATGAGATCGAGGTCAACGAGATGAAAAATAGTAAGTTGATCCGGGAATTTCTATTAGACACAACCTTGTATATTTTTGGGAAAACAAGAGGGGATTATGGATATGCGGTTATTGCAAAAGATAGTTATGGCAATACCAACAATTTAAGTGATTTTCTTAACGTATCGATCGAACGCTATGCCACGCCGTATTCAGTCCCAGGACCGTTTCAAACAAATTGCCAGATTGTCCTGGATTTTCCGGATTCTCTTGCGCCAGTCATTAAGATCTTCTCAATATCTGGAAGATTGGTAAAGAGTTTTGACCCAGAGCTGATCGATAATAAACGCATATTTTGGGACGGCAAAGACAAAAGTGGTAAGGATGTCGGGTCTGGGCTTTATTTTGTCTTGGTTCAAGGAGATGGTTTTAAAAAACTTGGTAAAATAGCGAGGCAAAGATGAAAAAGTACAAACCAGTCATTATCGCTCATGGCGGCGCCGGTGGTATTAACCACCCGAATCGGCGCTTGCAAGGGTTGATCAAAGCATGCAGTATCGGGTATGGTATGTTGATGCAAGGTAGCTCAAGCCTTGATGCGGTCGAGCGCGCAATCATGATACTTGAAGATATTTCGATCTTCAATGCGGGCAGGGGTTCTTCGTTCAATCTTGAAGGCATCCCTGAAATGGATGCATCGATAATGACGAGTGAAATGAGATTCGGCGCGGTCGCAGCGATTACCGATGTACAATACCCGATAAAGGTAGCGCGCATGGTTATGGAAAAAACCGACCACCTTGTGCTCGGCGGTAAGCATGCGGTACGGTTCGCACGCATCATGGGTATGCCTAAGTTTGATTGTCGGACAAAAGAAAAAAAGCGCATTTGGCAGAGAATGCACAAAAAGCTGCGCAGTGCATATTTTCAGAAACTCGCCGACCTTGCTGAATACTATGGTACGGTCGGGGTCGTGGCGATCGATAAGAATGGATCGATCACTGCCGGGACATCGAGCGGTGGTATTACCATGCGTTTACCCGGACGTATCGGCGATACACCCTCGCCTGGCGCCGGTACTTTTGCCGATAAAAACGGGGGCGTGGGTGCGACCGGACACGGTGAGGAGATATTACGCCACCTCTTATCATTCCGCGCCGTGCAGCTCATGGCGCGTTACCCAGCACCAACAGCCGGTAAAAAGATGATCGAATATGCTTCAACACATAAATGCCGCTGCGGTCTCATCGGTATCGATAAAAAAGGCCGGATCATGTGCGTGAATAATACCAAGGCGATGTCCTGGTGCTATATCAAGCATGGACGCATGCACATGTTCAAATACTAGCAGCCGTATATTTTTTTGTCATTATCCAGTTCAACTGGATAATCCATATTTCTGGAAGTCAATGGGCTCAAATCTTTGCAATTCACAATTGAGATAATCAGATTCTGAAAAAGAGCTTTTTAGAATGACCCCGACGGATTGTACGGTTTATGCATAGCATTGACAAGTCTGGTGTGTTTGCTATAATAACCCATGGCTAAGATCGATAAGGTACTGTGTCCCTTTTGTATGTTTACCTCAAAATATATAGATCTAACGATAACTGATGAAGGTTTTTATATATGTCCAAGCTGCAATGCAACTTTTTCTTATGAAGAGCTTATGCAGCTATACAGCTTCACTCAATTTACTTTTGAATTGAAGGACAGCAAATTCAATCCAACTATATAATAGAAGGTCCAGATTGCAGTTTACTTTTCAAAAATTTCTACTACTTCATTGACCGCCGGCATGCGGTTATGTTTATAAAAGAAAATCCTCTGATAATGCGCGTGGTCGGTCACGTAAAAATCATCGTTGATTAAATCAATAGCAACTGTTTTGTTACTCGCAAAATAGTTGCCGATAATAAATTCCAAGATGAGAACAACAACCGCAATTGCCAGGGTGATCGGCATTCGCAGAGCCTTAATAGAGAAATCCTTTTTCTGCCGTATCTTCTTTGGCGTTGGTTTTGCATAGGCCATGGTAATTTGACCTGTGGACAGAAGACGATACAAGTATGAGTAAGTACGGAACTTGCCCAATCCTGAAATCTCGATCATATCATCGACGCTGCGATGACCATTGAGCAATGATAAAACACGTTCTTCCTCGGCTGATGGTTTCAATTTAAGTTCCGGACGTTCGACCTTTTTAAAAACGATATCACCAGAGGTAATAGATTTACTGATCTTGGACCATTCATCAAAACGACGTGCAGCTTCAAGGATCAGACCTTCGGTATTCATGCGTATTCTTATCACACTTTTTGGATAGATAATCGAGTTCTGTTCGAATTTAAAAGCGCCGTCGTTCCATGTAAAGATCTCGTCAATGACTTCCTGTATTTTAAATTTTATAAGGCTTTCCACTTGATCCCTGGTAACGTACTTGTCTTCCAGGATAATATTCATAATAGGTCTTTTTGTTTCCTGGTGGATTTCTTCGACGAGTTCGTAGACATTCTTACCGATAATCCCAGATCTTACCAGATACTTCTCCATCCTTTCTGCTTTCTCACCCTTTTCGTAGAAAGCTCCGGTAACCTGTCCAGTAGAAAAACCGATATCAACTACCTCATTACGGCGTTTGATCTTTAATACGCCGGTGAGATTCTCCTGCGATATTAGTTGCATAACACTCGACAGATTAAGACTTTTTAGATCACCCTCAATCGGCATGGTGCTCCCTTATCATAGAAAAAGATATTATATAAGAAATAATTGCGATAATCGCGGCGAAGAGGAAAACAACTGGACCAAGGGGCAGAGTTATCCAACCGGTTGGTTTTACGAAGATATACGGGGAGAAAAGAGGGATATAACCGATCAGCACCAGGCATACGAGGATCGAACCGACCAGATGTTTTTTAATATATATCAAACCTGCACCGGGGATGATGATATTGAGTGCGTAAAGTATGATCTTTTTAATCACTCTTCTTCGTCTGCCAACAGTTCTTCGTAAGGCTTGTTCGATTTCATCCTTTTTTGTCGACTTAAATCTTGTAAAACAGTCCTTGCAGATTACCTCTTGATCGATTTCTTGCGAACAGTCTTTGCATATCGGACGCCCACAGCTGCTGCAAAAGAAGGGCGGGGATAATTTGAAAGGGATAAAACTCATGATCAGAATAAGAACCAAGGGTATAATATAAGCAGTTTTGACGATGCCATTGCTTTCCAAATTCTCGGCCATAACATATTTGTAAAGATCATTATTATCCGGTGTTATATCAACAAAATCTTCATAGGGGCTAATAAATCCTCGACGGCGGGCTTCCTCCATATACCTGGAGGATTCTGAATATTCGATATTTCTCAGCTTCAACAGACCCATATTAAAATATGCTTCCCCCCGGTCTTGTATTAATATCGCCATGTTATATAACGATTCGGCGAGTGCCGTTTCATCATATGCTGCATAGATGTTAGCCAGATTATTGACGATGGCGATATTCCGGTTGCCGTCATAGAAAAGGTCTTCATAAAGCTCCATTGCTTCTTCTGTGTTGCCTTCCTGTTTTAAGCCATAGGCTAAGAATTCCCGGTCAATATCATGCATTTCCTGTGCATTGATCGCCGTGTCGTATGTTACGAGTTCATATATTTGATAGCTTTGATTATTTTCTTTGAGGAAAACTATGAAATTATTGATAGGCAGAGAAAGTACGAAAATTAGCAACAATATAAGGAGATCTAATCTTAACCAGTTTTTTTCCCGTTTTGTCATCACCAGCATGAGGAGAAAAGCATAGCATACAAAAATAAGGTATGGATTGCGCAATACTATGATCGGTATTAGAAGCACCAGAATTTTCAGAATATCCGCGAAGCGAAAGTGAAATCGCGGCCAGATCTGGTGGCTCAAAGCCGGTAAATAGTAAACAATTTTCACGATAACATAGATCACTCCCCAAAGGAATGCTGTGGCAAAGAGCAATATTATCAGATTAGTCATAGTAAAAAGCTGATTTCTAAAATCAGATAATACCGGAAGAAATAATGCCGTTCGAACGTTGCTTAAGTCACGATGCATGACAGCTAAGGATATGAACGATAAGAAATTCTCAACCGCCGCCGAATCGAAGTGAGTGGCAAGCTGTAATTTACTGACTTTTGTGTCATAATCAGTTGCTTCTTTGGCTTCCCAACGAAGAACTGCTGACAAGTTAAAATTTCTCCTCATATGGAGTTTCTTGAGCAGGGAGTCAGCCTCGGAGTTACCTGAAGTGCTGCGCCAGAACCAGAGTACAACCGGATCATCAGCAAACTCGGATATGCTCTGATAGCCACGCGTAAGATTGATAAATACCGAATCGCTTGCCGGTGAATTGACAAAATGCTGATAATTTTTACTGAATTGAGCGACAAAAAGCAGTAGAAAAATCGACATAATCGGTTATATTATAGGGTATATTTTTGTTCTGTCAATACCATAATTGATCTAAGCCTGAGTTCATCCTGGAGTTGTAAACCTCTATATTTCATGGGGAAGCTTGACTTCGAAATGTTTTCGGATATAATATATTTATGTGAATCAGCGAAGAATCATTTTTTAAAACTGTGTTTAAAATAGTAAGTTAGTTCATAGCATTGGAAAGGAGGCTTCAATGCCTGAAGTCAAGATTTTGGAAGAAGTTTGCAAAGGATGCGGCCTATGCTGTGATGATGTATGTCCTGAGGGCATCCTTATCCTTGCACCTGACCGGATCAACTCAAGTGGTTACCACCCAGCGATGGTTACGGATATGGAAAAATGTAAAGGTTGCGGATTCTGTTATATGGTGTGTCCAGAACCAGCGATTGAAGTCTACAAATAAGGGGAGTGACATGGCTGATAAGAGATTAATGTATGGTAATCACGCAATAGTCGAGGGTGTGCTTGCAGCAGGTTGCCGTTTTTTTGCTGGTTACCCGATCACACCACAAAATGAGATCCCAGAATTAATGTCAATAAGAATGAATGAAGAAGGCGGCGTTTTTATTCAGACTGAAAGTGAAATCGCGGCTATTAATATGCTTTTTGGCGCCGCGGCGGCAGGTAAGAGAGCGATGACGTCATCATCCTCCCCAGGTATCAGTCTTATGCAGGAAGGGATTTCATATTTGGCGGGCGCTGATATACCAGTTCTCGTTGTCAACGTCGTTAGAGGCGGTCCTGGACTCGGTAATATAGCACCAGCGCAGTCTGATTATTACCAGGCAACCAGGGGTGGCGGACATGGTGATTACTTCACTATTACCCTAGCGCCAAATTCGGCTCAGGATCTATACGAATTTCCTAAACTTGCCTTTGATTTAGCCGAGCAGTACCGAACTCCGGCTCTGCTTTTAGCCGACGGTCTATTGGGTCAGATGATGGAACCGGTGGAATTTTCTTTTAAACCGATCGATCCAGAGAGTCTGCCGGAAAAAGAGTGGGCTTTGAGCGGGTGTAGTGGTAGGGAAAGAAGGGTGGTCCGTTCATATGACCTGAAACCGGGTAAGCTCGAGGAAATGAATGTCCGCAGATTTGAGAAATACGACATTATTAGGAAAAAAGAACAACGCTTCAAAGCCGAGTATTGTAATGATGCCGATTTAATCATTGTTGCTTACGGCACCTGTTCGCGCGTCTCAGGTGCAGCAATGAGAATGGCCCGGGACAAAGGGTTGAAAGTTGGTCTGCTAAGACCGGTTACGCTATGGCCTTTTCCAACCGATGTGTTTGCTGATCTGTCAAAGAGTACTGAGAACTTCCTCGTTGTGGAAATGAGCTGTGGTCAGATGATTGATGATGTGAAGCTTGCTACTGAATGTCGTTCAAAGATTCACTTTCACGGGCGTCCAGGCGGCGGCGTACCGACACCACCTGAAATCTATGAGAAGATCGAGAAGATATTAGGGGGTGCCAAATGAAAAAGGTTTTTTCAAGACCAGGGGGATTGACCGATACCTTAATGAGATACTGTCCAGGATGTGGGCATGGAATCGTACACCGTATAATCGGTGAACTACTCGTCGAATTGAACATCCGAGAAAAAGCTGTCGGTATTGCACCAGTTGGATGTTCAGTTTTTGCAGATGAATATTTCAATTGTGACATGATTCAACCACCCCATGGTCGGGGACCGGCTGTATCAACCGGGATAAAAAGAGCCCGACCCGACTGCATAGTGTTCAGCTATCAGGGCGATGGTGACCTTGCCTCGATAGGTACTGCCGAGATCATCCATGCAGCAGCACGTAATGAGAATATAACCGTTGTTTTTATAAACAATGCGATTTTTGGCATGACCGGTGGTCAAATGGCACCGACAACACTGCCCGGGATGAGGTCAACAACATCAGTAAAAGGGCGTGATATAAAGAAACAGGGTTACCCCATGAAAATTTGCGAAATGCTTGCAAGCCTCGATGGTCCTTATTACCTGGAACGGTGTGCGGTTGATATCCCGAAAAATGTCGTCAAAACGAAAAAAGCCCTGAAAAAAGCATTTAATAACCAGATTAATGGCAATGGTTTTTCACTCGTTGAGATCCTCTCAATGTGCCCTACAGGATGGGGACAAACCCCGGTACAGTCGAAAAGATGGATTCAAGAAACGATGTCAAAGTATTACCCCCTGGGAACATATCGCGATCAGTCTAAGGAGGCAGAATGACTAAAGAAATAATCATTTCAGGTTTTGGCGGACAGGGGATCGTTAGTTCAGGGATCATTCTTGCCCATGGTGGTTTAATAGAAAACAAACACGTAACCTTTTTCCCTTCTTATGGTGCTGAAATGCGTGGGGGAACAGCAAATTGCTCAGTAGTCATATCTGCTGAACCGGTTGCATCACCAATTGTCGCATCCCCTGATGTGGTTATTATTATGAATGAACCTTCTTTGACACGTTTTGAACCTACCGTGAAAACCGGGGGTATGCTTTTTTTCAACAAAACTTTGATCAAATCAAAACCGAAGCGTACAGACATTACAGTTATTCCAGTCGAGGCAAATGCTCTGGCCGAAGAGCTGGGACAGGGACGCGTTGCCAATATGATCATGCTTGGGGCCATGGCAAAGAAGACTGGCATGCTTAGTCTGAAAACACTACAAAAAGCACAGCGTAAGCGATATACAAAAGCAAGTGATGAGCAATTAACCTTAAATGATAAGGCTTTGGAAAAAGGATATGGACTTTTATAGGGGAATTTCTAAATCCGAAATCCTAAATACTAAACAAATTTTAGTTGGCGAAAGGTAATATTCGGAACACGATCTTTAAAGAAAAATGGTTTGAACATTCGAGTTTTGATATTGTTTAGAATTTAGAGATTAGCATTTAGTATTTGATAAAAGATGTTTGATAAGATACTTCCGCTTGTAAAAAAGCCAATACGTTATACTGGTGGCGAGTATAACATAACAATAAAGAAACAGCCAGTCATCCGCACTGGTATTGTTTTTCCCGAAGTATATGAAATTGGTATGTCTAATCTTGGGATAAGGATACTTTACCATATCCTGAATAGTGAAGCTGGTATACAGTGTGAGCGAATATTTGCGCCGTGGCCGGATTTTGGCGAGAAACTAAGTACAAACGAACTTCCGCTTTACGGTTTAGAGACGAAAAAACCGGTACATGATTTCGATATGCTGGGTTTTTCCTTGCAGAGTGAATTATGTTATACTACTGTACTCTATATGTTAGAACTTGCCCAGATACCATTTCGCAGTTCTGACCGGGATCACAGCCATCCGATTCTTATCGCTGGTGGTCCTGCGGTCTTGAATCCATCACCACTTTCCCCGGTTTTTGATGCATTTGTCATAGGTGACGGCGAAGAAGTCATCCGAACGATTGGACAAATACTGAAAGATATTCCTAGAAATAAAAAAAATGATCGCCTTACCGAAATGTCGAAACTCGAGGGCATTTGGGTTCCTCAAATACACGGCAGTGAAAAAACAATTAAGAAATTAGCGGTACGAGAACTCACCGAGCAGGCATTGCCCTTACCGCCGATCCTGCCCATTTGTGAAATAACCCACGACCGTTTAGCTATCGAAGTAATGAGAGGATGCACCTGGGGCTGTCGTTTTTGCCAGGCCGGGTATGTTAATCGGCCACAAAGGATTCGATCAGAACAGGAAATTCTAAAAGCGGTCGAAAAAGGCATAAGAGATACTGGCTGGGAAGAAATATCATTGCTTTCGTTCTCGATTCTTGATTATCCAGACCTGCTAAATATGATAAGACGACTGAATGCGATCTTGCGGAAGAAAATGATAAATATCTCTCTTCCTGCTATGCGTGGTGAATTGTTCAGTGAAGATCTGGGGTTACTCCTTAAAGAAATTAAGAAAACAGGTTTAACATTCGCCCCGGAAACAGCAAGTGAAGACTTAAGACGTAAATTGAACAAGTCGTTTTCAAATGACAGACTTATTAATTCAATTCAGTCGGCTCATAAACTTGGCTGGAAACAAGTAAAACTTTATTTTATGGTGGGATTACCCTTTGAAAGTAATTCCGATATTATGGAAATGGAGAAACTTGTCGGACAGATACTAAAGGCATACCCGAAAGGTGGTATAAAACTTTCGATTAACCCCTTCGTGCCTAAACCTCACACGCCATTCGAGAACGTTGCCATGGCTCCCTTAAGCGAATTAAGAGAAAAAATAGATATCATAAAAGAAATGAGGCGCCGCCGCGTCGAGGTAAAATATCAGGATCCAGAAGTGTCTTTTGTTGAAGCGGTTATGTCGAAAGCAGATGCGAAGGTATTTCCAGTCATAGAAACTGTGTACCGACAGGGCGGAAAATTCGAAGAATGGCGTGAAGGATTTAATTTTGAGCGGTGGCAGCATGCTTTTGATGAAAATGGCATTGACCCGATGGATTATTTGAGACCAAAAGACAAACATCCATGGGATTTTCTTGATGTTGGTGTCAGCAAGGATTTTCTTAAGGCAGAATTTTCGCGTGCAGAAAAATCAGTGACAACTGAAAACTGTTTCTATAATAATTGCTCGAACTGTGGAGCCTGTGATGGGGATATGGTGAAGCATTCAACAAGCTCTGAGAAATTCGTTCACTATGGGCGATTCCCCAAGAGAAAGATCCAAGCCAAGTCTTATCGAGTGAAGTATTCAATCGGTGAAATATTCCGCTACGCTTCGCACCTGGATATTACAAGAACAATATATCGCGCACTGCGCAGGTCGGATCTGCCTGTACAGTTTACCCAGGGATTTGCGCCGATACCTAAGGTGTCTTTTTGCCCGCCCAAGAGCGTTGGTCAGACGACAAAAGGTGATTTTTTTGATTTTTCGCTCGCCGCTGAGTATTACGGTAACATATCGATGGAGCTTAACTCCCGATTTCCTTCCGGGATCCGGGTACTTGAAGTTCGGCCTATGTCTGCTAATACACCATCACTTTCCAGTTCGATAAACTTGATCTACTACGAAGTCATGGTGCCCAAGGATCTGTTAAAAAAGCCCTTGGATTTTCCACTGGATAATCCAATATATGTTCAGGCAAAATCGGGGATGAAAAAAGTACAGGATGGTCTAGAATCAATAAGTTATGATGGTGACATTCTATCCTGCGGCATAAGATTTGGAGGCGGGAAGATAAATATCTACGATCTAGTCAGTTATTTAACCGATCTTTCTGCTGAGGAAAGCAAGATTTTTAAGACAACAAGGACCACAATGTTTATAAAGAAGGAAGGGATACTGTACTCTCCAATGGAGGTAAAGTGAAAAAGAAAGATATAGTCATTAACGTTTCGAATATCGAAACAAGAATTGCTCTACTGGGTGATGGATTACTCCTTGAATACTATCTTCAAAGACCGGAAAATTTCAGTCTGGTTGGCAATATATATAAGGCGAGGGTCCTGAATTTAATTTCTGGATTAAAGGCAGCATTTGTTGATATCGGTATTGATAAGAATGGGTTTCTTCCTTTGAATGAAATTCCTTTTGAGGAATTTTCAGAGCTCTTTGAAAGCGATGTCGAACTTGAACATGAATACCGCCCCGAGGAGATAAAACTGAGGAAGAACCAGGAGATCGTAATTCAGGTTACAAAAGATTCCTATAGTGTGAAAGGACCCCGGGTAACATCTTATATATCAATCCCCGGAAGATATGTCGTGCTTTTAGTTAATGCTAAAAATATCGGAGTTTCGCGCAAGATTCGTAACCGTCGCGAACGGGAAAATCTATTTAAAATCGGAAAACAAATCAAGCCGCCCGGTATGGGGTTGATAATCAGAACCGCGGCAGCTCGGGGTCGTGCCGATGAGATCAGGAAGGAAGTCGAAGTCTTGAAGAAAAACTGGCAAAGACAGCTGACGCAGGCAAAAGGTGCTGCGCCGGTACTGATCTATCAAGAGCCCAATACAGTAATAAAAACGGTGCGGGATTTATTTAATAGCGGTATCCGAAATTTATATATAGATAATGAAACCGAGTACCGTAGGATTCAAAGCTATCTGGGTATTGTTTCACCAAGGATGAGATCACGCGTAAAATTCTATAATGACCCGAGGCCAATATTCCAGAAATTCAATATTGAAGAGCAATTAAAAGAACTCCAGAACCGCAAGATATGGCTGAAAAGCGGCGGTTATATCGTCATCGATCAAACCGAAGCCCTTGTCGCCATTGACGTAAACACTGGAAAGTCATCCAAAGAGAAACAGGCAGAAAGATTAGCTCTTTTTACAAACCTCGAGGCTCTAAATGAGATCGCTCGGCAGTTGAGATTGAGAGACATCGGCGGTTTGGTAGTTGTCGATTTGATCGACCTGGAAAAGAAAGAGAATGCCAACAGAATGCTGCGTGAATTCAAAATGGTAATTCGTGATGACCGGGCTCGTTATCGTGTTGGCGGGATAAGTGAATTTGGATTGTTTGAATTCACGCGTGAAAGATCACGAGCCAGTGTTACCCATACCTTAAGCGAATCTTGCCCGGTCTGCCGGGGGAAAGGAAGAATCGTCTCGCGCGAAAGTACCATGGGTTATATAGAGCGATGGTTTCTCAACAACGGAAGGACGATCGAAGGCAAAATGGTTGAACTGCGAACCTCGCCAAGGCTTGCTGATTTCCTGAGTTTGAATCATGCTGATACACTTGCCAAGTTGTCCAAGGAACATAATCTGATACTGCGTGTCAAAGGAGATTATTCTGTCACCGATGGTGATTTTAAGGTGGTGGTGGTATGAAAAAGAGCTCTTCAGAGCATAAGAAAAGAAAAACCACAGCAGAGTTAGTTGAACTCGCCCGTTTATGCCGTGGTGATATCATTAAGATGACAACAATCGCCGGTTCAGGGCACCCGGCTGGATCAATGTCTTCAATAGATATTTATTTGGCACTTTTCAATTATGCTAAAGTATCACCGATGACGTATGATGATCCAAAAAGAGATAGGATCATTATAAGTCACGGGCATACTTCTCCTGCATTGTACGCGTGTCTTGCACGCTATGGTTTTGTGGATTTACGGGGCGTACTTACAGGCTTCCGGAGACTCGGCAGTCCTTTTGAGGGTCATATTGAAAGTAGCGTTCCTGGTGTTGAGTGGTCGACTGGGAATTTAGGGCAAGGTTTGTCTGCAGGTTGTGGGTTTGCTTTGGCTTCTCGGTTAACCCGGGGAAATTATAATACCTATGTGGTGATGAGTGATGCAGAGCAAGCAAAAGGTCAGGTCGGGGAAGCACGGCGTTTTGCCAGGAAGTACGATTTGAGTAATTTAACCGTAATCATCGACAATAACCATTTTCAGATATCAGGACGAACAGAAAAAGTAATGCCCGTAAATATAAGAGAAAATTATCAGGCAGATGGATGGAAGGTGATCAAAGTTAATGGACATAATTTTTCAGCGCTCAATCGGGCGCTGAGGCAGGCAAAAAAAGACAAGTTGAATCCGTATGTGATCATTGCCAATACAACGATGGGGAATGGTGTATCGTTCATGGAGAATACTGAAAAATATCACGGCTCGGCGCCGTCTCGAGATGAGAGCATAGCAGCTCTTAAGGAACTGGGCGTGGACAATGATATTGATGAACTCATCGAGCATAGATCAAATACAGTATTTGAAAAATTTAGCCGCAAAAAAATACCATTACCTGAAATAAAGATCGGTAAATCACGACTATATGAAGAAAAAACACATCCTCGAAATGCTTTTGGCAGCGCGCTAACCGACATTGCAAGTTTGAATCCTAATGCTTCGATCGCAGTATTCGACTGCGACCTGGCTGATTCAGTCCGGGTCAAGGATTTTGCCAAAATAAGACCAGAAAGCTTCTTTGAAGCTGGGGTGAGCGAACATACGACCGCCACTATCGCAGGAGCAGCTTCGATAAACGGTATACTTTCAATCTGGGCTGATTTCGGGGTCTTTGCTATTGATGAAGTCTATAATCAATTAAGGCTCAATGACATTAATGATACAAATATAAAAATAATAGCTACCCATCTTGGCTATAATGTTGGACCAGACGGGAAAACTCACCACTGCATCGATTATATAGGTTTGTTGCGAAATTTATTCGGTTTCAATCTAATAATACCAGGCGATCCGAACCAAACCGATCACGTTATAAGGTATATTCTCAGTCATCCAGGAAATCATGTTGTCGGTATTTCCCGAACAAAATTACCGATCATAAAGAATGAAGACGGGCATATCCTCTTTGATGAAAAATATGAATACATGTACGGAAAGATAGATTTAATACGTGAAGGTAACGATTGTACATTATTTACCTATGGACCGATGCTCAATAACGCGATTATCGCCTGGGAGAAGCTCAAGGAAAAGGGTATTAGTATGCGTATTTATAATATCTCATCACCCCTGAGTCTGGATCGAGATATTATCATTGAAGCAGCAGCAACACAATTTGTCGTTACTTATGAGGATCATATTATAAATTCGGGTTTGGGCAGCAGTATCGGGCAGGTCATTGCGGAAAATCGCTTGTCTACGGATTTCGTTAAGATCGGGATAGAACAGTATGGAGATTCTGGCGGCTCTGATGCTCTTTATAAAAAATACTCACTTAACAGCGATGCCCTGGTTAAAAAGATAGAGGCAAGATTGCTAAGGTGAAGAGAATATTAGCAAGTTTTGAGTAAGAGGAGGTATATATATGCAGGATGTTCAAAAGAAAGCCACTGTCTACGAAAACGTATGCAGGCAATTCAACAAAGCCGCCGATGTAATGGATTTAGATCACCAGGTGCGCAAAATATTATCAAAAACAACGAATGAAATAATCGTTAATTTCCCGGTTAAAATGGATGATGGCAGGATCGAGATATTTACCGGGTACCGGGTACAGCATAATAGCGTATTAGGGCCCTTCAAAGGAGGGCTTAGATACCATCCAGCGGTTGATATCGACGAAGTTCGTGCTTTGGCAACTTGGATGACATGGAAATCCGGGATTGTGGATATACCGTTCGGTGGCGCCAAAGGAGGTATCCAATTCGATCCCGGCAAGTATTCAGCGAGCGAACTGGAACGTATTACAAGGCGCTTTACTTTTGCCCTGGGGTGCAATATCGGACCTGAATACGACATACCAGCCCCGGATGTCAACACAAATGCCCAGATCATGGCTTGGATGGTCGATACATATTTATCGACCCAGCCGCCTCATTCACGACAGGCAAATAGCCACGTTGTTACTGGAAAACCTGTTGAAGCAGGTGGTAGTCTGGGACGGGATAAGGCGACCGGTCAGGGAGTCGTTTTCACGATAGAGGAATGGTCAAGGGATAAAGGCTTTAACCTTGATGGTGCGATATATACAGTGCAGGGTTTTGGAAATGTCGGTTCCTGGACGAGTCGTCTTTTAAAAATGCACAATTCAAAACTTATCGCGGTTGAAGATGCATCTGGTGCGATCGCAAATGAAAAAGGAATAGATGCCGATGAGCTGACAAATTATGTCGCTAAGACCGGCGGTGTGAAGGGTTACCCAGCTGCAAAAGGAATAGATCACAAAACCCTGCTCAGTACCAGGGCGGATATTTTTATTCCAGCTGCGCTGGAGAATCAGATAACTGCCAAAACGGCTCCTCTTTTACAGGTTAAAGTTGTCGCCGAAGGTGCAAATGGACCGACTGACCCGGATGGTGATGACATACTCAATAAAAAGGGCATAGATATATTACCGGATATTCTCTGTAATGCGGGCGGTGTCATTGTCAGCTATTTTGAATGGCTTCAGAATAAGCGCAGTGAATTCTGGGATCTTGAAGAAGTCGATAGTAAACTGCACAAGAAAATTGTAAAAGCTTATTTACATGTACGTGATACAGCAAAAGAATTCAACGTTGATTGGCGGACTGCTGCATACATTGTTGCCTTGCGAAGATTAGAGAAAGTATATAGAGAGCGCGGTATATTTCCATAAAGCTGAAGGCGCCACATCTTTGGCTCATAAATGCGGCGCCTTTAGAAATTAGTGATTTATTATTGTGCCTGAATCGAAAATTGGATGACTTCGATCATCGTAGTTACTTTTTGACTTAGTTTTTCCTCATCATTCAGAAAAACCTGAAAATGCAGCGTATCTACGACATCAAGGGTATCTTTGTGTATTGATCCAGTTGCGCTTTCTCCCTTGCTCAAGATAAAGCTGTATTCACCTGGTGTTGAACCCTCCATTGCAACGCTATCGCTCGTTGTTGTTATTATGTAATAGCCGCTAAAAGGAACCGCTTTGTTATTCGGATTCGTGAGGGTTATTCTGACATCTGCGGTATCACTCCCGCAGTTAAGGCTCGTAATAAGAATTCCAGCAAAGATAAGCAAGAGAATCTTCTTCATTGTTCCTCCTTATAAATAGATTCTACGATATTATATTTTCCCAAGGAGGTTTGTCAAGATAAAGATATTATTCTTCGAATTTCGATACTTTTGCCATCATACGATCTGCTTCAATACGTTCAAGCAGAAGTGGTGGTATTTTTGTAGGGTAGGAACCGGTAAAACATGCTGTGCAGAAATCGGATGGACCTGCACCGACTCCATTGATCAGACCTTCGGTTGTTTGATAAACAAGAGCATCGGCGCCGATCAAAGTCTTGATCTCTTCAATCGATTTATCACGGGCGATGAATTCGCCCCGGGTTTGCATATCAATACCATAAACACAGGGGAATCTAATGGGTGGTGAATATACCGCGTAATATATTTCTCTGGCACCGACACTGCGCAATAGGCTTATTATTTCACGTGATGTATTTCCTCTGACAATTGAATCATCAACGAGAAGTACTTTTTTACCGACGATCTCTGATTTTATCGGATTTAGTTTCAACCGAACCGCCTCCATCCTCGCAGATTGTGTGGGCATTATAAACGTACGGAATATATATCGGTTTTTTATCAAACCTTCACGGTGTTTAACGCAAAGAACATCGGCGACCAATTCTGCAGCACCTCTCGCTGTATCGGGTACCGGGATCACGACATCAGGCTTGAGGCGATTTTTCAAACATTCTTTACCGAGTTCGGCACCGAGATTCAAACGTGCTTCATAAACACCAAGACCGTCAATAATAGAATCGGGTCGCGCGAAATAAACATACTCAAATATACATGTTGCGTTTTTCTTCTTTGATCCTCTCACTACTTGTTTATTATAAAAATTACCTTTGGTATCGATGAAAATCGCCTCGCCTGGTTTCACGTCGACCATGTCAGTATGCCCCATAAGGTCCAAAGCAACACTCTCTGAAGCGAAAGAGTGTTCATTGTCTTTGCGGCCATGTACTAGTGGTTTAATCCCGTTACTATCCCGAAAAGCGAGAAGTCCTTTTCCCGCAATCATCGACACAACTGCAAAACTGCCGACTAATTTTTTGTATACTTCGGACAGGGCACTAAATAAATGTTCGGGTTCAAACTTCCTGAGATTCAGTTTTGTTAATTCAACCGATAAAAGATTAAGGATAACCTCGGCGTCACAATTAGAATTCAAGTAGCGGAGGTCGTTGTCGATAAGATTTTTCCTAAGATTAAAATAATTTACCAAATTACCATTGTGAGCAAGAGCAATACCATAAGGAGTGGTTATAATAAAGGGTTGAGCATCTTCGGCAGTGCCTGAACCGATCGTCGGGTAACGAACGTGACCGATGCCCATCGTTCCTTTTAAGCGTTGAAGGTTTTTTGGATTGAAGACATTCAACACCAACCCGTTACCTTTTTTCATGTGAAATCCCTGTTCAAAGGTCGCTACTCCTGCTGCATCCTGACCGCGATGTTGCAGTGCTATCAGAGCCGGGTATATTTTATCAATAGCTGGTTCTTTACCAACAGTGCCTATGATACCGCACATATTAGCGACAATCCGCTGATGGATTATCCAAATGTTTAAGACCTTCTTTTATCTTCTCATAAGTATCCAGGAGGGCTTCTGATACTACCTTTGTGTCAGCTAATACGGGCATGAAATTAGTATCTCCTTGCCAGCGTGGGACAAGGTGGATATGCATATGGTCAATTACACCTGCACCAGCAATGCTTCCCTGATTTATCCCGATGTTGAAACCCTGGGCAGCCATAGATATTTTAAGGGCTTTAATAGCTCGGTTCAAGAGCTGATTAAGATTTAAGACCTCGGCGTCATCTAATTCCTCGATCGATCCGATATGTCTTATCGGCGAGATCATAAGGTGACCATTATTATAGGGATAACGATTCATTATTGTAAATGCTTTTTTACCCTTTTCGATAATAAGTGCTTTACGAGGATCCTTTGCCCGAAGTCCCTTGCAGAAAAAACATCCTTTTCCAGGGTTGCGGATATAAGTGACCCGCCACGGTGCCCATAACCGTTCCATTTTCATATTCTCCATTTTGCTAATTCTTCGTTCGTGGCTGGTTTGACCGGGATTTTTTTGCTGATCTTACCTTTTTTGTAAAACACATCAATACTATCATCATTTTTTTTATCACTGTAACGCGCAGTTATCGATGCAGCGATTTTAATAAGCGATTTGTTATTACCCAACAACATTGCATTCGGGCTTCCAGTATCTGGTACATGAACCAAGATCTCACCAGTTTTTATCATTTTTTCGATAGTTTCATTTTCATCTTCATTGCGACCAACGACAAGCTTGGTATCTGGTGATAATCTGAAGTGCCGTCCGATCTTTAATAGTGCTACATCGCGAATTTCTACTTTTTCCTGATATCTCATGAGATCGGCCAGTCTTCGACAAAATCCTGGGTCAGTCAACAAACAACCGCCAGATGGTGAAGCAAATTCCTCGATTTTCATCTGTTGGGCGAGGTCGAGGCTGATTTTCCGCGATCTGCCTTTTATACTTAAAAGATCATTCCGGTTGATCAACCCCTTTTTTTCCGGGATCGTTTCCGGCAGCAGGCCGCCACTCAGCGGCCGGACGATCAGTCCCTCAAGACCAGCTTTTTTATCGATAAGCGCAAGTTGTTCAAGACGTTGTGACATTGGACGTTGGTCCAGAACCTCCCCAGTAACAATGAAGTCTGCTTTGATCTTCTCCATATACTTTTTTGCTTTTTGCAGCATAAGGATGCGGCAATCGATACATGGATTGAGGTTTTTCCCATAACCATGTTGTGGACTGCGAACAATTTCGATGAATTCTTTGGTGATATCAATTACTTTTAATCCCGGAACCTCAGGATAGTGTTTCAACGAGAGAAATTTGTTATGGATATAAAGAGGAAATGTTTCTGCACCCCATTCCTTTACAATATGAAAAGCAAGCGTGGAGTCTAAACCACCAGAGTGTAAAATGACTATTTTCATTCGTTTTGAAGTTCTCTTAACATATTTAAAGCGCTCGTGTCCCGGGGGTTTATCTCCAACCAATCCTGAAGGATCTGCATCGCTGAATTTTTGTCACCGAGATCCAAATAAGAAGCATAAAGACCAAAATACGCTTCTGGTAATTGAGGATTGTAGTTTATCGCTCTTCGAAAGTATGCAATAGCCTGATTAAGGTTTCCGGTCGCGCGATACACGGAACCGATGCGCAGCATGAGACTGGGTTCTTTTGAATCTATCATTGAAAAATAATGTTCTGCACTATCAACAAATCCGATCTGGGCATAAAGCAAACCGAGGTTGAAATTAAAGAAATGTGCTGGTTCGGGTTCGAATAACAACGCAAAGCGCCAGGCATCGATAGTTCCCTTGATATCACCACGCTGCTGAAGGACGACACCAAGATTATGAAGACCCGCAGCGTAATTGCTGTATAACCTTCTTGTATTATCATCTTTCTGAAGCTCGAAATCATAGAATTCACCATCCTTCTTGCGTTTATCGAAATCTGTAAGGATCCCGGCGAGAGTTTTCTGTTTTTTCGGTTCAAAAACACCGGTATAACGGTACTTTCTATAAAAGAAATCCCTGGTTTTTTCTATATCGAGATTAAATGTAAAATCACCGCTGTCACCGATGACCCTGTAGACAAGACCCTCGAGTTGTAAATAGGGTTTAAAACCCTCATAATTTTCCGAGGAAACCGTGGAGGCGAAATAGATAGGGTTTTTTCCTTTATAACCTTTTAGATAGCGCTTGGCAAATTCTTCCTGGGGTATAAAATAGTCCTCATTTTTCAACTGGATTCCTGCATTTGTCGCGATGATATTCCGGACCATAATATCCTTGACATAAATGACCCTGCGATCGGGTGTTATGAAAGGCTCAAGACGGTCTATAACATAATCACTGAAACTAATAGGAACTCCCCAATATTTCAGTTGTTTGATATACCAGTCAGTGTTGATCAAGGAAAGATTAGCGATGATAATACTGCGTCCTGTATTGAGAACCTCTTGAGCAAACCAGAGCGGGAATGTATCATTATCGCCGTTTGTAAAGATTACCGCACTGTCATCGCAGGAAATAAGCATATTATATCCATAATCCTTGGGGATAAAGTTGCCAAAGCGATCGCACACCTGGATATTAGCAAAGAGTGGTGTGATCGAAAAAATCAAGATACCGATTAAACCGGCAATTTTAACGGCTTTTTTATTCTTAGTTTCCTCGTTGAGGAAATTCATAAAGCCCAGAAAACCAAATCCGATCAG
>CAYQPW010000009.1:0-6965 GCA_964419565.1 uncultured bacterium
CGGGGGCACTGGTCATTTTGGTGAGGATCGTCTGCGCAGTCGTTTTTGGGAACCGTTATTACAAAATCATCTGCTCAATTATACTTCCCTGCCGAAAATAGATTTTTATTCCCCGGAAAGGCTCCAGGGTCGCGATGGGTATGAATACATTATCATTGTTCCGGACGATATATTATTTGAGCAGTGGGCTGATACGATAAAAAACTGGCGCAAGCTGCAGGGCATTTCATGCGAGGTATATACTCTTACTGAAGTCGGCGGTGCATCAACGACTGCGATAAAGAATTTTCTTCAGAATGCTTATTCTACCTGGGACCCGGCACCAGTGGCATTTTTATTATTATCTGATTATCCGTCATCTGGTGATCTGTACGGTATAACATCGCCGAGTTTTACGCATCCATATTCAGGAACTTATGTTTCGGATAACTGGTATGCTGATTTTACCGGTGACAATCTACCCGAACTCGATCATGCCCGCATCTGTGCGCAGTCAGAATCGCAGCTGAGTCTTATGATCAATAAATTTCTCAGCTATGAGCGCAATCCTTATACAGCATCGAATTTCTACGATGAGCCGATTGTTGCTTGTGCATGGCAAACCGAACGCTGGTTCCAGTTATGTGGTGAAGTCATTCGAGGTTTCTTTATCAATGGTCTGGGTAAGAATCCATCACGTCAGTACAATATTTACTCAGGGACGCCGACGATCGGTTGCGCCTGGTCCACGGCGACAAATACCGCGACCGTAGTCAATTACTGGTATAATGTTGGTTGGTTGCCGAGCACAACGAACCAGAATAATTCAACGTGGTGGAATAACGGTACTTCAACAGCTATTACTGCCGCGATAAATTCCGGTGCTTTTCTCTTGCAACACCGTGACCACGGTGGTGAAACTGGCTGGGGTGAGCCGGCATACAATACGAGTCATCTAAATAACCTTACTAACGATATGTTCATCTTTGTTTATTCGTCGAATTGTCTAACCGGACGTTATGATTGGACGAGTGAGTGTTTTACCGAGAAGTTTCACAGGATCACAAACGGCGCTTTGGCGGTCAATGCCGCGTCCCAGGTTAGCTACTCATTTGTTAATGACGCTTATGTCTGGGGCTCATACGATTGTCTGTGGCCGCAGTTTGACCCGGCATACCCAAGTTTTGACATGACCGGTTATTCTGATCTAAGGCCATGCCAGGCTATGACCTATGGCAAGTATTATTTGCAGGCTTCGTCCTGGCCGTATAATTCAGGTGATAAGAACATAACCTATGGATTATTCCACCATCATGGAGATGCATTTAATATCTTGTATTCAGAGATACCGGAAAGCCTCACGGTCGCCCATGACCCAGTACTACCTGCAGGCCAGACATCGTTCACGGTTACGGCTAATGATAGTTCAATCATCGCTTTGACGGTCAATTATGAGATCATCGGTGTTGTCCAAGGCTCTGGTAATCCAGAAGTCATCTCTATTGCAGGTCAATCACCGGGTGATACGATGATCGTTACGATAACCAAGGCGGACTATTACCGCTATGTTGCAAGAGTTCCGGTCGCTGATGCTGGCATGCCCGATATACCGACTGTGGTGAAACCACTTGATTATGCAAGGCTTCCTGATGTGCAGCCGACACTGAGTTTCCATTCGACTGACCCACAGGATGACAATATTCACTATCGGGTGCTGTGGGATACAGATCCTAATTTTGCGAGTCCTGAAAGTGCTACGACATCGCTTTATGCGAGCGGTGTCACGGTCAATTTTACATTTCCTTCTGCACTGACCAACGGTGCGACATATTGGTGGAAAGTGAAGTGTACAGACCCGGGCGGCTCAGGATACTGGACTGCCTATACAGTGAAAAGATCATTCACGATCGGACTAACGATCCCTGAAAATACGTGTACATGGTATCAGACGACTGCTGCGCAATTTGATTTCAATACATTCAACGGTGCGATGGTACAGGGTGATAGTGTTATTCTGGTGCCGAGTGGTCAGGTCATCGTGGATACGGTCTTTGAACAGGATTTTGAAGCCGGTAGTATCCCAGCAGGGTGGACGTATATCGATGGTAATAGTGATGGATATCGCTGGACCGTAGGTACATCTGCAGATATGGGTACTTATACACCGCCGAGCTATGGTTCATTTTATGGATATTATTCAGATGATGATGCAGGCAGCGGTACGATAAATAACAATGAGGAATTCATCTCACCGGTGATCTCTATACCAGCGAGTGCGGAAAGCCTTGATATCATTTATGGTTACGGGTTCCGCGTTTATCAAACGGGTGAGAAGTACCGTTTTAAAGTAAGGACAAAGTTAGGCAGTACCTGGTCGAGTTGGAACACTGAGGTAACTTATCAATCGAGTGCCAGCGGGATACAGACCGTAAATCTGACTTCTTATTTAACGGCTGATTCGATTCAGTTCGAATGGTTTTATAGCGACAGCACTGCATCTTCACACTGGGGGTATGGTTGTGCAGTCGACAATGTCGTGCTGCGCTATAAGTACTGTTTATCGAATGATGACGGTACGATGACGAGCGCTGGAGTTTCGATCGGTGAACTTACTTCGACCTATGCGCGACAACATTGGGGTAATGCTGTTTGGCATAAAGCATCGGCCGATGATTCAGTCGGTGTCCAGGTCGATTACTATAATGGAAGTACCTGGCAGCTCATACCTAATACTGATCTGCCGGGTAACTCGACGGGCTTTTTCACGACCCTGGCGATTGACTCAGTCAATCTAAGTGCACTCGATACGGCGACTTATCACACACTTAGGTTGAACGGCCTGTTTTACCGTAAATCTACAGATGCACCTGATGATCCGGCACTGCTCGATTGGGAGATCGGTAATATGGCGACTTTTATCGGTATTGCCGAGAATAACGAGAATACTGTGATCACACCAATATTAAGAGTATTCCCTTCTGTGACCACTTCCCATCTCAATATCCTCTGTGCCTTGGGTGCTGTTTTGAAAAATGGTCGGCTTAAAATCTACGATGTTACTGGTCGTGCTGTAAAACAGTTTGATCTTAGCCGTATCGAAATAGATCAACCGACCTCGTTGGTCTGGGATAGGTGCGATGATATGGGACGCCGCGTTGCCGCCGGTGTTTACTTTATACGCCTGGAAGCCGACGACTATACGAAAACAGAAAAGGCAATTTTACTGCGTTAACGTGTGAATCTGTCATTACGAGTCTCCCCACACTTTTGTATTGGTGTGGGGAGACGAAGTAAATCCCCGATATTGTGTCTTCAAGGCGCCTCAGGCGGTTGTTTCTCCGGCGCAAACGTGTCTGCAATCTGTCTTTTTGAGACCGGCATAATTTGGTATTGACATTTTGAGATAATCCATATAGAATTGATCTGGAGGTTTCAATGAGAATAGTTTGCTATGTGTCGAGTTTTATCGCAGCCATTTCGGTTATCCTGGCGATCGTGGCAAGATTATTTCTGCCCAATAAATCTATTTTGGGACTGAGCGCTCTGTCATACCTGAGGGTTACAAACACGATGTTGCTTTTTGCGATCGCTGCTTTGGTATTTGAATATATACACAGAAAGAAAACGGCTTAAGAATTTAGATCATATTAGTTGCTGGGATCCAGGCAATCAATGAATGCATCTACCAATACTGGATCAAACTGCTGGCCTGAGCATCTTTTAAGTTCTCGTATAGCTTGTTTTTTTGTTTTTATTCCTCGATAAGGTCTCTTTGAAGTCATCGCATCATAAGCGTCGGCAACAGCGATGATCCTGCCGATCAATGGGATATTATCTTTGACGAGTCCTTCTGGATAACCTAAACCATTATAACGCTCATGATGGGTTCTCACACCATCTAATGCATGCTCGAATTCAGCAAAGCCGGCGAGTATATAATACCCCTTTATAGCATGTTGTTGTATTTCAGCTTGTTCCCGCTCAGTCAATGATGAGGGTTTGATAAGAATCGTTTCATCGATACATATTTTACCAAAATCATGGAGTAGAGCGGCAGTTTCAAGAATGACCATTTCTTGATCACCTAAACCGAGTTGTTTCCCGAGTTGCAGGGAGTACTTGCTGACCCTTTGGTTATGTCCGTCACGATAGGGGACCTGGCTGTCGACTGTTGCACTGATTTGCCTCAGCTCTTTTAATGCCTGTGCCGGTTTATCATGGAGTATTTCGGCGATCTTACCCAGGCATTCTATGATTTCGTCAATCTTTATTTCTTCCATAAAGCACTCACTTGTAGCACCCCCTCAATATGGAATCTTATTTTTTTTTTGATACTTGAGCCTCAGATACAACTTGACCTCACTCGTCTAAAAATACTAAGATGGTGATTAATTGTAATATTTTATTGCAGTTTGAAGTCTAATTTATTATAAACATCCAGCCACTAAAGTCAATAGGTATAACTAGGTGAATGTGCTAAGGGCTTGGGGCATAAGGCGAAGAGCTAAGGGTATCCCGATAGGATAGTAGATTTTAATAATACTAAAGATCGTTGTGTCGAGGAGTGGGTTTAATGGAATATCTTGCTATTGTATTTGTTCGAGAATTCTCGGGACATCCTTGTACGTCACACCGGCTTGAAACAAATGCTCTTTGGCTTTACCGAATTCGCTAATTTCTATATAGAGTTTTCCCAGGTTATAATGGATGTTGTTTGTGTACTTGATCTCAGGATAATATTTCAGTGCCAATTCAAGATTATGTATTGCGTTTTTGGGATCCTTGTTGTTTGCATAGTGCATACCAAGATAATAATAAGCTTCAGGGTTTGTTGAATCATGAGCAATGGCAGCCATCAGATAATATCGTGCACTATCACCCGAACCCTGCATTGAGTGGAGGATCCCCATTTTACATAGCGCATCCATACTCGGTACGATACTCAAAGATCTCCTGTATAAGGTTATTGCTTCGTGGCGTTTCCCAAGCATCAAGTATGTATTACCCAGAGCATTCAACGCACCCGCGTTGCTAGGATTATATTTCAAGGATTCGTCATATTCTTCAATGGCTTTTTTAAAATCACCTTTTTCAAAGTACCTGTTTCCCAGGCTGAGGTGGATGAAGCTTTTGTTTATGACATGAGAACCGCAAAGATCCAGTTTGCAAACAACAAAGATCGCGATAAAAGCTATTGCAACCAATGCGATTTTCTTGTGGCTTTTATTCTTGATTTTTTGCATTATCCAGAAAATAGTATAAGACGAGAAAATCAATAAGAATGGTACTATCGGCATTCGATAGCGCGCCGTAACGAAAAAGATAACGATCGAAAAAGCATAAGACAAAATGAAAAGGTTGATGATCAGTGTTCTTTCCTTCGCGGCTGATAAGACGATCCCTAAGACAGCTAAAGCAAATACCAATCCATAATTTAGTAAGGGTAGCCGCATCAATAGAGAATATTCCCTGAACGACACAATGCTCTGATTATTTGATATTTCGAACGAACTACAAAACAAATAAACCTTTTTCACCATCAACTTTATCCAATCAAATGGCTTGGACAATATATAGCTAAATCCACGTTTGAACCAGTAATCACTGACCTGCGATGGTCGAAGTGAATGTCCTGCTGCTTTTTCAGCGATCACGATCGCCTCTCTATAGCCACCCCACCAGGTTGCATCTATTTCTGGTGACGTTGCCGACCAACCATTAGCTGCCTGATTATTGCCAAAATAGAAATTGACACCACCGTTCCAGGCTAATATCACTGTGTCTTTGCCCGCGATCATATTGATGCTCATTACCACAATAATAAAAGGTAATAAACCACAGACAAAAAAACCGATCGTCTTTAATCGTTTGATTAATATCTGCTTCTTAAAATGAAATAAGACATAGAGTGCGAAGACCGGTACGAATATCAGAAAATTAGGCCGTACTATAGATGCTAGTCCCCAAAATATACCGGCGGTCAGGATATGTCGATTCTCCTGGGTTTTTGACCACCTGAGTATCCAAAATATGCCGAGAAGACAAAAGAATATCTCCAGGTATACTGTTAAGAGCATGGAGTCGAAATATATTAACATCCCATAGAGAGAAGCGAACAACCCGGCAAGAATGCCAATTTTGTGTGAAAACAGCTCCTTACCGATCAAATAGATCAGAGCACAGGAAAGTGCACCAATAATAATACCTATTAATCTTGGGGTGAAGTAATCCTTGCCAAATATGATGTAGATTAAACCAAGAAAGTAAGGGTAACCCGGTGCGCGGTAAAAAGGCACCTGTTCAAATGCCCCCCCCGCGATTTGCTGAGCCCACTCATCATGGTACTTTTCATCCATGATCGGGGAGTCGAAATAGGGATTTGTTTTGATGGCTTGTAGATTTATTAATCGCACGCTAAATGCTATTGAAAAGATGACACCTGCTGCCAACAATATTTTCTTAATATGTTTCTTCACGGTATTTTCCTCTACATGTTTGCATCATCTTTTAATTATAATACTGTGATTCTGTGCTGTCAAGATGAGAGGACGTGCTGCTAAGTCTTAACGTCCTGATTATTTGGTCTATGACAAAAATGGGATTAGGTCTTGCAATGCAACATTTTGTGAAAGTGAAATAACATTATTCCCGAACCATTGACATTCTTAAGATTTCACGTATAATCAAGGTGGTTTTAATTTGTGCCGGCTTTACAAAGCTTTTTTGCCGGGATAGCTCAGGGGTAGAGCAGTGGTTTTGTAAACCTCAGGTCGGGGGTTCGAATCCCTTTCCCGGCTGACCAAGAGTCGTATTTAAGAAGAAAAATATATAGTTAGTGTCATAAACAATTCGGGTAGGTACCCAAGCGGTCAAAGGGGGCAGACTGTAAATCTGCTGGCGGAAGCCTTCGAAGGTTCAAGTCCTTCCCTGCCCATAAAAGGGGGAATTCTTCCCCCTTTTATCCACTTAGAATTTCATACAGAGCT
>CAYQPW010000009.1:7065-99226 GCA_964419565.1 uncultured bacterium
AGGGGGAATTCTTCCCCCTTTTATCCACTTAGAATTTCATACAGAGCTTATGCGTAGCGAGTAATGAGTAGGGAGAAAAGACTCAAAAACCAAACAAACCAAATAGACCAAATAAGCAAAACAGTCATTAAGTCATTTTGTAATTGAGCCATTATGTAATTAAAGACTATCTGATATTCTGGGCTTCTGATATGCTTCCCACTGGTCTTCTGGTATCCTGATAGGCTTTTTTAGTCAAACGGGCTCAACGATGTTATATCTTTTTCAATTGCTCAATTACTTAATAACTAAATTACTAAGTCTTTATCTTAATTTTTCCAATCAATTCGGCGAGCTTTTTGGTTAGGTTGTGCCGCGTGTATTCAGGATAAGGGGTTTTGCCTTCAATTATATGACCCTGTTTGAATTTGCTGTACACTTTCAAAATTTGTTTTTTAATCCCTTGAATATCATTATATTCAAATATCCAACCTGGATAACCCTGGTCAAATGCTTTTTCAAGTAGATGTAAGCCTTTGGATTTACCACAGACGATTATCGGCAAGCCAGCTGCGAGGTATTCATTTTGACGCGATGGGAAAAAATATCTACTGCCCGTGGTGATCATGATGCCTAGATGCGAACTGGAAAATTCTCTTATCGCTTGAGTGTACGGAAGATGACCATAGATTTGGGTAAATGAAAATTTGTTTATCTCACGTAAATAATTGTCTTCAATATGGCCGATGAACTTGAGCTTCATCCCCTGGTCGGGAATTTTCTTTTCTCTTACAAGTTCATCGATTGCTTTTAGAATAGTTATGGGGTCTCTTTCTTCACGGATCGTGCCGATGTATGAGGCCGCAAAAGTTTTCGGTTTATCCTGAATAACAAAATCTACTGGGTCATAGCCATTGGGGATGACAAAGATTTTTGCCTTGATATGCGGATACCTTTCGAGGAGTTTCTCTTTGATATTGTTATCGACGACTATGATCAAACATGCAAGGTCTACAAGTTTCTGTTCCCAGTGCGATACATATGCTTTTTTCATCCTCGTCTTATAGGGTAAAAAAGGAAATTCCAGCCACGCATCACGGAAATCGAGGATTAGAGGTTTTGACAAAGCCCGGGCAAGATAGTAACCGCTCAAGAATGCACTGAACGGCGGCGCAGTGACAAAGACATAGTCGAATTCGATCTTGCGTGCGGCATTAAAGGCAAACGGCAGCCACAAAATTTTATGATCGGGAAAATTCATCGCCTGCTTTGCCGGTAAATGCCATGGTCTTGGCCGATAATCACGCATGCCCATGATATGGAGCAGGCGCGCCGGGTCTAAAGATTCAGTCCTCATTGTTTTTATGTTTTTAACCTGCTTGCCGAGATTCTTATCCATGCTGTGATAGGGGATGCTTTTTCTCGTAAGGACAATTGGCTGGTAACCAAACTCCGGAAGATATTTGGCGAATTTTACAGGCCGCAAAGAACCTGGCCCGCCCAAAGGCGGCCAATAGTAGCTGACAAGGAGCAGGTTTTTCATGATGGGACTATTTACTGGATCCTCTGGGATACAGAATTCTAGAAAATTCTACTGAGTAATCCATATGCTTCGCGGCAGTATTCTTTTATTAAAGGGTATTGATCAGCATGCGGTTTAAGGCCGACTACACCCTTGAGCGCCTCGCGTGCCTCGTCTTTTTCATTGAGTTTAAGGTGGCACTTCCCAACAAAAAGCTTGCACTGAGCAATATTTGAATAATTCTTGTTCTCCTCGGCTTCGTACCGTCCAAGCAATCTGCGGTATGTATGGATTGCATCCTGGTAGTTTTCTTCTTTGTATTCAAGGTCAGCTTTGCTCCACAGAAATGTTTTTGAGTCAGGGTATAAGGTAAGCAGCTGTTTATTAAGCGAGTGAGCAAGTTGATAGTTTTTTTCTTCACCGAGGATGAATACCAGTGAATTTTGTGCGGTACGATTTGAATATATGCTTTTTTCAGCAGCGACATGGAGTTTCCTTAGCGCTTCATTAACATTACCACCACCCAGTTTTAGAACCGGGAGATAGCGTGCAGCGCGCGCCCAAAAATACTCAAACGATCCTGCTCCTAAATATGCATCGTAAAATGTCGAGTCCCTTTTAATGATACCTTGCAGTATTCTGCCACCTTTGACGCCATATTTAAACGTCTCGTAATAATCATTTTTCAATCCCTCATAAACTGCACGGTATGTATAACTGGAGCCGAGATAGAACTCAGCCCACAGATCATCTTCGGTATGGAGAATCGTTTCGGATAATTTTATTGCCTGTCTTGTCAGCTGTAAATACTGCTCTTCATCGGTGAATCGGGACTGGTCCATCATTTTGAGTTGTAAGAGGGCTGCTTTGAAAAAATATCCTGCCGGGTTATCAGGATATGAATCAATAACCACGTCAAAATACATCTGGGCACTGTCGAATTGTTCGATATATGCATATTCAAGCCCTGATATTACAAGATTTTGAACCTCGGGAGGATTAAGGTTAAGAGAAACAGAAAACAAATACCAGATTGTGGGAAGTGCTGAAGGGATCATGGAAGTTCGATGACCGATGAATCGCTGACGCTCAACTTTTTCAACTGCCCTTTAATACAAGCATTTTCTCCGATGATCGATTCAGCGAGCGAAATATTTCGAATACTGGCGTCCTTGTTTATTATTGAATCCTGGATCAGTGCATTTTCTATCTTAGCACCATCTCCGATCGATACATTTGGTCCGATAATAGATGTTGATATCCTGGCCGTATCGCTGATGTAAACGGGTGCTAAGATGATGGTATTTTTCCTTTTCTTGAAATGGTGAGTTTTTTTCAATAGATGACGATTGGTTTCGATCAATGCATCAGTCGTTCCGCAGTCAAACCATTTATTTACCTTCATTATTTTGAATTTAGTGCCGAGTTCTAAGAGATGGCTCAATGCATCGGTAAGCTGGTATTCTCCCTTTGTTTTGAGGTCTTTTTTCATCAAATAATCAACCGATTTGTAGACCTGCTCTATCCTTTGGAAAAAATATAAGCCGACGATCGCCAGGTTCGACTTTGGCTTTTGCGGTTTTTCCACAAGGCCAATTACATCAGAGCCTTTCGTTTCGACGATACCGAAGCGCGTCGGGTTCTCGACTGCTTTGACTGCAAGCATATTGGTGCTACGCCGACTGAAGTCCTTGAAGTCGCATTCGATGATCGTATCGCCCAACAAAACCAGGGTTGGTCCTTTAAGCCCTTTTGCGCCGGTGTAAATAGCATGTCCTAAACCAAGGCGTTTTTCCTGGGTTACGAATTTAAAATTATATGAGTAATTCTTACAGAATTTCATAATAGAATCGCTTCCCGTACCGAGAACGAGTACAAGCTTGGCGATCTTAAATCCTCTAAAACTGTCAAGAATATGTCCTAATATGGGTTTACCAGCGACATAGAGCAAGCATTTTGGTTGTGTATGGGTGTGTGGACGCAGCCGTAAACCCTTGCCCGCAGCCGGGATGATAATATTCATAGAGGAATCATAACCTAAAAACGTATTGATGTCAATGCCGCACCGGCTTAGAATTCTTTCACAAGCACCGATAGATCAGGGAAAAGGGCGGTCGTTTCGACCTTCAAATGCATGTCGATCTTAAGCACCAGATCTTTTAAGATTTTGCTCGGTCCTATTTCACAAAACGTTTTATAACCCAATCCTTTAATAGTATTTATCGCCGATACCCAATCTACTTGCGCGAGCATCTGTCGCTTCAAAGAATCTTTGATCTGTTCAGGGTCGGTTAATACTTTTTGCTCGACAACCGAATAGAATTTTGTCGCCGGCGTCTGGAATTGTATACTGTCAATGAAACCAGAGAATTCCGTTGCTGCATTTTTAAGGTATGGACTATGCCATGCTCCACCGACCTTTAGAGGGATACCGCGCCCATGCTCTTTCGCTATCAACTGAGCGGCCTTTTTTATCCCATCTTTAGAACCCGATATGACGATCTGATTCGGCGCATTGATATTTGCGACGACCACGGGTTCAGAGATTTCGTCAGATACCTTCTTACATATAGCTGCGAGTGGTTTTTCAGCGATATTGATGACCGCCATCATCGTCCCCTGGCCGCCTCCCTTTTCCATGACTTCACCGCGCTTCTTTATTATCCTCATACCGTCCTTGAATGATACAACACCGCAGTAAACAAGCGCTGTTACTTCACCCAGACTGTGCCCGAGGGACAATACACCGGAAAGTCCGAGGTTTTTCAAGGCTTCAGAATAAGCCAGAGAAACCGTGCTTATGGCGGGTTGAGCGATACTCGTCTTACTGCTTGTTTCCTTAGCCGCATCACTCCATAAATGAACAGTCATATCATAGCCCAAGACAATGCTGCTTTCATCTATTACCTTTTTTGCTTCAGGATAGGTTTTATAAAGTTCTTCCCCGATCCCGGGTCTGAACGCTCCCTGTCCATCAAATAGAAAAACAATATCTTTCATACCACTCCTTGTTGTTAATGTACCCTCACTTAGTTGCTATTGCCAGTCCGACTGCGACTTCTTTGGTGTGACTTATGCTGACATGGATATTTTCTACACCAAGGGAATCTGCGATCTCCTTTGCCTTACCATGCAATATCACATAGGGTGCCCCAGATTTTTCGTTAAGCACGGTAATATCCTTGAACTGGACACCGCGCCGCCACCCGGTTTTGATCGCTTTCAGAATGGCTTCTTTGACCGCAAAACGCCCGGCTAATTCTTCATAGCGGAACTTGCCGCGATCAGATAATTTAATCTCATTTTTTGAATAAATGCGCTCGAGAAATTTCTTCTTGTGAAGAACCGCATCTTTGATTCTACTGACTTCAATGATATCGATTCCGATACCCACTATTTCCATATTATTCTTCCTTGTGGATACCAGTAGCTGATGGGCAACGTATGGCGACCCTTTGATATTGTCGTCCAATACACGCCTCGGCAACATAATAACCACCGATCTCAATCCGGTATTCACCGATCGTACCGATCAAAATACCACGATTTGTTTCATGCCAATCAACACTGCGCTTTTTCAAATTGACCGCACAGATGATATTGAGGTCACCCGGAATAGTTGATACAAGGTCAGTATCCGATGGAATAACCGTTGCCGGACTATCGCCAAAGACCGTGTGTGAGTGGAAGTCACCGATCAATTCGATAGCCTGTGATACAGAGCTTAGAATATCATTTACGCGCGCCGCGCGATTCTCATCGATAGATGCGTGAGCATAGGAACTTTCAGCGGTTTGATAGGGTATTGCGTATTCTACCTTCCATTTATCTTCACCCTTGATACCGATCAGGTAACCAAGTGTCTCTTTTCTGAAAACTTCGACCGATGAAGATACGATCGTCAGAAAAGCAGGTAAACTTAGATAGGCTTCTATGTGTTTTTGATCTTTCTCTTGCTTCTTTGTCATTTATTCTCCTGTGCCTGCTTTAATATTTTCTCAATACGAGCGATACATCTTTTTTTGCCGATCAACTCAAGCGTGTCAAAAAGTGGTGGTCCGGCTTTGGTTCCGGTTATAAAAACTCGGAGAGGGTGGATCCATTGTCTGACCTTTAACTTACTATCTTCACCGAAACTCCGCAGGTCTGTTTCTAATTGCTTCGCATCAAATGGTTCGATATTTTGCAGTGCCGAGACGATTTTTTCCATTATCTCGAGTGTTTCGGGATTACGAAATTTATCGAGCGCCGTCTCGTCATATTCAAAATCATCTCTAAAAAAATACCTACCCTGTTTGTCGATTTCACTGAATACCTTTAGTCTTGGCTGCATTAAGTCACATACACCATGAAACCAGTCAGGATTTTGCTCTAGGTCTTTTTGAGTCATCAAGCCACATGCGATAATGAATGGTTTTAATGTGTCTTTGAATTCAGCACGCGGCATTTGCATGATATATTGTTGATTCATCCACTCAAGCTTTGTTACATCAAAGACCGCATTTGAGGAATTTATTCTTTCCAGACTGAATCGTTCGATGAGTTCATCGATCGATAATATTTCTTTGTCATCACCAGGTGACCAGCCTAAAAGCGCGATGTAGTTAACGACTGCCTCTGGTATAATGCCTTTTTTCTTATAGTCCATAATAGAAATTGCACCGTGGCGTTTCGATAATTTACTTTTATCCGGACCCAAAATAAGGGGCAAATGGGCATATACAGGTTTTGTCAAGCCCAATGCTTCGTACAAGAGGATTTGTTTTGGTGTATTGGTAATATGATCAGCACCTCTTATCACATGAGTGATACCCATGTCATGGTCATCGACTACACAAGCGAGATTGTAAGTCGGCGCACCATTGGCCCGTTGTATTATAAAATCTTCTATATCCTTTGAATCCCTTGAAATCTCACCAAATACAATATCCTTATAGGTCACTGCATGTTCAGGGATGAGAAACCTGACGGCTTTGGGTGTGTTTGCCTCGTCTTTTTTCTTTTTGTCAGCATCTGACAGAGAGAGACATCTTCGGTCATATTTCCAGTCTTCTTTCTTTGCATAAGCTGCCTTTCTTTCCTTGCTTAATTCTTCGGGATTGCAATAACAATAATATGCTTTGCCTGTTTCTATGAGTTTTTTGATATGCTCACCATAAAGCTGCATTCGTTTGGATTGGAAATAAGGACCTTCGTATTGGTCCAGGCCTAGCCATGCCATACCTTTTAAAACGACATCTATCATTTCTTCGGAGGATCGCTCTACATCAGTATCTTCGACACGGAGGATGAATTTGCCTTTATTGTGTTTTGCAAAGAGCCAGTTGAACAAAGCTGTACGTGCACTTCCGATATGAAAAAAACCGGTTGGGCTCGGTGCCATTCTGACTCGGATTTCTTCAGAGTTCTTCATATAATATTCTCCATATGATCGTCAAAACATAACCCAATAAATTGGGTGACTACATTACTGCTATTTTTAATTGTAGTCGCTTGATTTATCAAGCCAATATTCGTCTTCTGCCATTTGCCAACGGAGAGGGGGAGATTCGAACTCCCGTCCCATCTTTCGACGAGAAACCGCTTAGCAAGCGGGTGCCTTCGACCGCTCGGCCACCTCTCCAAGATCAGGGAACAGGGTATAGTATATAGGGAATGGAAGATTTAAAAAAGTAATGCCTTCAATCTGTTTCCTAATCCCTGTTTCCTGTATCCTAACGACTGGGGGACAGGGATTTGAACCCCGATTAGTTGATCCAGAGTCAACCGTCCTACCATTGAACGATCCCCCAAAAAAGAATGGTTATTGGGTTTGGAAACTTGAGAAACCCGAAACCAATTTACAGCAATTATATGGAATATCGGTATAAAGTCAAGATTACGCCGTTGACAAACCACTAAGAAAGCCTATAATGAGATTATTATTGGAAATTGGAAGTTGTTATCTCGCCTCCGGTCCTAATAATTATTGTCCATCTGTGCAGGAGAGCTAGTCCTAATGGTAAGGCAGCGGTCTTGAAAACCGCCGGGAGCAATCCCTTGGGGGTTCGAATCCCTCGCTCTCCGTTCCAATCATCCCATGTATATAATATAGGAAAGAAGTTTTAATCTATTTTTACTATTTTATGAAAACCGGTACTATTCCCTGTACAGACTTTGATTATGTATACTCCAGCTGATATTCTATTTTCCGGTTTCCAATAGACTGGTCCTGTGCCCTGCAGTATGTCGACGAGTGAACCTTTGGTATCATAGACATAAATCTGTGCACACTGGTTCTCTGGTATATTGAGCAAAAGATATTCCTTAAATGGATTTGGCGTCGTCGATATTGTGGAAACTTGATTTACCTGGTATTCTTGTATACCGACATAGCCATAGATTTCATTGCTGAGACGGGATTCAGCCAGAGCTTTAATTTGAGCAGTTGCGCAGTAGTAGTAACCGCTGCTTGGTGAAACTGTGGTATCAAGAAAAGTTGTATCAGTAATTAGAACGTTATTGATCTTTGAATAAGGACCACCTGAAAGATCAGCGCGATATACATTGTAGCCCGCAATATCCGGTTCAGAATTGGGCTCCCACGATAGAATAATGTAGTCAGTACCAATGGTTGTCGCCAGGTTTTGAGGTGGCGCCGGATGCAACCAACCAGTATTCCATATATCATGGAAAAATGTACCCCAATCAGTTAAATATCCATGATAGGGGATACTATCGAGTGTCCAGAGATTGACTGTTCCGTCGAGAACAACGAGCGCGATTTCAATATCGCCGTCGAGATCGACATCACCGACTGCTGCGCTGTTGACCATAGCCGCTGCAGTCGTTGGAATCGGCCAATCCGTAACCAGGGAACCATTACCCTGATATGCGTAAAAATTCCCGGGTGTGAGATTATCACCCAGAAGAACCTCCCGGTCACCGTCATTATCGAGGTCAAATACGATCGGCGAACATTCAAGCGCGTCGACTGTAACAGGCCAGCCAGACACCTGAGTTCCAGTATGGTGGCGGCAACCGAGATATGGTGAATGACCGCCGCCAAAAATCTCCAGATCATTATCGCTATCAATATCAGCCGTGACCGGTGTTGTATAAGCCTGGGGACCCGGATAGGTTTGCGGCCAGTTCGTAAAGTTGGTGGCATCATAGTGATAAATGCCTACATAGCTTAGACCACTTGTATAATATGAGTGGAGTACTTCGAGATCACCGTCGTCATCAAGATCAGCCAGAACTGGTTGAGCATAGCTCATACCTCCGGCAACATTGAGTTTGGGCCAACCGGGTTTGATATTACCATCTTGATCCCAGACATAGACCGAATAATACGAAAGGGCGACGATCTCATAAAGACTGTCATTATCGATATCAGCGACTGCCGGTGTGGCAACAGCAAGGTAGTCAGTATTTTGCGGCCACCCGGTATAGACCTGCCCATCGTAGTGCCATACATATACATGACCTGGTTGTCCAGACTGCATTTGCGGCATTATGATCTCAAGATCGCCATCCTGGTCAAGGTCAAAGAGCGATGGTGATACCAGACCGAGGACACCATTTGCATTCTGTGGCCAACCAGTAAAACTTGAGCCGTCATGGTTATAGATATAAACATAACCATTGCGTGCCGCGATGATGATCTCCATGTCGCCGTTACCATCGATATCACCGACCGCAACCTTTGATTGAACCATGGCGGGTAGAGTGATCGGCCAGCCAGTCAATTCATTGCCCAGGTAATCCCATGCATGTACTGTATTGTCAGTTGAACCAGCGATGATCTCAAGGGTACCATTGTTATCGATATCAGCCAGACTTACACCACTCGGTTTATAATTTGGATGAGTCCCCATGACATTTGGCCACCCAGGCATCTGTTGCGGAGGTGTTCGGTCTGCAAAATCATGTTGTATGATGATTTGTTCTCGATTGATACTACCGTCTAAGTTTGTCGTATATCTGGTAGCGGTCAGTGGATTGCTTAAACAGAATATTAAAATAAAGGATTGAAACATGTGTACCTCCAGTATGCCGGAGGGGGGACTTGAACCCCCATGCCCGAAGGCCTACGCCCCTCAAACGTATGTGTCTGCCAATTCCACCACCCCGGCTTTTTCACCAACGGTGAAAAGTAGCTACTAGAAACTAAACACTGATATTCTTCGACATCAGATACTAGATTCTCGATATTTGACACTAGTCTCTAGTGCCCAGCATCTTGCATCTAATATCTACTCTGGTCTATTATAGCCAGTAAAATTGTTGTGTCAATTAGAATTATCGAGCATCTAAATAAATCCTTAGCCTGTAACAGGTCTTGACATCCACTAGTTTTTTGTTATCATAATATTAGATAAAAATAGTACCTATGTAAAGCAATAGAGGGGGTGTAAAATGAGGTATACAGTAAAAGTGGTTATCTTTTTTAGTATCATGGCAACGACACTATGGGGGGGTATACGGTTGATTATTCCCTTGATGAATTCACCTTTTATGAAGACAGAGGTTATGACCGAATAAAAGGTTTTGAACCAGTTGGTCAACCTGGTGCACCAGAACTGCCTGCAGTATATCTTAATTACATTATTCCTGCCTATACCAGAGTGGAATCATTGGTTGTTTTACAAACCAGTGTTCAGCAGATTGCTGGTGAGTATCTTATTTATCCGGCGCAGCCGCCGCACAAACCTGGCGAGACCCTGCCTTGGGTGCCGCCAGACACTCTGATATACAATTCAAATACATTATTCCCAGGGTATGTTGCCCATGTGATTGGACATGGTGAGATGGACGGTGCCCGTATTGTTACTATTGAGATCAGACCAATACAATACTTACCAGCATCGAGAAAGCTACAGCTTATGCACAATATCCATATTGAGTTCTGTTTTGCCATGGAAAATCCTCCTGAATTACGTGCCCAGCTGCGTGGTAAGTATGAGCAGTCTGTTTATGATGCAGTTCTAAAAGCGATCATCGCAAATGATTATGAAATATCGGCATATTATCAAAAACCTCAAGTGGTCGAGGAAAATCAGGTTTTGGCGCCGCCGCCGCATCCCGAGCTTTTCGCGCCGGCAGTGATTATTGCACCGGCTGTGTATCATGAGGCATTTCAACCCTATGCAGACTGGTTGACTGAACAGGGAATTAGGGCGATATTAATTTCACCACAGACCATCTATCTATACTGGGGTGGCAGGGACGATGCGGAACAAATTCGTAATTATATGAAGGAATGCTGCAAATATGGCGGGACCTATTTTTTGTTTGGAGGAGATGACTATACAGTACCAGTAAGATATGGAATACCCTATGATGTCATTTTTCCTTATGAACCGGGTGAATCTGATTCTATTCCCTGTGACCTGTATTTTTCTGACCTTACAGGTAAGTGGAATTCTGATAACGATGATTATTGGGGTGAATTAACCCATGATGATGCTGACTGTTTTTCTGAGGTCTTTGTTGGTCGTATCACACCCTATACTGTCAAAGAAGTTGAAAACTGGCTTACTAATATCAACAAATACTTCTTTGTTTATGCTATCTGCTGTCACAGCGGTGCTTATGATCAACATGCACAGACAGATGAAGATGCCTCTGATACTTGTGCTGCCGATGCGTTTGTCGATGCATATCTTTATAATTATCAGGGTATAGAGGGTCCTTTTGGCGCCTGTGCTGGGGTCTTTAATACAAGATCGCCACTTAGTGCATGGAATAAAATTCAAGAATATTATTATGACGCATTATTTAGACACCCAGAAGAGCAAATAGATACGACATATTCGTATTTAGGCGTTGCCCAGACGATTGCAAAAGCCATGTACGCTCCATATTGGAACACAAGTGGCGGCTACAGACATGGTGCATATTGCCCTAATCTCTTTGCTTCACCAGTAACTGAAGCCTGGACAAAGACTCCTGGCAATATGTTGGTTACCCATCCAACAATTATACCGACCGGGGTACAAACTGACTTTACAGTAACCGCCAAAACTACAGCATTGCCGCCCGCTCCACTACCTTATGCGAAGGTGTGTTTGTACAAACCAGATGATATCTATGAAGTTGGTTCAACAGATGCTAATGGTCAAATTACATTTTCTATAACGCCACAATTTAGCGGTCCGATGAAAGTGACGGTGACGCGCTTTCACAATATCGAAAGCGATTATGACCAGTACCGACCTTCGCAAACTTTGTGCGAGGTCATGCCTGCTGAAGAAGGTGGCGGGCAGTCTGCAAGTTCAAATACTGTCGTACCCGAACATCTCTGTATTACGTTGATGCCGACGTTGGTTAAAGACGAGGCGAAAATCAAGTATGGCGTGCCAGAAAAGGATGACGTAGTAGGTTTAACCGTTTATAATGTTCTTGGTGCACAGGTTAGGGCATTAAGGAATGAGCAGCTTGTACCTGGTTATTATGAAGACAGGTTTGATGTTGGAGATTTACCAGGCGGTGTTTATTTTGTGGTTCTTAAGCAAAATGATATGAATATTTCAAAGAAGTTTCTGATAATGAAATAGCATTAATTGTCCGCTATTAATACACAAATGAACTGCCGCCGATGAATTCGCGCAATATCGAATTTGATGGTATCCAGTGTTCATTCACCTCGACAAAAAGGTTGAGAAAATCGATGAGGCGCCTGGCTTCCTCGTATTCAGGGTAGTCTTTTTTAATACGTCTCAGGATCGGCAGACAGAATTTCTTCTGAATGGCCGGCTCATATATAAGGGCTGAGTTGAACATTTCATCAGCTTCTTCCTGAAAGGGGTAGATGTTTCTTTCTTCGCCGTCGCGAACACTGCCCCAACGTTGCAGAACGCCCCTTATCTTATAACCGCGAAAATAGGTATCCCGGACAATTCGTCTGATCATACGGACATCAGTCGTCGAAGCTCGATTATGGTCATCGATATTGAGCTGGGTCAGGGCGCTGACGTAAATTTTGAATTTTAGAGAAGCCGATATACGTTCTGTGAATTTCTCGTTCAAACAGTGGATCCCTTCCAGTAGTATGATCCCGTTTTGCGTAAGACAGACATCCTTACCTTTATTTCTTCTCCCGGTATGGAAATTAAAGCGCGGCACTGATACTTTCTTACTTTTTATCATGGTAATCAAATGGTCATTCAATAGTGAGATGTCGACAGCATCGATAGATTCAAAATCAAGACCACCGAATTCATCTTTTGGAGTTTTGCTGTGCGGGAGAAAGTAATCGTCAGCTGAAATAACGAGTGGTCGTATACCATTGACCAGGAGCTGGATAGCAAGCCTTTTAGTGAAGGTGGTCTTACCAGCGCTGCTCGGTCCGGCGATGAGCACGAGCTTTTTCTTTTCTTTTACTATACTGTCTGAGATATAGGCGATCTTCTTTTCATGGAGTGCTTCGCTGATCTTTACGATCTCTGATCCCCGGCCATTTTTTATAGCATAATTCAACTGACCGAGATCATTAATACCGAGGATCCTTGCCCAGCCTTCATATTCATTGAATATCCTCGCCAGTCTCGGCTGCGGAACATAAACGGGTAATTTTGACATATCTTGCCAGGTCGGAAAAATAATTAAAAAACCCGGAGCAAATGATCTGAGGTAAAATCCATTTACCCGACCGGTCGTATCAAAGGGTGGCATCATAAAAATGCTGTGATGATCGAGTAGTGAGTATACCGTGATATATTGTTTGCGTATGTTCTTTAGAAATACTACTTTTTCGTTTAAACCCATGCGGGTGAATAGACCGATAGCTTTTTTTCGGGTTAGAGTTTTTTTCTTTATCGGAATATTTTTCTTTATTAGTATTTTCATTTCTGCTTCAACCCGCTTGAGATATCCTCTGCCGAGTCTCCTCGATAAGACGCAGTAGAAACCTTTACTCATCGAGTGTTCTATTCTGAGTTTGCTTTCGGGTGCGAGTTTTTTCAAGGCGACATAGAGAATAAAAGAAAGAGTCGATTGATATCGGCGCCATTCATTTAATTTTATCAGATCTTCGACGCCTAATGCTTTCGGTTTAGGCATGATAGTTATCCTCTTGGTCCAAATATTGCGGTACCGACCCGTATCATATTGGCGCCTTCTTCAATTGCGATCTCGTAGTCAGAGGTCATACCCATCGACAGGATCGGCAAAGAACATTTACATTGTTTTTCGATACTTCCTTTTAACGATGCAAGAGTACGAAAACAGGGCCGCGATGCTTCTTTATCCTCGATCGCCCAACCTGGACCAATGGTCATCAACCCTTTTATTTCTATATTCTTAAAATTTCTCAGTGCTTCGTAGAAACTGAGCGCGTCATCAGGTTGGATACCGTATTTTGTCGACTCCTGCGAAGTATTCACTTCGATCAGACAGCCGATCTTAGAGCTCGTTTTCTTCTCGATTTCCCGCGCCAGTTTTAGTGAATCAAGGCTGTGGATCAGACTGAATATCTTGACCGCATCTTTGACTTTATTGGTCTGCAAGTGACCTACCATATGCCAGGTCACCCGGTCGCCGATGACCGCGTGTTTTGTCTTGGCTTCCTGGACACGGTTTTCCCCGATTATCGTGATACCCTGAGCTATCGCTTCCTCGATCATGGGTATCGAAACGGTCTTTGTGACCGCAATGATCTGTATGGAATCAGCGTTTCTATTTGCTCGTCTGGCCGCGGCAATGACTCTGTCTTTTAAATTCTTTATATTTTCAGCGATTGGCATCAGTCTATTATATGAATGATCCAAGTCATGTCAATCAAATCTGTCAAATGACCCGGGCAAAGCCGTGACTATCTTATTGACATTCTGCCTATATTCCATATAATGATAATGAAAGGAGATACATGGCAAGGAAATGTATGATATGCGGGAGAGGTGCTCAAAGTGGCAGCAATATCAGTCACGCACATAATGTTACCAAGCGTAGATTTAAGATAAACCTGCAGAGAGTAAAGGCAAAAATCGACGGCAAAGCAAAGAAGATACTCGTCTGCACCAAATGCCTGCGCTCGGGCAAAATAAAAAAAGCATAGCAAGACATGGATGTCTAAATACAATCCTTTTGATTATTTTTTCCTTTTAAGACCCCTCATACTTATCCCCTCTTGGAATTTTCTACTGATCGGTTGCTATCTAGCGCAAAAAAAAGGTGGTTTCTCGGCCGATATAATCGTCGGTTTGATTATATATACGTTTTTAATGGGTGGAGTTTATATCCTTAACCAGATAACTGATATTGAAACTGATCGAGCGAACAAGAAATTATTCATACTTTCTAAAGGTCATGTACCGGTCAAACACGCTTACATCGAAATGGTGATCCTTTGGGTCGCGGCGGTGCTTCTGTCATTGAAGTTTTCTTTTGTGTTTTTAGTTTTTATCGGTATCTCCTTAGTTCTTGGAATTCTGTATTCCTTGCCGCCGATCAAGCTCAAGGGCAAACCTTTGCTCGATACACTCGCCAACAGCTTTGGCTACGGGATGATCAACTTTGCCGTCGGGTGGTTGATCGTTGCGTCTTTTGATGTCGCGATGTTCATTAAGTTTCTCCCTTATTTTTTGAGTATTAGCGCAGTTTTTATTAATACGACGGTCGTCGATATCGAGGGTGATCGAAAAGTCGGCGAGAGAACGACCGCAGTTTTATTTGGTGAGCAAGCAGCTCTTGTCTGTTCTACTGTGCTTATCACTGCTGCGATCATCATCGCATATCTAATGAGAGATCTGGTATGTTTGATCCCTGCAGCCATCGCCTTTCCTGTCTTTATTTATAGCGCCGTGTATTCGCTATTGAGGAAAAAGCAAAACAGAAGGCTAACGATATTCTCTTTTCGCTTGCCCGGGCTTTTATTTACCCTGGCGACGATCTATTTGTATCCGGTTTATGCAGTATTTTTACTCGTTATATTTCTGTCGATGAGATTTTACTATAAAAAGCGATTTGGAATGAATTACCCGACATTTACCCAGGGTTAGATCTTTGAGAGTTCCTTCTTAAGATAGTCGATTCTTTTTACTGGCATCGGGTCAATTCCAGTAAGCAATGCAAGGTAGTAGCTAATATAATCACCCAGCATGATAGTCCAGAACATGCGTTTGAGATCACTTTCTGCATGAGGTTTTATTTCGATAATACCAGGAAAAAACCCTTTGATAAGGCGCTTCATGATCATAAGCCTTGCTTTGTTTCTCACATGGGCCTCTGGATCATTTAAAAAAACCGGTAACATTGATTTATTTAAAGCCCGGGGTCGGCCCAAACCGACGATCTCATTGTGGTTCATCTCGGGTATGATATTTAGGTGAGCGATGATCTTCGCGTTCTCGTTCAACTGGCTTTGCCAGCGTTTGGCAACCGGTAAATAGGTAGATGAATTGGCATAGATAATGGGCATTTTTTCGACAAACTTTTTAGCTATGGTCTTGGCTTTTAGCTCGATTCTTTTTCTTGTGTGCTTTAGGAAATCTGCCAGGTCGATGATCTTGCCGCTGGGGTCATCCGGGATAAAACGGTACTTGTACAATATAGAAGGTAAGGGCGTGAAAAGATATCCAAGCGCTCCCCGGGGTGGTAGACCACCGGGTATTTTGACTTTTAGATCTGCTTTTTTGTTGAGCAGTCGACCACCTGAAGATATGATGACGATGCCGGTTTTTCTTTTGCGCAAGATTGCATAATTACTCAGTGTCTCTTCGGTATTTCCCGAGTAACTGATAATGATCGCGAGGGTATTATGGTCGATATACCGGGGTATTGTGTAGTCCTTATTTAATATTATCTCGACTGCCGGATACAAGGCTTTGAGTATTTCACCGCTAATTCCAGAACCGCCCATACCGCAAACCACGATTTTATTGTATTTCTTTTTTGCGGTCACCTTGGTTGGCATGATTTGGATCGCCGTGAGCATTTGCTCAGGCATTGAGGTTATTATATCTCTCATTTTATCACTTCGTCAATGCCTGGGAATTTCTTATGGATCATGCGACGCAAGTAACGTTTTACCTCAAGCGGTGTTCTGAAACGCACTGCACCTTCGGCGATTTCTTCGCATTCAGGTATAGTTATGGCCCGGAGCACCATTTTTGCTCGCGGTATCGAGCCAGGGTTCATTGATAGTTCATCAATCCCCATGCCGATGAGCAAAGGGATAGCTAATGGATCAGCCGCAAGTTCGCCACACAGGCCTACCCAGATATGGGCCTCGTGTCCGGATGTAATGATTTGTTTGATAAGTGTTAATACTGCCGGGTGAAAATGATCAAAGAGCTGACTTATTTTCTCATTACCTCGATCGACCCCGAGCGTGTACTGGGTGAGGTCATTCGAGCCGATACTGAAAAAATCTACTTGCTGGGCAAGATGCGAACTTAGAAGTGCTGCCGAAGGCGTTTCAACCATGATGCCGAACTGTATTTCTTCATCAAAGTTGATTTTCTTGGCACGAAGTTCGTCCTTTACTTTGTCGAAAATGAGATTTACCCGTTTGATCTCTTCATAGTTGGATATCATCGGGAACATGATCTTTACATTCTTGTTCACCGAAGCGCGCAGAATCGCACGTAACTGCATTTTGAAAAAATCCGGCTCATCGAGACTCACCCGAATTGCACGCCAACCGAGGAAGGGATTTGCTTCCTGGTAATCAGAAAAGATCTTATCGCCACCCAGATCATAAGTCCGGATGATGACCGGACAGGGTTTCATTTTTATGGCCAGAGCGTTATAGACACGGTATTGTTCTTCTTCAGTAGGGTTACCGCGCCTGGTCAGATAGAGAAATTCCGTTCTAAACAAACCGATACCCTCGGCACCGTATTTTTTTGCATGTATATATTCGGAGAAAAATTCTATATTAGCCGAGATATCAATATGACGGTCGTCCCGGGTTCTTGAAGGAAGCTCACAAAAAGGTGAAAGAGCTTTTTCCAGTATCAAGCCCTCTTTTTTGACTTTTTCATAGCGATGTATTTTCCCGGCGCTCGGGTTTTTGATGAGGATACCTCGATCGCCATCAAGGATAACATCCTCAGCATTTTCTATTTTTTCCATAAGCCCTTTGATACCCAGTACTGCCGGTATTTCCAATGCGCGTGCCGTAATCGCGGTATGCGATGTTCTGCCGCCTGCTTCGGTGGCGATGGCCAGGACATTCTGGGGATTTATTATTGCTGCCTCAGAGGGTGAGATATCGTGGGCAACGACGATTGAATCGGCCGGTACCTCAACGATCGAGCTGTGCGTGAGACCCAGGAGATTTCTCAGAACGCGGAAACCAACATCCCAGATATCTGCAACGCGTTCCTTTAAATAGGAGTCCGTGCTTCCACTGAGTTTTTCCGCATACTCCTTTATTACTTCATTATAAATATATTCGGCATTGAGTTTTTCTTCCAGTATCCTTTTCTTCACTTCCTGGATTATTGCCTTGTCGCTGAGCATCATTATCTGGGCATCAAGGAATTGAGCAAAATCCTCGCCGATCTCATAGTTCAAGCGTTTTTGAATACTGAGCAATTCTTGTTTGGTCTTCTCCAGCGACCGGTCAAAGCGTTCGGTTTCATCTTTAAGATATACCGGCAGTATCGGTGCCTGAAATACCTTTACCTTTTTTGTTTCGTAGATGAATACTTTGCCCCGGGCAATACCCTGGGATACGGCAATCCCTTTTAGAATTCTTTCTCTGGGCATCAGTCTTGCCCTTCCAAAATCTTGCGCAGGGATCTAAAAGCTTCTTTTTCATCCTTACCAGTGCACGTTAAAATAACGGTACTGCCTTTTTCACAAGCCAGTGTAAGGATGCCCATAATACTTTTGCCGCTGACTTCGACGCCATCTTTTTCAAGCATTACGTCAGAAATGAATTTCTCTGCGAGTTTCACAAAACGCGAGGCAGGCAGCGCATGCAAGCCATTTTCATTTAGGATTTTAACTGGTTTCTTTATCATGATATTACACCATTACCATTATAATGATTAATAGCAGGACTGCAAGGATAATCAACACACTGGAGAATCGTTTCATCAACAGTAATATGAAGAGGATCGTTATTGGCAGGAGCAGGAGATAGTTCATCTTCAACGAACCAAGCGAGAGTAAAAGGCCCGCAAAGAATGCGCCGAGTATCTCAAAAATGTGACGGACCGTAGTGAATCGTTTTGCCTTAAGTATGTATATGACATCACGGCTCATCCGGTAACCGTCATAGATCCCCCTTATGCGGTGGAAAAGATGGAAAAAATTGAAGGCGATCACAAACACCAGCGGCCCGATGATCCCCGACTTGACGGCGAGGATAGCTGCGATCAGTAACATTGCCGGACGTAATGTCTGCCAAAATAGAAGATCGCCGGTCGAAGCAAAACTTGTTTGAGTTATCGCAACGAAATTCCTTATTTCATCCGGTGAAATATTACCTTCATCATACGCACGTAACGTGGCGCCGACAATATAAGAAGACATATAGGGGTGGGTGTTGAAAAATCCTTTGTGGGTTTTTAATATTTTACGTCGTTGGGTCTTATCAGCTCCAGCAAACAGATTATAGAGAAAACCCATACCTTGCATTGAAAAGAAAGACCATGAGGTCTGTATGAAAAAGCCGGCAAACAAGACTTTTAGAAAACGAGTAAAGCTAAGCCGCATAATGCACCTAATATCACATAAACAACAGTGCTTTTCTTTAAGAAAAGGTATATTGCATTGGCAAATCCGATGGATAAAGCGATAATGGTCAATAGATCCCGGCTCAGTTCGGGGAATTGCCGTGGGATAATCAAGTAATTAGCCAGGAGAAAGATCGGCAGGATCAGGATGAAGTTTTTCAAGAAAGCTGGTATCAACCCAAAGAAGTGATAAATGAACAAATGTTTTCCCTTTCTCATAAACAAATGGAAGAACCTTTCATTGCGGCGTCGTGCGATGATCTCCAGTGCACCACCGATTATTGCACTGATAAGAGCAAGGATAAGGGCAAGACAGAGAGCATGACCGGCCAGGTTCGTTACCCGGAGCAGGAAATATGAACCAGTTCCGACAATACCCGCTGCCTGACCATCAGGCGGTATATCTTTTCCGATCGGTAATCCTACGAGAAAGATCAACTGGAGCATCGCACCAATGAAAATACCCGATTGAATATCACCACATAGCATACCGATGATGGTTCCGGCAATGATCGGCTGGGAAATACCGAATTCGCCAAAGGCATATTTATCCAGCATGATCAGTGCGCCTATGATGCTGAGAAGGATGAAATTCATAATGAAATAAGAAGCTCAGGGAGCTTTTCAAATACAAAAAGCAGATTAAAACCCTGAAAGTTTTTTTCAAAACCCGCCTCAGAGGAAGAGACGGTCTCTATCGGATAGGCGAGCAGCGTGAACTTCTCATTTGATTTGAAGAGGATAGGTGGGAAATCCTTAGCCCCGATATTGATCTCTGATAACTCGCTGATGAGTTGTTTTTGCCGAATAGAATATTTGCTGTTGATCGTAAGTTTGTCATGGAATATTCCGAGTGAAAACTCGGTGCCGAACAAAGTGATAGCTCCGTCATAGGTGATGCGTAATGTTCGTTTGTCCTTTTCGCTGATTTCAATAGACTTTTTTATCTGACCGTTGAACAATATCTGAAATCGCGTTTTCTTCTTGAGCGTATAGTCATTGTATTCGATGATTTCGCCGAGGTTCACGCCACGATAAAAATCTTCAAGTGTTGGCATCTGGGTTAAAGCGCGGTCCAGACCAAAGCCCCTGGTATACGGGTCATAGATCAAATATTCATGGAGATTTTTTTCTTTGCTGCGTAAACTTTCATGTATTGATTTTACACCTTGCTCAGTTGTCTGTCCTGGGATGCGATAATGGTACTTCTCGGGTCGTCGACCAAGATAATTCAATATATTTAGTTTCTTCTTCCTGTCATCGAGCTCCAGAAAACTCGCGGTTTTTGGCTTGATCACAAAGAACAATTCTCGATCACTGTAGACGATCTCATTGTCCCCGTTACCATCAAAATCGCATACTTCCATGGTTTCGGGGGGATTGTGTTCCTCTGCCTCGATCAGACTGCGGTAAATAGCTTCACGCAGATGCGGCAAATACAGGCCGCCAAAGATGCCGTGCCAGTAAGCACAAGAGCATTGACCTCGCCAAAGTGATAGTTTTGCTTCCAGTTTGTTCGCGACATTTCGTGAAGCGTAGAGCATCCTTTTTTGCATGAGATTTGCCTCAGGATACTTGGTCAGGAAATTCTTGAAATAACCGCCATGTATGAGGTAATAATATTTTGTATCGATATTCCTTTTCAATTCATCATACTCTTTACCGCGTTCAGCGGGCATGACCCATTCACCCATTTCTTCATACGAGGAAGTCGGCAAGTAGATGCGCCCGGCAGGTGGTTCTGCGGCGATATCTTTTAAAAAGACCGTCTGTATCCACCTTTCCCGCTTTAGCTGGCATAGGAAATCCTTGAGCCAGCCTTTTTTATATACCCAATCGTGGGTTCCTGGCCAGCCGCCGAATTTTTCACCATCATCGCCCAGTGTTTTCAAACAACCATTATACCTGTTCTCTTCTGTTCTAAGAAAATCTATAGTTTCGCTGATCGGATGAAAGGGGATGAGATAGCGAAGTTTCATGGAGATCGGGAAGACCTTCAGCACCCTCCCTTCTTCTTCAGTAACATAGTAAGAACACAGATCCTTTTCATTGAGTCCGGCATATCTGAAGTGGGTATCGTCAAGGAGTGTGTATTCGATACCTCCCTCGAGCAATGTCGAAATCAACCCGGGCTCCCAGATCCGCTCGGTCAACCATAGTCCCCTGGCTTCAAAATCGAAGAGTCTGTGAATATAATCAGTGAAATATTTTATTTGCTCGACTGCATCTTTTCTTGGTATGAAACTGAGGATAGGTTCACCATACGCGGATGTGAGTATCTCTGCTTGACCAGATTTGACACACTGCCTTAGTATATCTATGAATTCGGGGCGGTTTTTGCATATCCATTCCAGCAAAGTGCCTGAATTATGGATACCGAACTTAATAGACGGCTGATCAGACAGTACCTTTATTAACGGGAGGTATGCGTGATCATATGTATGTTCGAAGACTTCGTCGAAATTTCCTGTTGGCTGATGATTGTGGAGATAGAGTGCGAATTTTATCATTTTACCCCGGTTAACATTTTAATGACATCGACCGGCGGTGAATTTGGAAGCTGTTTACCGATCACTTTTACACCCATTTCATACAGTTGTACGATTGCTTTAATATCATCAGGGGTCAAATAGATATATGTAGTTATTTCCCTGGTACCTTCTTTGTAACCGACGCCTCCGATATTGATTTCCTTGATCTCAAGGCCAGCGAGCAGTAATTCATGAGCTTCATGTACTGACCCGACGATTATCATCATTTTTTTTATATCTTTTTTACTGACCATGGTGACGCATCGTTTGATATCGACACAGGAGAATTCTATGCCTTCAGGTATGGCAAGCTTATAGGCATTACAAGCCCATTCATCTTTGCTCAATCTGTTGGAGGCAAGGATGATGACTTCGATACGCAGTGGTCTTGCCCAACCAGCGACAACCTGCCCGTGAATGTAACGATCATCGACCCTTAAGATGATTACCTCAATCCCAGAAGTTCCATTTAACAGATACGCTGTAATTTCGCAGTGGCATACTATAATCAGGTATCGAGGAGTATTCCTCATCGAAGACATTATCACAGCGGAAAGATATATGAAGATCGAGGAACCGTATATACCCGATCGCTGAAAACACTCGTGAAGCATCGATGTCATTGCCTGAAAGACCCTGTTTTTCACTGGCAAACCGTTCGCGGAAAGTTGCACCGAAGGTGAACTTTCGGGTTTGTTTTTCAAAGGTTATATCGGCAGTGGAATTTCCTTTTGGCAAAAGAGCCAGAGTATCTCCTTTAAAAATGTAGTTACCATAATACCCGAGTGCTATCGTTGTCGCTGTTTCCTTTTCCATGTCACGTGCGATATATATCCTTGCTGCTAATGAGCTCTCAATACCGATAGTCTGCCATGATTCGATATTCTGTGCGACATATCGACCGTTATTTTCGGCACGGAAGATAATTAGATTCTCGTAATCATGTTTGTATAGTGTAATACAAGCGTTTTTTTTCTTGATACCGAGTTCTTGAGACCACTGATATTCGGTTTTCAGATCAGGATTAGCGTTCAGCGGATAATAGTCTGCGAATAGACTGTCCGGGGTATGTGTTTCAGCGATCAAAGGCGGGCGATAGTATCTTGATAAAGAACCATAAATAAAAATAGAATCGAATATTTCAATACCAGTCGTCAATTTTGGCATAACATAAAGATCCTCGGTATTGTTCACGTCAAACAAACTTGAGCCGGATAAGATGAACTTGTGTAAATTCTTGGTCAATCTCGTCCAAAGACTCAGAGAACTGCATCTATGTGATCCATATGCATCACTATGGATCAGGCTCAATGCTCCAGCAAACCGATATTCGCATTCAAGACCCTGGAAATCGTGGTAATTCGCCGCCTCGATCCCCAGATTTTTCACGGTATTATAAAAAGGAGGTATCGTGTTGAGGTTGGCGTATTCCTCACTGTTTGCTGAATAATAAAAAGTGAATTTATGATCTTTGCTACCCGTGCAAAGACTCGCGTCGATAAAATCCTTCCTTACTGTACCATTGAGGGTATCTTGATCTGAACCTGGAAAACCGGCTGTCTTTGATACATACATAATATCTAATCTTGCCGGGATCTTTTTTTGCCAATAGAAGTTCGTATAAAATGAATTTATCGTGTGATCTGTATTTGATCGGTGGCCAGTAGTGGTCGAGCGAAGACCGCTCAAGTAAAAACCCAGGTCATTGGTCAGCGGTCTTGAAAGATCAGCGGTGTATAGATTTGAACCGAAACTGCCAGTTGTATACTGAACAAAGGAAAAAGGACGATCATAGCGATTTATCTTGGTGATAAAATTCAGTCCTGGAAAATGCATTTGGTCATCCGACAAAACTAGTTTTTCTGCAAATCGTACGCTCATCAGATCGGGATCAAAACCCCCGGATAAATAATTATGAAGTTCGTGGTTATTGAGAAAAATACGGCAAAGCCCGGATATCTGGCCCCTGCAGGATAATACAAAGGGTTGAATTATACCTGGTTCATTAAAAAGCCAAGGGGTTTTTTGAAGTGCCTCAGGGGTGTCCAAATCAAAATAATCCGGTACTATTTCCTGCGAAGTGTTGAGCGTTCTTTGCATGAGAGTCGAGTCGAACCCAAAATATATTATTACCGGGATTTCATACGTTTTTAATGAATCCACCCCCAGGGAATCAATGTCCATTAACATGATGAACATAAGTAACACTGGTAGATTATATTATAAAATACCTTATTGTCAAGAATGCCTCTTTTACAAGAGGTTTGCGTTATCTTATACTTGACCCGAGTGAATAAATATGTATAATAAGCGCATCCATGAAAAACATTGAAAAGATTCTTTTGAGGTATGATTTTAAAAGAGATAATATCATACAAATTCTCCAGGGGATTCAGGGACATTATAAGTATCTGCCAGCTGAGGTTTTAAAATATACAAGCAAGAGATTGAAAATGCCACTCAGCGAAATCTATAGTCTGGCAACTTTCTATACCGCCTTCAGCCTTGAGCCAAGGGGAAAGCATCTGATCACGATCTGCCTGGGTACAGCCTGTCATGTGCGCGGAGCACCCGATGTCCTGGGTCGTATTGAAGAAAGGCTGGGGATAAGCGCAGGATCGACGACCGAAGATAATCTATTCACTTTGGAGACTGTAAATTGTCTTGGTGCTTGTGCACTTGCTCCGGTCGTGGTGATCGACGGCGAATACTACGGACAGACGACCGTTAATAAAGTCGATAAACTTATCGACCAATATGATGAGAAAAAAGACAGCGAATAAAGAATCAAGATTACATCTTTTGGTCTGCGCCGGAACAGGGTGCGTTGCTAACCATTCATTTGATGTCAAGGAAGAATTAGAAAAAGAAATCGCCCGGCAAGGTTTGCACAAAGAGATCAGTGTTTTTACCACAGGTTGTCAGGGCTTTTGTGAGCGTGGACCGATCGTCATCGTTCAACCGGACGGTATATTTTATCAACGGGTAAGTAAAAAGGATGTTCCTTTTCTAGTCGAAGAGCATCTGCTTAAAGGAAGACCTGTTAAAAGCCTGATGTATGAACCAGGCCCTGAGAAACTCCCGATCCCGAAGATGAATGATATCGGATTCTTTAAGCATCAAAGACTGATCGTCCTGCGTAATCGGGGGAGGCTGGATCCGGAAAATATCGATGAATATATCGGATTTGAAGGATACCAGGCATTAGAAAAAGCTCTTACCAAGATGTCCCCGGCGCAGATCATCGCTGAGGTCAAGAACGCGGGGCTGCGGGGACGGGGTGGTGCTGGTTTTAGGACTGGTTTAAAGTGGGAGTTATGCCGCAATGCTTCGGGCCGGGTAAAATATATTGTCTGCAATGGTGATGAGGGAGACCCCGGAGCGTTCATGGATCGGAGTGTTTTAGAGGCAGACCCTCATTCAGTGCTTGAAGGGATGATCATCGGTGCCAAAGCGATCGGCGCGCAAAAAGGATTTATCTATGTACGCAGTGAATACCCGCTGGCCGTCAAGAGAATCAAGATCGCGATAAAACAAGCCGAAAAATATGGTATCCTCGGCAAGGGTATCCTCGGTACGGATTTCAGTTTTTCTATTGATGTTATACAGGGAGCAGGTGCTTTTGTTTGTGGCGAGGAGACCGCTTTGATGGCCTCGATCCAGGGTAAGGTCGGTAGACCACATCCAAGACCGCCGTATCCTGTAGAAAAGGGATTATGGGGTAAACCGACCAATATAAACAATGTTGAAACATGGGCGAATGTTCCGATGATCATTTCACGCGGTGCTAAATGGTTTTCATCGATCGGCACAAAAGGGAGCAAAGGAACAAAGATATTTTCGCTGGTCGGTAAGATAAATAATACAGGTCTTGTCGAAGTGCCCATGGGTATTACCCTAAGAGAAGTCATTTTTGACATCGGCGGCGGGATACCTGGGGACAAGAAATTTAAAGCGGTTCAAACCGGCGGACCATCGGGTGGCTGCATACCGCACGATCTTTTGGACCTACCGATCGACTACGAGAGCTTAACTGAGGTTGGTTCGATGATGGGGTCGGGAGGCATGATCGTCATGGATGAAAATACCTGCATGGTTGACGTGGCACGTTATTTTCTGAATTTCACTCAGCAAGAATCGTGTGGTAAGTGCCCTTCATGTCGGCTTGGTACAAAGCAGATGGTAGAGATACTCGATCGCATTACTGACGGTAAGGGTCATAAAGGAGATATTGAATTCCTCGAACAGATCGGGATCAATACGAAACTCAGTTCGCTTTGCGGTCTTGGACAGACTGCGGCCAATCCTGTTCTTACGACACTGAAATATTTTAGAAAAGAATATGAGCTTCACATATTTGAGAAACAATGCCCGGCTCTAGTCTGCAAATCGCTCATCTCTTTTGTTATCGATCCTGATAAATGCAGCGGCTGTACGATATGTGCAAAAAAATGCCCGAGTAATGCGATAAATGGTGAACCAAAGAAAGTTCATACGATAGATCAGGCTATCTGCATCAAGTGTGGGATCTGTATTACTGTATGTCCTGAAAAATTCAAGGCGGTGAGAAAAGTCTCGCCGGCGGTGAAATGATCAAGCTGCAGATAAACGATAAAGAGGTTGTTGCTAAAAAAGGTGAGTCCGTATTAGAGGTTGCTCAGAGAAACAATATATATATTCCGACACTCTGTTATTACAAGGGTCTTTCAGCTTATGGCGGATGCCGGATCTGTCTTGTTGAAGTCGAAGGATATCAACGACCGGTTACTGCGTGTACTCTGCCCGTGCACGAAGGGATGAAGGTGAAAACCGAATCACAATTACTTAAAAAGCTCCGTCGTTTCAACCTTCAATTGATCCTTTCTGAGCATCCTCATGCGTGTCTGATATGTAACCAGGAGTCAGAATGCGCCAGGTATCAGGAATGTATTCAGAAAACGCCGATAACCTTCGGCTGCAAATTCTGTCCGAGTAATGGCGATTGCGAGCTGCAGAAGTTGGTCGATTTGTTAGAGATAAAGGAGATCCCATTTACATTCAGCCACCGTAAGCTCGAAGTTGAAAAATACGATCCATTCTTTGAGCGTGATTATAACTTATGCATTCTTTGTGGCCGTTGCGTTCGGGTATGCAATGAAATCCGCGGTGCCGGGACTCTGGATTTTCATCACCGTGGTCCTGAGACATTGGTCGGTACGGCATTTAATCTGCCGCATCTTGAAACGGGTTGCCAGTTCTGTGGAGCATGCGTTGACATTTGTCCGACCGGGGCTCTAAGAGATAGATACAGCAAGTGGCGTGGCCTCCAGGATCGTTGGGTTAAGACAAGCTGTGCATTGTGCAGCATTGGTTGTGCCATAAAATTGAATATCAGGGAGGATAACCTGGTGAATTCTGCACCCGATGATAATCAGATCTGCGTACGGGGCCGTTATGGCATTGTACCGTTGGTATATCATCCGAAACGTATAACTACACCACTGTTAAAGAAAGGAAAGCGTCTTATCCAGGTAGATTGGAAAACAGCAATGGATTTTTTGTGCACCAAACTCAGTGAGCATAGCGGTAAAACAGGTATACTATTTTCTTCTCAATTGACGACCGAAGCGATCGATGCTATCGGTAGTTTAAGAGATAATTTTATCATTACAGCGTTACCCGCAGACAACGATGTTCGTCCCTTTAGTTTTAAAGACATCAAAAGTGAAGCGGTATTTATTTTGTTGAATACCGATATGGTCAGTGATTTCTCGCCATTACTGCTGACTTTGAGATCGAGGATCAAAACAAAGCCGATATTTATCGTTATCGATGCGATGGAAACGCAGGGTGCAAAAATAGCTGACTTCTGGCTTAGACCTGAGCCGGGAAAAGAACAGGACCTCTTGAATCAGCTTTTTGCCAGGGGAAAAACGGGTAACAGATCAGGCGTTTCCGCCGGGGATATAGCCTGGTGTAAGGGATTGCTCGATAATAAGAATGTCTATGTTCTTTATAACGCTTTTAATATTGAAAATATCGAATTGCCAAAACATGTTCGGGCTCTACCTGTGACAAGTATGGTCAACGCGTTACCCATATCCAAATTACATCTTAAAAATTCAGCCATCGACCTCTTGCAGGACCAAGATATCGACTGTCTGTACTTGATCGGAACAGCTCCAAAGTTGAACAAGAAATACCAGACGATCATTGTCCAGGATTGTTTTCTGCCCGGGTTTGATCTTGACCTATTTCTGCCGGCTGCTACATTTACCGAAACCAACGGAAGTTTTGTCAATATAGAGGGTAAGAGCAAAAAGCTGCGCAAGGCCATCGAGCCACTGGGTTACGCCAAACCGGATGAATGGATAATCGAGCAAGTACGCAGGGATCTGCAAAGCTCCGTGAGAACCGGTAAGATAAGAAAAAAGAGAAGGGAAAAGAACTCGAATCTGAGCAGAACCAGTAAAAAGTATCCATTCCGATTGATCACCAGAGAGAACTGCTATACTTACAGAGGTCATACTCTTGCCAGCCTGCTCAAGGGTTTTGAGAGGTTGCGCCAAGATAATCATGTTTGGTTGAATAAACAGACTGCAAAGAGGCTAAAAGCACATAATGATACAGAGGTCATGGTTATCGGCGAGGACATAAGTGTACTGCTACCGGTCATGATCTCTGATCAAGTACCTGATAATAGTGTGTTTATATACGCTCACCAATCCCTGGGTATGATAAAAAGCCAACCGGTGAAGATTAAGGTAGTGAAAAAGCAATCATGAGAGCGCATAATATAGCCAAGAGGAAGATGGAGATATAGATGTACAAAGTGATAAAAAGAGAGCAGATCGTGCCGAATATCCATCTGCTCGTTGTTGAGTCAAATATCATACATAAGAATGCCAAGGCCGGTGAGTTCGTAGTGGTTCGTGCCGATGAGAAGGGAGAGCGCATTCCTTTGAACCTCGTTGATTGGAACAAGAATAGTGTTAGTTTGGTTTTTATGGAAGTAGGTACTTCGACGAGCAAACTTGCCGCAATGAAAGCTGACGATGAGCTGGCCACTTTGGCCGGACCCTTGGGTAAACCTACCGAAATTGTCGAAGGAAAAAAAATTATCTGTATCGGCGGTTGCTATGGTATCGGCGCGCTCTATCCAGTTATTCGCATGTTTAAGGAAAAGAAAAATTATATAACAACGATAATTGAAGGTCGCAGTGATTATTTGCTATACTGGCAGGACAAACTTGAAAAGTACAGTGATGAATTTTATGAAATAACCAGGGATGGTTCCAAGGGATTCAAAGGTCATGTTAATGATTTTTTGGTCGATCAAATAAAGAAGAAGGGAGCAGATCTCGTCTATGTTCAAGGTTGCACCTATCTAACATATTTGACGAGCCAGACAACGCGGCCCCTGAATGTTAAAACGATCGTCGGATTGAACCCGATAATGGTTGATGCTACAGGTATGTGTGGTGTATGCCGTGTTATCGTGGACGGCGAAACCAAGTTCGGGTGTGTTGATGGTCCAGAATTTGATGGCCACAAAGTGGACTGGGATAATTTGATAAACAGACGCAAGATATATTTAGGTGAAGAGGTCTATTCTCTAAGCTTCTATGAGTGTGAGAGATATGGCTAGCAAAATAATACCGAAGAAAACGCCGATGCGGGAACAGCCCCCAAAAGAACGGGCAAGAAACTATGAAGAGGTTCCATATGGTTATAATGAAGAGGAAGCCATACAGGAAGCAAAACGTTGCCTGCAGTGTAAAAGACCAACTTGTATTCAAGGATGCCCGGTTGAAATAGATATCCCGGGATTCATTAAGTTCATAAGTGCCGGTGATTTTTCAAATGCAATTAAAAAATTAAAGGAAAAAAATATCTTGCCTGCAGTCTGTGGTCGGGTGTGTCCACAAGAAGAACAGTGTGAGAAACTGTGCGTTCTTGTAAAGAAATTTGAGCCGGTGGCGATCGGTCGGTTAGAGCGCTTTGCCGCGGATTGGGAACGAGAAAAAAGTAGCGTATCTATCCCGAAAATCCCCTCGGCAACCGGCAAAAAGATCGCCGTGATCGGTTCAGGACCTGGCGGATTAACAGCTGCTGGTGATTTGATTAAGCTCGGCCATGGTGTAACGATATTCGAGGCCCTGCACAAACCAGGTGGTGTTTTGGTCTATGGTATCCCTGAATTTCGTTTGCCCAAGGAGATAGTATACCGTGAAGTAGATTATCTGATAAAGTGCGGCGTGCAGCTTGTCCTCGATTTTGTGGTTGGAAAGACCGCGACGATAGACCAACTCATGGAAGAATATGATGCAGTCTATATCGGCACTGGGGCTGGTCTGCCTTGGTTCATGAATATTCCGGGTGAGAACCTTAATGGTGTTTACTCGGCGAATGAATACCTGACTCGCGCAAATTTGATGAAAGCATACCTTTTCCCCGAGTATGATACCCCTATTGTACGTGGAAAAAATGTCGCCGTGATAGGGGGCGGCAATGTCGCAATGGATTGTGCACGAACCGCATTGCGTCTCGGTGCTCGTGAAGTACATATTGTCTACCGTCGTTCACACAAAGAAATGCCAGCACGGAACGAGGAAATCCATCATGCTGAGCAAGAGGGTATAATCTTCGATATCCTTACCAATCCAGTAAAACATATCAGTGATGAACACGGCTGGGTAAAGGCGATGGAGTGCATAAGAATGGAATTGGGGGAACCCGATGCTTCTGGACGAAGAAGACCGGTTCCGATAGAGGGATCGAATTTTATCACTCCCTTTGATACTGTGGTGTGTGCAATCGGTCAGAGCCCGAATCCATTGATCGCACAAACAACACCAGATATCAAAGTGGGGAAATGGGGTAATATTGAAGCTGATCCTGGTACTGGGAAGACATCTAAAAAAGGTGTCTGGGCCGGTGGTGATGTGGTACGGGGTGGTGCGACGGTTATTCTGGCAATGGGTGATGGTCGAGTTGCTGCCCGTTCAATGCATGAATACCTAATGACTGGTGTCTGGTAAGGTTAGTTGACCACAACCTGCATTTATTCTGCTGCCTCGGGATTTCCGAAGCGTAAGCGTATGTTTTGAACCCATTAAAAAATCATGGAATCTGGTTACTTTTGCCACTGAAGGTCTTTTATAGGGTATTGCAGGATGGGGATTATAAACGATCAGATTGATCTTCGAACGTACTCCCTCAAGCAATTTCAACAATTCTCGCGCATCTTCCAGGCGGTCATTGATCCGATCGATCAAGACATATTCAAAAGTCACCATTGATTTTTTAAGGGAATACTCATGGGCTAAGTGAATGAGTTCTTTAAGTGGATTATTTATCGCTGCCGGTACCATTTTCTTGCGCATGTGTTCATTTGCAAAATTCAAAGATATCGCCAGTTTCACTTTGAGTGATGACCTGAGGAGTTTCCGGATTCCGCTGTTAATACCCACGGTTGAAATCGTCGTATGTCTTTGACTGATACTCAATCCGGTCGGTGAACTGATTATAGCGATAGCATTGACAACTTGCTTGAAATTCACCAGAGGTTCACCCATACCCATAAAGACAATATTCGTTATTTTTTCGCCGGTTTCTAATTGGACGAGCCGTATTTGATCGGCGATTTCATAGGCTTTAAGATTTCGTTTGAATCCCATTAATCCAGTAGCGCAGAATCGGCAGCTATAGGGGCAGCCCACCTGGGTTGAAACACATAATGTACGCCTTTCCTGTTCGGGGATGAAGACCGTCTCAATCTTATTGCCATCGAGGGTTCGGAACAAGAATTTTCGGACGCCGTCCTTTGTTCTCAGCACTCTTTCATTGGCAAGACCGTCGATAGTGAATTTTTTATTGAATTCTGCTCTCAATGATTTTGATATGTTGGTCATTGACGAGAAGTCTTGCGCATTTTTCTGCCAGAGCCACTGGAATAATTGATCAGCGCGGTACGGTGCCAAGCCACGGCTCTTTGTTAAATCCTTGAGTTGTTCAAGGGTGTATGCTCTTAGATTGATCTTCATCATATGATTATATTCGAATTGCTTATTTTATCAACTCCGGGATAAATAGTGAAAAATATTGACAAATTCGTTAATCTCTTTATAATTTATGATATGAAATATGCCCGCTGTTTCGATTTATTTACAAAATATCAGTATATGGCAGCAGAGGTTACTTAAATGAGGGATTGTCCTTATTGCGGATATCAATATGAGGATGGAAGTGCATCATACTGCGCTGCATGCGGTTTACGGATTGCCGATGCTATAAAAACAACTGATGCATCTGAACGCCTTAAATTCTGGGGCGGTGAGACACGTATGCTCTCTGTCTTTTTTGTGAACTTTGTAGGATTGGAGAGTTTGTTGGATATGGGTGTTGAGCAAGACTTAATGCTCATCTTACGTAAATGCATGACTGATATTGAAGATATTATCAGACAATTCAATGGAACATCAAACCGCATAGTCCCGGATAATCGAATATTGGGGATTTTCGGCGCTCCTAAGGCGCATCAAGATGATCCGGTAAGAAGTCTCCATTGTGCCTGGGAGATCAGGAACTGGTGGGTGAAGCAGAAAAAAGAGGTCGATTTATTAAAGGACGTTGTTGTGACTATCGGTATCAATACCGGCCGTGCTTTTTTTGGGTATATCCTTGAAGAATCTGCATTCCTGACGGTTATCGGCGATACGATCAACACTGCGGCGCGACTGACCGAAATGTGCCCACCCAATGAACTATTAATGAGTGAGGATACATTCAGTCGCGTTGAGGAATATGTCGACGCGGAGCATATCGGTGAACGTAGTGTTAAGGGTAAGGCAGCCAAGGTTAATATTTTTTTAGTGAAAGATACAAAAGAACCTGTACAGGTCAGTAATGTTCAAAAGATCCCGTTCTGTGGCCGAAAGCGCGAATTAGAGCAGCTGATCAAAATCTCTGAGGGTATCAAACAAAGCAAAGCAGCACTATGTATCATAACCGGTCAAATGGGTATCGGAAAAAGCCGTTTGAAAGAGGAATATGAAAAGTACCTCAGCGAGAGTAGTTCTTTTCAATATCTGGAAACTCATTGCTCGGTCGACATAGCATCTCCGTATTTTCCTTTTAAATTCTTGCTGACACGCTATTTTGAGATTAGTGAATACGATGATAATGCTGAAATAACCAGGAAGATACATGAGAGTATCGCCCAAAAGCATATGTCACCATTGATTGGCAAGGGATTGCTTCATCTATTTTTGACTGATATGGATCGTCTCAAACAGGATGAAATGCTGTCGATAAATGAAGAAATATACACCGCAGTGAAAAACCTGTTTATCTTTGAATGCCACCTTAATCCGATGGTCATAATCTTTGAAGAATTCAATAAAGCTGATGAGATGACAAAGTATTTGATATCATATCTTACATCGGAATTAAGGGATGAACCGATAATGTTCCTTCTGGTCAATGTTTCAAGGGAATTTCTCAGTAACATTGACAACCCGATCGAGGAGATCAACTTGACGCCATTGGCTTTTCAGGAAATAAGAGATCTGATCACCCACCTCCTTGAGAATGTTGATGATAAATTAGTGCAGTTCATGTATAAATCAGCCGGCGGAAATCCCCTCTTTACAATTGAGGCTATTCGCAATACACGGCGCACAAAAGTAATAAGGCAAGTGGCTGGGAAATGGACTGTCGAAAAAGATCAGCGGCTATCATTTCTTGACGATCTGTACGGAGTGATAATGTCGACGATCGACTCTTTACCATCACGATATCGGCTGATAATCGACTATGCGTCGGTCGTCGGATACAGTTTTAGTTACCGTATTCTTCAGGGTCTGCTTGAATACGAGGGTCTTTCCGAGCAGCTCAACTACCTTGTTGATGAAGGTTATATCATAATGTCTAAAGATGGTCAAGACCCTATCTATGTATTCCGCCACAACCTTCTAAAAGATGCGGCGTATACTGTTTTGCCAATGAGAAAAAGAAGGGAAATACACAAGCTCGTAGCCGTATTGTTTGAAGAGTTATATGGTGATCAGCTTTCTACTTTCTATGAGAATATCGCTCACCACTATCTGTCTTGCGAGAACTACGGCAAAGCTGCTTCTTATTTCGTATTAGCTGGAGATAAGGCAAAGAACTTATACGCGATCGAGCAGGCTTTGAAGTTTTACAATCTAGTCCTCGAAATCGACAAGGACACAAAGAATAGTCTAGCCATGGATATGATACGTTCAGTTCTGCTCAGTTTAGCCGACCTTTACGAAATAACGGGCGATATTAAGAAAATGGAAAAGATTTCCATACAGGGATTGACTAACGCACGGTCAAGTGAAGACAAAAAAAGTGAACTTGATTTTATGGAACGCTACGGTTATTCGCTCTTCCTCATAAACAAGTTAAACGAGGCCGAAGAGCTACTGCTTACAGCTGTTGATAATAGTGGTGATGGTATGGCCGATATCCTCTCAGTTTTGTACTCGGATCTCGGCATTTTATACCAGTCGAGAAACGAGTATGAAAAGAGTATTCTTCATTACAATTTGAGTTGGAAAACAGCACAGACCAATAATATCACAAAAGGCGAGATATTGTGTTTGTTCAACATGGCCAAGTTACATAACAGCCTGGGTAATTATGAGCAATCACTTGAGTATCTTGAGTATGGTTTAAATGATTTGATCCCAAAGGATGACATACGCTGGCAGTTGCATTTCAAATACGAAACGACGCAGATCATGTTTGGAGTATGGTCACTCGCATCATTGCATGAAGTTTTAGAGGAATGTTTTGAGATGGCTGATAGTATTGATAGTATTGAAACATACATAAAATCGGCACTTGACCTGGCTATTTTCTACTCGATAAAAGGTGATTCTCAAAAGGTCGATGATTACCTTAAACTGGCTGATGCAAAGGTTTCATTCTTCATTAGAGATGAACTGCTAGCCGAGATCAATTACCGAAAAGCTAGGGTGAGCCTGTATCAGGAGGATTATAAGAAGGCAGCTGATTTTACGATGAGCGCGTTGACTTCGGCACAGAAATTGAGGCGTCGTGATATCGAATCTCAGTGTTACCAATTACAATCTTTGTTCCATAGCAAAAAGTCGCTTGAGCATGCTCGAACCGCCTTGGAAATCGCCGAAGAAATAAAGTTACCACCTCTGATCGCCGCGGCCCTTTTTAGAATTACGGAGCTTTATCTGCTTGAAAATGATGCTGAACAAGCGAGGCATTATGGACGAAAAGCTCTATTCATCCACGATGATATCAAATTCAAACTTAAAACCCCACGACAGCAAACATACATTAGCAGACCTGAATATGTTAGGCTGCTGGAGTTATAGAATATGAAGTGTCCTGCTTGCAATAAAGAAATATCTAGTCCATCATATTTCTGTCCTGAGTGCGGTGTCCTTCTCGACAAGAAGAATGCTTTTCCAATAGAGAAACTCGACATGGTCTTCATGCGTGCTGATCTATCAGGTTTCACAAGGATGAGTGAACACATGGTCGCAGAAGATGTTATGGCTTTTCTCAATGAGGTATTTGCAGTTTTCTCCAAAGTGATAGAATTGTATAAGGGTGTAATATACCAGGTTATCGGAGATGAGATGGTCAATGTCTTTGGTTTTCCGAAAGAATCTGGTTTTGCCGCACATATGGCGATTTTTGCAGCCGAGGATATGCTCAAGAAACTGAATGAACTGAATAAAAAGGAATACCTGGAAAGCCCTGTTGGTCTTAAAATAGGTATGGTTCTTGAACCTGCTTCGGTCATGACGGTATATAAAAATCTACATAATGCCATGGTTGTAACGAGAGGCTTTAAGAAATGTCAGATTCTACAAAAGAACGCGAACGAAAACTCGGTACTTGTATGTGATAATTTGTATAACGCAACAAAAGCTTTTTTTAGTTTTGTCGAGGTTGGCGAATTTGTTCAGGACTCGTTATCGGTAAAGGCTTTTGAATATAGGGTGAAAAATAAATAAAAATGGCTGAATTTCCAATGCAACTCCTCAATGATCTGATTAAACAGATCGGGTTAGGGATGAATATATCAAAAACATATCCAAAGGGACATCCTTCTTTGATGCCCGTAGTAAAGCGTCTGAGGATACTACTAAGAGAAGTTCCGATTGAACAAGAAAGCATTTCTCTGGTTATTGTTGAAGACATCATCATGATCGAAAACGAGCGTTTCGATGCCAAACAACTACCTATCGTTAAGAGCTTGGTGACGAGATTCAATCAACTAGATGTCAAGAGTATAACCTTTAACGTTGAGCAGACCGAGGAAGATATCAGGGAGTTTTTCAATGTGATGGCCGCGACACCAGCAGACATAGCCGATTACGGTGACATCGTCGCCTTAATGCGAGCACGTGGCATAACCACCATTAAAGTCAATAAATTCCGGGTCGGTGTGATCTCGACTGACGGTAGTGCACAAGCGATAAATTGGGATCAGTTCCTGGATTCGCTCACCGTTGGGCAAGTGACGATGAGTGATGACGATAAGATAAAAGAGCTCAGCAGCTTTCTGTCCGGTATCGGTATCGGCGGCAATGAACCGGTGGAAATTCAGTCGAGTAAGATCGTTTCAGGTCTTGAAAAACTGGCTCTTATGGTGGCAGATCAATATGGTGAGGATCGATGGGATGAATATTCGATAGTTTTTTCTCGCATGCTTTCTGTTTTGTCCCCAACGATTAAAAAGAATATTGCTAAATACCGTACGGAAAACAAGAAATTAGCGATACTTTTTAAAAGCTTGATACCATCGATGTCGGATGAAGATATCATCGATGTTATTTCAGTAAAGGCAAAGGAGAAATCCCCCCAGGTAGAACAAGAGGTTATCGATATTTTGAAGAATGTAACTGGTTCCAGATTGCCAGGTATTCTTTCTGCGCTGAGGGTCAATATCCCGGAATTAGATTTTGAGACTATCGCTTCACGTTTGATGACCGAATTGAAAACCGCTAAGGGTGAGAAAGCGGCTGATAAATTCAAGAGCAAAAACATGGAGCATGAGATGAGAGCGATTTTTCCTCGCTTGCGTGATGCCTCGCATGATGAACGTATCAAAGCCGTCAAAGAACTGCTCGAATTCCAGAATCCGATTTTTGACTCTGGGAATTATGATCTTTTACGACTGCTCATCGACCGTTTTGATTCGATGGCCGATGCAGAGACCGATTTAAAAACCTTTGGCATCATTATCGACGCTGTTAAAAGTATATATCTTAAGGCAAGATCATTAAAGAAAGATGACATCGTACAATTTGTATCGAAAAAACTCGGCAAGCATTTATTGAGGAAAGATGTTGCGTTGTTGGAAAGAAAAAAGGTGATCATCCGGGCGATAGAAGAGATAAAAGATGAGAATTATGTGGCTGAATTAGTTTCTCTGCTCTGGGATCCGGGGACTTTTGTCGAAGCCCGTGCAGCACTTACTTCGTTGGCTGAATTCTCAGTGCCGGTGCTGATCGATACTCTTAAGGAAACTGAAGACCGGGCTGTAAGGATGAAGATCATCGATGTTATCATTAAAATGGGTGAACGCGCTGTACCAGGGGTCAAGAAGCTCCTGAAGTCTGAGGAATGGTTCATTCGGAGAAATGGTGTATTCATCCTGGGCGAAATGAAGATGAGCTCATTGATCGATAATATTGGCGCGCTCATTGAAGATGACAACGAACAAGTGCAAATAGAAGTCATTGAAAGCCTCAGCAAAATCGAGGGTGAAGGTATAAAGTCTTATTTGCTCAAGGCACTTCAGAGCAAATACCGTAGCGTTATAATTGCTGCGATGTCACGTCTGGAAAGAGATGATGTCCATGACAAATTGCCTGAGGTTGCAAATTGGCTCAAATCCCGCAAGGGCATTCCAGAATCTAAAGAAGAGGAATTCAGACAGGGGATCGTGGCGATTCTTGGACAACACGGTGATGATACGATGCTTGAAACATTGAGCGCGATCTTGAACGAACATCCAATATTCAAGTCGGATCTTCTTTATCCAACAAAACTTGCAGTGCTCAATGCATTTGTAAGCATAGGGAGTGAAAGAGCCATGGCTGCATTGCATGATGCAGCAGAACATAAAGACCAATTCATTGCCGCAAGCGCCGAAGAAATATTGAACAAACTCGATCAGTAAATAATTCGAAAGGCCCGTCACATTTTCTCCTTGATTTTTTCCATATAATTAATATAATCTAGTTTAATATGTCTAATTCAGTGATCGGGAAGATTGTAGATTGGCTAAAGGAACAATTGCAGGATAGTAGGACATCTGGTTTTGTCTTGGGGTTGAGCGGTGGCCTGGATTCATCAGTATGTGCCGCTTTGATCACCAGGGCTAACAAGAACTGCCTTGGCTTGATCCTTCCGATCGAGTCAAAGACCGAAGATATTGAAGATGCTTCAGATCTTGCGGCAGAATTAGGTATGCAGACTGCATGCCTGGATCTGACTTCAGTTTACAACAGCACGATTAAGTTATTACCCACCCAGGATAAGGTCGCTCTTGGGAATGTCAAAGCCCGATTAAGGATGGTCGTTCTGTATTATTATGCGAATCTTCGTAACTACCTGGTTTGCGGTACTGGCAATAAGACCGAACTAATGCTCGGTTATTTCACAAAATACGGCGATGGCGCATGCGATATTCTTCCGCTTGGCGACATGTACAAGCACGAAGTGCGCCGGATAGCAGAAACGCTGAATATCCCCAAAGCGATCATTGAAAAGACACCGAGTGCAGGTCTTTGGCAAGGACAGACCGATGAAGGTGAAATCGGTTTTCCTTATGATCAAATCGATAAAACACTCGATGAGATTGATCAGGGAAAGATCAGTGGGATCTGCGCAGAAAAATTGCATAAGATGATCAAGAAAAATATACACAAAAAAAGATTACCCGTTATTTGTTCTTTAAAGCGGTCATGAATATTCACAATTAGGAGGATAGAATGCTTCCACTATTCTGGATAGCACCTGGCGGATCATTTCTCGCGCTACTCTTTGCTTTTATTCTATCAAAAACTACCAAGAAATTCGATGAAGGCACTGATGTAATGAGGCAGATAGCCCAGGCAATACGGGAAGGATCTCGTGCTTATTTAAAAAGACAGTACCGTGTGGTCACTTTTATTTTTATAGTTGTTTTTGCATTGCTACTGCTTTTATCTTTTAATAATTTGCTGCCTCTATTCGTTCCCTTTTTGTTCATTACCGGCGGTTTCTTTTCGGCTCTTTCCGGGTTTATTGGCATGAAACAGGCGACGAATTCATCGGCTCGTACTGCTCATGCTGCACAGACAAGCCTAAATAGTGCATTACGAGTCGCCTTCAATGCAGGTGGCGTCATGGGGTTTGTGGTCGTTGGTCTGAGTCTTTTTGACCTTAGTCTATGGTTTTTTATCTTAAATCTATTCTACGGCTATATGCCACTTGGTGAACGTTTGCTCATCATTACGCAGACCCTGGTGTGTTATGGTATGGGCGCGTCATTTCAGGCACTATTCGCACGGGTTGGGGGCGGTATTTTCACCAAGGCAGCCGATGTCGGGGCTGATCTTGTAGGAAAGGTCGAAGCGAATATCCCTGAAGACGATCCGCGTAATCCAGCAACGATCGCTGATAATGTTGGTGATAATGTCGGTGATGTTGCCGGTATGGGTGCCGATCTATATGAGTCATATGTGGGCTCGATCGTTGCCGCGATGGCACTGGCATATGCTGCTGGATTAGGTATCAAGGCCGTGTTACTGCCACTTATTTTAGCTGCTGCCGGCGTCGTTTCTTCGATCATCGGGACCTTTCTGGTAAGAACCTCTGAAGATGCCACCCAAAAGGCGTTGCTGTTTGCTATACGTAAGGGTGTGTGGAGCGCCAGTATTATTATGGCGATCATTTCGGCGATTCTCATAAAATATTTACTGCCGGATAACTTTAATTTCTATTGGCCGATCTTGATCGGTTTGGCATGCGGGATGTTCATTGGTTTTTCAACCGAATTTTTTACATCAGATCATTATCGAATGACTCGTGGTATCGCTAATTCCTCTAAGACCGGTCCTGCGACAGTCATCCTTGAGGGGCTTAGTGTCGGCATGCTTTCAACGGTCCCGCCGGTATTGGCAGTTACCTTAGCGATCATTGGTGGATTTTTTCTAAGCGGCGGTGGAGCTAACGCGCAATATGGTCTATACGGTGTCGCGATATCTGCGGTCGGGATGTTATCGACCCTTTGTATAACACTCGCGACTGATGCCTATGGTCCTGTTGCGGATAATGCTGGTGGCAGTGCTCAAATGGCAGGGCTGCCCGCTGAAGTGAGGGTAAGGACCGATGCCCTTGATACGATCGGTAATACGACCGCAGCTACGGGTAAAGGGTTTGCTATTGGTTCAGCGGCTTTAACCGTACTCGCTCTGGTCGCTGCCTACCGAAGCCAAATCAACATATTTGCCGCCGGGCTCGATCTAAGGATTACAAACCCTCAGGTGATCGTCGGTCTTTTCCTCGGCGCGCTCATGCCCTTTGCGTTCTGTTCACAAACGATAAAAGCGGTGGGTCGAGCTGCTTCCCTTATTGTCATTGAGGTGCGCAGGCAATTCGATCAGATCAAGGGGTTGCTTGAAGGTAAGGTGACACCTGATTATGCTGAGGCAGTCAAAATATGCACGATCGCCGCACAAAAAGAAATGATCGTACCATCGTTAATGGCCATAATCGTACCGATCGCGATCGGGTTACTATTGGGTCCAAACGGTGTGATCGGGCTTCTCGTTGGCGCACTTACGACCGGTTTTGTAGTCGCGCTGATGATGGCCAATTCCGGCGGTGCCTGGGATAATGCGAAAAAGTATGTCGAAAGTGGTGCCCTTGGAGGTAAAGGTTCAGCACAACACAAAGCATTGATCGTTGGTGATACAGTGGGTGATCCTTTCAAGGATACTGCCGGTCCGTCACTCAATATTCTCATTAAGCTTATGTCGACAGTATCGATCGTATTTGCCAGCTTCATTCTGAAATTCGCGCTTTTCAAGTAAATGAAAATCAAGGACTGGCCCGAACATGACCGGCCAAGAGAAAAATTCTATGAAAAAGGCAGCTATGGTTTAACCGATACCGAACTTCTGGCGATCATTATCAGCAAGGGCGTGAAAAATAAATCGGCGCTCGAGCTTGCCAAAGAAATAATCAACAAAACCGGCAGCCTGAAGAAATTAAACCAGAAAAGCGTAAGCGAGATCGAAAGGCTAAAGATCAATGGTCTGGGTCGGGCTAAGATCATTTCAATGCTTGCGGCGCTCGAGCTTGGACGGCGTTCCCTTTCCAAAAAGAATGAGAAAAAGATCATTTTTAAACACCCCAAAGATATTTATGATTATTATTGTCCGTTGATTTCCGGATTGAAGCATGAATTATTCAAGGTCATTGCCGTCGATGGTAGAAATGCTTATGTCAATGAGACGACGATTTCAAAGGGTATCCTCGATGCGAGTCTGGTGCACCCGCGCGAGGTCTTTAAATTTGCCTTGAATGAGAATGCCAGTGCGATTTTTCTTATTCATAATCATCCAAGCGGCATATTGAAACCATCAGAAGATGATCTGAAAGTTACCGAAAGACTGCAGAGTGCTGGTGAGTTGATGGGCATTCGGGTTGTCGACCATATTATTATCGCGGAAAACGGTTTTTACTCATTTTCGCAGCACAACCTGCTTTAGAATTTTAGATTTCAGATTTGAGATTTTACGTTAATGAGGTTAGTGATTTTAGATAAAAATAATATCAGAGACATGGTTCCTGAATTCATTTAGGTAGACCACAGTGCAAAAAGTCAGGTTAGACGTCATATACATAACCAATTCGCCCTTGTTTCTCAAAAAAAAAGCAGTATTCATCGGATATTGTCTGATTAGATTCTCCCTTGATACCGGTCTTTCACCATCAATAATTGCCGACAAAAGTCAAAATATCCATATAGTCTATCCTCTTCCTGGACCTACCAGTTGGGTTATCAACTATCTGAAGCTCGATCAGGAGGGTAATATAATTATTGCTCCAAAGACAATAAGTATTTACGAAACATACAATATGGGCCAGCATATGGCGATGGATTCTCTGCAGTATCTCCATGTGGTCTGGACAACAGATTCATCCGGAACATTTCCGATCATGTATGCAAAACTCGATACAATGGGTGATTTTATCATTCCGCCCATGCAGGCGGTCTACCCGCCGTATACGCAAGGCGGCGGTGCTGCACGTATCGCCGTGGATTTGAGCAATAGGCTTCATCTTGTGTGGGTGGATGAGCGGTTAAAATCCGGTGTATCGACCGCGATTTTTTACAAGCGCGGCGAGAATGTTGGTATAGAAGAGGCATCAGTATTCAAGAGTGCAGACTTTTTTGATATTACTGTTTATCCCAATCCCTTTTCCAAGGCGACAAAAATCAGCAGTAGCACAGAGCAAAGTGCCGATGGCATAGAGTTAAGAATCTACGATGCGAGTGGCAGATTGATCAAAGATTTTTCACGCTTTACGCCTGACGCCCTACGTTTTTAGTCTGGGACGGCACTGACAATAAGGACAAACACCTGCCGTCAGGTGTCTATTTCCCGCGTCTTGTTCATTCCGTAAAATCACAATCTGGGCCGCTGGTTCTGTTACGATGAAAATACTGTATACTGTAGAGTCGAAATAAAATAATAGAATGCGGATATTTGCCGTGTTATTCGGCGAGGATTTTGGTGATCTTATAAATATCCGGATCGATCTTTTTCTTTTTTGAATAGGTCTTCTCGAACGGCGTATAGATGATCTTTTTATTCACTTCACCGACCATACAGCCATGCATATTTTTCTTGAAGCCATAGATAGCTGCATAGCCGAGTTTCGAGGCAAGAATACGATCGACCGCAGTCGGTGCACCACCGCGTTGAATATAGCCAAGGACTACGACCCGGTAATCCTCTTCTAATATCCCTTTGATCTTTTCTGCGATAGTGAACGCATTCCCCGCCTCATCGCCTTCAGAAACAATGACGATATTTGATTTTTTTCCTTTTTTAATATTCTGGTTTATTTGTTTGGCGAGTTTCTTAATATCGGTCGGTGTCTCCGGGATCAGGACATCTTCGGCACCGCCGGCTAAACCAACAGCTAAACCTATAAAACCCGCATAACGTCCCATGACTTCGATGAAAAAAAGTCTTTCCAAAGACGAGGCCGTATCGCGGATCTTATCGACCGCTTCAAGTGCGCTATTCACTGCAGTGTCAAAACCGATAGTGAAATCGCTTCCAAAAAGATCATTGTCGATCGTACCTGGCAGACCGATTATTTTTGTACGAAATCTTTTGGTGAATTCCTGAGCACCGCGCATTGTGCCATCACCACCGATCGCAATGAGGCCGTCTATCTTGTGCCTGTTCAATGTCTTCTTTGCTTTCGCCATCCCTTTTTCGGTCTTGAATTCCGCGGATCGCGCAGTTCCTAATATCGTGCCGCCGCGTTGAATGATATTCGCTACCGAGTTACGATTCATTTCAATAACATCCCCGGCGATAACGCCATTATAACCGTGTTTGAAACCGAATACCTTTATCTGGTAGTGTATAGCAGTTCTTACCGCGGCACGGATAGCTGCATTCATACCAGGAGCATCACCACCGCTCGTCAAGATACCGATCCTCTTTAATCTCACCGACTATTATAATCAACGAATGTCCTGTGTCAACCGAGGTTACCAAAAAAAACGATAGGATGGGAGATTGATGGATTTCTTGAATGCCGCTTTTTCGCAAAAGTAGTTCTGTCTTTTATCTCCTGTGGAGTACAGGCGCAAAGCGTTGTCAATACGTAATTTGGGGCTTGACAAACATTTAATTATCGTTATAATTAGCTAATGATTCAAAAGGAGGTGAATAACCTATGACTAAAGCTGAGCTTATCGAAAAAATCGCTGCCAAGGCAAAGATTTCCAAGAAGGCGGCAAATATCGCGTTGAATACCTTTGTAGGTTCAGTTACGACAGCTCTTAAAAAGGGCGACAGAGTAGCCCTCGTAGGATTTGGAACATTCTCAGTAACCAAGAGGAAGGCAAGAACCGCTCGTAATCCACGGACTGGCGAGACGATTCACGTGCCTGCAAGAAAAGCTCCAAAATTCAAAGCTGGACGTGATCTGAAAAAAGCCGTAAAATAATTCCATAATCGATTAGAAAGGGGATGACCAGAGGTCATCCCCTTTTTTGCTTTTATAGAATGCGTGAGTGAATATGATCACGCATATTCTTGAAATCAAACTCGGTGTCATCGATTGCGATATTGACAAATACATTAATTCTATTAGAATTATCGAGGTCGACGATGGAACGAGAACAACTCTATGAAAAAATAGGTGATTTTATGGTCTACCTACAGAAAGAGAAAAACTATTCCGCGCATACACTAAGAGCTTATCGCGCTGATCTGGAGGGTTTTTTTGATTTTCTACGCATTAAGAAGAGTAAGGAAATAGACCGCAATGCGATCACTTTATTTATGAGTTTTCTTCTTAAACACGGTCTTGATGCAAGGAGCGTGGCTCGGAAGCTTTCATGTATCAAATCTTTTTTTAAGTATCTAAAAAAGACCGAGATTATTTCAACAAATCCTGCCGTGGTTATCAAGACGCCAAAAACAAAAAAGCATCTGCCTGGATTCTTAAGTTATGTACAAGTTGAGAAAGCCATGGAGATCAGTAATCCAAGAGATCGCGCGATCATGGAGGTCTTATATGGCTGTGGTCTTCGTGCCGGCGAACTGGTTGGCCTGATGATCAGGGATATCGATTTTAATCGCGACGAAATCAAAGTCAAAGGCAAGGGTGATAAACAACGTATCTTACCGCTTGGAAAAGCCGCTAAGAATGCGATCCTTAATTATCTTCGAGTTCGACACAACCCGGACAAGCATAAGATAGCAGGAGAGGATGTACCTCAGTTGTTTCTAAATTATCGTGGGGGATCCTTAACGACGCGTTCTTTGCAGCGAATAGTACGCAAATACCTTATTAAACTTGCTCGAGCAGCTGGAACTAATCCGCATATCCTGAGACACAGTTTTGCCACACACCTCCTGGAAAATGGCGCAGATCTAAGAGCAGTGCAGGAACTACTCGGTCACGCGTCACTTTCAACCGTCCAGATATATACTCATATGACAACCAAACGGTTGAAAGAGGTCTATCAGAAGAAACACCCGAGGGCAGAATAGGGTTTGTTAAGATGACCCCTGGTTCTGAGAAACAGTATTGGCGAATAGCCAAGTATCTATTTGTTTTTATTTTGCTTTCAGCTGTTTGTCACACATATGATCCATTAAAAAACATTAGACAGGGAGATTTTGATATTGTCAGTATGGGGAAATACCGCGGCACAATTACCATGTTGCGCGATGGTGCGCAGTATAAGGAGATCATCGACGGATTGAGAAGTGAGATAGAGCAGAATCGTGATTTGTTGCCAGAGATAACGCGCCGGCATTATGATGTACCAGAAATTCTCGTTTACAAATTCAAGTTCGCGGCGCTCGATAGCGTGATGGCTAATATCATATTGCGCTATTTCGCCAGGATATATGATCATCCAATCCTTGCTGGTTATCAGATTCAATTCGTTTTTAGTATCGATTCAGGGGCACTCGTGAATATTTTCACTTCCGAGGTGGGTCTTGAGTAGTATAATCATTATTTTTTTGATATCGGCACCGGACTTCCCTAACGGGCAGTCTTTTGAGGATGCCTTGAGGTACTTTGATATGATGTCTGCGATCGAACCAAGCTATGATAACTATTATCATGCCGGTGTTTATGCATTACTCAGCGGCGATCTCGATAAAAGCCAAAAGTACCTTGAAGCGATTCTTGAAAAGAAACCCCAAGTGCACTATTACCTCGGCGTAGTATATTTCCAGCTCGGTCTTTATGATAGATCGGCCGAGCACTTTCGGCGATTATTGAAAAAACAGAATGATATTTGGCAAGCTTATTATTATTTAGGTTTGATCGAACTAAAGCAGAACCGCGTTGATGCCGCGATGGAATATTTCAAGGAAACGCCAGATTCAGTCGATATCGTACTCCTCATCGATTATATCGAAGACTATGATCAATTAGTCGATGCACGCCGGGACTATGAGAAAGGCTTTTTTAACAGCGCTATAAAACAATACATTCAGGTAGATTACTTTTTTGGTTATCGTGAAATCGGGCTGGCACTTGCTTTTCTGGGTGAAAAAGAGTATAAGACAGGTCTTGCTTTACTCGATTCGGTGATCAAACATAGTGATAACGAACCACTTGTTGAACGTGCGACATACGAAACGGCGAAGATTTACTATTATCTTAAAGATAATGATAATGCGCGCCGTTATCTTAAAGAATATCTAAAGCATCAGCATGAAGATCAAGCTTTATTCCTTCTGGGTATGACCTTTGGTAATGAATCGAGGTATGATTCAGCGATATATTACTTTACGGGACTGCCCGATTCAGTGGACCGTTATCTGTTTCAAAAAGGGAGGACAAATTATTTCCTCGGTTTTTGGGGGAAAGCCGAAGAGTTGCTCTTACGGCAAAGGGAGTATTTCCCTGATTCACCGAACGGAGATAGGGCGACATACATCCTTGCGTCGATCAATTTTAAAAGAAAAGAATATGATCATGCGATCGATTTTTATTATGAGCTTGTGAATATTTATCCAAAGTCAGTCTACGCAGCCACCGCGCAAAAGAGCCTTGGAGATGCTTATTTCAATTTGCAGATGTATGAACGTGCTTTACAAGCATACGAGCGCGTTGATGAGTTCGAACCATCGCAGGATCTCAAAGAACATACGGATTTGATGATCTATGAGACCCTGTATTATCTGAAGAAATATACATCACTACTTGAGGCTCTACAGCATTTTGTCGATAATAATCCGGGGACAGATCTTGCGCTTAACACCCAGTTGCGTATCGCTAAAATCCTGCTGTTGAATAAAGAATATTACCGCAGTCTTTCAGTACTCACTGGAGTTATTGAATCAAGACCAGGATCATCGATTGCTTACCGAGCAGCGATTGAGAAAGCCAGGGTTTATCAGGCGATTGGTGATATAGATGATGTGAAGAGCATTTACAAAGAGCTCTTAACAGAAGAAGCTGCTGGATATTACCATTCCTATGTTGCTTACGAGCTGGGTGTGATTTATCTTGAAGAATCAAAATTTGATTCCGCATTATCTTATTACAATTTACTCTTAGCCGACGAGCAATATCGCGAAAAGGCTATTTTCGAAATCGCTAAGATATATAATATTTTAGGACAAAACAATGAATCAGAAACGATGATCGATAAACTTATTACTGAATTTCCATCTTCAGTTTTCTTGGTCGATGCATATATCCTTAAGTCAAAGACCTACCGAAAGACCGGGTATTTTGATCAAGCAGTAGCTATCCTGGCAGAATTGATACGCAATGTCGGCAAGAGACCTGAGGTTTTTATGGAGATCGGAAGCATATATTTTGAGATCGAAAATTATCGCAAAGCACGTGATAACTACTTATTGGCTTGTGAATATTATGAACAAAACAGGGATGATGCAGCGAGGGCACTGCTTTTTGCTGGTGATGCATCAGTAGGTTTGGATGACAAAAAGGCAGCACGAGAATATTATATTCAAGCAAATCTGATCGCTCAATCGCTGAGTTTAAAGAACCAAGCCAATGCAAAAATCAATGCGATAGATGAAGAATAGTCATTATCCTTGACTTAGAATATCGTTGATCTTTTGCAGTTCTACCTTTATCTCTTTCAAGGCCTTGCTTCTATTTTTGAGCGGAAGCGATAACTGCTCTGGTGCATCACTCAAGCGAACCAATTTCTTTTTCGCACCAGCTATCGTATAACCTTGATCATACAGGACGCTTTTAATCAACTTCACGATATCGATATCCTTTTTAGAATAGTATCTTCGACCCACACGATTTCGTTTTGGTTTAAGTATAGCAAATTCTTTTTCCCAATATCTCAATATATACGGTTTTAGAGTCAGCATGTCAGCGACTTCTTTTATAGAAAAATATTCTTTCTCACTCATTTTCCCTCCTAAGTTTTCGTGGAAAACTTGGATTAATGTGTTCACTTATTATTCTACCATTCATTTTTCAACGGTCTCGTCATAAGATCCTTCAGCCCTTGTTTTGGAGGTTTTTTCTCAAAGAGAATACTGTAGACAACCTCACATATTGGCATCTCGATACCGTACTTATCAGACAAAACCATGATCGCCTTGGAAGTCGGGACACCTTCTGCTACCATGACCATTTCGGCTTCAGTTTCTGCCATGCTCATGCCCGCCCCGATACACTCGCCGAATCTATGATTGCGCGACTCTTCACTGAATGATGTCGTAACCATATCACCTAGACCAGAGAGTCCCCAAAAGGTTTTTGGCTTTGCGCCTAATCTTACCCCGAGACGCTGCATTTCTACGATACCGCGAGCAAGTAACGCACCTTTTGCATTTTTACCGAATCCCAGTCCGGCGCTTATCCCGCAGCCCACGGCAATTACATTCTTTATGGCCGCGCCAAGTTCAACGCCGGTAATGTCGTCTCCTAAATATATCCTGAAATAATCCGAGGCGAATTCATGTTGAAGCATCATTGCACCTTCAGGATCCGGGCCGACCAGAACCACCGCAGTCGGTTCTTTTCTGATAATTTCATTTGCTATCGAGGGCCCGGATAAGACATAAACACGGTTTTTTGCCGATGTCAGCGAATTGATGATTTCCGATGGTCTTTTCAAGGTAATGATATCAATACCTTTTGTCAGGCTTAAGTAATAGACATCGCGGGTCTTGATCTTTGTCAACCGGTCGACAACACTGAACAGGGTCTGAGAAGGAACGGCAAAGACAACTACTTCTGCATCGAGCATGATTTTTTCAATATCCCAATGGATAAATATCTCTTCAGGTATCTTTTGATTCATGAGGAAAGGCGCATTGTCTCTCGTTCGTGCTATGTATTCAGCCCTTTCCTTATTGAATTCCCAGATTTTCACATTATGACCATTTAGATGCTGCATAATGCCAAAAACTGATCCCCAGTTGCCACATCCCAGTATGCTCAATTTCATTTTTTTCTCCAGAAGATGTATTTCGATTCTTCTTTTTTTATTATTCTTCTTATATTGGAACGGTGAGCATAGATGATAAGGACGGCCATGATTATTAAAAAAATACGATCCGTAAAGGAAGCATCTTTAATGATAAAACTGATAATCGGCAAGGTTACGGCAAATGCGATCGATGCCATTGCTACGATATAGGTGCTTAAATAGACTACGATCCAGACAGCAAGGGATATTAAGAATGATCTGGGTACGATGCCGATACCGACCCCGATCGTTGTCGCGACGCCTTTGCCGCCGCGAAATTTAAACAGGGGGTTGAAGATGTGACCGAGTATTGCGCCCGCGCCAGCGAATGCAGTAATGTAACCCAGGTTCTTAGCGATAAGGACAGGGATGAATCCCTTTAATCCATCTAAGATAAAACCAAGGATAAAAAAAGGCAGACCAGCTTGACGGCCAAGATTCGTTGCACCTATATTGCCACTGCCGACTTTTTTAAGATCGATGCCTTTCATCTTCCCGAGTATATAAGAAAAAGGTATCATGCCAAAAAAAATACCGATGACAAAAGAGATAATATGTTCCACTTTATAGCCTCAGCTCGAGGTTCTTAACCTGACTACTTTTGTTTTGATCAATACCGGTACACCCTTAAAACCAAAATACTGGCGTATCGATTTGCGCAAATATCTTATATAATGTTCTTTAACCTTGATCGATAGGGTAGCACGGAAAAGAGGTGGTCCAGTACTTACCTGTTTCAGGTTGAGAAGAAATCCATTAGTAGGTTTCTGCAATCTTTTCGTTAAATTCTTCAAAACCGTTTTATCAGCGAATCTATGTGCTTGGGTATGGACATCGAGTATGCAGGTCAAAAGTTGTTCCAGCCCTTTTTCTGTCTTGGCTGATATCGGCACAACGGGTACGAATTCGAGCGGCTTGAATGACTGATAAGTCGAGGTTATGATCCTGGCCTGGTCTTTTGCCTTTATCAAGTCTATTTTATTTGGTACCAGGATCAGATTCTTCGCTTTTGCTAGCACCATCGTAGCAATACGACGGTCTTGTTCAACGACACCTTCGGACGTATCAAATAGAAGCAGCGCAATATCGATATCCTCAATCATATTCATTGCCCGCACAGTTGAATAAAATTCAACAGAATCCTTGATCCGTGTCCTGCGGCGTAAACCACATGTATCGATTATCTCGATATTGCTTTTCTGATACTGGAATGTAGCACGGACAATATCCCTGGTCGTGCCAGGATTTTCATCGACTATTGCACGTTCTTGTTTGGTCACTGCATTTACGAGTGTCGATTTGCCGGCGTTGGGGCGTCCGAGAATCAATACTTTAATTGTTTTTCGAGAACTTTTTTCTCGAACCTGAGGCAGGGTTTTAATGGTGCTGTCCAAAAGTTCACCGAAGCCGATACCCGCTTCACCTGAAACCAGAAAAGATTTACCAAAGCCGAGTTTAGCGAATTCCAAAATCTCTTCGCCAGATTTTTTACTATCGATTTTATTTATCAAAAGGAACCCCGGTTTATTGCTTTTGCGGACTGCCTGGCAGATATCGTCATCACCAGGCTGTAAGCCGCTCTTGGCATCGACCACAAAATATACGAGATCTGCTTCAACAAGACCATATTCGATCTGGCGGTTTATTTTGACTGCGAGCTCTTCTTTTCTATCTGAAAAAAAACCACCGGTATCAATTATGTTAAACATCTGACCGCACCAGTGGACTTCCCCGTATATCCTATCACGGGTCACACCAGGATCTTTATAGACGATATTCGATCTCATTCCGATCAAACGATTGAATATCGTTGATTTTCCGACATTTTTCCTACCCACGATCACTACTGTAGACATTGCAGGAAATCCTCCAGATTCATCGGTGCGATCATAACACGTCGATCATGTATCAATATACCATCAATGAATTGGTTTGAATCATTCGTGCAATTAGGCGGCAAGAAAATTTTATCGTAGGACGCATCGATTTTTCTCAATGTCGTGGTGATATCCTGGGCACCGAGAAGACCGGAAGCAGTTACTGACGCACCAAAAAAATTGTTGGTCACAGGTTCGATAATAATATTGTCTTTGACGCAACCAAGTTTCTGGAGTTTTACCTTCAACTTTTTGATGACCGGTAGAGCCATAACGCCAGTTAAGAACAAATAACGGCCCTGTATTTTCCTTTTCGTATTCAGTCGTTCTATGTCAGATAGAAAGCTGCGTGCCATGCCAATGCCATTTTCATATTGGGGGAAATCATCGTAATAGTCCTCTTCCGGGATATCAGTTTGAGTGTCTATAAAAAATTCGTCGGCGAGGTATACCATTCCACGATGATATTTTTTTCTGAATGTCTTATGGAGATCCATGATGCCAGTGATTATTTCTTTCGCTTGATGGTTTGACAGACCCGTTATGTCTTTAATATATTTAGTTCTGCCTACTGGGACGATACCGATAGAAGATACACCCGGGTGCAGTCTGCTAAGGTCATTGATGGTCTTGATGAGATTCGCACCATCATTAAGGCCAGGGATTACTACGATCTGGCAATGGAGTTTGATGTTGTTGTCGATCAAAGAGCAAAGTTGCTCCAGAATTAATCCAGCTCTATCATTCTTAAAAAGTTTCTTTCGCAAAACAGGATCGGTCGAGTGAACCGATATGTATAACGGAGATAGGTTTAAGCGAGAGATTCTCTTGACATCATCCGCATCGACATTGGTGAGACTGAGAAAATTTCCGAACATAAAGGAAAGTCGGTAATCATCGTCCCGAAAGTATAATTCCTTTCTCATACCCTGAGGAAGACCTCTGATAAAACAGAAGTCGCAGTTATTATCACACTCTTTGTATACAGGATCATCGAGTTGAATCGTGATATTTCGATCAGGTTCGAAAACTAATTCGGTTTTTTTGCCGTTGTATTCAAAGAGAATGCGTCTTGTCTTTGAGTGATCATTATAAAAACGGTACTCTAATATATCATCGATATTCTGATTATTGATAGCGATGAGCATGGCGTTTTCTGGTATCCTCGGTTCGTTTGACGCGCAAACCTTAATCATAATGAATTATAAGATACTTCTGGGAAAAATTCAAGTGTTTCTTTAACGCCCGCAAAGAGAATTAACTGCTTATTTTATTGACTTTCTCCCAAATTCGTGTATAATAACAGACTAAAATAGCAAAAACTATGCGATTTATTAGTTAATTTGTTGGCTATCGAATAAATGGAGGCAAAATGGGCAAGACCTTAGCAGAGAAGATACTATCTATGAAAAGCGGAAAAGATTGTTCTGCCAATGATATCATTATTGCTAAAGTTGATGTTGCTGCATTCCAGGATGGGACTGGACCACTTGGCGTAAAGCAGCTTCAAAAGATGAATATTAATAAAGTCAAAGCTGCAAAATCAATTTTTTTTCTTGATCATGCAGCACCCTCACCGCGTCGTGAATTATCGAATGATCATATGTTGCTACGTAAATTCAGTGAGCAGGCAGGTGCTACTCTTTCCGAGATTGGTGATGGTGTGATCCACCAGCGGCTCGTTGAATCGTTTGTTAAGCCAGGTGATGTGGTTATCGGAGGTGATTCACACACTTGTACCTCAGGTGCACTCGCTGCTTTTGCTACAGGCATGGGGTCGACCGATGTGGCTATCGGTATGGCGATAGGCAAAACGTGGTTTAAGGTTCCCGAGACAATAAGGATTGAAGTAAGCGGCAAATTCCAGACTGGTGTTTTTTCCAAAGATCTTATTCTTTATTTGATCGGGATGATCGGTGCTGATGGTGCTACTTACAAAGCACTTGAATTCGGTGGTTCAACGATCGACAAAATGACGATGGAATCTCGTTTTGTACTGTCAAACATGGCCGTTGAAGCCGGTGCGAAAGTTGGTTTGATCGCTTCTGACCGTGCAACACGCGAATATTTGAAATCACTGGGTCGGTTAAAGGACTGGCAACCATTAATACCGGACGCGGATGCGAACTATGTGAGAGTGATCAAGATAGATGCCGCAAAACTCGAGCCGCAGATCGCATTTCCTCATACCGTCGACAATACGAGATCGATCAGTAGTGCAAAAGGTAAGCACATTGACCAGGTATTTATCGGCACTTGCACTAACGGACGCATCGATGATTTTAAGATCGCAGCAAAGATCCTGAGCGGTCAGACACGGGCAAAAAGTACGCGTTTGATAGTCGTTCCCGCATCACGTGATGTGTATCTTGAGGCTATGAAGCTTGGTCTCTTGGCGACCTTTGTAAAAGCCGGGGCTATTATCATGGGACCGGGCTGTGGTCCCTGCGTCGGTGTACATCAAGGTGTTCTGGGGAATGGTGAAGTATGTTTATCGACAGCGAATCGTAATTTCAAAGGACGCATGGGAAATCCTGAGGGGTTTGTGTATCTTGCATCACCCGCAACCGCTGCATATTCTGCGATAAAAGGTAAGATCAGTGACCCGCGGGAGTTTTTCTCTGTCAAGGCGAAGAAAGACAAACGGAGTGATTCCAAAAAAAAGTAAGTTCTGGATTTAGTTTGAAGGAATTTTGATTTTGAAAGGAGATAAAGAATGGCAACATTGAAACAAACACTAACAAAAAGAATCCCTGTGCTAAGGGATGAGATTAAGAACTTTGTGAAAGCGAATGCGACCAAAGTCATATCTGAAGTTACTGTAGCTCAAGCGTACGGCGGTATGCGTGGGGTTAAGGCATTGGTTTGCGACACTTCAGTCGTACCGCCTGATCAGGGTCTTATTATCCGGGGTAAGCCGATCGGTACTTTGAAGGGTCAATTACCAGAAGCAGTGTTTTTTCTTCTTGTTACCGGCGAGTCCCCAGATGATGCGGCAATCGAGGATCTGAAAAAAGATCTAAAATCACGGGCACAGGTACCGGCATATGTATGGAAGACACTCGAGGCGATGCCTAAAGATTCTCATCCCATGGCGATGTTCAGTCTTGGGATCCTGGCGATGGAGAGAGAATCAGTATTTCGGAAAAAGTATGATGAAGGTATGCAAAAGACCGATTTCTGGGATTCCACAGTTGAAGACTGCCTGAATATAATAGCTAAGCTTCCTGCCTTGGCCGCAGGTATTTACCGCATGCGCTTTAATAAGGGAGTACGTATTGAACCGGATGCGAAACTTGACTGGGCAGGTGATTATGCTCGGATGCTTGGCATTGACGATCCTTCCGGAGAATTTGCCAACCTTATGCGGCTCTATATGGTTCTTCATACTGATCATGAAGGTGGTAATGTCAGCGCTCATACCTGTCACTGTGTCGGTTCAGCATTATCTGATGCATACTACGCTGTTTCAGCAGGGCTGAATGGTCTTGCTGGTCCATTGCACGGATTGGCCAATCAGATGTGTTTACGTTGGGTTATCATGGTAAAAGATAAATTTGGCGGTGTCCCGAGCGATGAACAATTGCGTCAATTCGCATGGGATACACTTAATTCAGGTCAGGTGATACCTGGTTATGGTCACGCAGTACTGCGTGTGACTGACCCCCGGTATGCAGCATTTCATGAGTTTGGTGCTAGGGTATGTGCTGATGATGAGCTCTTTCAGATCGTCGATAAGGTTTTTAACATAGTACCTGGTGTTCTCAAAGAACATGGTAAGGCGAAGGATCCATGGCCCAATGTCGATGCTGCTTCAGGTTGTTTACTCTATCACTTTGGATTGACTGAGTTTGAATACTACACTGTGCTTTTCGGCGTCTCACGTGCCCTTGGTATGTGTTCGCAATTGATCGTGAGCCGTGCTTTGGGTGAAGCTATTGAGCGTCCGAAATCAGTGACAACCGAATGGGTAAAGCAAGCGGTTAAGGGCTGACAGATAACAGATATCTGCTAGCTGTAATCTTTTTGTGAGGAGGATATGATGGTACTAAAAGGCAAAGCATGGAAGTTCGGCGATTCCATTTCTACGGATCTCATATGTCCGGGAAGGTACTTCCATCTTCGCTCGAATCTCCCTGAATTAGCAAAACATGTTCTTGAAGATGCTGACCCACAATTTGCGTCGAGTATGTCGAAAGACGATTTTGTAATAGCTGGTAACAATTTTGGGCTTGGCAGTTCTCGTGAGCATGCGCCGACGATCATAAAACTGGCTGGTGTTTCTGCTGTTTTGGCTAAATCTTTCGCGCGCATTTTTTATCGCAATTCAATAAATGTTGGTCTTCCCCTTGTTGAATGTGATACTGATAAAATAGACCAGGGTGACGAGCTGGAAGTCAATCTTTCGACTGGTATTATTAGAAATAAGACGAAGAACATCGATCTTAAATCACAGTCTTTGCCAAAAGCAATGCTCAACATACTGAATGATGGCGGTTTAGTCGCCCATATTCAAAAACATGGAGATTTTAAGCTGGATTAAGCGATTCAATGCAAAAAGGAGGTTATTAGATGAGCGGTGTTGAAAAAGCAAAAGAACATTTTGGAAAATTGATTGAGGATCAATTAACAAGGATAGAGCGGATTAAATCAGAAAAAGATTGGGTCGATTACTCCAAGATAAAACCGATCATCATCGGGACACTTGGAGGTGATGGTATCGGGCCTCATATCACAGCTGAAGCCCAAAGGGTACTTGAACAGCTACTTGCTGATGAAGTGAAAGCTGGAAAGATCGAGTTTCGTGTTATTGAAGGACTCACTATTGAAAAGCGTTCCGAGGTCATGAAACCCGTACCTGACGATGTGTTAGAGGAAGTAAAGAAATGCCATGTGACCCTGAAAGGCCCGACAACGACGCCGAAAAAAGGTGATCCCTGGCCTAACATTGAGAGCGCGAATGTTGCGATCCGCAAGGAGCTTGACCTATTTGCTAATGTTAGACCAGTACGTGTTCCTGCACAATCCATAGACTGGATGTTTTTCCGAGAAAACACCGAGGGTGCTTATGCACTCGGTCCATTCGGTGTTCAAGTGAGCGATGATCTGGCAATGGATTTCAAGGTTACAACCAAGCCCGGTAGCGAGAGAATTATCCGCCTCGCCTTTGACTACGCTAAGAAAAATAAGATCGATCGAGTCACCGCAGTTACAAAAGCAAATGTCATTAAGACCACGGATGGATTATTTCTTAAAACATTTTACGAAATCGCCAAGCAATATCCTGATATCAATGCAGATGATTGGTTTATTGATATTATGACCGCAAAGCTCGTCGATACGAAGCGGCGAACTCAGTTTAAGGTCCTTGTACTACCTAATCTATACGGCGATATCTTGACCGATGAAGCAGCTGAGTTTCAGGGTGGTGTTGGTACTGCCGGTAGTGCTAATATCGGAAAACGATATGCTATGTTTGAAGCGATACACGGCAGTGCTCCTCGTATGGTGAAAGAAAATCGTACACAATATGCTGATCCGAGCAGTGTGATAAAAGGTGGCGCGCTTTTGTTAAACCACATCGGATATCCAAAGTTGGGCAAGCGCCTGGAGATGGCATTGGATATCTGCGGGCAATTCGAAAAGAAACTGGTGATGACGGGCCGTTCGACTGGAGCCACAGGTCGTGAATTTTGCGACTACATTATGAATACGATGGCTGATAAGGAACTCGAGAAAAAATGGCAAGGTTATCAGGAAAAGGCGCTTAGTCAATAGTTTGATCAGTGATTCAATGGCCCCTGATCATGGAAATGCATAATCAGGGGCTTTTGAATAGCCTTGACAATAATGCAAATGTGAATACAATTTACAATGGTTTTGGACTCCAAAGTCGCTTTGATCACGGGTGGAGCCTGTGGTATAGGTGCGACGATCGCCAGGAGATTTTGCCAGGAAGGAGCGTCTCTGGCGATCTGTGACATTGATGCCCAAACCGGCGCCAGGATAGCCCAAGAGATCGGCCCCAAAGCCCGTTTCTATAAGCTCGATATAGCTGATGAAGAACAGGTGAGCAAGACCGTCGAGGATATCCAGAAACAGTTTTCAAAAATCGATATTCTGATCAATAATGCTGGAATTACCAATGATAAATTGCTGCTGAGGATGACTAAGGATGACTGGACAAAAGTGATTGATATTAATCTTACCGGGACATTTCTCGTTACCAAGGCGGTGATTCGTAATATGATAAAACAGCGTTACGGAAAGATCGTGAATATTGCGTCGGTTATCGGTCTTATCGGTAACCCAGGACAAGCTAATTATGCGGCAAGCAAGGCCGGGATCATTGGTTTGACAAAATCCGTGGCCAAGGAACTGGCCGCACGTAATGTTACGGTCAATGCGATCGCACCAGGATTCATTGAAACAAAGATGACTGAAATGATACCCGATGAAATCAGACAGGTTTATCTAAAGATGATCCCCATAGGGAGATTTGGGAAGACTGAGGATGTTGCTGATCTTGCCCTGTTTTTATCATGCGATCAATCATCGTATATAACCGGGCAGGTTTTTTGTCTAGATGGCGGGATGGTAATGTGATAGTAAGAGATTACTCAATAAATCCAGTACAATGTGAGGTCCTCAGAAATATCTGGGTGACCGAAAGGAGGTATAAATGGCATTGTTTGATGATGTGCGAAATATAATTGTGGAGCAACTTCACGTTCCACCAGAAAAAGTTACTATTGAAGCTAAGTTTATCGAAGATCTTGGTGCTGATTCACTCGATACAGTGGAATTGATCATGGCATTTGAGGAGAAATTCGACCTTCAAATATCCGAAGAAGAAGCCCAAAAGCTGGACACCGTCGGTAAAGCAGTAACGTATCTCGAAGGAAAAATTAAGACATAATGAGACGTGTCGTTGTTACTGGACTCGGGGCTATCACGCCAATTGGCAATGATGCCGAGACAACATGGAGTAATCTCCTGGCCGGGAAAAGCGGCATAGATCTGATAAAATCCTTTGACACCTCAGAACATACAGTCAAGATAGCTGGTGAAATTAAAGATTTCCAGCCGGAAACACGTATTGAACCCAAGTCTTTGAAAAGGCTCGACCGGTGTGTGCAATTGTCACTCTGGGCAACGATCGAAGCCGTTGAAGATGCCAAGCTGGATTTTGATAAGTACGATAAGAGCCGGATCGGTGTGGTTATCGGTTCTGGTATCGGTGGTTTAGCAACGTGGGAACGTGAACACACAAAATTTATCGAGCGCGGCCCATCGAAAGTATCACCTTTTCTTATCCCGATGATGATCCCTGATATGACCTCGGGATACGTGGCTATCTACTATCGTCTGGGTGGTCCTAATTACAGTACGGTTTCAGCATGTGCCTCTGGTGCTCACGCTATCGGCGATGCCTTCCGGGCGATAAAAAGCGATGATGCCGATATCATGGTGACCGGGGGTTCCGAAGCACCGGTGACTCCTTTTGCCCTTGCTGGATTCAGTAATATGAGAGCCTTATCCCGGCGCAATGATGAGCCGCAGAAGGCCTCACGACCATTTGATAAGGCTCGTGATGGTTTCGTCGTGGCGGAAGGAGCTACGACTTTGATCCTTGAAGAACTGGAATTTGCGAAAAAGAGAGGAGCAAGGATTTATGGCGAGATCGTCGGTTTTGGAGCGACTGGTGACGGATATCATATTACCGCACCAGCACCAGAAGGCGAAGGTGCACGTCGTTCCATGAAAAGGGCTATTCAGGAAGCTGGTTGTAGCATAAGTGAGATCGACTATCTCAATACCCACGGTACTTCTACTGAATTGAATGACAAATTCGAGGTGGTCGCGACGAAAAATCTTTTTGCTGATCATGCCAAGGCCCTGGTAATCAACGCTACAAAATCGATGACCGGTCACACACTCGGTGCGGCAGGTGCGATCGAGGCGTTTGTCGTTTTATTTTCAATCCGGGATAGCTTGGTGCATGCAACAATAAATTTGGATGATCCTATTGACGAGGCAGCTGGATTAGATATCGTGACGGGTGAGCCGAGGAAGCTTGAAATAAACTATGCATTGTCAAATTCACTTGGTTTTGGCGGACACAATGCGACACTCTGTTATAAAAGCTATTCAGGTTGATCGAGGATGCATCGTGGAACTAATATCATCATTGGGATCGCAGGTAATATTGGATCAGGAAAGACTATGGTCAGTAGATTTTTTGAGGATTTTGGTGCCTATTACTTGTCTGCCGATGAAATCGGGTGGGAAGTATTGATTGAGATAAAAGACCAATTGAAAGTTGCATTCGGTGAATCGATCATGGATGGCGAAGATATCGACCGTAAGAAACTTCGGGATATAGTATTCTCTTCTGGTGAAAAATTGACCATGTTGAATGAACTGACTCATCCGTTAATAAAAAAGAAAATTCTTGAGCGAATCAAAAATATTACATCAGACATGATCGTTATCGATGCTGCATTGCTTTTTGATTGGCCTGAAATACTCAAAGAACTCGATTATGCGATCCTTGTATGTTCAACCGATGATAAGAAGGAAGAACGCGCAGTGAAGAACGGTATGGACAGGATGCTTTTTAGGAGAATACTGCGTTCCCAACAGAATGAGGATGAGATGTCCAGGCTGGCAACATATATCATTAGCAATAATGGTACTGTTCAGGAGCTCGCCGAACAGAGCCAGAGAATATTTGAGGAGATAAGAAATGATTGTTGAATGCAGCAATTGCCATGCAAAATACAACGTAGACGAAAGTAAAATACCAGATACCGGCATAAAAGTAAAATGTCATAAATGTCAGAGTATTATTTTCATTCAAAAAGAAGGATCCGTACCCGAGCCAGTACAGCAAAAGCCTGCCGCAGCGCCATCACCTCCGCCCCAAGCACCTGCACAGCCCCGTGATCAGGTGCCTCCGGCAGAGAAAGCCGTGCCAACTCAAACCGTCCGTGATCCCGGTGAGGTGGATTTAGATTCAGAACAAGCTTATGATAGTTCTGTGCCTCAAGAAACCGAAACTCCGGCTGAACCTAAAGTGGCCATGCCTGAGCCGCCGGAAATTGCTGAACCAGAGACTGCAGCACCTCCTGCCGAAGCCCCAGTTGAAAAATCCATGCCTTCAGAGACTGCAGCGCCATTTGAGCCTGAGCCGCCCGTGTCTCCAGAGCCGGTATCCACAGCACCACCTGAAGAACGGCTGAGTGAGGATGATAAGAAGTGGCGTGAGCGTGCGAGAAGATTGGCAAAGGCACTTGCATCAGATCTGGTTTTATATAATCAAGACAAAGTCGAGGAAGGACTGCGTGAGGGCACACTTGCTCAACTCCTTGGTTCTGAAATACGACGATCCTGGGAATATTATTGCCAACAGATCCCAAAACATATTGTCGAAGGCACTGATTATTTTAAGGATCAATTGAACAAGATAGTCGGTAAAGGTAAAGAAATATTTAAATAAAACTGATTTCAGTAAAGACAATCACAATATTCAACACATCAAAATAGCGATTATAAATAGTGCTTAGATATTTTGCGGTATCACTTTCTGCGTATTCTACTTTTTTACAATATTACGGTAGTAAAAGAAAAACAAGGCAGCGAGTAAAATCCCGAATATGATAATGCCATAATGCATCGGAATGAGTTGTTCACCGTATTTATTTATCCAGAATGTGGCGAGAGACATAAAGGCAGTGAACAGGAGGATGAATGACATGATAATGACCAAAAAATTCGGTATTGCGGGTTTGTTTGTTGTTCTTCTTACAAAAAAGAAAACACCGGTAGTCAAAAGAAAAAGGATAGTCAATGGAATCAGACCAGATATAAGATAAGAGCTTCTTGATCCCCAGCGGTCAGGTTGACCATAAGCATTGAAATGAACAGCAATTCGTTCTGGTAGCTGTGAATAATTCAGCAACACCATTGTGACTAATGCGATAAATAATACAGCTGGTAGTATTAGTATCATTGGACTTGTTAGATGTTTTCTGGTTATAGCCAAAGGCTGCAGAGTTATGGGATTTCCAGCAACACCTCCGACGTTCTTGATTAAGTACTCTTCCAGATCTTCATAATTTTCTGGAGACAATGCATAATTCATGTTTTTTGTTTTAAGAATAATGACATCTTTCAGACTTCTCAACTGGCAATTTATTTCACCATATTCAGCTGTAGAGAAAAAACCATAGAAACCAAACAATCCGCCGTTGCCGAAAGTTCGTGCCACTTTTAGTTTTGTGAAATTTGGCACGTGGACATATGCTTCGATATCGCACAGACGGATTGAAATATGATGGCCAGCTATCTTTTCAATTACTAACAGATCATTCCTGAAAACATATCGCTTTGGACTCCATAGATAGCAAATTAATAGAATGGTCATCATAAATACTGCAAAGATCCAACCATATGGCACTTTGATGATGAAAAAAATAGAAAGAGCTATTAAAAATGTAGTGACGAGTACTGAAATTATTATTGCAATTCGATCCAAACGAGCTGGCTTGAATTCCATGTCAGATTATAATAAACATTACTGGAATGTCAATTGACAAGAAACAAATTGAAGATATAATAGTCCATGTCGCTCTTGTTCAGCATATCCGGATTACGTGGTCTCGTAGATAAGGATCTTACACCGGAAATTATACGTAAATATGCAGCTTCATTTGGTTCATACATCGGTCCAGGAAAGATCGTTGTTGGAAGAGATGCGCGAAAATCCGGTTTGCCATATTTACGGGCGGTCATTCAGGGTTTGAATTCAGTCGGCTGCCAGGTCTTAGATTTGGGTATTGTACCGACACCGACCGTGCTTTTCATTGTCAAGCATAATCGGGCAAAGGGAGGTATTGCAATAACCGCCAGTCATAATCCAATACAATGGAATGCGTTGAAATTCGTATCGTCCCAGGGAAGATTCTTGAGTAGGCGTGAATTTATTCATTTTTCGAAACAGACAGAGAAGACCGTACAGGCAAGCGGTATCACAGAGATGGTTACTAAAAGCAGAGAGCTTGCAAGCAGTGTACAGTTGCATATCAGCCGAATATTGCATGTTTTTAAACCGATCAAAGAGACATTATCAGTTGGCGTGGATGCGGTTAATGGTGCCGGATCATTCGCATTGCCCAAGGTGCTTGAGATGATGGGTTGTCAAGTATTCCGTTTAAACTGCAGATTCAGCAGCCGATTCCCGCGAGCGCCTGAGCCGAGACCGCGTAGTCTTACCGCCCTTTGCGGGTTGGTAAAACAAAAGGGACTGGATCTGGGCGTTGCTTGCGATCCTGACTGTGATCGTTTAGCTGTCGTTGATGAGAAGGGCAGAGCGATCGGTGAAGATAAGACCCTCGTTATGGCCGCGGATTTCCTCCTTGAACAAAAGACAGGGGCAGTAGTAACCAATTTTTCAACTACCGCTTTGATGGATGATATCGTAAAGAAATATCGGTGTAGAATATACCGTACCCGAGTTGGTGAGGCTAATGTTGTGTCAAAGATGCTTAAGACAAATGCACTGATCGGTGGTGAGGGTAATGGTGGAGTAATTTATCCTGCTGTTAATTTCACGCGTGATGCCTTGGTAGCTGCTGCGATCATAGTGAAGTTGATACTAAGAAGACATCAGACGTTATCGCAGATAATTGAGCAATACCCTAAATATTATATGCAGAAGGAGAAGATCGAGATTTCAAGAAAGCAGTTCGCGTCAAAAATGGAAAAACTCAAGTGCGTTATGAACGGACGAGTAAGCCATGCCGATGGGATTCGAATAACGACAAAAGATTGCTGGCTACATATCAGACCATCACAGACCGAGCCTTTCATTCGAATAATTGGTGAGGCGAAAGACAGGAAAAAGATCAAGGCATACATTAAGAGAGTCAAGCACATTTTAGCTTAGAGGTTACTCATTGACATTCCCGGAAAGTGTAGTAAGATTAAATGTGGATTTAGAAAATATCGGTGTTGTGATACCGGCATTTAATGCTGAAAAGACGATCGGAGCTTTGGTTACAGAAATAATCAAACAGGGTTTCAGATCTAAAGATATCATAGTAGTCGATGATGGTTCTTGTGACCGAACAGGCGAGATCGTGCGAGGTTTCGGAGTGACCCATATAAGCCACAAGAAGAATATCGGCAAAGGAGCAACACTCAAACATGGTTTTAATGTTGCTCATGAGAAAAGTTTTGAATGGGTATTCACGCTTGATGCTGATGGGCAGCACCGGGTCTCTGAGATAGGTCAGTTTCTACAGCATAAAGATGAATTCGATGTAATAGTGGGGTATCGACATGATATGCAGAGCATGCCGTTTCTCAGGCGCCTGGTCAACCGCACAACATCGCTTGTTGTTTCTCTGCTCGCTGGTTCATATCTCCTTGATGTCCAGTGCGGATTTCGTTTGATCAATCTTGCGATATTCGAGAAAATCCATCTGAGAACGAATAATTATCAGACTGAGTCAGAGATGATCGTCAGAGCAGCGCGATTAAAGAATCGAATTGGTTCGATACCGATTACGACAGTGTATAACAAAGAGAGAAGCTATATAAATCCTGTTGTTGATACACTGCGGTTTATCAAGATGGCAGCGGGGTTTCTGTGGCGTTGATATTACTGACCAATGATGATGGTTATGATGCGCTTGGCTTTCAAACTTTGCATAAAGAATTGAGTAAACAATTTGATGTTTTTGCAGTCGCACCTCGTTCTCAGCAAAGCGGTGCCAGTCATTCATTGACTTTAAGACGCCCGATACGGGTCGAGAGACTTCGCGACAAATTCTATACAATTGACGGCACACCGACTGATTGTGTTCTTCTTGCATACCATGATCTGATAAAGCAAGAGATTGATATGGTCGTTGCTGGGATAAATCACGGACCGAATATGGGGAGTGATGTTTTCTATTCAGGAACCGTAGCCGCAGCATTACAGGGGGCGAGTTTGGGTATTAATGCGATCGCAATTTCGTTATCCTCGCGTGAGTATAATGATTTCTCTAATGCTGTATCCTATTCCCTTGATATGATAGGACGAATGGTTGCTTTAAAAATAAAACAGCTGATCCTCAACGTAAATATACCAGAGGGTAATATTAAAGGTGAGAAAATAACGAAGATGGGTAAACGTATTTATCGTGACAAAGTTATAAGAAATAACGAGCAGAAAAATGTAATGTATAGCGTTATTGACGGTACACTTTCCTGTAAGATCGCTGCAGATACTGATTTTAAAGCGGTTAAGGAGCATTATGTATCAATAACACCCCTCAGGCTGGACCTTACAGATTACGATAGAATTAAAAATCTGCATAAACACTTGGATTAAAGTCCTTAATTTGGACTTGACTTAGCCTGAAATCTGTATATAATAACAACTGCAGTAGAAAGGAGAATTTAATGCTATTATTTCTTTTCCAACAAATGTGCGAACAAAGTGGACAGCAGAAAGGTAATCCTTTGCTAAGTCTATTGCCTTTGGTCCTCATTTTTGTCGTATTCTATTTTCTTTTGATTATGCCCCAGCAAAGACGGCAGAAAAAGCACCAGAAACTACTCGAGGCGCTTGATAAAGGAGATCGTGTTATAACTTCTGCTGGGATCCACGGCACCATAGCCAGTGTCAAGGAACGTACCGTCATGATCGTGATATCAGATGGCGTTAAGGTCGAGATCGAGAAAAGTCACATTTCTGGCAAATTGGATAAGACAACGAGTTCTTGAAAAACATAAAAAATCGGTTGGGGGTGTACGATACTCATCCTTTGAACCATGTAAAAAAACACGAGGAAATTTGGCTCTAAAAGTAATTAAGTATCCTGACCCTATTTTAAGGAAACGATGCCAGACCGTTGATAAAATATCAAAGGAGGTCGTGGATTTGGTCGACGATATGATAGAGACGATGAAAGCAGAAGAGGGTCTGGGTCTTGCGGCAAATCAGATCGGTAGAGACTTTCAGGTTTTTGTGTTGAATGTAACACCTCATGAAGATACACCGACGCCATCGGTTTTCATTAATCCTGAAATCCTCAACCACGACGGGGCAGTAATCGAAGAAGAAGGTTGTTTGAGTTTTCCTGAATTGTACCTGAAAATCACGAGATACAAAACAGTACGATTGCATGCGAAAAACCTCCATAATGAAGACATTATCTATGAAACTAGCGGGTTATTGGCAAGGGCGATCCAACACGAAGTCGATCACCTGAATGGTATCGTATTTATTGATCGGGCAGAAGAAGATGATGAAAAAGTTGTGCAAGATTACCTTGAAGCGAATAAAACCAAAGCGGGAGACAAATGAAAATTATTTTTTTTGGTTCAGGACGATTCAGCTTACCGATCGTGAAAAAACTCCATACTTGTTTTTCTCTGCTCAGTATTGTTGTAACAAAACCCAAACCCCGCGGCAGAGGGTTACACAGCTCATGGCCGGAAATTGGTCAGTGGGCAGAGGATCAAGGTATAGATGTGCTTGCGCCAGAGGATCCGAATGAGCGTTCCTTTATTGATGAGCTCAGTAAACTTAAGCCTAGTTTGTTTGTTTTATCATCGTATGGTCATATATTAGGTCGAGATCTCCTCGATGTTCCGAGCATGGGGAGTCTAAATATTCATCCTTCATTATTGCCGAAATACCGGGGTGCCGCACCGATTCAACGATCGATCATGGCCGGCGAGGAGCAGACCGGCATCACAATTTTTTTTATGGATGAAAAGATAGACCATGGAGAGATGATCCTTCAACAGATACTTGATATTGAACCCGCGGAGAATTATGGTTCTCTGCGCGATAGACTTTCTGAACTCGGTGCAGATCTAATTGTCAAAACTATTGAATCCATCAGATCGGGGGCATATGAGACCGTACCGCAAAATGATCGTGAGATTTCCTATGCACCCAAGATCAAAAAGAAAGAGATGACCATTAACTGGCATGGTAGTACTAAAGGAATAGTGAACCTAATACGGGCTCTGTCGCCAAAGCCTGGCGCAGAAACCACTTTCCGGGAGAGGAAAGTAAAAATTATAGGCGCTGTGCCTGGAAAGCAAGTATTTGAACCTGGCAAAGTGCATGTCGATAAAAAGAATTTATTTATCGGAACCGGCGATGGTTCGATTATATTGGAACAGGTGAAACCACAAGACAGGAGGGTTATATCAGGGGTTGATTTCAAGAATGGATTTCGTGTAAAAGAAGGAGAGGTATTCGGATGAATGCACGACAGGCTGCACTTAACGCCATATGCGAAGTAGATGAGGGTGTCAACCTAAAGGATGCACTCGGTAAGATTTTTGAAAAAGATGAGCTTATTGAGGAAGACAGATCTTTAGCGAATGAATTGGCTTTTGGTACACTGAGGCACCGAGAAGATATTGATCATATCATACGTGATACGTATGATGGTGATTTCCATTCGCTCAATATTATCCTGAAGAATGTCTTGAGGATCGCTGTTTATCAATACCTGTTTCTGGATCGCATACCGATTTACGCGATCGTGAATGAAGCAGTGAATTTCGGTAAGACGATCAAAGAAAGGGGTCTAATAAACGCAATACTAAGAGGAATTATTCGGAATAAAAGAGTCCAGGCGTTGAGGATCCCAAGGGCGTGGATTTTTAGGAATATCGTCGATGCATATCCAGTAGAGGGTGAAAAAATAATTGAATCATTTAAGATCAGACCAACACCCTATATCAGGATTAACCTTTTAAAAAGTACTATAAAAGAAGCAGAGGATAAACTTGAAGAAAATGGCCTAGATTATAAACAAGCTAATTGGTTTCCGGAATTCAAATCAGTGAGCCGTCTCGGGAGCATCATTAATAGTCAGGTAATGAAGGACGGCTATATCTCAATCCATGATGAAGCACAGGGTTTGGTCTGTCACCTCATGGCACCACAACCGGGCGACAAAGTTGTAGATCTATGTGCTGCACCGGGAAGCAAGGCAACATATATGGCAGAGATGATGAATAATCAGGGTATGATACTTGCAATCGAAATAAGTGAAGTTAGAATGAAGATGGTTGTAGAAAATGCCGATCGACTAGGCATCAATATTGTTAGACCCATCCTTGCTGACGGCAGGAATTACAAAGTTCAGGGTATGGATAAGGTTCTCATTGATGCACCTTGCAGTAATTCCGGTGTTATTGCCAAACGGCCAGAGGTAAAGGAACGAGTAAACAATAAAGTGATAAAGAGATTAGCGAGATTGCAGTACGATTTGATCTCAAATGGTGCTACTTTATTAAAGGTTGGCGGTTCTCTTGTTTATTCAACATGTAGCATCTTACCTGAGGAAAATGAAAATGTCATAGAACTATTCGTAAAAAACAATCCCAATTTTGTCACTGAATCAGCGAGTCTTTTTGCACCGATCGGTGATACCTATATGAAAGTACTTCCTGGAATGTACTATACCGATGGAATTTTTGCGGCACGTTTGAAAAAGATGCAATAAGAACTATTCGCTGAGATACGATATACCAAAATATTGATAAGCGAAAGATTTAGTTTTGCTTTAAGCAAATAGGTTTTTCTCTATCGATTATTAGCGATTATCGTAAAAGCACAAATAGAATATATCCCCCACAAATAAAAGCATTAAATATGGAGAGTTTTATGTGTTTTGATGTATAAATAACACTTGACAAATATCTAATTATGTGTAAAATGGTAGAAAATGGGGAAAAATGGGGAACATACGATTTAGAGGTTTTTATAAGCATGTCCTTGATGACCGGAAACGCTTGGCAATTCCAAGTCAGTTCCGTAGCATTCTTAACAAGGAATCAAGCAGTAAAGTTGTTTTGACACCAGGGTATGACCATGAGATTGCGGTCTATGCGTTGAAGACTTGGGAACAAGTTGAACAAAGCGAGTTGCTGACTCTATCAATGGACCGCGTAAAATCGCGTCGTTACCGCCGTCACTTCACTTTCGGTATCAAAGAAGACCATCTCGACAATCAAGGTAGGATATTAATACCGAATTTCCTGCTGGAACATTCAGGGATCACAAAAGAAGCTATCATAGTTGGTGAGATAGATTACTTTACCTTGTGGTCAGCTGAGCAATATGAAAAATTCAGTAAAGAGATAGATAGATACTATCTCGATGATTCAGAAAGCATAGAAGATCTAAGAAGGAGGTAAAATGAAAATACAGGCCGTTGAAGCAATAAACGATAAAAAAATCTCGTTCTTTTTACCCACCGGCGAAATAAACGAAGCAGAATTCGGAACGATCGAGGATAAATTCAAGAATATGATCCAATCAGGTGACTTCAATATCATCTTAGACCTTTCACGGGTCAGCCACATAAACTATAAGATCGTTGGACAATTGATCGAGTACCAGAAGAAATTCAAAGGACTCGGCGGTGATATTAAACTGGTCAATGTATCACCATATCTGTATGACATTCTGAGGTTATACGGATTCTATCCATTTGAGATATTTCCTTCCAAACGAGCTGCTCTTAAAAGTTTCATGTAAAGCGATGAGGGCATTCCAGAGAAATGATCTTCCATCAACCCGTTCTTCTGGTTGAAGTACTTGGCTACATGAACGTAGCGAGAGACCGTGGTTACTTCTGTGACTGTACCACTGGCGGTGCTGGGCATCTTCTTGCCATGTTGCAGAAAACTCAAAAGGCAAAATTCCTGGGTATTGAATGGGATGGTGATGCGATCAGCTATGCGAAAAACAGGATTAAGCCATATGAGGAGCGTTGTTTTTTATTCGAGGATAATTTCATTAACCTAGATTTAATTCTCGATCGACTCGGCATAAAGTACTTAACTGGTATTTTGTTCGACCTGGGTGTTTCCTATTTTCAACTAACAACCGCCAAACGGGGCTTTAGCTTTGACCGAAAAGGGATCTTATCAATGAACATGTCTTCAAAAACTCCCTCCTTGCGTCAAAAATTAGAACATACTTCGAGATCTGCATTGATCGCTATTCTTAAAGAGTACGGTGATGTACGTAGTTATCGGCGGATCGGCTCTGAAATATATGAAAACAGAAAAAAAATGATAACTACCTATGATCTGCGACAGTTAGTTGAGAATGTTACGCCTAAGCGATTTCTTCACAAGGAATTGCATAAGGTTTTTCAGGCTTTGCGAATTTGGGTCAATAATGAACTGGAGAACCTTAAGCGTGGTCTTGCGGTTGCGATCGAACGGCTTGAACCGAAAGGCAGGATAGTTGTCATTTCGTATCACTCAGGTGAAGATAGGATTGTAAAGAATACCTTTCGTCAGATGGACAAGGAAGGACAAATAATATTGCTTCACAAGAAGGTTATAAAACCAAACGAAGACGAGATAAAAGCTAATCCTCGGGCGCGCAGTGCAAAATTAAGGGTAGGTGAAAGATGCGTGTTGTCTTGATATTTTTGGTTGTCGTCATGTTCCTTTTTTCTCTTGTTTATATTGAGAGTGAACTGGTGAAGCTAGAAGTGAGAAAGGAGAATCTAAAGAACCGGGTGAATGAATTACGCAACCAAAAAGAGGTCCTGGAATTAGCAGTAATAAATCTATCGAATCTTGCAAAAATTGAAGTGGATGCAAAGAAAAGGGGTTTTTTCTTTCCCAAAGAAGATGATATCCTGGGTATTATAAAATGAAACGAGCCAAGTTATTCAATTTCCTGATTTTCTTTCTTTCCTTTATTTTTTTCTCATACTTGTTTTATATTCAGTGTGTAAAACATCAGTATTATGATAAGAAAGCGAAGAGTCAGCATGAAAAGAAATTTGTGCTCGTTGGTTCACGGGGTAACGTATATGATCGTAATGGTCTTCCTTTAGCAGTATCTCAGCAGTGTTTTTCAATATTCTGCACGCCCCGCTACTCAAACAACAAGGAAGCCTTAATAGATAAACTGGCGATTCTTTCGGGTAAATCCAAGAAACGCATTGAAGAGTCTTTTAACAAAGGACAATTCTTCTGGGTTGAAAACAAGATCGATCTTGACAAACGGAATAAATACCTCGGCCTTGATGATGGCGGCATCGGGTATACCCACGATCTTAACCGACAATATAATATGCCCGAAGCATTCGCCAGCATAATCGGTAAATGCGGTTCAGATAATCGGGGCATTGAAGGTCTCGAACTTCAGCTGAATGATGTGCTCACCGGCAAATCCGGTTTTGCGATATATCAGAAAGATCCGACAGGTGATGTTTTTCCGTATCACGACCACCCGGAACGTAATCCGCTGCCTGGTCAGGATGTATATTTAACATTAGACTATCAGTTGCAGGCGATACTCTATGCAAATCTAAAACAAGCGATGATAGCCGAGGATGCCAAACATGCGGCTGGTTTGATAATCGATCCGCATAATGGCGAGATCTTGGCAATGGTGAATATTGGCCTCAATGGAGATCAGCGAAACCATATAATCTGTGATGAATTTGAGCCGGGTTCCACATTCAAATTGATTACCATGACCTATGCTCTGATTGAAGGTTTTAATGAAAGCGATGTTATTGATACCGAGGGCGGAAAATTAAAAATAAAAGGACATACCATTCATGATTATCGCGATTATGGCACAGTGACTTTCAAACAAGCGATAGCACACTCCAGCAATGTGGCGATGGTGAAGATATCAAAGGAATTCGATCGGCAGAATTTTTACCTGCTCATGCGCGACTTTGGTCTGGGGCAGTTGAGCGGAATAGAATTCCCTGGTGAAAACAAAGGGAGACTGCCTGACTTTGAAGACATCAATGATGTTGAATTTGCCACCATGGTTTTCGGTCAGGGATTGACAGTTAACCTGCTCCAGCTTGCTTTTATCTACCAGGCGATAGCCAATGGTGGCGTTCTAAATAAGCCGATTATCGTTCAGGAGATCAAAGAAGGTGAAAGGGTTGTCTATCGGGCCGGTCCTTTACGGATACGACGGGTCGTTGATAAGGAAATAGCAAAAAGGGTCACTCAAATGCTCTGTGGAGTTATTGAGGATGGAAGTGGTGTTGAAGCTGCAGTGGACGGAGTGAAGGTGGCCGGTAAAACTGGAACTGCCCAGAAAGTGGTTAACGGAAAATATTCAAATACATCGATCATAACGACCTTTGTTGGATACTTTCCTGCTGACTCACCTGATTATCTGATCGCGATCATGTTTGATGAACCCAAGCACGGTCTCTGGGCAAGTACGATTGCAGCGCCTGTATTTAAAAGTGTTGCACATAGTATCTATCAAATTGACGCTCAACAGTATGCAGTTAAGTAAATTGTTCGATGGCATCACCGGTGAGAAATTTCACATGAAAGATGTGGATATCCTCACGGTGGAGTTTGATTCAAGAAAAGTAAGGGCCGGAACGCTCTTTGTCGCCATGAAAGGCGGGAAATATGATGGTCATGATTTTGTCGATACTGCTATTGAACGGGGAGCTGTAGCGCTTGTCGTGCAAAGAAAGTTGGTCACAGATATTCCTCAACTCGTCGTGTCCGATACCCGGACTGCGCTCGGCAAAATCGCTCGCAGGTTTTACGGTGATTTTACTGATATGACAAAGATTGCCATTACAGGCACTAATGGTAAAACGACGACGTCTTTCTTGATCCATTCGATATTGGAAATGAGCGGGAAACGGACCGGTTTGATCGGAACAATATACTACATCGGCGAAGTACGCACCAAAGCAGTAAGGACTACGCCCGAAAGTCTGGATATCTTTAAAATGATGAGTGAATTCAAGGAACATGGTGTGGAAGCTGTTGTGATGGAGGTTTCATCCCACGGGCTGGCGCTTAAAAGGGTCGATGAAATGCTATTCCGGGTTGCTGTTTTTACAAATCTGTCACAGGATCATCTCAATTTTCACAAGACGATTGATCTTTACCGGGAATCAAAGATGCGGATTTTCTCCCTCCTTGAACCTCATGGCTATGCAGTTTTTAACAATGATGATCCAACGAGCGAGTACATTAGGAAATTAGATTTAAAAAAGACGATTACCTACGGTATGAAAAATAAGAGTGATGTCCAGGCAGAGATAACAGAGGATACTGTCAATGGTCTTGGTATTGATCTTTCGTATTGTGGCCATACATATCATGTTGATTCACAACTCATCGGTTCATACAATGCCTACAATATCCTTGCTGCGTATGCGGTCGCGCTGTCTTTAGATATAGACACTGATACGACGATACAGGGTATTGAGAAAGTGAAGGGTGTAAAAGGAAGGATGGAACGAGTAGCTCATAATATTTTCATTGATTATGCACATACACCGGCAGCCATTGATAATGCCTTGCGTTCCTTAAAAAATTATGCAAAAGGGAAGCTTATTATCGTTTTTGGGTGCGGAGGTGATCGTGATAAAGACAAACGTCCACAGATGGCTGCGGCGGCAACAAAACTCGCCGATCTGACGATCATAACTTCAGACAATCCACGTAGCGAACATCCGGCTCGTATTATCGATGATATCGTTAAGGGTGTTGTTACGAAGCACTATGAGATAATCGAAGACCGGCAGGCGGCGATCCAAAGGGCGATTGCAAAAAAGGAGGCTGACGACATACTTCTGGTGGCGGGTAAAGGTCACGAGGATTATCAGATTATTGGCAACAAAACCATTAAATTCGATGATGCCGAGGTTATCAGGGAATGTACCGCGAATTTATGATTACAACCATTGCCGGGATGATCAAGGGGACTACTGAGATGAACAGTCGCGAACTGGTTCGAGGAGTTAGCATCAATTCAAAAGTAACTAAACCGGGAGATGTATTTTTTGCCCTGAAGGGTGAGCATACTGATGGGCACTATTTTGTTTCCGAAGCACAACAGAATGGTGCTGTTGCCGTGGTTGTTGAGGAAGACAAAGGTATTGGAGAACAAATCATAGTTGATGATACGCTTTTTGCGCTTGGTGAATTGGCAAAGTCATATCGAAGTATGTTTGAGCCAAAAACAATCGCGATTACAGGCACAAATGGCAAGACAACGGTTAAGAATCTTGTCGGCGCTATCCTGAAAAGAGGACACAATATCCTAGCTACCAGAAAAAATTATAATTCTCTGATCGGCCTGCCCTTAACATTGCTGGAACTGACCGGGAACGAGGATTATCTTATCGTAGAGATAGGGACGAGTAATCCAGGTGAGATCGGACGCCTGTGTGATATTACCAGACCGGATATCGGTGTTATAACAACCATCGGTCCTGGGCATCTGGATGGGCTTGTGTCGATCGAAGGCATTAAAAGGGAAAAATTAGCTTTGATCAGAGCATTACCTGATGATGGTTTCGGTGTTGTCGGTGAAGGTATCGATGATAGCCGGGCAAATGTAACAAATTTTAATACCGAAATGCTTTCCGATATCCAGCTGACTGAATTCGGTTCGCATTTTGTCTTTGATGAACATGTTTTTTTTACACCTCTTCTGGGTATGGGTAATGTTATGAACTGCTTGGCCGCACTTTGTGTGTGCACAAAACTTGGGATTACCTGCGATGTTCAGCGTGCTGCTGTTGAGCAAATCAAACCAGAGGCGGGTCGGTTAGAACCTCTGTACCATGACAGGATATTGCTGATAAATGATACGTATAACGCAAATCCTGTTTCGATGAAGATGGCGGTTGATTTTGTTGCTGCACTACCGCGCCGGAAGATTTTCATATTAGGGGATATGTTGGAGTTGGGTAAATCGTCGGTCGAACTGCATAATGACATCGGTGCCTACGTCCGTGAGCGATGTGATTTACTGCTTTCTTTTGGTGAAAGATCAAGGTACTACCGAGGCAGGCATTTTACGGATAAACAAGATCTCGTTAGGTATCTCATTGGCAATATCCAAGGTGAAGAGGTGATATTGATAAAAGCATCAAGATCACTCCATTTTGAAGAGATTGTGCAGGATATACTCAGGTTACTGAGATGAATAATGGTGATTTAGATGAGAATAAATAGGCGGATCAATATCGATTTCACATTTGTTATTTCAATGTCCCGATCCTTGCCGTGCCTGGACTTGTCGGCATTGATCTGTTGAGGTATCATGCTATACTGGCTGCTATATCCATTAAAAGATGTTTTTGGTCCTTTCCGCCTCTTTGGCTATATAACATTCCGTAGTGCCTATGCGGCGGTAGTGGCGATACTCATAGTATTGATCTTCGGCAATCGATTTATTGAATTTCTAAAAAGAAAATCAATAGGCCAGCGGATAAGAGAAGAGGTGCCGGAAAGCCACAAAATAAAACAGGGTACGCCTTCAATGGGCGGTATAATTATCCTGGGATCGATAATTATTTCATCACTCCTTTTCTGTGATCTCACAAACCCCAATATACTCATCCTTTTAACTGCTACTATATGGTTTGGTCTGCTTGGATTTTTCGATGATTATACAAAGATCTATAAGAACAGACCAAGGGGATTATCTATTAAAACCAAGCTTGTCTTTCAAATACTCTATGGTATTGGATTGGGACTCTTTTTGTACTTCTATGGTCCTGAAGGTTATGCAACGAAGACTAATCTTATCTTTCTTAAAAATTACATTATCAATTTGGGTATCTTTTATCCATTATTTATTACGTTGGTCATCGTGGGTTCATCTAACGGGGTCAATTTCAGTGATGGGCTCGATGGTCTTGCGATCGGTCTTATCGGTGTTGCCGCGCTTGCTTATAGTGCTCTTTCATACGCTGCTGGTCATGCCGGCATCAGTCAATATCTTGATATTATATTTCTCACTCAGGGTGGTGAAATAACGGTATTCTGCGCAGCAATCCTTGGTGCGAGCCTCGGATTTCTGTGGTTTAATTCGCATCCTGCGCAGGTATTCATGGGTGATACTGGTGCGCTTAGCTTAGGCGCGATAGTCGGGACGGTTGCGATCTTAATAAAACAGGAAATACTCCTTGTCATGATCGGTGGTGTTTTCGTTATCGAGGTCTTCTCGGTAATACTCCAAATCGTATATTTCCGACGTACCGGGGGCAAGAGATTATTCAAAATGGCGCCGCTACACCATCATTTCGAATTAAAAGGTTTACGCGAGTCGAAAATTGTCGTTAGATTCTGGATCTTGGCGATCATTTTTATGATGATCGCGCTATCCACTTTGAAGATTCGATAGGAAAAAAAATGTCAAACCATAAATTACAAATTTCAAATGAATGTCTAAATCCAAATAACAGACTACGAATCACGAATACGGTTCGATATTTTCGGTTTTTTACTTATAAGAGATGAAAATACTTTTGTTGGGTCTTGGTCGAGCAAATCTTGCGGTCGCTGAATTGCTCATTGATGAAAAGAGTGATTTATATCTCTATGAAGAACATATGGATATGATCTCAGAAAGGGCACGCGAACTTATAGCAAAAGGTGATATCAAAACTTACCAGGATACAAATTTCGATTTTGCCGTTACGTCACCCGGTTTTTCTGAGAAGCATGAGGTTATCAGAACCTTACGCACAAATCACATACCGGTGATCGATGAGATTGAATTCACATATCAGCGTCTTGATAATCCCAGGATCATCGCGGTTACTGGAACGAATGGGAAAAGCACGACTGCGTCTTTGATCAGCAATATCCTGAAACATGCTGATATGAAAGCTTTTCTCGGTGGCAATATTTCCCCGGGTCAGCCCTTTTCAACAGCCCTTTTCAACGAGCCATTTGATTATTATGTCTTGGAAATATCATCTTTTCAGTTGATGCGGGTCGACAAATTTCATCCTTACATAGCAGTACTTACGAATATTTCAAGAGATCACTTAAATTGGCATCGAGATTTTGAAGAGTATCGCCAGGCAAAAATGCGTATTTTTTTAAACCAGAAAAGCTCTGATTATGCCGTTGTTAATGGTGACGACCCCGTGCTAAAAGATGTAATGGATGATATCCGGTCACAGACCGTTTTGTTTGGCTTAAATGACCATCATGGTGCCTGGTTCAATGGTATGTTTGCCTATGGAAAAGAAAGGTTATTCCCGGTCGACAAACTCGCGCTGGAGGGTGACCATAACAAGATGAACGCCTTGGCATCGCTTGCTGTGGCAAAAATCATTGGTATAGACAATAGTGCGATCGAACAGGGGATGATGACATTTAAATCGTTGCCGCATCGTCTTGAAGATCTCGGTACATTTAAGGGCATAAGATACATAAATAATTCGATGTGCACGAATGAAATAGCTGCGATCGCTTCGTTCAAAGCAATAGATGGTCCTAGGATCATTATTGTTGGGGGCAAGCAGAAGGGTGATACGGGTGAGCATTACCTGTCAATACTGGTAAAGGAAGCTAAGGCGTGCATCATCCTCGGTGAGAATGCAGCATACATAAGTAATTTCTTTGAAGATAGACACTTTTCTTCGTTTACGGTTGCTCACAGCATGCGTGATGCTTTGACAAAGGCAAGAAATTTTGCAAGACCGGGTGATACGATAATGCTGAATCCTGGTTTTGCATCTTTTGATTACTTTTCAGATTTTGCAGATCGAGGGGAGGCATTCAGAATTGCAGTTCAAGGGGATTGACCGGACACTGGCTTTTTGCTTGCTGTCGCTTGTTGTTCTTGGCTCCATATTCGTATACTCATCATCTTATTATCGTGCTATGCGACGAGGCGAAGATTCAACATTCTATCTATTAGGACATCTCAAACGTCTCGCTATTGCGATCGTGTTTTTTGTCTTCGGATTTTTCGTGCCATATGAAATCATAAGAAAATTGATCTTTCCTCTTTTCCTGATCATCGTGATCTTTTTATTTATCACCCTGTTAGCGGGGCGCGTTCAATTTGGAGCACGTCGTTCTATCTCTTTGCTCTCATCATTTGGGCTCCAGGTGTCTGAGTTCGTGCGTATCTGGCTGGTTTTCTTTCTGGCTAATTTCTTTGATTCGCACCCGCAGACAGCTAATACCCGATCCGGTATGTTAACCACGATTGTGCTTTGCTTATTCATCATCCTGCTGGTTGCAATTCAACCCTCTATATCAATGGCCGTAATGTGCGTTTTTGTGCTTATCAGTATGCTCATTTACGGAAGCACTAAGTCAAAATTGGTATTTCCTACTCTTGCCGTGAGCTTGGTGATGTTGATCATTTTCATTTCTGTTTTCCCTCACGCCAAACAGCGTATTGCCAGTTTTATAACGAATCCGACTTATCAAGTACGTCAGTCTCTCATCGCCATTGGTTCGGGTGGTCTTCTTGGCAAGGGACCTGGTGCTGGTTTGCAGAAGTTCCTATTCTTACCGAGGATCCATAATGATTTTATTTTTGCCCATATCGCAGAAGAATTCGGTTTTCTTGGGAGTCTCGTTGTATTCGCTTTGTACTGGCAGCTCTTCTTTCGCGGTCTTAAGATCGCCAGCAATCTGGAAGACGATTTTACAAGATTACTCGTCCTCGGTTTGAACACATCAATATTTGTTATTTTTTTGATACATGTCGGGGTAAGTATCGGATTGCTGCCGCCGACGGGTGTGCCCTTGCCATTTATATCTTTTGGTGGTTGGTCATTAGCCGCAAATTTGTTTGCTATGGGTGTAATACTTCAGGCTTCAAGAAAGCGAGTGGTATGAGAAGGACAGCTATATGAGCCATAAAGATACAGCAGAACCAGGAAATAGAATCGTGGTTTCAGCAATCGGCACGGGTGGTCATTATTTTCCCGCGATAATTGTAGCCCAGGAGCTTGTCCGGCGTGGAGCAGAGGTTATCGTGCTCGTCCGGAAAGGCTATCATGAAGATAAGGTAGCTCAAATGTATGGTCTTAAAACATTTACTATTAGAGCACGAGCCTTTTATGGAAAATCGATGTTCAATAAGATACTCGCCATATTATTATTCGTTTACTCTTCTTTCATTGTTCTTTCGCTCATTAAAAATGCCCGGGGTATTGCTTTTGGAGGTTTCGGTACATTGCCTCTTGTTATTCCATGTCTTATCAGACGTCGTGATTTTTTCCTCTTTGAACCGAATCGTAGACCAGGTCGAGCGACGAAGTTTTTTGCTTCGAAAGCGAAAATCGTGTTCCTGGGATTACCCCTTCTGGATAATATGAAGGGTAGATTATTAATAACCGGAGTGCCGATCAGACCGGATTTTAAAGGCACGATAGGCACAAAATTATCAAAAAAAGGAAGATCAAATACGATCCTGTTTTTGGGTGGGAGCGGCGGTTCTTATATGATAAACAAACTCGCTTTAGAAATGCAGGAAGTCGTTCCAGATGACTATCGATTAGTTATTATTAGCGGACAGCGTGACTATGCTTGGGTTTCGGAAAAGATCAATGGTAGAACGAAAGTCATTCCTTTTACGTTCACTCCCTGGTCTGAAATGCACACTGCTGATGCAATAATCGCACGTGCTGGTGCACTCGCAGGATATGAGATACTCGCGACAAATACCCCGGTGGTCTTCATCCCATTTCCATATGCGATCGATGATCATCAATATCATAATGCCAGGTACTTCGCCAGTTTAGGCAATGCAACGGTGTTACGTGAGGAACAGGCCACAAGCCAAAAAGTTGTTGAAGAATTATTCAAACTTCTTTCCAGACGTAAAAAGAAACCAGATGTTAACTGGGATGCAGAAAAGCAAATCGCTGACCTGATACTGGGAGGAATAGTATAGTGTTTGGTAAAACAGAGCATATACACTTTGTGGGTATTGGCGGTATAGGTATGAGTGGTTTGGCGATTGTACTTCATAACCTGAATTTTAAAGTGACGGGTTCGGATATCAATAGGACTGACATAACTCACAATTTAAGAAAAAAGGGTATTAAGGTATTTTATAAACATGAGAAAAGCAATATTGGCGGTGCTGATGTTGTCGTTTATTCTACCGCCATCAAAAAAGATAATCCGGAGATCACCGAGGCCCGGAGGATAAATATACCGATCATACACCGCGGTGAAATGCTTGCTGAACTAACAAGAATGAAGATCGCAGTCTGCGTTTCTGGCACGCATGGAAAGACAACGACGACATCGATCATCGGTGAAGTGCTGGAAAAAGGCGGTCTTAGGCCGACTGCCGTTATCGGTGGCATTATTAAGGGTAAAAGTCAGGCAAGGTTCGGTAAGGGTGAATATCTGGTGTGTGAAGCAGATGAGTCAGATAAGTCGTTTCTTCGTCTTTACCCCTCTTATGCAGTGATATCCAATATTGAGGCTGAACACCTTGATCACTACCGCGATCTTGATGAGATCAAGGAGCATTTCAGCTATTTTGCGAACCATGTTCCATTCTGGGGATGTACTTTTCTGGGCGTAGATTCTCCATCGAGTTTTGAGATTATGGATTGCATCTATAGAAGGGTAATAACATACGGGTTCAACGAAAGGGCTGAACTTAGAGTGACAAAAATAACGAGAAGCAATGAAGGATGTGCTTTTAATGTTACATATCAGGATAAGCTCGTAGGAAGATTCAAGACCAATCTGCTCGGTGATCACAATATCAGCAATACCCTTGCTGCCATCGGCGTCGGTATTGAGCTAGGCGTACCAAAGGCGAAGATTAAGGAGGCATTGACAGAATTCCGCGGTGTCCACCGACGCATTGAATATATTGGTGAAGTATCAGGTATGAAAATCTTTGATGATTACGGACACCACCCGACGGAGATCGCCGTTACGCTTGAAACAATCCGTAAGTACGCCCCTCAGGGCAGAATAATCTCGGTTTTTCAACCACATCGATATACACGCACGTATCATCTGTTCGATGATTTTGCGCTTTCTTTCTTGAATGCTGATATCGTTATCGTATCGGAGATATACGGCGCACACGAAATACCGATACCTGGTGTCAGCGGGAAAGCCCTTGCTAAAAGGATAAGCAAAGACCAGAACAATGTCCATTTTATCGGAGAAATGGATGATATCTTGATATTTTTGAAAAAAGTCGCGCGGCGCGGTGATATTATTGTGATCCAGGGAGCCGGTTCAATCAACCGTCTGGCAAGGAGATTGCTCGAGGAGTTACCATGAGAACCCCTTTTTCATCGGTTGCCGGTACTAAGGTGTTTGTTCAGGAATCGATGACTAAACACACATCGTTCCATCTTGGTGGTAACGCCAGGTATTTTGTTAAGGTTTTTTCCCTGCGCGCATTAAAAAAATTATTGCATATTATAGAGAAGAAAAAGATGAGGTACTGTATCATTGGTGCTGGTTCAAATATACTGGTAAGTGACAGGGGATATCCTGGTGTGATCATCAAACTGTACGGCGTTTTCCGTAAGGTAAGAAGAAATAATGGTATGTTCTGGTGTGGTAGTGGTCTTTGGATCGATCATTTCTTGCAGAGAGCTAAAGCGCAAGGTTACGGCGGCGCGGAATTCTTAGCCGGTATCCCCGGTACAATAGGCGGTGCAATAAAAGGAAACGCAGGAGCTTTCGGGAAGTCGATGGCTGATATCGTTACCAGTATAACGATAATGACTGGCCATGGTGTTATTCAAAATCTGAGTAGCAGGGATATAGGGTTTGGCTACCGAAGAACTGAAATACATGACGGAGTTACTATCCTTACAGCACAGCTGAAATTAAATCGCCGCAATCAAAAAGATATCGCCTCAGGCATTAGAAAAAATCTTATTTACCGCAATAAAATACAGCCGACAGGCTTTTCCGCTGGCTCATATTTTAGAAATATTAAACCCCATATAGCCGGTAAGTTGATCGATGCTTGTGGCCTTAAAGGATTGAGGATCGGTGATGCTGAGGTCAGCACAAAGCATGCTAATTTTATAATAAACCGCGGCAATGCGAGAACTTCTGATGTATTGAGATTGGCAAAGATGATTAAAGATAAAGTTATGAGTACGAAAGGGATTCTTCTTGAAGAGGAGGTAAAATTCTTAAAATAATAGCGGGTGCAATAGTGATTGTGATAGTGGCCATAGTGATCGTGCAGCTCGTAAAAACGAGAGAGACTTTCATAGTACTTGAAGAGGTAATCCCTCAAGCAAGGATCCTCTCCCAGGAAGAAGGCATAGTCGAGTACAAAGGTATTGAATATGTGTTAGGGGTGCATGATTTATTAAGGAAAAAACGATTAATAGAATCGCTGGACCTGCTTGATATTCCAGGTCCATGTGTTGTTGATTTAAGGTTCAAGACACAGGTTGTTATTAAACAGGAGCCCGGTTTGCATAATAAAAAGGGTTCTGGAAACACTCAGTAAGGAGGAGATTATGCGAAAGAAAGAAAGGATTGTCGGTGTTGATCTTGGAACCACGAAAGTTGCTGCTATTATCGCTGAAGTCGATGATGATGATTTAAAGGTTGTTGGCGTCGGATCGACCGTTTCCTATGGATTGAAAAGAGGTGTGATAATTAATCTTGAAAAGGCCGTGGAATCTATACAAAAGGCGATTGAAGAGGCATCGCGCATGTCCGGATTCAAAGTAGATGCTTGCTATGCTGGTATCTCTGGTTCCCATATTGAGAGTATTAATGCCCATGCCATGATCGCTACTTCACGTATCGGAGGTGTCATTGCTAAAAGGGATATTGAGCGTGTCATAGAACAGGCTCAGGCAATCGCTTTACCTCTTGATCGTGAAATAATCCATGCAATACCGATAGAGTACATAGTTGATAACGAGCGCGGCATCAAAGATCCGGTTGGCATGAGCGGTGTCAAATTGGAAGCAGAGGTTCATATCGTAACAGCAGCAATTACTTCAGCCCAGAATATCTACACAGCACTTGAAAGAGCCGGGCTGAAGGTCAAGGATCTCGTTCTCCAGCCACTGGCATCGTCATACTCGGTCCTGCAGCCTGACGAAATAGATCTCGGCGTCTGTCTATTGGATATCGGTGGTGGCACGACTGATCTCGCCATATTTTACGACGGTGCAATACGGCATACTGAGGTGATACCGCTCGGTGGTGAGTATATCACCAATGATATCGCGATCGGTATACGGACGCCATATAAGCAGGCAGAAACAATCAAAAAGAAGTATGCTACGCTTTCGATAACAGCAGAAGAGAAGAAAGATGAGATCAAGGTCGCCGGTATCGGTGGTCGTGAAGATCGCTTCATAACAAAGGAGCATCTATACTCGATCGTTAGCCCGCGTGTTGAAGAAATCCTCATGATAACGAATAAAGCCGTAAAGAAGAGCGGTTTTGCTGACGTCCTTGCTGCCGGAGTTGTTATAACTGGCGGTACTGCACGGCTCCATGGTCTGGCAAAAATTGCTGAGGAGATAACCAATCTGCCGGTGAAGATCGGGATACCAAAGAGAATCGGTGGGCTTACCGATATCATTCTCGATCCCATATATGCGACAGGGGTCGGTTTGGTTCTCTACGGCTATGAGAAAAAGAATCAGACCCTAATTAAGAAAACAAAGGGCGGAGGTGTGTTCGATGCCCTAAAGAAGCGTTTTGAAGAATGGTTTTCGAAATATTTTTAGCTCGTTCCGATGAGCGGAATGAGGTAATCCAGAAGGAGGCACGCTATGTTGGAATTGGTTCAGGAACCAAAGTACATTGCTAAAATTAAGATGATCGGTGTTGGTGGTGCAGGTTGTAATACCATAAACTATGCACAAAGTGCCGGTATCGATGGCGTTGAATGCATCGCAGTAAATACAGATGCCCAGGTTCTTAAGATAAATATGGCTGCGGAAAAATTACAGATCGGACAGAACCTAACACAAGGTCTGGGTGCTGGTGGCGATCCCGAGATCGGTCGAAAGGCTGCCGAGGAGTCTCGTGAGGACATCCGCGATGTAGTGAAAGATGCTGATATGGTTTTCATCACATGCGGTGAAGGCGGCGGAACCGGTACGGGTGTGTCGCCCTTAGTTGCTGAGGAAGCAAAGAATGCTGGTGCCCTCGTTGTTGCGGTCGTGACCAAACCCTTTGAATACGAGGGGGTATGGCGTATGTCGAATGCTGACAAGGGCGTTGAGGAACTGCAGGATCATGTTGATACTTTGATCTGTATCCCCAATCAGAAGCTTGTAGCTGTTTCCCCAAAAGAACAATCGATCATCGAGGCATTCAAGATCGGTAATATGGTGCTCTTCAACGCGATAAAAGGCATCGCCGAGATGATTACTAAACCAGGTCTTATTAACCTGGACTTTGCGGATATCAGAACTGCGATGATCGAAAAAGGCACCGCAGTTATGGGTCTTGGTATTGGCGAAGGAGAGAATCGTGCGATACAGGCATCTCAGTCAGCGATTTCCTCGCCCTTGCTTGATGATATTTCTATCAAGGGCGCACGCGGATTGCTTATCAATATAACCGGTAGTTCTGATCTTACCCTTGCCGAGACAAATGAAGCAGCGTCATTGATAGTCGCGGAAACAGACGGTCAACCTAAAGTTATCACCGGTGTCGTTGTTGACGATACACTCGGCGACAAAGTTAAGGTCATGGTTGTGGCAACCGGTATAAAAGAGAAGATCAGCGAAGCAGCACTTGATATCTCTGTGAAAAGAGAAAATCTCGAATTACCAACCTATAAAAGACGCGAAATCAAGAAAGATAGCAAGGAGAAGATCTATAACGATAATGATCTGGAAGTGCCGACATTTTTAAGACGGCAAATAGACTAGAAAAGGATATCAAATTATCAGTAAATCAGGTAATATTTTCTTCCTGATATCCTGTATTCTGATAGCTATTACCTGATACGCTGATTTCCTGGTATCTTTGCAGATATGGGGGATGCTTTGAGTAACGATAATTATGATCTTGTTATAATCGGAGCCGGACCAGCAGGTCTAACAGCGGGTATCTATGGCTCGCGGGCAGGGTTGAATACGGTCATCCTGGAGAGAGCTTTGCCTGGTGGTCTTGCAGCAACGACTGACCGTATAGAGAACTTTCCTGGATTTCCAGCTGGCATTGCCGGTAGCGAGCTTACCGATAATATGAAAAAACAAGCTCAGCATTTTGGCGTTGAAGTCATCGGTACTGAAGTCGTGTCCCTGGAGAAAAAAGACCAGAAGATCATCATTAGGACGAGCGCACGTAGTTTCGAATCACTTGGTGTGATCATCGCGACCGGGACTTTGCCTAAGAGACTCAATGTCCCTGGTGAGGATAAGTTGATGGGTCGCGGCATTTCCTATTGTGCGACTTGTGACGGTCCTTTGTTCAAGGGTAAAAAGATCGCGGTTATCGGTTGTGGGAATTCAGGCCTGCAAGAGGGAAAATTTCTCCTCAATTTTGTAGAACACATAACTTTTGTTGAATACTTGCCGTATATTACGGCCGAACATATATGGCAAGAACGGTTTAAACAAGAACCCAGGGCAGTTTTTTTTCTCAATCATAAGTTATTGAGCATAAAAGGTGAAGAAAGGGTTGAGGCGATAGTGATAGAAGATCGGGTAAGTAAGAGCGAGCAGGTGATAGAGGTAGGTGGTGTATTTGTATACACCGGCATGGTGCCCAAATCCGATTTTGTTAAGGCGTTCGTGGATGTCGATACCAGAGGTTTTATTATGACAAATGAAAAGCAGGAAACATCATTAGCTGGTGTTTTTGCTGCTGGAGATATTTGTGCCGGTAATATTAGACAGGTCGTGACAGCTTGCGCACAAGGTGCTGTTGCCGCGATAAATGTTTATCGTTATATTGAATCTTTTGAGTAATGAAATTATTGTATTTTACTAGATACCTTTTAGACTAATTTTCTTCGCGGTCGGTGCAGGGCCGGCATCAAGAAATTGCCCCTCCCATCTATGATGGGCGGGGCAATTTCGGTTATTCACATTGTTTTTACTTAAGCCAGATGATTTTAGAGGTTGTGGTTTTATTTTCGGCATCGATTTTAACGAAGTAGACGCCTTGTGCCAGAGATTTGAGGTCGAAGGTGAATTCACCTGAGCCATTGAGTCGGCCATAGTCCTCATGGACGACTAGACGACCCAGTGCATCATAGACTTTAACCATAACCGGTGTCTCTTGGGTAAAACCATAAGCAACCTTGTAGGGACGACCACGCGAGATTACCGGATATAAATGGATCCCAGTGATCTGGGCACTGCCCGGAGTCTCCTCGACACCTGGCCAGTTCCAATAACGATTATAAGCAGTATCACAATGCGCCTGCAGATCACTCAGATTGTTGCCACCAAGGATTGCAAAGGCAGCGATTTCAGCCGCCCCAGAAGCGATGGTGAAGGGACCTGCTGAAGCGCAAACCGACCAATCATACGCACGATCCGATGAAGGGTTCTGGATAGACCCGTCCATAAACTGGATCTGAATACTATCTGGTAAACCACTGTACGGATAAACATATAATGCATGGTCGATCAATGAAAGATTAACTGCTGATGTCGCACGCGGCGGATCCAAAATAGCAGCTCCGACATACGGAGTACTATTATACATCCAGACAAGATTCCGCGCGGCCTCAGATGATCCCTGATCACTCGCGCCACCGGAGAAATCAATATCCATAAAGACCGTCGCATAAAGATTGCTTATCGTCGATGCGCCTTCATTGATCAAAGCAAACTTCATGATCACAAAATCATTTGCCGTGGCATCATCCCAGGCCCAGGAATACTGAGCACAAACCAAACCCTTAGGTGATGGGTGACCTGAATCATCATAACGCGCCGTCGCATACTCGTCAAAATTGTTCGGACCGGGTTCAAACATCCTGGCCATACCATCTGGATTAACCGTTGTTTCCCAATCAGTATCATCAGTACCATCTTCATAATAACGGTCGACACAATAATTGAGGTCAGTACCTACGGCAAAAGCGCCATAATAAAGATGATTTGTGGTATTTACCGGATACCAGAGGCCTGAACCACCGGTCTGAGCAGAGCCCATAAAGCCAAGCGCACCATAACGCGTTACGGTGAATTTAATATTACCGCAATCATGCGTTACATAATCCTGACCCTGAATACCGACGATCAATGAGAAGTTCTCGGTCCAGGATGACTCAGCACAAGCGATGTAAAGATCAAAATCAACGTTTGTCCCAGGCGGACAGGAAGCTGAAACACTGACATCATAGGGATCTGCACTGTTGTCCAGCGTATCTTGGATCTGCATATTCCCGTAAGTGGATGTTGAATCGGTTATCGTGATATAACCGCTGGAGCAACGCAAAGTACCGATCGTATTGGTTGCGATATCAGTTCCGACATTGGCGATCGTGCAGACAATACTGGCATCTTCACCCGGATCCAACATACCATTACCATTACCACCCACTACCTCATAACCAACCAGCACAACATAAGGCATCGTACTGCCGCTGCCATATACCTGTATAGTCCCTTCATATGGGTAATGATCTTTGGCAGTGGCGGTAATGCTCATCGTGCCGGCAGTGCTGGTGCTTACAAAGATACTTGTTTGCCCCGAGGTATTGGTATAACCTCGTTCGTGGGCTTCACCATTCTTGTACAGGCAGACGAGTGCATTGCTGACCGGCGAACCTCCGCTGGTAACCGTAATATTCACATTTTGACTGCCAACTCCGATCGTATCTGGATGAGTTACTGTTAAATTAACCGGAATATTTTCCCACATCGGTAATGCTGGATCACCGAATAAGGTGAGTTCATAGCCGCAGTATCGCCATACTGTTTGCCCAAGCATTGCTGAGACATAGTGATCTTTGCTGCGTGCATGACAGCGTCCGATCTCAAGGGTATCTCGATTGAAGAAGTTACCGTAGAACAACAGATCGAGTCTTTCTGATGGACCCATACTTGGTGGTTGTCCCCAGCCATATCTTGTATTCATTATCGTGGCAACACAGGCGCCAGGATATTTGTTTACAAGCGATTCAGCAAGGCAGTCAGCTTCATCAAAGTCACCAGAATAACAGGCGATCGAGTTCATGATATTAAAATTTGTTCCATTGCTCAATGAGGCGACCTGGCTTCTGTGGAATACAACACTTCCGTAATAGTTGTAAAAACCGTACTCATCGCCGTGCGCCATAGGATGACAGAATTGATAGCCCTGATTCAGGGAATCACGCATCCGGTAGTTGGGTGGATCGACTAGAGCACAATCAAACCAGCCAGCTGGCGTAGTGTCGGCGATATAACCATTAGTTTGACTACCGTGGTAACCGGTCCACAGCAGGACTGAAGGAAGAAGCATTTTCCTTAGATAAGTGGTCGGCGGATTCATTTCAAAAGTGTTCTGCTTGGTCAGGTAATTCGTCACGTTCGAAGTGCTTGCACAGCACAATCTGCCGACAAAGACATCAGAATAAAGATCTACACCATCACCCGACATCTCACCATAGAGGTGATTGCCGTTTTGATCCCAGGTACCATCAAGATCTGAATAATAAAGATCCGTTGCTATATAGGAATCTCCTGAGAACGGCAGATAAGCTTCGCGTACGGGCACGACATTATTATCACCGCCGATGAATACCCAGACAAGCCCTTCATTGGTGAAATAATCTTTTAAAAAGTTCCGTATCCTTTCTTGGTTATCATAACCTGAATAGTTGCTGTAGATCCATGTTGTTGTAACGATTTCAGCCTTCCATCCCTGTTTGGTACGCCAGTCAGCAAGAGCTTGAAAACTCGACTCATAAGAAGTGCTCGTTATAATGACATAGTTGACATCGTCGATACTGCGATCAATAGAAGGCGCAAAACGAGCGATATCCTCAGAATTGCAAACAAGTTTTGCTACCTCTTTTGAAAAAACGTCATACTGTGTTTGGCTGAGCAGAGATACAGGATTGCTATTTTTTTCATACTCGATCCTCAAGGTGATTGATTTTGTAAAGATCAATTTTTTGGCATTCGGGACATAATGAAGAGGATAAATGTCGATCCCGGCTATTCTGAAACCTGATTTTAAACCCGTCCCGTATGTTTTTATAGTATTTAGAGGATAAGGTTCATCGCTTGAGTAGACAAGATCATTGGGCGGCGTGAATTCGCGTAAATCAGGACGCGAAAAGGGGACAGGATTCTGTGCCGGGTGAATATCATAGGAACCATCTAATTCAGTATCTTGTTGACTTATTATATCTATTTTCACAATATCTGCATCAGATGGAATGAGGAAGTAGACGCTCTTGGCCGGGAGCAGGGGATTCCCTGGTTCTGCCAGATCATGCTCATAAGGCATGGTCACTACATCATAGCCATCTACTTTAGTGAAATCGAGTTCGCTTTCTGAAAGCACGATCGTTTTTGTTATTGTTCCTGCTGCTAAAGGTATTGCAAAAAGCAGCAACAAAGCGTATATTTTTCTCATTATACCTCCTTTAAAACATCGTTATTGGGTTAGGGTTTAGATGCTGGGGCAAAACAAAAAATCCAGTATCCAAACCCTAACCCAATTCTTATTTTACTTAAGCCAGATGATTTTAGAGGTTGTGGTTTTATTTTCGGCATCGATTTTAACGAAGTAGACGCCTTGTGCCAGAGATTTGAGGTCGAAGGTGAATTCACCTGAGCCATTGAGTCGGCCATAGTCCTCATGGACGACTAGACGACCCAGTGCATCATAGACTTTAACCATAACCGGTGTCTCTTGGGTAAAACCATAAGCAACCTTGTAGGGACGACCACGCGAGATTACCGGATATAAATGGATCCCAGTGATCTGGGCACTGCCCGGAGTCTCCTCGACACCTGGCCAGTTCCAATAACGATTATAAGCAGTATCACAATGCGCCTGCAGATCACTCAGATTGTTGCCACCAAGGATTGCAAAGGCAGCGATTTCAGCCGCCCCAGAAGCGATGGTGAAGGGACCTGCTGAAGCGCAAACCGACCAATCATACGCACGATCCGATGAAGGGTTCTGGATAGACCCGTCCATAAACTGGATCTGAATACTATCTGGTAAACCACTGTACGGATAAACATATAATGCATGGTCGATCAATGAAAGATTAACTGCTGATGTCGCACGCGGCGGATCCAAAATAGCAGCTCCGACATACGGAGTACTATTATACATCCAGACAAGATTCCGCGCGGCCTCAGATGATCCCTGATCACTCGCGCCACCGGAGAAATCAATATCCATAAAGACCGTCGCATAAAGATTGCTTATCGTCGATGCGCCTTCATTGATCAAAGCAAACTTCATGATCACAAAATCATTTGCCGTGGCATCATCCCAGGCCCAGGAATACTGAGCACAAACCAAACCCTTAGGTGATGGGTGACCTGAATCATCATAACGCGCCGTCGCATACTCGTCAAAATTGTTCGGACCGGGTTCAAACATCCTGGCCATACCATCTGGATTAACCGTTGTTTCCCAATCAGTATCATCAGTACCATCTTCATAATAACGGTCGACACAATAATTGAGGTCAGTACCTACGGCAAAAGCGCCATAATAAAGATGATTTGTGGTATTTACCGGATACCAGAGGCCTGAACCACCGGTCTGAGCAGAGCCCATAAAGCCAAGCGCACCATAACGCGTTACGGTGAATTTAATATTACCGCAATCATGCGTTACATAATCCTGACCCTGAATACCGACGATCAATGAGAAGTTCTCGGTCCAGGATGACTCAGCACAAGCGATGTAAAGATCAAAATCAACGTTTGTCCCAGGCGGACAGGAAGCTGAAACACTGACATCATAGGGATCTGCACTGTTGTCCAGCGTATCTTGGATCTGCATATTCCCGTAAGTGGATGTTGAATCGGTTATCGTGATATAACCGCTGGAGCAACGCAAAGTACCGATCGTATTGGTTGCGATATCAGTTCCGACATTGGCGATCGTGCAGACAATACTGGCATCTTCACCCGGATCCAACATACCATTACCATTACCACCCACTACCTCATAACCAACCAGCACAACATAAGGCATTGTCGCGCCGCCGCCAGTCACTGGTACGAGCGCAGTATACCGGTAATAATTCGCTTTGGTAACCGTGACCAGAACCGTATCTCCTTGAGAAGGTGGACTGAATATGGTGACATTGAGTGGGCTGCCAGTTCCTTCATCGACACCGATGATCTCGCCATCTACAGTAAGTGCTATGATCGAGCTGTCATCTGCCGTGACCGTGAAATATCCCTGACCACCAGGTAGTGTCGATGCATGACTGACTGTGAGATTCTGTGGAATTTCTGAATAGAGGGTATTGAACACATCCCCATGGTGATGGAATAGATGGTGAGTATAGATCTTGCTTCCTGGATTATATGGCCAGCTTGAACCCTGCAAGAATATCTTGCCATAGCTCATAGCGATACATGGATTGAGCACACTGTGACCAGGCATGTCAGCCATGGGATAATCCGGCATGAATTGCGGCCACAGACAGTCGTAAACACCCCAGATATACGCATCGTTAACGAACGAATAGGAAACCTCAGAAGCAGCATTCAAACCCATCGCACCGTATTGTATCCGGTGAAATTTTTCCGAAAAAGTTTCGGCATACCAATTGTATTTACCGGTCAGACAATTTAAAGAGAAGACAAACGTGAACATCGTATTCGTTAACGAGTTAAGATGTGTGGTAGTATAATAAGGTTCACCCCAACCAGTTTCCATGCCGTGGTCACGATGCTGGACAATGAAAGCACCGTTATTGATGGCATTGGTTATACCGGTCGATGAACCACTATTCCACCAGGAATAATCATAAGGATTGGTTGTCGGTATATAGCCGAGATTAGAGAAATAGGTCACCACGGTCGATGTATTGGCGTTTGTCGACCAGGCACAGCCAGCATACGGACTGCCTGTGTAAACACTATACTGACGAGCTGGATTCTTGCCGAGATCGTTGATCCAAAAACCTCGAATGACTTCACCGCATAATTGGAACCACCGTTCGGTTTGCCATGCACAGGCAGCGAGTGGTTCATCATAGAAATTTGCTGCTGTGTAAGGACTCCGTTCATAACTCAGGAATTTATTTATCATTGTATTGAGGTTTGTCTCAGTTTGAGCGCAGATACGGGCATGGTGCATATCAGGTAGATTATCACCATTGACATCTGCATAGATATTGTCCGAGACACAATAGCCATTCCACATCGGCGATGTGATACCATAGACGTCACCGGTCGATGGATAGTCAGATAAGATTAAAAAACCCACAGGAGCAGGGTTCCAGGTATTATAAGCATTATTCAAGAAACCTTCGATTGCTCCAGAAGTTGAACCGCCAACTTCAGTCAAAGTGAAAACATCGCAACTAATACCCTGCAATTTGCGCCATGCTTTGATCGTATCACCCCATGCCTCAAATAACGCATCGTCGGGCACAATTATAATATACTCAAAACCACTCTGCTCGCTGATACGCTCTGGTGCATAAAAGTCGATCTCTGGCAAAGAGGCATAATTCAACAAATGCCCTTGCAGGATGGGTTCCCAGAAACGACTGCGCAAACGGTCTTCACCAAAATGACCATTTCCACCGACGAAATCCACCCGACAACGGATGTCCTTATATACGATCAACTCCTTGGTCACCGGATTATACTGAAAAGGTGTTACACCCAATATTACCACGTCGACACCGCGTATCTGCATCGGTTCAGATAGCTGAACCGGGGCGTCTGGATAGTAGGCATTACGACCGTATATCGTCATATCCTTTTCATAACGCAAAGGTGAATCGTCATCGTCACGCGGAATATTGAATGCCGGCGCGACTTCAACACCACGGTAGACCTCAGTACTGACATCTAAAACTGTCACCTGAGCACGTGCACCCTGTGGTACTGCGATATAGCGACCAGTACCAGCTAAGTTCGGTGCGCCTTCGTCGTTCGGTAAGAAGATGCCGGGTATGCCATAATGATTCATCATTATGCCGTCGATCTCCATTTCCTCAATGACGACCTCATGCGTACTAAAGATAACCTCAACACCACCAGGCCCCTGCGATACGACATTGAATAGTGGATTCGGTGCCCAGTTATCATCAAAGGTTACTATCTCTGCTCCAAAACCAAGCACGAGAAGCACTAGCAGGGAACATACTGTTTTACGCATATCTTACTCCTTTTGTTCTCTATAATTATTAGTCTTTAGTTAGTCCCTGGTTAGATTGTTTGATTTTGATGTTTGATTACGACAAACAAATACTAACCCTGTTTTTTTTACTTTTTTTTAAGAAATCGGTAATGGTAAAAGATGACGATGCCCGAATAAACGGGCATCGTCACCCTAACCTTAACCTATTTCAAAAGAACAGCCTTTTCTGTTTTTTGATAATCGTCAGTCTGGAAGCGCACAAAATACACACCCGCCGGCACACGACG
>CAYQPW010000010.1:0-92633 GCA_964419565.1 uncultured bacterium
GAAACTGGGCGGTACTGGACTTGAACCAGTCACCTTCGGTATGTGAGACCGACGCTCTAACCAACTGAGCTAACCGCCCAACAAGGGGGACACCCCCTTGTTCTCCAATAATCTTTCTCTAAAGAAAGCTTATTGGAGACCGCATATCCCCCGCCCGAATATCGATAATGCAGGACAGAGAAGTATACGCCGTGCAACGCTCCGTTTGTCTATGTGTTATCTTAGAACAGACGGAACCTTGATAACCTCGAAAGCCCCTAGGGTCGCCTTAGCACAAACGAACATCAATATCGCAATCGCTTTAACCCCAAAAGGCTTAACCTATTAATCCAAATACTATTTTCTTACACTAAAGAAGGGACACCCCCTTGTTCTCCAATAATCTTTCTCTAAAGAAAGCTTATTGGAGACCGCATATCCCCCGCCCGAATATCGATAATGCAGGACAGAGAAGTATACGCCGTGCAACGCTCCGTTTGTCTATGTGTTATCTTAGAACAGACGGAACCTTGATAACCTCGAAAGCCCCTAGGGTCGCCTTAGCACAAACGAACATCAATATCGCAATCGCTTTAACCCCAAAAGGCTTAACCTATTAATCCAAATACTATTTTCTTACACTCGGGAGGAAATACCCCCAAAAAACAATGCGAATATGTTAATAGGTATGGATGTTGGAAAAATCCTGTTTCCTAACCCAAACCCATTATCCTGTCTTTATTACTCTTCTTCCTTCGATTCTATACTTACCCGAGAGAACAAGGTTGATGGCTTCTGTGTAGATGCGCCACTCTTCCTTTAAAATCCTCTCGGCTAATTTTTCAGGCGTATCATCGTCGAGTATCGGCACTGCTGCCTGGACAATTATCGGTCCGCCATCGACCGTATCATCTACAAAATGAACCGTGCACCCGGAAAACTTCACGCCCCAATCGATCGCTTTTTTCTGAACATCAAGACCAGGAAAGGACGGCAATAGTGAAGGATGAATATTTATTATCTTCCCGGCAAAAGCATCGAGTAATGGTTTTTTTATAATCCTCATGAATCCGGCAAGGCATATCAGGTCAACATTATGGTCTTTGAGTGTCTGCACGTATTTTTCCTCGATTTCAGGTATGAGCCAGGTCTTTTTTGGCCCGGGATCAAGATAGATCGCTTTTACATTATGCTGGCGTGCCCGCTCCAGGGCTTTTGCGTCTTCTCGATCGCTGATCACACAGACGAGGTTTGCCTTAAGCGTACCGTTTTCAGTGTTTTCAATGATCGCCTGCAGATTTGTGCCCCTTCCTGAGGCTAGTACCGCGATATTTTTCATAGATAATTCTACCCGTTTTATAACTCATGTCAATCCCAATTTCACATTCATCTGTTTTATGATGCATGCGTGAAATTGCCTACCCCGCAGTGAATAAAACAAGAAGCGGGGTGCAGCAAATAATATCCGATAAACCGGTTGACTACAAAAACTCAACATTATTTCTATTTAGCTATGAAACTCCGTTTCTCCTGCTCCTCTGTTCTTTGTTTCATATTTTCCTTCCTGGTTCCTGGTTCTTAGTTCTTACTGTCTTTCCTCCCTGATTGACATCACCGCTATATTTTGCTATACTTTGTTTTACGGAGGTAATCTTGAAGACAAAAACTGTGTTGATCATCATCATATTAGGTGTGTTTTTATCCCTGCCTTTTGCGCACGGGCAGATATTGATCGAAACCGAAGGAGATATACAACAGGCCGTTGATCATGCAATCGCAAAAGTGAAACCAGCGCTTGTAAGGATCCACGTCGTCTCGGTCTGGGATAACCAAGGAAGAGAAGTTAAACAAGAATCATCAGGCAGCGGCGTGATCATTACTCCAGAAGGGCACATCGTTACCAACCATCACGTGGCAGGACGCGCAAAGCGCTTGGTCTGTACCCTATCGAGCAAGGAAGAAATCGAAGCTGACCTTATCGGCACGGATCCTCTTTCCGATATATCGGTCATCAAATTACGGAATCCTGATAGCCGAAAGTACCCATTTGTTTCATTCGGCAATTCTGATGAGCTTGAAGTCGGTGACCAGGTTCTTGCTATGGGTAGCCCGCTTGCTTTATCACAATCTGTTACTATGGGGATCATAAGTAATACTGAAATGGTCATACCCGATGTTTTTGCGCCCTTCAAATTAACTTTGGAAGGCGAGGACGTGGGTTCAGTCGTACGATGGATAGGGCATGATGCATCAATTTACCCGGGCAATTCCGGCGGTCCCCTGGTCAATCTCAAGGGTGAGATCATCGGTATTAATGAAATAAGTTTCGGTATCGGCGGTGCGATACCCGGTAACCTTGCAAAAAGGATTTCCCTTGAATTGATAAACCAGGGCGAGATCACCCGTTCATGGTTTGGTCTTGAGGTACAACCTCTGCTCAAATCTTATGAAGATAAAACAGGTGTCCTTGTAAGCGGTGTTATTAAGGATTCCCCGGCGGATAGAGCCGGCTTCCTGCCTGGCGATATTATTGTTAAACTTGCCGGTCACGAAGTGACCGTGCATTTCAATGAAGAACTCCCTTTGTTCAACCAACTGGTTAACGAACGAATAATCGGGCAAAAAGTGCAAGTCGTTGTAAAACGCAACAATAAAGAAGTAACCCTCTCTATGACGCCGCAAAAACGGGAATACTACCGTCCGAATTCGGTTGAGCTCAAAGATTGGGGTATTACGGTCCGTAATATCTCGCTCCTCGCTTCCAAAGAGATGAAGCGTGATGATCAAAACGGCGTGCTCGTCACTTCTGTACAACCCGGTGGCCCTTGCGGCGAAGCTAAACCAGCACTGGTCGGTAATGAAGTTATTGTTAAGATCGGCGACTTCACGGTGAAAAATATCGAAGACATGAAAAAGGCTACTGAGAAAATACTGGGTAATGCAGAAAATAATGAGCGGGTGCCTGTACTCGTTACTTATGAAAGAGGCAAGAGCCAGTATGTAACAGTAGCCAAGATCGGTAAGAAGAAACTCACCGAGCAAGGCCAGGAAGTGCAAAAAGCGTGGTTAGGCATCGGCATCCAGGTACTCACCAAAGATATTGCTGAAAAACTGAACATGACCGGCCAGAAAGGCGTTCGTGTGATCCAGATATTTGAAGACAGCCCGGCAAGGAAAGCTGGCATAAAAACCGGCGATGTACTCATCGCTATAGATGGTGAAAAGATCGAAGCTTCGGAAGAATCAGACATTGAAATTTTACCCGCAATGATAAGACGCTACCCTATAGATTCAAATGTGAAAATCACTTTGCTGCGCAATAACCAGCAACTGAATCTGTCTGCTAAACTCGGGACTTCACCCCGCCTTCCGCGTGAGATGAAAAAATACAGGGATGATAATTTCGAGTTCACGGTTCGGGATATCGCCTTTGCTGACCGGATTGACCAGATGTGGGAAAAGAACCAAACCGGTGTCATCGTTGACAATGTCAGCAACGGTTCATGGGCTGGCCTGGCAAACTTGATGGTTGGTGATCTGATAATCGAGATCGGCAGTAACAACATAAGCGATGTTGCTGCATTCGAAAAAACCATGGAGAGTATCGAGAAGAAAAAACCAAAGAACGTTGTAATGAAGGTGACGCGCGGTATCCATACAATGTTCGTTGAAATGGAACCAGACTGGGAATAAACACTAAGCACTAAGAACTAAGTAGTATGCAGGAAAAAATAGAAACAGAAACATATAAACTAAAAAGACTAAGTAGACACAATAACTTAGTGACTAAATAACATAGTGACTAAAATCCTATCAGGGAGGTTATATGAAAGAAAATGCATCAAATAAGTACGGGCTATTAGCTCTTTGTCTTTTATTGCTATTAGGTCTATTAGTAACACCCGTATGGGCCGACGAGGCGGGTGATCTTTCTAAAACGGTACTGCAGAAGTGGCAGGATGCGATAATAACTGCAAGGGTTGTAGTAGAGGTGTACGAATCAGAACGCAAGACTGAAATACTTTTGACCGTCGTCGATGAATCAGGGTTAGCAATATCTTCCCTGTCAAGCATTAGCCCTGCGAGCATTTTCGGATCAGGTATGGATGAAACAAAGGTGAAGAGTGTAACGATGATATTACCTGACAATGAGGAGATCCCGGCGAATGTGGTATTGCGCGATCAGGATCTTGACCTCGCATTCATCAAGCCGAGTGAAAAACTCGATAAGAAACTAACGGCTATCGACCTGACTGATAATTCAACGCCGGAAATACTCGAGCAGATAGTCTTGTTATCAAGATTGGGCAATGCCGGTGGCTATGCTCCGGTCGTCAGTATCAGTCGGATCGAAGCGATCATAAAAAAACCACGGACCATGTTCATGACCGACCCGATGAAAGCTCTTTTAAGTGGTCTGGGTGTACCGGTCTTTACATTGGACGGCAAGGTCATTGGTTTGAATCTTATGAGAGTGAGCAAATCAACGGACATGACAGGGGATGATCTTACTCGTGGTATGGGTGCTCTGCCTACATTGCCGATCATATTACCAGCCCAGGAGATCATCGATATTATAAAAAACGCAGGACTATAGATAAAGAAAGTATCGGAGCACCTAAGTATCGTTGTGTTGGAGCTGGTATTGGTCTCTTTGGCCTTTTCAGTTACTCAATGACTTAGTTACTTAATCACTGGTGTTATTTTATCTGATCTTTACTATTTTCTCAATGATAGTTCGACCGGCTGTTGTCGCCTTTAAAAAATAAACCCCGACTGGAAGATTTTGTCCGGCATTGTCGCAGCCGTCCCAGGAAAAGGCTGTAGGCACCGGGGAGTAAGCAGTAAGCAGCTTGAAATGTCTGACCTCTCTACCTGTAGCATCGTATATCTTCAGCTCTGCGCCCTCTGCACTAAGCTCCATGCCCTTAGCACTAACCACAATTTTGGCCGATTCTACAAAAGGATTCGGGTCTATTTTTATCAGCCCCTTGTCAGGAGTCAGATACGCGATTTCTTCTATATTGACGATCTCTGCTGAGCGCTCATTCGTGCTCAATGGTGTTGCACCGCTTGAACCGGTCACGACATGTATATGGCCACCAATATCGCCAGCCATTCCGCCGGTCACGCCATCTCGAGCGGTCTGGATAGCGGTTTCAGAAATCCAGGTATTGGTCACAGGATTGAATACCTGGACCAGACTCAAAGAACTCGAACCATTGCTCGTACCACCGATAACATAAATAAGGTTGTTCATATCAGTGACCGCCATCGCACCGCCGCGCCCTGTAAAACCACTGCCGTTTCTTACCCGCCATACATCTGTTGCCGGATCATACTCCTCAACCGCGTTCGTCGCAACATATCCAAGAATACTCGTTGAGCCGCCAAAAACATATATGCACGAATCACCGAATTCATTTGTTGCCACGGCACAGCAGGCATCAGTTCTGGGCGTGGGCATTGAAGCATAGCCAGTAGTCCAGGTGTTAGTTTCCGGATCGTAACGTTCAACAATATCATAAACATAATCGAGAAAGTTATTCAGGTCAAAATAATCACCGCCAATTGCGTATATCATATTTCCAATACAGGCTGCCCTGACACCTTCTCTCTGAGTGGGCATATCTGCGCTCGATACCCAGGTATCGGTCAAAGGGGTATACTCATCGACATCAGTAAGATAAATATAAACACTCTGATAACCTCCTAATACATATATCCTCTCGATACCAGCACGGCTTGCATGACACCCGGCAAAATCATAGCGCGCTGGCGTTGGCATCTGCGCTTTTGTAGCCCAGCTGTTAGCAACGCAATCGTACTCGTAATTGGTCCTCGTCTGATTTATCGCGCTCTGACCACCAATAGCGTAAATACAGGCATGTCCACTTGTATTCGTGGCAGTAACATCGCCGATTGCTGGGTAGGTTCTTGAAGCAGGGGCTGCAGTTCTATATTCCCATGTGATAGCAGTCAGAAAAATGATAAAAAACACTACTCCCCCTTTATATAATACTAAACAATATACATTAATTGTCAATCACTAATTTGGAATGGTAAATATACGACTGTACTGATAATGCCAAAAATTCCCCTCGCTAAATAAAATGGGGTGGCTCTTATACCGCCTTTCAATGAAAGACGGGGCCACCCCATTTTATTCGATCAAGCGTTATTCCGCTTGTTCGATATTTGTGGCTTTTTCCCCTTTGGGGGATTGAGTGATCTCGAACTTAACCCGGTCTCCTTCATTCAGAGTCCGGTAACCTTCACCGGCAATATCCTGGAAGTGGGCAAATACGTCACCACTGCCATCTTCTTTTTCGATGAAGCCAAATCCTTTTCGACTATCAAACCACTTTACTTTACCGTATGTCATGTTTCTCCTTTCAAGCTTCTATCTGTTTCATGGAATGAGAATGTGGTAATCCTACAGTCCTTCAACAAATAATACGGCTTATTAATAAAATATTATACACAAATAATATAATTTGTCAAGAGGTAATTTCAATAAACAATATAATACCGATACTGTCTTAAATAAGAGCTTGATGTTGACCAGGTCAGCCTGCTATTTTCTTATTAGCAGAAGCTTTCGAGTTGAAGAAAACCCGCAGGTACGGCACCCAAGAAAATACACACCACTTGGAAGATTATGTCCGGCATTGTTACTGCCGTCCCAGGAAAAAACGGCAGGCACCAGAGAGTAGGCAGTAAGCACATTAAAACTTTTGACCTCTCTGCCTGCTGCATCATATACGCTCAGCCCTATGCTATTTTCATTCAGCCCCATGCCCTTTGCACTAAGCTCTGTGCCCTCTGCACTACGCCCCAGGCTTAATTCGATTACTGTACTGTGAGTAAATGGATTGGGTTGAACCTCTAATAGAGGTTTTTGGGTTCTGTAGTTCGAGGTCTGCTCTTCATCAATGCCCACAGGTTTACATATGAATAAAGAATCAAATATCGTCCCATCCGGCTTGATCGCTCTTAAAACGAGGTTTCTATCTTCAATATCAATGTGACAGAAATGATAAGTACTTTCCGAATAAGCGGTCCAGCTGCTCGAATCAACGTGGCGAAGCGGAGCTCCACCGCCACCGGTAACAATATATACTACATCATCAATCGGCACTGTCCGTTCATAATCATGATCGTGCCCGGAAAAAACAATATCAACATCGTGCTGTGCAAAGACCGAACACCAGGCATCTCTCACGTCCATCTGGCTGCCGTGATTACCTGATGAATAAGGCGGACGGTGGAAATTAACAAAAATCCAGTCTATCGTAGAATCATTGTGCGCCGCGGTCAAATCGTCGATGAGCCATGTAAGCTGTGCGCCGTAAAGATCCATCTCGGTATTGAGTACGATAAGGTGAGAATTACCGTATTCAATAGAATAGTACTCTTCAATGCCGGGCAAAGCAAACAAAGTATCATACGGCCAAAACGGCGATTCATGATTGCCAATTGCCGGTATGAACTGTTTGTTTTGCAGCAACGTATCCTCGATATTAAAGAATATCCGCCAGTCTATCTCGTTATTCCCGTCTTCAACCAGATCACCCGAGTGGAGAACGAACATGTATTCATGTAAGGCGATCTGGTCAATGACTGACTGGTGGGCGACTGAATCGGTTCGCGTATCGCCAAAGACAGCAAATGAAAATGTATCAACCTGTGCGGGAAATGTTCTAAATTGCTTCAGATCACCAATCGGCAGTATCTGGTAGAAATATTGCGTACCCGGAGTCAGTCCAGCAAGTTCCACATGGTGATAGTTCCGTACACCGGTTATTCTCAGCGTGTCTTCAAGTGACACAGTTAAGCCATAGGCTATGATCGTGGATTCTTCGCTTTCCGTATTCCAGTTGATATATAGGGAATTCGTCGGTGATGAGGTCGGTGTTAAGTAGGGTCTGCCATTGAAAAAACCAAATCTATATCCAGCTTGAACCAGGACAATCAACCCCATTAAACCGCATAGTTTCTTCACAGATACCTCCGTACCGTATATTATCGCAGCGAGTGTTACGCAGTCGTTACAGGAATGACCAAGAACCCGTGTTCAAACGAGCAAACAAGTATCTATGTATGCTAAATATCTATTCGCGTTTCCAGGTTATCTGAAAATCGATAGTGACTCTATCGACAAGATCATTAATAAGTTTCCCATAAGCTTTATCAGGATCCTCGGCATCAAAGGCAAAAGCGCTGCCTCCGAAAATGCTTACCTGACCGACACTTCTCGTAGCGCTCCCAGAATTGTTCCATACCGACGCACCGCTTGCCGTTTCTAGCATCTGAGCGCTGAGCGTTGCATCGACTTCAGCGCCAAAACCCATATAACCCAACCCCGGTGTTATCATGATATCGGGCCTGACATCTGAGATAATGAGCTCGCCTGTAAAGATCGTGGCGACTCCGTAAGTCTCGCCTATTTCAATGAAAGCATCCTGGTCTAATTTATTACGACCTATCTTTTTAAGAACCTCTGCCTCGGTACCGAGTCCAATAATACGTATCATACCCTGATCACGACGGGCGAATTCCATGAATCTACTCGTTGCGAGAGCACCGAGTTTTCCTTTTTCTGAACATGCGAATTCTATAATACCGACGACCTCATGATCGCTAAGGTCGATCCGGGGAGGAACCATTACTTTCTTTCCGCATCCTGCTAAAACAGCGAACAATACCAAAACAAATCCAAGGCATGACAATAACCTTTGTATTCTTACCTTCATTTTTTTCCTCTCTCCTTTCTTCTGTAAATATAAGAAATAACTGAGGATTTGTCAACAGCTATTGAAGTTGTTCCCTGGCTGATTGTAGAGGCATTTCCATGATGACTACTCATGATATTCATGAACTCCATTCTGTTTTTTGTATGAAACCATAGTTTTTTTTTGAAACTCTTCATACTATCGCCCCTGCATTTATTTTCTTAATGCGATTTGACACAACTGTATGACAAACCACATAGCAACTGGTAGACCCAGCAGAAAAAACCAGAATAGCAAAAGCTTCCACTTGCGTTTAGGATCTTTGACCTTACGCCACTTGACATTAAGCAGCTCTTTATCGATCGGGATACTATCGACGATAACTCTTGCATCTTCGATCTTGTCTTCGGGTACGAATACAACGTATTCAACACCAGGAGCAGCGGTCGGCATAACCGGAGAAAGCATAATACCCGTAATCGATCCCTGCTGCAAGTAGCAGGGTATACTATTCTTACGCAGCGTTTCGATGACCATTTCAGCGACATATGGCTGCTGATGTCTGAATATCTCGATGAATTTAGGCATTTCTTTTTACCGCCAGATAATTGCCGAATAGATAAATAAGTGTCAAAATAATGATATAAAGCATAAGCACAATCGGCATCGAAGGCATGCGCATATATAACACACTGTCAGTAATGCTATTGAGCAATGCAATATATAGACAAAAAGGACCGATGAGCGCAAATAGAAACGCGAAAAAGTTTTTGATATTGGCAAACCGTATGATTCTATTACCAGCCTCTTTTTTGCCAAAATTCTGCCAGAAAGCGAAGAATCCCTGCGCTTTATCCGGTAATAATATTTCTCTTTGAACAAGATAATAAGAAAAAAATTCAAAACTTATGATTGCCAGCATCACTTTACCTGTAAAACCATACCATCGTGCTAAAGAAACCCCCATCTTTTCGACGACAACGCACCAGATAGGGTTTGCTTCAAAAGAAAGGTCCGGACATGCTTTCAAAGTTCCAAAAAAATCAACAAGATGTGCAATAAGTGATACACTACCAACAGCGAGTGCAGCCGGCCACTTGCCGTGCAAGGAATACGTGCGTAAAACAAAGATCATAGCGACAACCATGAAGAAGACAATAAACCATGCCAGTATTATCATGGGCAGACCGAATCGGGCAACAAACTTCAAAACGTGTTCAAGAACATCATAGGTAAGATTATTGAAACCGGTCATTTGCTTTTTATTATCCAGAAATGCTAAACAAAGTCAAGGCGTGGTATGTCGAGTTTCACGTTGACTGAAGCGGTCCATTCATTATAATTAACACACGAAAAAAATCAGACAATGGATCGGATGATTCATGCATTCTCATGAAAAAAGGGGAGCTCAAAGAGCTCCCCTTTAGCTAGAAAACAGATCTACTAAAGCATTATGATCTTCTTTATCGATATCTCAGCGTCAGCTTTGAGTTTGATAAAGTATATACCCGCTGCAAGGTTGCCCCGATGCCATGTTAGTTCATGATTTCCAATATTCCCGGACTGATCCGTCATAACATCAACTATTCTGCCATCTGAAGAATAAACCTCTATACTGACAGAAGCAATTTCCGTCAGTGAATATCTAATATGCGCAATATCTTTTACCACATTAGGAGAAACCGTGAAGTTCGAAACCACAACCTGTTCGGTTTCTTGCACACCCGGGAAGATCGTGTTCTGATAGTATCTGATATAACCGTAATAATCGCTCGTCAGGATATCGATCGCACCATCGCCATTGTAGTCGACAAAGAAAGGCCTTACACCGGCATACTCATGAATGTACGTACCGCCTGTAAGCTCCAGTGTATCACGAACATTGAATACTGGATTGGCATTTGTTCCGACATTCTTATAAAAGTAAATGTATGCATATTGATCGCCCATGATAAGATCTTTCTTCCCATCACCGTCGAGATCCCAAACCCTGGGGTTACTACGATAGTGATTGATCGGACTACCATTACAGTTAATATAGCTAAATGTGGTGAAGACGGGGTTTGCATTAGTGCCCTGGTTTAAATAGAGTCTGACTGTACCGGTCCCGCTCTCTGACCCGATGATGATATCTTTCTTACCATCCTCATTCCAGTCCATAACATCCGGGTTAGAATTATTGCCTACATCGATCTTTACTCCATTTGCCCGCAGTGTATCGAGTAATGTCAAACCGCGGCCTTCTTCTACATACAACATCGTATAACCATTTCTGTCACCGACAAGGATATCTCTGTGTCCATCTTCGTTCCAGTCGCACACGGCGACTGCAGAGCCCTGACATCAGGACGCATAGACAGATATGGGAGATCCGTCGGCATACAGGTACTGAAATGTGGTGTATGATGGATTGGCATCTGTCCCGTAATTTTTATAGAAACGGACATACCCAGAACTATATTGGCCGGTAATCAAATCCTTCACATTATCACCGTCCCAGTCATAGTAACATGGCGATCCATACCAGCTCACATCGATAATACTCCCATTCGCCAGGACGTACTGACCGGGTTCAAAAACCGGCGTCTGTGCGAGGACAATTGAAAACAAACCGACGATTAGTATTGCACAAGCAATTTTCATAACCTCTCCTCCTTTCTCTACAATATTATATAGATGTAGTATAAATTGTCAAGAGACTTAAGTAAGCAATTGCAAATCAGGCACGACTTGATGATCTTATATCAAAAAGTCGGCGATGACTCTAATGGCCAGGCAAAAAAAACCTATCGGCCTTGACTTTTTAGTGAATCTTGCTATAATACAAATTCAGCCAAAAAAAAGGAGGTTTTATATGTTATTGATGCTTTTTATTTTTTCTTTTTCCTCAACATTCGGAAGTAAAGGTATTTATCGCGCAAAAAGTGGCGATGTCGAATGGCTTTCTGAAGCACGCTCTGTCCTTACGATAAATGTCGATGCCGAAGGATACCGATACGACTACGATGATACACTTTTCGATTATGGAAGTGGTCGGGTAACCATAGGCTACACGCCTTTCAATCGTTTTGAAGCATATACTCTCTGGCGCGGTCATGGGCAGGGAACAATACGTCAACCCTTTTCTGACAGCGACTTTGAGGGTGACCTCGGTGATCTTGACCTCGGCGCCAAGTTTGTGCTACGAAAATTCAAAAACTCTTATTTGAGTAGTGATCTGGCTTTCACTCTACCCATCGGCAATGACCCGTATTCCAATGATGGTTTTATCATTTATCCAAAGGTCATCGGGACGATTGATTTCGGCGATTACTGGCGGTTGTTTCCGATCCGTGTACACATCAACGCCGGGGTCCCTGTCGGTCGAGATGGTCTATCAGATAATTTCCCCATTACTTTTGTCACCGCATTTGAATTACCCTCAAAGCTTTTCACGTATTTCATGGAGGTAAGCAAAATGCATGAGCGTGACTGGAACTGGCGCTTCACACCGGGTTTAAAGATACACCCGTTTCATACAGTATGTCTGACTATCGCAGCAGACCTGGGCGCCACAGATGACTACCGAATATTTGGTGCTAATGCAGGTCTTGCAGTAAGCTCAGTTCTCATAAGAGAAAGAGAAACACGTCCAACCGGCGATATCGCCGGCGAAATAAGAGACCGTGCAACAGGTATGCCGATACCGGCAAATGTCTCACTCCTTGAACTCGATGAAATGACTCCGTCCAGCGAGAAATTCGGTGTTTATAAGATGATCGGCGTGCCAAAAGGAGTCTACACAATGCTTGTCCAGGCACCTGGTTATACAGCCGAAAGTAAAGTAGTCATTGTAGAAAGAAATAAAACGAGTGTGATCGACTTCAAACTGGCGCGCGCTATGGTTTTCTATCAAGGCGTTGTTTTGAATGCCATTAATGAACAACCGATAAGCGCTGCAGCAGTGCGCCTTGAAGGCGAGGTGACCACGACCGCGCTTACTGAAGCGGACGGTACCTTTGAACACACCCTGAAACCCGGTGCTTATGAAGTAAAGGTCAACAAAAAAGAGTTTGCTCAGTATGTCAGTACTTTCTCAATACATGATGACCGTCAGGACACGATATGGCTAAAACCTATCGCCGCGGTAGCCGAAACACCTGAAGCTATTGTTTACTTCAATAGCGACGACGCGAATATTCGCGATGACCAAAAAGGAACACTTGACGAGATCGCCGAATTCCTTAAAGGACACCCCAGTGTAAATTGTGAGTTAAGAGGCCATACTGATACATCGGGTGATATCGACTATAACGAAATACTCTCGCTCGCTCGTGCCAACAGTGTGAAAGATTACTTCGTGAAGGTGCACGGGATCGAAAAACAACGAATCGCTACCCTGGCATTCTCGAAAACCAAACTTGTCAAGGAAAGTCCCGAAAAAAGCAGGAGAGTCGAAATCTTCTTAATAAAGTAAATTCCCAATCAAACTCACCGAATAGATATACAGAGGGAGTATCCACGGATACCCCTCTGTTTCTTTCAAAAACGCACTGCTCCTGTTTCAAACAAACAGACTAGCGTTTATCTTTACTCAGTATTTTATGGGCTTTCAAATCCCAGTCAGGAAATTTCAAGTCCGGTTTTGCCGAACGGACGATAGATCATGAAATCTTTTCATCTTTCCGTATACATATTGATTTATAAAATATGACAAATGGTGATATATATTTGTTATACAATACGTTCGAAAACTTTCCGAAAATGAAAACCGTATATTGCAAAGGTCACAGCCAAAGGTATGAGCTTTGGTCGGTTAAATGCACTCCATAAAAAAAGCCGCCAGTAGTGAAACCGTTCTTTCCCCTTTATACCCAATATGAAAACAGACAGGATGAAAGCTTTCAGTTCACTGAATTTAACACGTGCCCTTCTATTGCGCACAGGTTTATAGGTTCTTAAAAAATTCTTAACTCGTGCATAAAAGTGGTCAGGAGAATAAATGGTTTTAAGAATTTTTTTATAGCCTTCCATCAGTGTTTTGTGCTGCATCGCCGGTATGAAGTTCATCGTACAGTCGGTATTATCACCTGATGGATCAGTTAAAAGACGATTTTCCTTTTTCAAGCGCTTATACAACCTTGTACCGCGGACCGCATTCAATAATCCTACCATAGCTGTCACAATACCGCTCTTTTGTATAAACCTGATCTGCTCTTCAAAAATCGTAGTTTTATCACTGTCAAAACCAACGATAAAACCACCCTGCACTTGCAGACCGAACCGCTGCATTTTCCTAACACATGCCAGCAGATCACGACCTCTGTTTTGTTTCTTGCCGCACGATGCAAGACCTACTTCATCCGGCGTTTCAATACCTACAAAGACAGTATCAAAACCAGCCCGCGCCATTAGAGTCATCAATTCCTCGTCATCAGCAAGATTAACCGATGCTTGTGTAAAAAACCTGAACGGATATTTCATTTTTTTCATCCACGCTGCTATCGCCGGTAGAATTTCGTTCTTTAAGTTGCGTTTATTCCCTATAAAATTGTCGTCAACGAAAAAGACATCACCGCGCCAATGGTGCTCAAAAAGGCTTTCAAGCTCATTAAGGAGTTGCTGTTTGTCCTTAACGCGTGGTTTGCGCCCGTAGAGTTTTGTAATATCACAGAAATCGCAGTCGTATGGGCAACCGCGTGAGTACTGTATATTCATCGACGCATATTTTCTCATCTTCAGCAGTTTCCACTCGGGAATCGGCGTTTTCCTCAGGTCAGCCCATGCACTGGAAGTGTAGAGATGCTGCGGGTTTGCATTCTGCAGATCGTTCAGAAATCTTGGCAGTGTGATTTCGGCTTCGTTGAGTACAAGGTGATCAACATGCTCGTATTCATCGTAGCAACTCGTGAACAATGGACCCCCGGCAACGATCTTAGTCTTCATTGTCTTACAGCGTTTGATAACATCATCAACCGATTTTTTCTGTATCGAGGTACCGCTGATAAATACGATATCAGCCCGTTCGATATCCTTATCCCTCAATTTCTTAACGTTCATATCGACGAGCTTCTTCTCCCACTCATGAGGGATCATAGATGCAACGGTTAACAGACCGAGCGGCGGGTTTGTCGCCTTTTTAAATATAAAACGCAATGCGTGTTTGAAAGACCAGAACGTATCCGGATATTTCGGAAAAACCAATAGAGCCTTCATTTTATTCTCCTCTGCGCAATAGCGAAAGGTGATGACCGAAATTTAGAGCGCACCTCTGCTGCATGTCCGCTTAATCAATGTGGTGATTCAACATTACAGAGTGAAAGAGATTTTATCACCTTACGTTAAATTATACAAAATACACTCTTATTGTCAAGATATTTAATGCTTCTCTTGTCCCTTGTGTGACCAGTCTTCAAGAAATGCCGAATAATGTATTAACTATTGGATGATGAAAAATGTTGAGCTGTATGATCCAGGATTATCCTTGACTTTTTCAACTTCCAGCTGTTCCCTATCAAGTTGTTCCAGGGCTCCAGCATCATTATAATACTCATCACGGAGTTGCTCGATTCGTTTTCCCAGGGGCTTATAGAATTCTGCCCACCAGATATCACCCGGGACCGTGAAGTGATTTCTCAAGGTATAACCACAATGCTTCACTTGTTCCATTTTCATTATAATATCATCGGTCATGTCGTGTATTACCAGAAAACCCTTTGGCTTAATGAAATGGTGCCACTCCCTTATACCCTTTGCAAATCCGATCATTACTATGGATCCCTCTGCCCAGATTATATCAAAGCTCTTATCTGGAAATTTCAAATCGAACATCGAACAACACATAATTTTAACACGTTCGGTCAAACCCGCTTTTTTTACCTTTTCTCCGAGTCTCTCGAGTTTAGCTTTATCAATATCCACCGCGGTTATCTGTCCACCACTCAATTTTGTTAGTTCTATAGTTGGAACACCCGTACCGCAGCCTATATCAAGGATCGATGGTTTGATAAGCTCAGGCAGCATTTCGAATGCACGTCTCGTATATTTGCAAAAGTGCACGCGCAGGTCGTCGTGAATTTTATCAAGCATTATTTTCACAATCTTTCTTCTTCCGAAACCTTGGGATCCACATCGGTACGCGTCTCATGTAAGCCTCATATTCACCGTCGAATTTTTTAAGCAACAATTTTTCCTCATACCGTGCGAGATAATAATAAAATACAATAATTATAAGGAAAACAACGATTGCAAGCAGGGATACTGTCAATATTATCATCGTAAGATAAAATAAAATAGCGCCGAGATATATCGGATGACGAACAAACCTAAAAACACCTTTGTCAATAATTTCTGGTTCGGCTCTGAAATCACCGAATACGAGCTTCAGTCCCTTTTGTGCAAGATACCCGGATGCGAACATAAAGAGAATAGCCAGTGGTATTTGAACATACCAGCGTACATAAAACGAAAGAAATGTCGAATATCTGAAAAAAAATGAATCAGCACCCCAGATGACGATGAATACAAAAAGGAGTATTAGCTGACCGGTATCACCGAATTTGTATTCACCAGCAAGGTCTTTTCTGCCCTTGTGTTCTTTCTTTAACAGCTCATTCATTAATGGGGAAAACAAACTTTCCATGCTGCCAATACAGTATTTTCCTCATCCCCTCCTCAGTTCGGTTGCGATAGATAATTTTTATATCATTCGGCACCAGATCAATATTATGAATATTTTTCATTGACGGGATAAAATCCTTATCAAGAAGCTTGTTCATCCAGTCGATCACATTCCTTGCTGACTCTACCTTATCCTTGGAACCATATATCTGAACCACGAGCTCATTGTCGGTTCTACTATAATAAGCCAGGTACGGAGCATCATACTGCTCAACGATCGATTTCCATTTGGATTGCCCGTAAAGATTAAGCTGCATAGCAGCCATATCACCTTCTGACATTTCATAAGTATCGGTGAGCGCAGCTACCGCAAAATCAATTGCCAAAACCAGTATAACACATGATATAATCTGTTTATAATTATTGCTTCGATTCAAATTGATCATAAATTACCTCCTTTTAGACGCAAGAATTATCCAGCTTTTGACATAAAAGTCAACCCCTTGCTCATATCTTGACCTGCCGTATTCTACAACTATAATATATTATTATGAGGAGGTAAAAATGAGCACCTATCAATTACGCAAAACGCCTTTTCACTGTTTATCGGCCTTCATGTTGTTATTTTGTGCCTTTTTGTTTTTACCGGGGATATCCGCCGCTGCATGGATAAGCATACACACCGCAGCTAATACAGACTGCCAGGCTGTACATTTCCCGGTCGATGCGCAAACCGGGTACGTAGTGGGGCATGGTGACATCAAGATACTGAAAACCACGGATGGCGGTCAAACATGGACAACCCAGGGTTCAGGCATCACCGCTAATCTTTTATCCGTATATTTCCCGATCGATGCAGATACCGGCTATACGGTGGGCAGTGGCGGGGTCATTTTGAAAACAACAAACGGAGGCAATGATTGGATCGAGCAGATCTCACCCACCAATGAAGACCTGCAGTCTGTCTTTTTCCCGGTTGACGCACAAACAGGTTACGCAGTCGGCTGGGAAGGTACGATTCTGAAGACAACCAACGGCGGGGAAACCTGGATCACCCAGACATCAGGCACTACGGCAGTGCTGATGTCCGTACATTTCCCGGTCGATGCACAGACCGGTTATATAGCTGGAGATTACAGTACTGTTTTGAAAACAGTTAATGGCGGCGATGCATGGCGTGACATCTCATTTAATAATACCTCTGCTTTTGAGGCTATTCAATTTCCTGTTGATAATTTTACCGGCTATGTGGTCGGCTATAATCCCGAAGCCTATAAGACAACTGACGGCGGCGAGAACTGGACGAGTGTGTTTCCACCCACGGATAAATTATATGCTGCGTTCCACACCGTGTGTTTTCCGATAGATGGCCAGGTGGGATATGCGGCTGGTCCTGGACAAGACGTTCACAAAACTACAGACGGCGGGAATACCTGGATATGGCAATTCGCCCCATGTTGGATAATCCGCTCCATTCATTTTCCGGTAGACGCAGACACCGGTTATGCGGTCGGTTCAGACGGACAGATATTAAAAACGACCGATGGCGGCGGGACTTTCATCGAGGAAGAAACGAGCAACCAGATATTTATCGAATCGCCTGTTCAACCGAATCCGTTCACTTTTTACACATGCCTAATAGGTCATAAACAGAAACGTTTTGAAATCTGGGATATTAGCGGCAGAAAAGTCGGCGTTTACTTGGGTAGCCGGATCGGCTCTGACCTTGCGCCCGGTATCTACTTTATCAGCGATCAAGATTTATTTAAGAAACCAATACTTATCGTTAAGGTCCGTTAAGACATTATTGATTAGATTTTCTCCATCCGAATACTGAAGGACTACGCCGTTATCAAAACACTCTTACTTTTAATTTATTGTATATCAAGTATTCAATTTGTAATAGCGGAAATATTTTCCAAAATACCCATGAATTCATCATCATCAAAAAAATCAGCATCGACTATGTACTCGATCTTGAGAACATAATCCTGAAAATCAATGAATGCAGTCGCGGCTTTTACCGCTACGCCTTTATAATATATGATATATGCATCGTGCCCTTTTAGAACCTCGGCTTTCTCGTCTTCGACCTCGCAACTGAGATAATACTCCGGTTCAAAGTGGGCATTCTTCCGTGTCTCAACAATATTAATAAATTTTGCAGTTGTATCAATGGCCGAAACGACAAATATGGGTTTCCGTTTCAATGACATGTCAGTCCGCCATTTCATGGCTTGTACTCGCTTTGCGGATTTCTCACCGTGCACAGCCAGTTCGTACTCATCGGGGAATATTACTTCAAAATCGTAGGTATTATCAGTAAAACGGGAGCCATTGATCTGCCCTGACGAAGCGCAGCCAATGAACAAAGTACATAATATTAGCCCCTCAAGATACTTCATGATTAGCCGCGATAATAGGGATATATCTGGATACTATTCTCTCTGGTTAGCGGCAAGCCACATGAAAAATAACCAGCTGAGAATTGAGGCGGCAGCAAGTGTTACGTCTTTAGCAGTACCCTTAAACTGCTTTTGCGGCAGCTTTTCTTCTGGCACAACAGGTAGTGAATCCGTCTCAACCACGCTCGGCGTTTCCACAAAAAGCGATTCTTCATCGACTGCAGCCTGGCTAAGACTATCAGGTTCACGCTGCTCCTCGATTACCAAAGGCTGTTCACCAACCACTTCAGTATTAGCGTCTTTTTCAATATCGGCTACGCCATTATCTTGTGCACAAAGAAATGCGATATTGAAGACCATTGCAACAATACAAAAGCATGCTGTTGAACGCCTCATCATTATGTTTGCTCCTTTAGTGGTATTATATAGATTACCCACAGAAGTATATACAACATAGCATGAATGTCAATGCCGTGAGAAATCAATATTAGGCTCCTTACAAAGGTATTGTCTTAAGGTCGCTCAAAAAATAATCCCGGTCTTCTTTCTTGGAAATTTTCTCTCCGGCTTTTTTTGCCAGGCTTAGGTACTTTTCGCCGCCGTCTTTATCCCCGGCCACAGCGTGTGCTCGGGCCATCGCTTCATAAGCAAAGGCAATGTCAAAATCCCCGATATCATGCTCTTGGCAGATTTCCAGACAACGCCGAGCATGGAAAAGTGCGGATTGAGGCCTTTTTAAGACCGAATATACGCGAGAAATCTGCCATTCTCCCCTTTCGAATTCGAGCGGTGTACCGATCTCTCCCCAGTGAAAACGAGAAGCATGAACCGCATGAACCATTTTATCATCATCCTGCTTTGATCTGTCTTGCTTATCAAGCAAATTCCAAACAAGATTGAACAGATTGACTGCTGATCTCTTGTGCCATTCTTGTTCTGTATATTTCTTTTCTTCAGCCATGTTTTCCTCCACGAAATTTTCCCAAATCTTGTATTTGGCCGAAAATTTCAATATCCCTAGTGTATCGAGGGACTACTACATCTATATCATATCTTACTATTATTATCCAAATTTCTCTACAAAAGTCAAGGCAGTATATGGAAAAATAAGCTCAGTGCCGTCTATGATATGAGAGTTTCTTGTGTGAGCAGAATTCTTCCAGCACTATGTAATTGTTCTTCTTTTTGTAAAATACACGCCAGGAATCCGATACATAAAAATGCCAGAGGTCGGTTCTTTCTTTGATCGGTGTATCATGCAAACCGCCGCAAGGGATTTTATACACCAGCTTGGATACCGCATCGATCAATTTTATTCTGAGATCTCTTGCCTTGCAGTTTTTATCGAGTGACCTCAAAAAACTTTCAGTGCATTCTACCTCAATAGGTTGTTTTATCGTATTAGGATACTGCTTCATTTCGGAATGATTCTTAAAGTAGATCTCGACACATTTTCCTATATCCGGCCACAAATCCAAAATACCAGGTTGTTGCTCTATACTTTTTTCATATTTCACTTTTTTCTTGAACCATTTGAACAAATATACCTTGACATTTCTCTTCATGATGTAAAAAATAGGATAAAAGAACGATTGTCTAATGAAGCCCGACCGGGCCCGGGAAATTGGTGAGTCATCTCCTCACCTCAGGCAGTACGATGTGCTGTCTGCAATGTATCACGTTTTGATTATATGATGATAAATGCCTATTGTCAACATCTGCCGCATGTGGGAATATCGAGGGAGTTACATTGTATTATTTAATATATGGAATCATAAAAAACAGCCGGTGATTCCATCCAGGAACCATCCCAATCAAGAAGTTTGACTTATTTTCAAAGACTATGGATTTTTTTCCTGTCCCGCTGCTCGCGGGATAAATACTTCTGAGCTCGCTATTTATCAAAAATTTTTATGAATGATCCCAGTTTTTTGACCGCATTTTCCTCTTTACCTTTAAGTTTCTGCAAAATCCCGATTTTTTCCTTGGTGTCCATTTCCTTGTCGCTCACGAGTCTAAGCATATCAGAAATGTCGCTGTAAATCAAACCAAGTTCTTGAGCCGATCCTGATATATCTTCACCGTGCTTTTCTGCGATCTCTGTAAAATATTCAGATGCAAAATGCCGGCATTCTGACCAGACCATCCCGTTCCACCAGTTACCGTGCGATGAACCATGCCCCTGTTCGACACCTCGTATCCAGTTATCATAAGCAGCCAGACCGATCTCGTATTTATCAAAATTGTATTTATCCGGATTTCTGAATAGATCTATCGCGTATTTAATGCTATCATTGAATATCGTGTACTCATCTTTTTTCGTGATTTTTTTGAAAACATAAAAATTTGAGTGTATTTCTTTACCAAATTCATCCCAGTTCTCAAAGGTCAGCGTTAGAGGAGTAGCATCACATTCAGCAGACCATGGTTGGACTAATAGAAAACCATTATCATCATAGCCATAGATTGTCTGGTTTTCCATATTGAGCACTGAACATGGCAACCCGTTATCCAAGCAGTCCCTGATCGTCTGTTCAACCTTTGCACGCTCTTTTAAGCTGCTTTTACTATGGAAAAAACCGAGGTCGGTTATTTCGATACCCAGATTTCTTACCAGTCTGAAAAACTCATCGTATTTCCAGCAATACGGTCCGCTGGGGCATATGACCTCATGAATATTGATGAGAAATGCATGCCCTGAACCGCCATAAGCCAAGGCATTACTCACCTTGATATCATAAAAATCCAGCACGCCCTTTAATACCCCCATTAATGAAGTATTGAATGGCGGCATCCCAAGATTCTCGATCTTCATAACCATCCCCTTTATTGGCTTTTATTCTGTATCAGTTAATTCATGAATGTAACTAAGAAGTTCTTCATATTTTTCTTTTACTTCAAAATACAGTTTTTTATAATCTGCATTTTTGTCGTCTATAAATTTAGCATCCTGTTTCTCTTCCTTACCTTTTGCTGTTTTTGAAGCTTCCTCAGCAAGACCCTCCTTGTTTAACCAGCTTCGCACATCCACAATATCCTGTTCTTCTTCACTCGCTGTCCAGTCTTTATCAATCTTGCTTTCATCAACAATTAGATCAGAATATCGATTTTTGATCGCCTTAATATATTTACTTGGAAAATTGACATCCTTTTCATCGTACTTAAGAAACTTCTGGTCATTATTATTCTCAATGATCTTCTTCACTATTGGTTCCTCACCCTTTCTATAAATACCGATTATGGGCGGGACTTCGATCTCCAGCTTTTTACATAATCTATCGAGTATATCTTTTGAGGTGATACCGCGCACAGCGCGCGCATTGGCGATGATAATGTTGAGTTTTCCTTTATGCTGGGCCAGAGCCTCAAGCGCTCGCTTTGGCGATCCAACTACAATAATCCGTTCACGATTGAGTATATCACACAGTTTCTTTCGGACTGCTATATCCTCCTCAGCCAACAGAATCATATACCTCCCTCACAAATCCATTATACTAACATGAAATCTCGTGTCAAGTATCACGCGCAGAAAATGTCATGAATATCCCGGAGCTGTATACAGCTCCGGGATAACTACTCTTTCTAAAATCCGGTTTCTTGCAGGATTATTCTATTTCTCGGTCTGTTTTTTGACCTGGTTAATATCCAAACCCAATCCATCGGCCACGCGTGTCCCGTATTCCTGATGAGCTTTGTAAAATAGAGCGGTTTGACGCAGTTGTATGTCTTTGTTCGCTCCGCCAAGATGATCAACGATATTCCCAACCAAGTGTTCACGGGCTTCATCATTCATTACTTTGCTGTACAGAGCCCCTGCTTGTGCAAAATCATCATTGGGGTGAACGTATGGCTGGCGTGCGGCTTTACCTGAAACCTCAAGTGCTGGTTCTGCTACATCGGGTTCGGGTGCTGGTCCGCCAAAGCTGTTCGGGTAGTAATTCGGTTCACCGCCGCTATTATCATCGACCCGCATGGCTCCATCGCGCTGATAGTTATTTGCTTTAACACCTTTTGTCGAATTCACCGGTATCAAATGATAATTCGGACCCAGGCGGTAGCGATGGGCATCATGATAGAAAAGGATCCGACCTTGAAGCATCTTATCCGGTGATACCCCGATACCGGGGACAAAATTACCGGGGCAGAAAGCTGCTTGTTCGACCTCGGCAAAATAATTCTTAGGATTACGGTCAAGAACCATTTTACCCACGGGGATCAGAGGAAAATCGCCATGGGGCAGCACTTTTGTAACGTCGAATGGATTATACTTGTATGTTTTGGCCTGTTCCGGTTTCATTATCTGCACAAAAACATTCCAGACCGGATATTCACGTTTTTCAATCGCTCGATATAGATCATCAGTAGCGTGATCAGGATTTTCCCCTGCCATTTTCATCGCCTCGTGCCGGGTGAAATTGTCGATACCCTGTGCTGTTTTAAAGTGAATTTTTATCCAGCAGTACTCTCCTTTTTCATTCCACCACTTGAAAACATGTCCGCCGTAGCCGTTCATATTACGGTGGGTCCTCGGCGTTCCGCGGTCTGAAAAAAGAATCGTAACCTGATGGATCGACTCTGGTGTCAGCGAAAGAAAATCCCAAAACATGTTCGGATCCTTAGCATTAGTAGCAGGATTCCGTTTCTGAGTATGGATAAAATCAGGAAATTTAATAACATCACGAATAAAGAAAACTGGTGTATTATTACCGACCATATCATAGTTGCCTTCTTCAGTGTAGAATTTCACAGCAAAACCACGCGGATCACGTGCCGAGTCTGCAGACCCCTTTTCACCACCGACAGTCGAGAAACGAGCAAATACCTCTGTTCGCTTGCCGATCTTAGATAGGAATTTCGCTCTCGTGTATTTGGTTACGTCATGCGTTACTTCAAAATAACCACCTGCGCCTGCGCCCTTTGCATGAACAACACGCTCGGGAATACGTTCGCGATTAAAGTGAGCGAGTTTTTCAGCAAGATGGACATCTTCCATTATTGTCGGACCAGGCAGACCTGCTGTTTTGCTGTTCTGGTCATCATCGACCGGCCGACCGAAATTAGTCGTTAGTTTTTTGTTCTCTTTTGCCATGGTATGTCTCCTTTCATGCACCTTTTTTTCCTTCCCCCTGCATATTTTAGCCATCTTATGGGTTGCTATAGGAGGAGATTTTCTTACCTCTTATCGGCATCATGGCGAAAATCAATGCCGCTATAATAGTAAAAAAACAAGTCGCAGTTATTGCCAGAATAATCAATAATATATTCTTCATACAAATCGCCATATAACTACTTTCCTTGATTTAACAGTGTAAGCATTGCTCAATAACCCTATGTTCTGCTCCACAGACCCATAAGGCTTCCGCATGGGTCATTGAACAATGCATAAAACCCGAATTCTGGCGAGATACCTGTTTTTTCTTTAATGATTTTGCCGCCGGCCTCTTCTATTTCTCTGAGCTTTTTTTCGATATCTTTCACTTCAATGTATAATACAACGCCATCTTGAACCGGTTTACTTGAAGGAGTAAAGCCCCCACCTTGATTATCAGGTGTGGTAAACTGTATATATTCTGGATTGCTATCATCCATTTTCCAGCCGAAGATCTTTTCATAGAATCCTTTGGATTTTTGAGAATCTGTTGTTGGTATTTCTATATGACAAAATCCATGCATGATTCCTCCTTTTCAATCTACTGAATTATATTATCATGAATTCTTGAGACAAGTCAAGAATGAAACCTTACTTACGGGCGATATCAAACTCCCGAAGTCTATGTTCAACCTCGGCAAATGGTGATTCCGGAGATATGATATAAGGATATAGCTTTGCCTTTTTGCTGCCATAGCGGCGGCCTGTGACCGGGGACCTGAAGCAATCTCTATCGTGTGTTAACCATGTCGCAGCCGCGGTATTGGGTACTGATGCGATCGCGGCATTGTAAGCATTTATCGCAGCATAATGAGCGCTCTCTGCAGTCTGACCGTCGGCCATTATTATATCCCACATGCTGTCGCATTTCCAGAATAGCTCCATCTCATCGATCGTCGTTTCGGGCTGATCAAATACAAAAGTAAAGTTCTCATGATACCCGGCAAATGCCCTTGCACCTTTTCTGATCAGATCAGGACCTAATCCCTGCGCTGTCTGACAGCTCAAAAGCTGGATCACTTTGCCTTTAACTTCATCTACGTCATAAGAACAGGTCTTGAGGATCGTATTCCCCATATGTCCAGTATATTTTGACGGGCTGCCATGCCCTACACCGGCGATGTATACTACTCTCTTGTTTTTAGCGATCGGAGAGAACCTGGCTCGCACATCATCTACGCCATAGAGAGCCAGCACGATAAATCCCTTTGACTTGAATAACGGGTGAACGTTTTTGAGACGGTATTTGGCTGCGTGGGCAGTAAGCTCATCTGTCGTGTTCTCGCAGAAAAGCACGATATTGCGGAAATACTGCCGCCATTTTCGCCACCATCTTCTCGGGATCCAACGCCATTCTTTTGGGATCGAACTTGGCCTTGTTTTGATTTTTTCTGGCCACTTGAATTTCTTGCGTGCAATGAGCACCGACATAAGTTCATTGCAATAATTCATCTCAGCAGCGATTACCGTACGACCGAAAGGAGTGCGCGCTCTTATCTGTTCAATGACCTCCCGTCTTGTCATCACCCCTTTGCCGATTATGCCCAATTTATATCTTGGTTCGATCCGGTTGCGCTCGACTGTAAGTTTAACCTGCAATTTCATATCCAGCCTGCGAAGCGAACGCCTGGCTAATCCTGGATGAGAAATAATATCATACGCCATAACGAAATTACCATCAGGTTTTATCGCAATAGGTTTTCTTATTGCGTATCTTTTCATACTAAGCCCGCTTATCTTGACCTTTTGTGTTCCCTGCATTCATCCCTCCTTTCCACTTCGTCAGAAATGATTAAGCCAACTAAAAAAAACAAAAGGTATGTATCCCAAGGTGCTTGCACACCAAGGCATACATACCTTTACTGATCTTTGCTAAGTTGAAAATCTAGCAAAACAATATCAGCATCCCGTATTCCCGTACAGGACTCATATCATTATAATTCTATATAATATTATTTTCATGTCAATCCCAATTTCACCTGCCACTTTTTCTATACTGTAGTCGTCTGATTTATCAGACAAACCCGATGAATCGGGCAACTACACCCGTACCTGTAACAAAACAAAAAGCGGGGCTTTACTTTCACATACCACTTTTTCTATACTGTAGTCGTCTGATTTATCAGACAAACCCGATGAATCGGGCAACTACACCCGTACCTGTAACAAGACAAAAAGCGGGGCGCTAATTTTACTTGCATTGACAAATATATGACAATGACTAAACTTTGCACATGAAAATAGATGTCGAATATCTGGAATTCATGTGGCCGATGAAGCCATTTTTAATAACCTGTGCAGATGTAAGCGGAAATCCAAATATTATTGCTGTCAGCTTCTGCATGCCGGTATCAAAAGAACCGCCGCTCATCGCCTGTGCGATCGGAAGAAGATCTTTTTCCTGTGAGCTAATAGAAAATACAAAGGAATTCATTATCAATGTGCCGACTGCCGAGCTAAAACAACAGGTATATTACTGCGGCTATCATTCAGGACGCGACACAGACAAATTCAAAGAAACCGGACTGACACCAAAACCTGCACGCAAAGTAAGGCCTCCTATTATTGAGGAGTGTATTGCACATATGGAATGCGTGCTCAAAGATATATTTCAGGTCGGTGATAAAACTCTGGTTGTCGGCAAAGTCATCGAAGCTTATGCTGATGAAGATATCGTAAAAGGAGAAAAGAAACCGGTCTATTCCAACGGCGATTTCCCCCGCAAAATATACGGAACCAGATCTTTAACATAGCATATTCATCCTTGACTTAAAGGCATTTGTGCATTATGATAAAAGCGATTTATCAGGGAGGTTAATGGCCAACTGCCCGGAATGTGGAAAACCTATCCAAGCAGGACAAGATGAATGTCCTTTCTGTGCTGAAGAATCGATGAACCTCAGCACAAGTGTTACTGCTCATGTCAACCTGCTTAAAAAGAAGATCGAAAAAGAACCGTTGAACGCGCAGTACCATTTGGATCTTGCAGATATCTATAAGGAATATGGCTACCTTAAGCAGGCTCTGACTGAATATGAAAAAGCAGTGAATGCCGACGCAAAAATTTTTGACGCCCAGATCAAATCTGCACACCTTTATCTTAAATTCAGAAAGCTCAGCCAGGCGGAAAATGCATTTCGCGCTGCGCTCCATATCAATCCTGAATCAACCGAGTCTCTTATCGGGCTTTTCCGAGCATTGTATCTACAGGATAGAACAGAAGAGGCCATTGTCCTCTGTGAAAAAATAGTCATATCCAAACCCAGCAATGTTGAATTCCATATCCTGCTCAAAAATCTCTATAACAACAAAGGTAACAAAGAAAAAGCTCTGCGTGAATTATTGATATTGGAATCTCTGAGCCCGGAAAGCGAGCAGTTTGTTAAAGAAATAGCACTCCATTACCAAAAAGAAAACAATATGGATAAAGCAAAGGAATACTATAAGAAAATGCTCGATATGAATATCAAGGATATTGAACTGGGTTTCAAAATTGGGAAATATTACTATGAAAGCAAACAATATGAAGATGCTATCGAGCATTTCCGTTATTTTCTTGAATTAAGCGAGCTTACCCTGGAACAAGACGCAGCAGTAAGGACTTATATAGCACTCATCAGTTTTGAAAAAGGCGATATCCCCGAAGCAAAAAGCAGTATTAACGCGATACAACAATCGAGTGCGCAGAGCATGGATATAGAAACACAAAAGAAACTCGCTTATTTATGTTTTAAAATCGCACAGGGTGAAATCAATTATAAAAAACCAAAGAAGGCAATGCCATTTTTAAATAAAGCTGTCACTTATGACAGAGACAATATCGAATACAATAAAATTCTTGAAGAAACAAAAAATGGTGTTACAGTTACAAGCAAGAAATTATTGAAAAAACTATCCGTGATCGCTATAGCTGTAGCCGCAGGATTTATTATTTTGGGATTAGCGTGGATATTGACACATAATAAGATCATTATTAGTATTAACCCGCCGCAGGACGCTGCGATTTTCATCGACGGGAAACTGGCGAAAAACAAGATAGGCAAATCCGGAACGATATCTTCTCCCACACTTTTTATGGGCAGACATGACATCATAATAGAACAGAAGGGTTATGAAAAGTGGCAGGGTTCAGCCAGTGTGGGTTTTGGCAGGTCTACCCGGCTCGAGGTCGATTTGATCCCGATCTACTATTTCCTGGGGATTACTTCCATGCCGGAAAAAGCAACGGTGATCATTGACGGTCAGCCGGCTGGACAAACGCCATATACAACAGACCGGATCGTAACTCGTCCCCATATTATCGAACTGGAATATCCGGGTCATCTGAAGTGGCAGACCGAGTTGATAGTAAACGAAAAAGACTCGATAAATATGGGTGTCATTAAATTAAGAAATCTCGCTGGTAAATGGTATGGCAAAATCGGTGAGGATAGTTATGCATATAATGCTGGCTTTAATATGACCATACAGCAAGTCGACACTTTTTTGACAATCAAATTTTATCACCGACCGAGAGAAACCAACTATTACAGCGGTACGATCAAAGGAAAAATAGAAGGCGGCGCGTTCCAAGCAGAAGGCAATGTAGCTTACAAGTACAAAGATGTTTTTTACTGGGCACAGACAAAAAAGAAGATCGCAATAAGGGGTACTATATCAGAAGATTGGAATCGGCTCGAGGGTAAATACAGGATCGAAAGTCTTGCTGAACAGAGCTGGTGGGCAACCCGCTAGCAAGCCATAGTAATAACTAACCAGGCCAGATAAACCAAAAAGACCATAAAGACCACATAGACTAAAAAAAGAATCACCTGATATACTTCCTGCTGATTCCCTGATATCCTGATATGCTTTTCGCTTTACTCTCTTCTCTCTACTCCTTACTCTTTACGCTTTTTGTCTTTTCCAAATATCTTCTTGATATCACACTGCATCATGTATAGACACGGAACAAGCACGAGGGTTAACGGTGTGGCGAACAATAAGCCGTATCCGAGTGCCAGCGCGGTCGGCGCCATGAAAGGATCACTGCCGCCAAAACCGTAAGCAAGAGGTATCAGTCCGGCAACAGTAGTCAGGGTCGTCAAAATAACCGCGCGTAAACGATCCGCCGTGCCCTGTGAGATCAAATCAAGGAGCTCAGTATCAGAATTCTGCTTCCTGAGGTTGTTAATATGGTTCACAAGCACAAGCGAATCATTCACCACAACTCCGGCAAGACCGATCGCACCGAGCATACCGACAAAGCTCATCGGTTCACCGTGAAGCGCAAATGCAATAATCACACCGACGATACCAAAGGGGATCGCAACCATCACGGTAAACGGTTGGGTAAATGAATTAAAAAGTATGATCAGGATAAAATAGATCCCAACCGCGGCAATAATGAAGGTCCACATGAGATTTTGTATCGATTCTTCGGTCTCCATTACTTCACCGCGCTTTATAATGCGCGCACCAGACCAATCGCTATCGAGATCGAAATTGGTGAACAACTCAGCAACCGCCGCAGTCGACGCAGTTATTTTCTGATCGATATCAGCGCTGATATTGATGACCCGCTCCCCTTTGTAATGGCGGACCGTTGCAGGTCCTGGTCCCATATCAATATCAGCGACGGTTTTTAACGGGATGAGCCTGCCCTGATAATTTGCAAGCGGTATCTCCTTTAGATAATCTACCTTTTCCCGGTATTTATCTTGAAATATCACCCGAAAACCGACATCTTCGTCGCCGTACCTGACACTCGTCGCCACGTCGCCGTCGTAAGCGATGCGGACATTCTGAGCGATATCGGCGACTGTCAAGCCGACCCGGGCCAGCTTGTCATAATTCAATCTCAGAGTCACCTGTTCTTTTCCCGCCTTATCATCACGTTTCACGTCCTTTACCCCGGGGATAGTTTTTAGAACACTGACTACTGAATCCGCCAGCGCTCTTCTCAGATTATCATCTTCAGCAGCGATACTGAGACTGATCGGGCTGCCCACTGGAGGACCGCCGCTCTCTATTTCATAAGACACGTTGACAAAACCTTCGAGTACGTCTGTCTTGCTGCGAAGTTCGTCCACGATATCATCGGCAGTTCTCGCCCGGCTGTTATAGGGCGTAAGGCTTATTGCAAGCGCCGCGTAATTGCTGGCTTCCACCTCAAGCCATGGATTATAACCGATGCGGGACACGAAAGACTCGAGTTCATCATCAGGCAGCGCAAGGATGAGTTCCTCGATCTCTTTGACCTTATCAGCTGATGCTTCGAGTGAATTCCCGATCGGCAACTCGACAAGCATATAAAAATCAGTCGCCATCTTTGTCGGGAATAGAATGAATTTGATCTTTTTTGCACCATACATCAATGTCACCGCGAGTATGACCACGAAAACTGGAATGATGGCATAGCGGACCTGCAGAGCGCGTTTTACAAAACCCTTATAGCGTTCCCTGAGAAATCCGAACCATTGGCGGCTTGTCGATGTCTCAGCCGCGCTCTTTTTATTTAATCCTGACAGCAAATGTGTGGGCAGTGCTATCAACGCCTCCATCAGTGAAATAAGAAGTGCGAGCGTCACAACAAGAGGAATTATCGTAATGAATTTGCCGAACCTGCCGGTCATAAAGAACATCGGCGCAAAGGCAACCACGGTCGTCAAAACGGTTGTCAGTACCGGTCGGAATACCTCGCGTGTGCCCTCGACCGCGGCGACCAGCGGCGCATCGCCCTTCTCTCGTCGTCGGTATATATTTTCAGCGATAATTATGGCATCATCGACAATAACACCGACGACCAGGATCATGGATGACAAAGCAATACTGTCAAGTGTGTATCCAAAAAACGGCAATAAGAATATCACACCGAATAGAGAAACCGGAATACCTATACCGCACCAGAACGAAGCGCGCAGATTAAGAAAGACCGTAAGGATTATGATGACAAACAAAAGGCCGATCAGTCCGTTGGTCACCACGACATTGAAACGGTTGCTTACGTATTTTGAAAGATCAGCCGAGTATTCAATATCAACACCTTCCGGCATATATTCCCTTTCTTCTTCGACGAATTTCTTCACGTCATTGGCGGTCTTTATAATATCAGCGCTCTCTTCTTTATAGATCACAAAACTGATCGCTGACCTGCCGTTTATATTCGACCTAACGCGCTGGTCTTCAAAATCATCCTTTACAACCGCCAGGTCTTTTATTTTGATCAGTGGTCCTTCAAAGGTCGACCGCACTACGACATCGCCAACTTCGTAAGGATCTTCGAACTGGGCGAGTGTAACCAGGTTCTTTTCGCTTGTGTATGATTCAAAATTCCCCGCAGTCGTGCGTATGTTGCGCGCTTTGATCGCCAGCATGATATCCCGGAGCGGGATCTGGTAGCGCTTGAGAGCTTCGGGTGAAACTTCCACCTTGATTTCACGTGCCTGATAACCGAATTTTTCTACCTTGGCAACACCCGGGATCTCTCTCAATTTTTTCTCGAATTGCTTTGCATACTCCCTAAGCTCCGAATAGGGAACATTACCGGTGATGCCGACCTCGATAACCGTGATGTGCGTGCTCGTCGACCATTCATGGACTTTCGAAGTCCCCTCCACTTCCTCGGGAAGATCGGTCACCCTGGCCACTGCCTCGCGGATATCATCTTTCACTTTCTTCTGGTCCTTGGCATCAATATCTATCACCGACATGATAAAAGACACGTTTTCCATGGATATCGATGTCGTGCGTTCGATACCCGTAATATTTTTCAATTCCCTTTCGATTCTATTCGTTACATTGAGTTCAACATCCTCGGGCGATGCACCAGGGTATGTCGTCTCGATCGTCATAAAGCCAAAATCCACTTGTGGATAAAGATCGCGATTGATGTGCAAGAGTGTATAGCCGCCCAGTAAAAATATCATAATGACGATCAGATTTACCAGTGTGTGGCGTTCGGCAAAGAATTTTATAAAGGTTCGCACATACCCTCCTATTTTATGAACAGTTCGTCCATTAATGCACGATACTGAATTATGAGTTTATGATAGGTGGCGGCATTCTGGGCATATGTCAGTTTTGCCTGCTGTTCATTATCCCGGCTCTGAATGACGATGGCGAGCAGGTTGCGTCCTTGATTATATAGTTTAATCTCTTCATTAGTTTTTGCCCGAGCCGATGCGATCTGTTCTTCATTGAGATTGAGGACCTCTTCCATTCTTTTTATCAGTACGAGCAGATTATGTATCCCCGCTTCAAATTCGAGTTCAATATTTCTTATATCCTCGGTGAGTTGTTTTGCTTCAAGTGTGCTCCTTAGTATATCTGCACGCGCTTTGCGGTTTCCCAGAGGGTAACGAAAATCAAGTGCGATAAGAACGTCTGGCTTATCGAGCTCAAAAGACTCGGAAAATTCCTCATGTCCTCCCTGCAGGCCGGCACCGATACTGAGGTACAGCTGCGGTCGTTCTGTCTCCTCATAGCCACTGACAAGATGAACTAGTTGCTCACGGCGGATACGCAATGCATTTAGTATTTTGGATCGTTCTTTTATTGTCGCGACTGCTTCATCGATCTCAGGCAGTGTGTCGAGTCTGTAAATATCAAAGTCCGGTTCATCATCATATAATTGTTCGGTTTGAGCAATGACTGCCAGTTCAGCACGCTTTGCTTCCAATTGTGATCCGATGAGCACCAGCGTTTGCTCGGCTATCCTGACCGCATCCTCAGCCCGCAGTACATCTACTCTATCAACAAGATATGCAGCATGTTTTCGCTTCACCTGTCCCAGTTGTTCTTTGCTCAATCCGAGTCTCTCCTTTGCGATCCGTTGTTGCTCGGTAAGAAGCACCCAATCCAGAAAGATATCCGCAATATCAAGAATAAACCCTTCCTCGTTCTCCTGTGCCTGCAGGTCAATGATATCAACCGTATAAGCATTCAGCTCGTAGTTGAGTCTATCGAGCTTACCACCGAGGTTCTGCAAAAGGGGCTGGGTGTAAGTAAGATATGCTTTGTTCGTATAGAATGCTGACGGGCCAACCGGTATCACAATATCCCCGGTCGGCATCGGGATTACAATATCAGCCACTGTTTGATCATTATATGATGTTGACCAGGAAAGAGAAAACCGGCCGCCGGTACTCCATAGTGTTTTTTCAACTGCGACATTAGCAACGATATTGTGCAACTTGCTCGGTATGCCAAGACCTGAGCTGACCGGTTCTTGATAAGTATAGTATGGCGAAGACCTGACTACCCAGTCCTGTGCACCGAGATGGCTTTCCTGCGATTTACGTTCGATCTCTGGACTTAATGATTCCTTTGTAAAAAACGGATGTGTCTTTTTTAGTGATTCGATCAACTCGGGTAAAGTGATAGTCGACGCTCCGAGCAGAACCGGCATAAAAAAAATAAACACCAATAAAAGAAAAAATATATTGTTTTCTTTTTTAATTTTTCCGTTATCCAACATTATCTCCTCCTTTGCTCTCTACTGTTTTTCTTGAGCTTGTTTTTTCCGCCACTCGGTCAGTTGTTTGATCTTATTATTGTGAACTTTCAAACCATGCACCACAGTATAATCATCACTGTGATCCATCTTCTGCAGCGTCGCATTGATCAACTCTTCACCGAGTTCCCAGAACATATAAATGATATAATCATCATCATCATAAGGCAGTCTTTTCGAGCATGCCAGTAAACCGAGCCCATGCGAAAAGATCTTCAGTTTGCTAAAAAGTGAACGCATGTCTTCATCTGATATTTTTGCATACACCGGAAACTTTCTCATCTGCTGCATCATATGCTCACTTATCCTTGCTTCAGCATCATATCCTTTTCCCCCTTCGATATGATAGGCAGTAAAAAATCTTGGATGGTCGCGTGCAAATAGGACGACCCCTACACCGATATTCAAATCAATACGCGGCGTATAAGGTCTGGTTGAATATTCAAGCAGCAGATCGTGAACGCGTTCTTCAACTGACTGCTCCAGTTCCTGCATTGAAGAAAAATAGCTGTATACCGGCGCGGTCGATGACCCAAGGCGCTCAGCGACTTTCCGGGCAGATAATGCATTGAGTCCTCCTTCTTTTACAATATCGAAGGCCGCCTGCACGATATGGTCCCGAGTATAGGAAATTTCTTTAGGTGACATATAAAACTCCTTTCATATAATACGTCTGTTATATAACATATGTATTATAACAACTGTTATCGGTTTGTCAAGATATAATTTAACGGTTTGTGAATTTGGTGTTTTTGGGTAGAATAGGTAAGGCGAAATTGCTCAATCGATAGCTTCTATTTGAAATAGCTCTGTTTTTCGAGTGTTTTAGCCAAGAAAATTTACCCTGTTAGAAATATGCTCTTCAGGATCCAGCATATTCGATCGTGAAACCTCTCATATTCTATTGAATAGGATTCACCAGTATCTTTGTTTGGTATTCCTAACGGGATTATATGAATATCGATATCGCCATGACCAATATGACGGTTCCGATGATGTCGCCAAGGCTCGTTACCAGTGGGATGACTGAATTAGAAGGGTCGATTCTGATACTGTAAGATACGGATGCAGTGAGAAAATCCAGGACAAAAACAATGAGTGTAATAAGGACGATCGCGAAAAGATTAATAAAGAAAAGCGAAACCAACGGAACGATCGGAATTCTGAAAAGATCGGCACCGAATTTTGTAATCAGGGCAACGATCGGTGATATCAGCAATGCCAGCATAATACCGCCGACAAAACTCTTAAGAACATAGTTGTTTATGCGAAATGGCTTTAAATACCCGAGATGTAAGGCAGTTGCGAACCGGGCACCAAAGATCCCGCCGATACTGCCTGCCTTTGCAATGATCTGCGGTATTAAAATAAGAAGACCGGAGATGACAAAGAACTTTTCATATTGCCAGTGCAGATAAACACCGGCAATAACACCGAAGATCGTACACAGAAAAAGCACTGGTATACTCTGTTTAAAGATGTCCATCAATCGGTAACGAGATGGCAATTTTCTAATGACCAATGGGATAGCTGGCAGTAGTAAAAAAGCCCATGAATCATCTATTTTGAATCGCAGGACGATATCTGCCGCGATAAAAACCACGAAGATCGTTATTACGTCACCGATCATTCCGATGATCGGCGCGACTATATTATCAGGATCCAGTCTATTATTATAAGCAAAATATGTCAGTGCTACGGTCGTCGGGATGAGCATTACTGACGCCATCATCGATGCCAGTATCGCGATCAGAAGAAGGTTGACGAGCGGGATGCTCGGTAGACCAAACACCTGGCAGGCGAATTTTGAAAAAATACCGATAATAATTGAAACTGTAAAAGATAGCGATAATCCGGCACCAGCATTATGTAGGTTGAATTTGTTAAAAGCAAATTTTTTAGTTATGATACCAAGATGCAGTGAAGCAGAAAGACGTGAACCGAGAGCCGTGCCGATATTACCTCTCAGCCCCATGATCGCTGGAATGAGGATGATCAAACCGGGGATCAAATCGAGTTTTTCATGCATCTTCCCCAAAATTGAACCAGCAAAAAGCTCGCCGATCGACGTAGCTATCACGACAGGCATCGCCTGAAGCAAGATTGTCAGGATGATTTTTCTACTTCTTCGTCTCTTTCTTCTTGCCTTTGACACAATCCCTCACCCTGTTTATCGACTCATTCCTCCCTTCAACGATCAATACATCACCATCGTTGATCTTCATCCCGGGTCGTGGATCGAGGAACCAATCACCCTTTCGTCTAACCGCGATCGTGCGGCATTCGCTCTTGGGATCGATGTCTATTTCTTCTAATTTCTTACCATCCAGTTTTGATCCTGGTTCTACTTCATACCGCATTGTCCTCATTTCCTTTCGGGTAAAGGCCATCTGTATGATGGGATGAACTCCAACATCCCTGATTGCGATATCGATCAGGTCATCAACGCCGTCTGACATCTCCTTTATCGCAACGCCGATCTGCAGGATATTGGCGATCTGCGGTATATCACCCTTGTTGTACTTGGATAAACGGGCCACCATCAATGCTTCTTTTCTCAACTCATAGTCCAGGTCCCTGATGTATGATTTGACACGCAGGGCTTCTTTGGCGAGCTCAATGCTGTCTTCCATGACCGCAGCATAACCAAGCTGAACCATTAACTGACTGAAATTGCGCAGCAGGATCAGAATTTCCTTTAAATTTTTTCTCTTTGCCATTATCACCTCCAGTGCATAAACTTAATCTTTTTTTAGTATTTTGTCAATGATAGGTTGATGCGCTTTAAGCTAAACAAGCTATCGCCGCACTGAAGAAATAGACCTCATAGTAACTCAAATTGGTTTTCCCTGAAACTCCGTTACTCTATCACTCCGATACTCTGTAGTATCCTGTCCTCGGTCTTATAATCATAATCTTCTGGGTTGATATTCGCCGGAGGATTTTCAAGCTCCCACTTGATCGTTATTCTTAGAGCTTCTTGCGTTGGTACTATTTCCTTATATCCGAGTTCATTTCTTATCCTCGATGTATCGACTGTGAGATCTTGTTCGCTGCGAAAATCAGCATGCATTTTTTCCGGTAATTTCTCTTTGGGTAAAACAATCACTTTTCCTTTCCATCCAAAGGCCTCACCGATCTTTGCCACCCATTCGGCTTGATTCAAGTTATCCGGTTCGGCAACATTATATATGCGATTCCTTGCCCGGTCATTATTGATCGCCAAAACGATCGCATCGGCAACATTCTCGACATAGCCAACTGATGACCGCCAGTCTGCCATACTCTTTTCCATAATGATCGCAGGCCTCTTATCGTCCATGCGCTTCACGTATGAATAGAAACGGTGCTGGTAATCAAGCGGACCGTAGACCATGGGCAGCCGAAGCACAGTACCAGCCAATTCTTTATCCTCCATGACTACCCTCTCGATGAGTATCTTTTCATAATCATCAAGGATCTTCCTAGGGTCATCGTCTGCTCTTGGTTTATCCTGACGATAAGGATAAAGCTTTGTCCTTAATGCAGCATCTTCATTAGTCGGTGTTGGCTGTAGATCACCCTGTTCAATACCGAGTAAAAGACCGTATGCCTGATAAACATCCTGGCTGCTGATCGCCACAACACGTTCGGTAATACCCCGGAATACCTTTACCACGGTCTGTGCGTGTCTTTCAGTTACCGGTGCCATATCGAGCACGAGTTCAGGTTTGAACTTGGCGAATCTGCTTTTAAAATCTACCAAATTGTTACGGTCACCAAGGATATGTGGTATTTTCTCTGGCAACGCAATATTACTCTCTCCGCGGTGGAAAAGCACGATGTCATGTCCCTGTCCATACAGCTTCTTAACGACACTCGGTCCAATAAATCTCGTCCCGCCAATTATCAATATTTTCATGTTATGATTATAAACAAACACCCGATGAAGTCCAGCTTATAATTAGAAATATATCATCTTGGTTTTTATTCCCTCATCGCACTATACAAATCCATAACTCTGTGTATAATATGGAGGATAATATTCCAAGGAGGTAATATGAAAAATTTGAGATCTCTATTATTTGCAGAAGCAGTCGTCTTTGTTCTGCAGCCTGTGTTATTACCAGCCCAGGTCGATACCTTATGGACCAGCAGATGGACGAGTCCGGGCAGCGAATCCGACTGGGCATATGCGATCGCGCTCGATGACAGCGGTCATGCTTATGTCACGGGAAAGACGAATAATGTAGGGACAAATGATGACTGGACTACGATAAAATATTTGGCGGATGGTGATACAGCATGGGTTAGAAATTTCGCCGGTGCCGGAAGTGCTAATGAACGGGCGAGTTCTATTGCGATCGGTCTCTCAGGTAATATCTTTATCACGGGTTATACAATGAGCTCGAGTGCTGGCGACTATATGACGATCAAGTATCGACCTGATGGTGATACTGCCTGGACAAGACGTTATAATGGTACGGGAAACGGCTATGATTTTGCAAATTGGGTAGCGGTTGATGATCAAGATAATGTCTATATAACCGGCTATAGCCGAGCCTTGTCGTATCAGAACGATATCGCGACTGTTAAGTATGATTCAAGCGGGACTCAACTGTGGGTTGCGCAATTCGCCGGCTCTGGAAATTACAACGATGAAGGGAACAAAGTGATCGCTGGAAATGACGGATATATCTATGTCACCGGTACTATAAATCCATTTGGCAGCGGCACGCGCTATGATTATGTGACGATAAAATATAATCCTTTAAACGGTGATACGATATGGGCGAGAACATATAATGGAACAGCTGACAGTTCTGATATAGCAAGAGATATCGAGGTTGATGCAATAGGTAATGTCTATGTAACCGGTTCAAGCCGCAATATTGGAACGCTCAGCGATATTGTAACTATTAAATACGATTCATCAGGTATTGAACAATGGGTCGAGACATATAATAATCCCGATACAAGCGGCAATGATGGTGGGTATGGCATAGAATTAGATGGTTCGGGTAATATCTATGTCGCAGGTCAAAGCCAGGGACAGGGCACTGGTACTGATATCGTCTTGCTTAAATACGACTCTGATGGAAGTCTTCAATGGGCATCAAGGTATGATGGCGGGATCAATGATTATGACACGCCTTCAGACCAGGATGGCGGGAAATGTATGACCGTAGATACCTATGGAAATATCTATATAGCAGGATGCAGCAGAGGTACAACATCGTGGAATGATTTCATTACCCTGTCATATAACCCGGACAGCACTCTAAAATGGGCCGTCACGTATAATTGCTGCGACAGCACTGATTATGGCCTTGCCGTAGCCGCGGACGATTCAGGTAATGTCTACACGATAGGCCGGAGTATCGGTATCGCTACATACTATGACATGGCAACAGTCAAGTACTGGTCATATGTCGGTATTGAAGAAACAAACCAACAATCTGCTGAGCGGCTGCTTCTTGAAGTCTATCCAAATCCAGCAAGGACATATAATAAGGTTCGCTATGCATTACCAAATGAAACATGGGTTTCTCTTTCGGTCTATGATATTTCAGGAAGACTCGTCAAGATTTTGATCGATGAATTCCAGACACCTGGTGTGCATACTGCCACCTGGGAAGCAACTGATAATAAGAATCACAGAGTAACAGCAGGTGTATATTTCTATGTTTTGAATACTAACGGGAAAAACTTAAAGAAAAAAGTGTTAATAGTTAAATAATCCAGGCTACTCCTTACTCTTTCTTTTTCATCCTTCTTATAAGATAAGCAATGACCGGTCGTAAAATCAAGGTCATCACGATCAATGGAATGATAATAATAATAAACCAGATGATAATAAAGAAAAAATTTATTGCGTATTTTATAGCATTGCCAAAACCCCTGCCAATGCCGCTGAGGTCGATGAATTTTTCCTTTCTGCTGTATATACTGATCGTTATCCTTGAATAATCGACCTTGCTGTCAAAATATCTTATTTTCCCTTCCAAAACTTCAATATTTTCACCTACTCTTTCTATTTCCTTCTCTACCTTGAGAATATCTTCCACTTTATTTGCCTTTTTCAAAATACCGAATAGCCGTTCCTGCACTTTGCGTGCATTTACCAGGCGTGCTTCCACATCATAATACTCTTCGGTAATGTCTTCTTCAGTTAATGATTTTGATTCAACTTTGCCGATCGTATTGAGTTCATCGAGTAATGTCATGAAATGCACAGGCGGCAGTTTTATCAGGATTTGTGCTTGTTCAGAACCATCATATTTTGACATACTTGCATTAAGAATAACCGCATCATATTTCTTGACCAGGCCAAGCGCTTTTTCATAAGCGTCTTCGACTTTGTTGGTTTTGATCGAGGCATATGCAGTCCTGATGATCTTTTCCTCGGTCTCACTTCTGTACGGTTTCTCCGCGTCAATTTCTCCGGCCAGATTACGACCGAACTCAGCTTTCTCATATAGACCTGTTTCTGTAATACGGTCGATGGTTGTCTCGGCATTTTTATCGCCGCAGCTTATCAATAACAATAAGCATATAGTAATTAGAAACAATGTTTTCTGCATTGTATTCCTCCTTAATAGATAAATACCGAAAAATACCGACAATATTCCCGAATAAGCGAAAATACGCTGATCTTTATCTCTTTAGTAATAGTAAAAATCCAACGATCATAAATGCGATGCCGCTCAGTACTGGCGGCAGTGATGCACCGGCGAATTTTATGACCATGTAAAAACCGATAATAAAAACAAGACCACTAAGGATCGTTTGAGCCGTATTCTTCAATTTCATAATAAAATCCTCCATACCGTTTCTCAGGTGCTCCCTTACTCTCGGCTGTACATTATGTTATTCTTGTAGCCGAACTTAGACCTAGTTCGTTTCTGTTCTTATCATTATATTCAAGAGCATATCTGAATTCAGCTACGAGTCCATCCTCGACTCTTAGGGCATATAGCAATTTATTTTTTATCTCTGTCCCGCGTGTAGTCTCAGCACAAGAACCTGTTGTTCTGCCTATTATTATAACAGTCTCGTTATTGACATAGACATCATTTATATAGATCTGAAAATCAGGCCATTGTACTGTATAATCGCGGATCATTTTTGCAGCATTTTCTTGGCCCGTTGCACCTTGTCCTTTTTCATCAACGGCTTTATGCTGTGCTGACATCATATTAAGAATACCATGAAAATCCCGGCGATTGATCTTTTCGACGAATTCAATCGCGGTATCAGCAGGGTTCTTGTTACCCATAATTCACTTCCTCAAAATAAAACAGACCAGATAAACATACCGATCATAACACAACCGATAATAAATCTTAGCAAACCACCGAACATCAATCCAATAAATGCTCCGGTACCGGCTTTCAGGGCTTTCCTTCCCCTTGTCCCGGCCATAAGCTCAAAAACAACCGCGAGCACAAAAGGTAAGATAATGATCGCCAGCCAGTGTATAAAAATCCCGATGAGCAAGCCTATTACCGCACCGATGGCACCGGCAGTACCTCCGCCCATCTTCTTGACCGAGAAGAAATTAGCAAAATAGTCGACGACCAGGCCAAATATCGTCAGGCCGGCAAAGATAAGTACAAGCTGGAAAGAAATTTGCTCAAAGCCAGTCAAAATGCCGTAAATCGCAGCCGCTGCAAAAATAAGGGGGATGCCCGGCAGTATCGGAAGAATAACACCGGCTAATCCCACGATCATCACGATGAGCGCCGCAATGAATAATATAATCTCCAAAATGCTCATTTTGTATTATCGCATGTTTTTCAATAAAGTCAAGAACTACTGCGTTGACATCTTATCGTCATTGCTTACAATATATTAAGATGGAAAAAACCGTTCTCTTGGATCTGTTAAAAGAAATGGCGGTTGGATTCAAATCAGCAAAATCTTATCCGCCAGGTCATCCGATGATGGATAAAGTTGTCAGCAAAACACTCGCCCAGCTCAATAAGGTATTACTCGATAAACCCGAATTGTCTTTATACTTTTTGGAGCAGACTGTAATCACTCAAGACGAACGTATTGATATTACGAAAAACCTGGCGGTCAAATCATTGCTCGATACGTTCCGAAAGATCGAACTCAGTAGTCTTACTTTTGGATCAGGAATGTCACCCGAGGATGTGAAGAATTTATATGAGGTCATCGGCAGTTCCAAAATAGAGACGAGTAAATTCGGAAATATCGCTGAAATGCTCGAGTCAAAAGGTACGTCGAAAATCAAGATCAATGCTGTTCAATTTGGGCTGCATGGAGGAAGTACAAAGCAAATCGCCGAACCAACAGAGACAGCACCAACTAAATCCCACACTGAGGTCGTGGAAGCGATCAAGCAGTTAAAAGAACTTGTTGAAAAGGGCGTCCCCGGTTTAAAAATGAAACAGGGATTTGTTCAGGCTGCAAAAGACATCGCATCGACATCTGAAAAACAATGGCCGGCATACAGTGAAGCAGTCGCTCGTATTCTGGAACAATTACCTTCAGAACACCGCATCGAACTACTTCGGGACATGGAGCTGAAACCATTCGTCCTGAAACTGCTCTCCAATATGAACGATGAAACATTGGTCAACCTTATTACAACGAAAGCAAATGAAAAAGAAAGTGGTGATTTCAAACAAATTATCAACGGGCTCGGAGATGATAGATTCAGAGAAGTCATGCCGCTTCTTAAGGAAAAGATCCCCAACGTATACGAATACCTGGCTCAGGTCGGTTTGCTCTTGAGCGAAAAAATGTCATCCACCGTATCCAAAGATGATCTGAAAGCCACACTCCAACCGTATTATGCCATGCTTGAATCACAGAATGCTTCTGTGCGAGAAGAAGGTTTCAAATCACTCACCGTTCTCGCGAACCGTTTTATGAAACAAGGCGGTGATGAAGTCGTCGGTGAGATCATTCAGCGTTTCACTATCGCTATTGAAAAGGAATCAGTTAGCCAGGTGGTGCTGGCAACGATCGACGTACTCAGTAACTTATACAGCACCTGTGATGCACAGAACCACGATCAATTCTGCAACAGTCTCTTAGAGCCTTTCAATAAGATACTCGGGAGAACCGGTCTACCCATAAAATTCAAACAACAGATAATCACATTTCTCGGAGAAACAAAAAATCCAGCGGTACTGCCGATCCTCTTCTCGTTCTTGTGGGAAAGCGGTCTGTATCCAGATGTCAGGAAAGCCATTGTAAAATTCGGGCGCGATGCAGTCACTGAAGGGCTCCAGATTTTGAAAGAAGCCGAGGAGATAGCCTTGAAATCCAAGCTCGTAGACATCATGAAGAATATCGGTAAGGAAAGTGTCGAGATGCTTGTCGAAAATCTAAATAGCAAGGAGTGGTATATACGGCGTAACATCATCGCTATGCTCGGTGATATCGGTGACAAGAGCGTGCTGCCTGATGTCGAGCGGCTACTTGCAGATGAAGATGATCGTGTGCGTCTCGAGCTTGTTAGAACATTTGCGAAATTTGACTATTACGACGGGCTGAAAAATGCTCTCATGGATGCTTCTCTCGCGGTAAAAACAGAAGCCCTCAAGGGGATGAAAAAGAAGATAAATCCTGAGGAAACCAAAGAACTGCTTCCACTGTTCAAAGAAAAGGGAGATGCATTGCATATTGAGTTACTGGGTATTATCAGCCATAATAAAAATCCCGAAGCTGCTTGTTTTATCGCTGATTTTCTCAGAACGCTTGTGGGTCGTGATGACGCTGTTGCGCAGGAACTCAAGGAGCGGGGCGTCATGGTGCTGGCACGATTGAAGACCGACGAAAAACAAGCGCTGCTTGAAGAGCTGAAAATGCTCAAAGACAAAACGCTCAGCCACTATGTGACCGAAGCGCTCAAACATATTTAAAAATATCCCCCAAAGACACATTTGGCCGTAGCCAGTCTATTTATTTTTTCTGAAAAACCAAATTAGCTGCGCTGTCAGCTTGTACTGGTAAAAGACCAAGAAGACTGTGATAGGCATCTTTGAAAACCAGACCTGAATTTTCCGCCATATCGACGAGTTCAGGCAATGAATATACACGTAATGTAAAATCGTATTCATCCACGTACAGAAGGTCTTTCTTCACTTTTTGATAAAATTGCCATTTGTTATGAATGACTGAATGCATTTTATCATAGACTATCCTGTTGAGTTTTACGTATTTATCTGTTTCTTCATACAATGACGGACAGAAAATATTCAATAATCTTTCACGCGACATAGTATTGAGTATCATAAATATGCCGTTTTTCTTCAGGAGCCTGGCTGCTTTCTTAAATATCTTTTCATCAGTAGGACGGTCATAAAAGCCGATCGAAGTCCAGATACTGTAAACAACATCAAACTCTCCGCGCACGATCTTATCGATCTCCCTGATATCACCCTGCAAAAAATGCGCTTTTACATTCATCCTCGCAGCTTTCTTTCGTGCTTCATCGATATAAAGTCGACTGATATCGACTCCTGCGGCTTCGAATCCCTGTTTCGCCATATTAATGGTAATGCGTCCATTGCCGCAGCCCAGTTCAAGAGTTTTGCCTTTTATGATATTATATTTTTTCAGAATCCTTTTTATATTGCGCACTGTTTTTGGTGCATGTTTCCAGTTCTTGTTCATCCAGTAAAGCCACAGTTCTGCTTTATCGATGAACATGGTCTTGGTCCAGTGCTTTTTCTTCTCTTTCATAATAAGATTATAATATATCGCGGGCTAAAATCAAGAGCTCTTGGTATGTGCTCTTACAAAACACTTCTTTTATGCGGTGCAGTATTATACTCCACCCGGACGTTCTTTTCTTCCCGGTTGTGACAATCTGTTCAACAACTATTTGATCATGATCAGTTTCTTAGTCTCTAAATGCTCATCAGTCTGAAGCTCTGCAAAATAGACGCCCGCAGGTAACTTTCTTCCCAGGTCATCTGTACCGTCCCAGGACAGAAGTGTAGGGTGCAATGCATCGAGTGTAATGTGCAAGAAAGATTTAACTTCTTTCCCCGAAATGTCATATACTCTCAACCCTATCCCCTCAGCACCATGTGCTTTGCCTAAAGTGACTTTTGTCACTTTAGTAAACGGATTTGGATGTGCATCGAATATAATAGGTTGGGAATACGATCGAGTATCTTCAGATACTCCTATTATATCTGTTGCGATCTGAACGATATCACCACCGCGCCCGGACACATTGGCGTGAATATGCTTGCCGCAAGCAGTGGCGTATGTGCCATCATTGCTAATGTCGACCGAGAAAACTGAACCCGGCATATCAACAGTATAATACACATATGGTGTGGTGTCCCGTTGGAATATATGAACTTCTGGGTTTGTATTGTCTGCATCACCCCAACTGCCGATGATAAAATATTTCCCGCTATTAGTGATGTCGATATCCGCGGCACTCTCCTGGTAGACACCGCTCGAGACAGGGTAATCGTATGTCCACAAAGGCGTCGATGAACCGACATTATGAACCGCTATTTTTATTGTATTGTGAGCTGTGGGATACCAGCAAGAAACAATCGTAGAACCGTCATTCGATATCGCAATCTTGCTCACATAACGACCGCCCGGGCTCCATGACCATAATTCCTGGTACGTCGTTCCGTTCCATTCCATGACCCGGAGCGTCGGCCAACCATAGGCAATGAGGTTTCCGTCTCCAGATATATCCAGCGCACTGTTTGTGAAACCCATGGAAATCTGGCTGCGCACATTCAGCGAATCACGGTCATACACGACAATAGTCGACAAAGCTATGAAGGCAGTATATCTACCATCTGCATTTATCTTCACATACCTGGGAAAACCCAGACCAGCAGCCGTATAATCGACCAGGTTTGCTGAATCAGCATCGAAGAGCATAAGATGTGCATCCGTACCAGACGGCGCGGCTATAACCGCGAACGTTGAACCATCATCAGACATTGCAACCGGTCCGTATGAAGACATAACATAAGTTGCAAAAGTATCTACCCAGTCTGGTGTCCCGGTTCCCGGACCTGTCCACTTAATAACGTTTATTCCCAAGGCATCTTCGTTGACCGCTCCTAAAGTAAAAGCTGCATCACCGGCATCAGTATAAAATTCATTTCCTGGATATACCCATAATGGAATACCGCCGCCAGTTAGTTCAAACAGCTCGGCCTCTTTTGGAGGATTAAGGTACGTGCCTGCAAATACATGGCCACCACCAGTGTTGGAAGTCGTTAAGTAAATGGCATCAGCTAGATAATTTGACCAGACAACTGAAGCGTCATTTATGGAAACATCATTATCGATATAGGGTAGTCCTTTATCCTGGACAATGAGCGGTCCGTTTTCAGTATCGCGAATAAAAAGAGCATCATCCTGCAGCGCTGCCCCTGGCGCGGCCCACAAGAAAGGATTGAAAAATATCATCAGAGTAAAAACAAATAGCTTCTTCATACCACCCCCTATATCATAATAGGAAAAATCATGTCTTTGTCAATCCCAATTTCACATGCCACTTTTTCTATACTGTAGTCGTCTGATTTATCAGACAAACCCGATGAATCGGGCAACTACACCCGTACCTGTAACAAAACAAAAAGCGGGGCTTTACTTTCACATACCACTTTTTCTATACTGTAGTCGTCTGATTTATCAGACAAACCCGATGAATCGGGCAACTACACCCGTACCTGTAACAAAACAAAAAGCGGGGCTTTACTTTCACATACCACTTTTTCTATACTGTAGTCGTCTGATTTATCAGACAAACCCGATGAATCGGGCAACTACACCCGTACCTGTAACAAAACAAGAAGCGAATCGCCATTTTTATCCAAAATTATGCTTTGGTCGTAAAAATAATCATCCCTGCAACTTTTAGAGACGCAACCTTGCTGCGTACGTCTTGACATACCCTGCGCAATAGTTAAAATAGGCGTAGAAAAAGGATATGTACAAATATCTAAGAAAAATATACATCACAAATTTCACGGCAAAAAGGTGAAACAGAAAAAAAAGAACGTTACGATCACCATAAAGCCAAAGCGCAAGCGCCGTGCTCCTCATAAACCCACGCAAGTACATAGGGATAAGACAAAATACACCCGTAAAGGCAAAGCTAAAAATAAACAGGAAAAAGAACTCGAAAATGATATGACAGACGTTATTGCTTAACTACTGTTTTTATTAAAGTTCCGCTGGCTAGAGCCACAACCGTTCACATTAGTGAACCAATACCGTGCGCAGCACGAAAACCGCTGCGCTTCAAGCAGCCATCTGTTGCGCGCAAGTTTTTAACCCTCATATCAGTCAAAATAAATAGAAACAACATGCAGCTGGCATTAAGTCAGTGCGGTATGTTGTCTTTTCACAAATAATCACTATAATAGGAAAAATATGAAAAATTCAGCAAAGGTTAAAGACCCGGATCTCGAATTCGTACATGGAATTGTGCAAGGTGATGAAATGGCATTCGAGCAGTTAATGCAAAAATACCAACAAGCAGTGTTTAATACAATATACCGCTATATCGGCAGCAGTGATGATGTCGAAGATATTGCTCAGGAAATATTCGTAAAAGTATGGAAAAATGCTAAGAAATTCAAGGCAAAGTCAAAATTTTCAACGTGGCTCTATCGGATCACGGTCAATCACTGTCTGGACTACAGGAGTAAACACAGGCACAACCCGGTATCTTTGGACGAAATGACTGCTCACGGAAAAGTGCCTGAATCCCTGCAAATATCTGAAAATCACGATCAAAAAAGAAAGGTCGCGCTCGTTAGAAAGGCACTGAGTGAATTACCGGAAAGACAGCGTATCGCTCTTGTTTTAGCCCAGTATGAAGGCCTTTTATACAAGGAGATAGCTGATACAATGAAAATCTCGGTATCATCAGTAGAATCCTTGATTTTCCGGGCACGTAGGGCATTAAGAACAAGGTTAACCGAGCTGATGAAATAAAAGTAGTGCGCAAGTTTTTGGATTTTATGTCAGTCAAAATAGATAGGAGAATAAAATGAAGTGTTCACAGGTACAAAGAAAACTCTCAGCATATCTCGACGGCGAAGTTGCCGATAAGGAACGAAAAGTGATTGAAGAGCATATAAAGACATGCACTCATTGCAGTGAAGAACTCGCCTCCCTGACTGAACTTGGAACTACTCTTGAAGGCCTTGAAGGAATACAGGTCCCTGCTTATTTTCGTACCCACGTAACGCAGCGCATAAAAGACCAGATTTCATTGCAAATTCCAGTTATCGAAAAAATACGACGAATGGTGTTCCCAATCGCCGCAACAGCAGCGTTTGTTATTTCCTTGTTATTCGGTAATTACATAGGAAGATCTTTGTACCGGGATGTTGCAGAAATTACACCTAAGGAAAGTTCAGAAATTGCTGGAGTATTCGGATTAAATTCTCTCAGTGAGTTCCCTGGAGGATCTTTATCCGATGTGTATTATAATTATGTACCTGGCGGTGACAAATGAGTAAAAAAGTAATTCTTATTATTCTCATAGTATCAGTTGCCGTTAATATTGCAACATTATGTACATTTGGTTATTTCTGGTTGACACGGCATCATCAAAAAGGACTATTCATTTTTCACCCACCAGACCATATAAAAAATTGGGGGAAGAACCCGATGATCAAGAAGCTCGAGCTTACGCAAGAGCAAATAAATGAAATTGGCAAGATGAGAGAAGAAATGGGGAAAGGTGCTGATTCTTTACGCATTGAATTATTCAAGAGACGTAAAGAACTCATGGATATCCTCAAACGAGACGAAGTAGATCAATTAGGAGTTGATTCAATAATAAATGAAATTGCCAATCTTCAGGCACAACACGAGAAAAGAATCATGAAGAATTTCCAGCATATAAGGGATATACTGACCCAGGAACAAAGAGAAAAACTCGGCGAATTCCTCCACATGGCACTCGAAGAACATAGACCCCCTCCTTTACCTGATAATGGAAATCACCTTCATCACCCGGATCTCCCTCATCCGCCGCATCAGCCACCGCCACCTCCACATGGGCGGTAAGGTTAAATTGAAAGGAGAATAAAATGTTTAAAAATAAGAAAAAATACTTGGTGCTGCTCCTTGCAGCAATGATAATGATACCGATGAGTATATATGCTCAGCCACCGGAGAAAGACGGTGGTCGTACTGAGGAACATTGGATGCACGGTAAAAAAGAACAGGGACCTCATCCCATGATCCCGGATTTGAGTGATAAACAAAAAGAAAAGATGAAAGATCTGCACGTTGAGCTTATGAAGACGGTTCAACCGATCAAAAATGAGATTGGTGAATTAAAAGCAAAGCTACATACTCTTCAATCTGCTGACAAACCAAATATGGTCGAGATCAATAAGCTCATCGATAATATCGGCCTACAGCATACAAAGATGATGAAATTACATGCTGCTCATATGCAGGAGATCCGTAAACTGCTCACCGATGAGCAGAGAGTTTTCTTCGATGCCCATAAACCCGATCACGGCAAAAGAATGAAACACCACGACCCTCAAATGCAAAAAAAGCAACACTAAAACGAGTCAGGGGCTTGCTGAAATCAGCAAGCCCCTGACCTTCAAAAAATTTTCGCTTAGTCCCTACTTTCTTTTCATTATGTCTCTCTATGCAGTGATTTTATCCATAAAACCATCAAAATCAATCCCAGTTGCACTTGTATTAATCCCAAAATACCACAAAACATTAACCGTAGTCGTCTGATTTATCAAACAAACCCAATGAATCGGGTAACTACATCAGTACCTGCTGACAAAATAAGCTGGGTGAATAGCGCTGCAATAATGTCTTTCCTCTTCCTTGAGGGAGAGGAAAAAGGTAGGGGTATAATAGTCCTTGAACGTTCATAAAAAACCATTATAATCAAATGATATGAAACAACCTACACTAAAAACTGAGAGACTGATTTTACGGCCCTTTGAAATATCCGATGCGCCAAGGGTGCAACTCCTGGCTGGTGACCAGGAGATCGCCGATACCACCCTCAATATCCCTCATCCCTATGAAGACGGCATGGCTGAACAATGGATCGGTACGCATAAAGACGGATTTGAAAAAGGTGAATTGGCAAACTTTGCAATTGTCTTGAAAGAAAATAACACATTGATCGGCGCGATCGGTTTAGTGATAAATAAAAGATTTCACCGAGCCGAGCTTGGCTACTGGGTTGCAAAAGATTTTTGGAACCAGGGATACGGCTCAGAAGCAGCAGAGCGCATTCTTGAATACGGATTTATGGAAAAAAAACTAAATAAGATCTTTGCGTCTCATTTAAGACGCAACCCTGCATCAGGTCGTATAATGAAAAAAATCGGCATGAAAAAAGAAGGTGAATTCCGAGAGCACGCCCTTAAATGGGATAAATACGAAGATCTTATTTTCTATGGTATAACATTCAATGAATGGAAAGAAATAGCAAAAGAAGACATTTAATGTAGTGTCAATACCGCTGCGCTTTAGCAGCCATCTTTTCTCATTGTAATTTAAATATATATGGTCTGCTCATCCAGACACGCAGCTTTTTACCTTTATGCTCAGCAGGAGAAAAAATCGATTTTTTTGCAGCAATAAGTGCAGCTTTATCTAACATATAATTACCGCTCGTTTTCAAAATTTGCACTTCCTTAACAGTACCGTCAATATCAATTAACATCTTAACTATTACGGTGCCTTCAATACCGCTCATCTGGGCTTCAGTAGGATATTTCGGGATTGGTGCATTAAGCGGCTTAGGTTTAACTTCCAGTTTCCAGTACGGTATTATTTCTATATCAGGAAACTTTGGCTTGTGTTTATCCAAAAGCAATATATTCTCGGCGATAGAATCAATATCTGCTCTATCACTTTTCATATATTCCCAGGCTCCGTCGTCTTTCAGATAAACCATCTGGCTATCTTCAATCATTGCAAAGGGAGAAATTGTTTTTTCCAACGAATCAACTGCTACCCATGTCGAATCATCTTTTAAAATAACCTCGACTCTATTGTCTGTGATCGCATGTTGCTCAGCAAAAAGAAAAATCGAAACAGTAGTCATTGATATTATCAGCTTATTCATCTTTTTTCTTCGAATCAAATCTGTATTTTAGATATATAGCCCATTCATCTAAAGCTGATATACAGTTATTATTGTACATATCAATGTAGAAATTGTCACTCACTCTCCATTGCAGACCGAATGAATATCCCCAATTCAGACGTTGTTTATTGTGTTTTTCATATACCCTCAGTGTATCAGCATAATTCCAGTAATCCCATATCTTATCTTCAGTGTAAGCATAATCGATATGGGTACCGATACGTAATACTATATTGTTAACGTTGTATTCAAAACCTACTGGTAGAGAAAGAACATTCCTTAATCCCCTGTTATTTGTAACATCTTCGATATCAAAAGTACTTTGTAGTAAGAATGTATCCCTCAGCCCGATAACAAACATACCATTATCATCGATATTGATGCCCTTTGCAAATCCTGCTTTAACGATCCAAGTCCGGGCAAACCAAGTAAACAATATCTCACCATCATCAACATGAGACCAGATCGAAAAGGGCAGATTGTCTATATCAACAGTGGTTGTTGGTCCACCGGTCAGTAAATAAAAGGAAGTAAAATCATTTGGTTTTGTCGCCTTTTGATAATGAATCCCGATAATACCAGAGACCGGGAGTAACAACTTTTCGAATGCAGAAATATCACTACCATAAACGTTAATTTGGTCGGTATAATACACCCCCATGCGATAATTCGTAATTATCTTAAAATAATCGCCTATCCTACGGGACCCTGAAACACCAAAAAGATATTCGATCGAACGCGTTGTATCAAAATGCCAAGCATCCCAGTAATTATGTATATAAGCGTAATTACAATCATTGTACATATTCCAAACCTCATCAGTCAGGAACTTCCAAAACTTACCATTGAGATCCAGCATCCAGAAATCTTTTATGGCTATTGAATAACTCTTACCGTATCGGTTAGAGAATGAATCTTGATCTTCAGAATATCTGCCCCAATACTGACCACACCAAGCGAATCGCTTTGTAAACAAACGCAGTGTTAGTGGCTGCGGACCATCCTCTAAAGAGAAACCAGCAAGACTTTGCGCACCTAGAATTTCAGAATCAAGATAAAGATCTGTTTCATAATCTGGGATTAAATAAGCAAAATCAGTACCCAAGGCCTTTATGCGCAGCGAATACTCGATACCATAGGAGATTGATATAAGTATACTGAACGCGATAACGACTTTCCTCATCTTTTCTGCTACTGCTCAAGCTTTGGAACTTCTACAGGATTTAAATCGATGACGGTCGGCTTCAACACTATCAGAAAATCCTTCATAATCTCGATATTTTCTGTCCGAGAAAATAGAAATGGTAGAATTGTTCCTAATACCGGCACCTTTCGTTTGTACTGGCTTTTTTCATTTGTCTTAAAGCCACCCAGAATAAATTCCTCACCGTCTTTAACGATAACGGTATTTTCAATGATCTGTCCGGTTTCACTCGGACTACCTGAAATTATCTGCCCCAATTCAGTTAATTTTGCCGTGATTTGAAGCTTAAGATAACCACTCTCGCCCAAAGAAGGAATTACTGACAAAAACAAACCGGCGGTCATCTCCTGCGTTTCGAAAAGCTCGCTATTACTCGAATAGCGCGTCACATAAGTTACGCGAGAACCATCTAATATTGTACCTTCTTTATTATTCGTTGTTACGATCGTGGGGACATTAGTCACTCTACCGATTTTCTTCTCCTGTATGATCTTCAGAAAATCTCCCAAATATAGACCTGTCGAAGCATTACCAAAAAAGTTGTATACCGATTCTCTGGTCTCAGTGATACTTCCATTGATATTCCGTTCATCGTATCTCTCAGACATACTCGGTTGCGCACTCACTCCAGTGCGATCCAATAAGGTTTGCCAATCCATGCCCAATTCACTCATCTTTTCATTATTTATCTCAACGATTTTCGCTTCGATGACTATTTGTCTCGATGGAACATCTAAAAAGTCAATGAGTTGCAGAGCACTTGATATGGAATTTGCATCGCCAGTCAGCATGACCTGATTAGTCGCGTTATTAATAGTAAAGTGCACAGTTTTGCTATTGATCACCACTTCATTACGACCATCAAAACTATACTGAGAACTCAGTTCTTCCATTAGTTCAATCGGTGTAATATACTGTAAATGAACGATTTCGGTGGTTACGGGTAAGTCTACTCGCTGTCCGAAAATAGTCGCTGGTGAAAACATTAATACAGCACAAATGTAAATAATGAATTTCATTATTCCTCCTCTCCTCTACTATAGTGGAATTATATATTTTTATATCCTCAATGTCAACTATTGTGCATAGGGCTAAGTGGTAAGGGCATGGGGAAAAAAGCGCAGAAAGTAAGGAGTAGGACGCAGAGAGAAAAGAAACAACGATCTTAACGATTAAAACGATATAAACGTTCCTAATGACTTCAATAACTTAATAACTATTTTTCTCAATGATTTAATTACCCAATTACATAATTACTATGCTCTTCCGAACACGAATAACGACTCACGAATACGATTTTATTTGGTCTCTTTGGTCTGTTTGTCCTTTACGCTCTACTCATTACGCTTTACGTTCTGCTCTTTTCTCCCTACTTTTCACGCTTTTTCTTCCTAGTTCCTAGTATCGAGCATCTGTGGAATTACTTGACATATATTATATCATAAATATAATCATATGAGAAGGTATGTTTATCGCGGGCAGACCGCGAGGACATACCTTTTATGCTTATGTATGAATACTGGGAGGTAAATATGAAGAAAGTAAAGAGGCAACATGAAAACACCGATCATTGATGTACATACGCATATCTTCAGTGCCCGGGATATTCCTTTGAAAGGATATCTGAGATCGCGCGGTGACGAGGGTGGTTTGGAAAAAGCGATGCGCGATGTCATTCCATTCATAGCCGCATGTATCAGAAAAAGACCGTGTACACATGAAAAACATACTTGTAAATGCAGATCATGTAAACTGCTTTTGCAAATTCTTTATAAGTTCATGGGTCGCATGGGCAGGCAATATGAGAAATGGGCAAATACCTTATCAAAAGAGGTCGTTGATATTGCCAAAGAACTGGTCGAAACTTACGGTAAATACGGGATCGATCTTTACGTCAATAAAGTACTTGATTATGAGTACTGGTTTGAAAGCACTTATGACTCACCGGTCAGGTATCAAATCGACTATGTTTACGAGAAGATACACCTTCCTTATAAGGGCAAAATAATTTCATTCGTACCTTTTGACCCAGCCCGTGAACTGGCCTATGAAAATGGGATGCTGGATCCTGACGGAAAAATGGAAATACGCGGCTCATTAGCCATGGTCGATGATGCTATAAGAAACAAAGGATATATCGGTGTTAAACTGTACAATTCACTCGGTTATAAGCCATTTAACAATGCAGGTGTTGATCACCTGCGCCGAAAAAAAATCCCCCTCCATAGAAAAAAGGGTTATCGCGTATTCACCGGCGAGGATTATGACCGTGTCCTGGCAAAGTTGTACGATTATTGTGTTGAAAATGATGTACCTATTACTGCCCATTGTGTTATGGAGGGCATTGAATCTTACCATAATGCAAGTTATGATTTCGGCAAAGCGATTTTTTGGCGTGATGTCCTTGAAACATGGCCAGATCTGCGTGTAAATTTAGCTCATTTTGGCTGGGGGCGACTCGGTTACCACTGGAAGAATAGCTGGGTCAAAGATATTTGCAAAATGATCGTGGACTTTGATAATCTTTATACGGATACTGCCTGCCACGGTATCCTTACTGAACACGAGAGCAAGCGCTTCAAATCAGATTATCAAGTTATGCGCCGAGACCTAACTGATTATCGAGGTCATGATCACTGGCCCAGGATAAAACAGAGACTTCTTTTTGGTAGTGACTGGCATGTTATAAAACGAAAAGAGAACTTCGAAGATTTTTTGGAAAAATACATCGAGATATTAAAGTATGATAGTCTTTTTTCAGATAAAGAGCTCGAAGATTTTCTCGGCGGTAATGCTATGAGATTCCTCGGCTTATTGCCTGGTAATAAAAACCATGGAAGATTACTAGCATTTTTTGACAAACACAAGATAAAAAAACCCTGGTACCTATAGTCTTTTTGGGTTGTTTTGTCTATCCAGTTTTTCTCTTTACGCTTTACTCTTTACTCCCTACTGTCTTTTCCCCTTCGGGTTTTTCAAACCTGTTTTCATTTTGTTACACACTTCACGTTTTACGCGTGCGGCGAGTTCTTCATCGTATTTTTTCAAGAACTTATTTACTGCAGACGGATCATGTACTGCCAGTGCGCGCAGTGCCCAGGACATGGCCTTTACTATCATGTCCTCGTGGTCTTTGACCAGCATTTTGCAGATCGCGAGGGTGCGTGGTGTATCGCCGTATCCACCCTGCGTACGCACATTCAACGCGACCGTGCTTACTAATGCGGCACGCCGCCACCAGAGGTCTTTAGAACGCGCCCACTTGTGGATCAACTTATCAGAGATTTGTCCGTTAAGCCAGGCTGGTCCTGAGAGAGTACGTGCAAAACTATCGACTGTCCACCAGCTGTTGATACCGCGACCGAATTCCTCAAGTTCTTTCTTGCCGATGCATTGGAAAGCCGCTTTACGGTCTTTAATTAATTCATACGCTGCCCACTGGTGTTTGTGTTTATTAAAAAGCACGCGTGCAAGTTCAAGTATGAAATCAGGTTTTTCCTGTTTTAATTTCTCAGAGTACTTGCGACGGATCGCCCGCGCCATCGGCGTGTTCAAAACCTTCAGGGCACGAATATCGGCGTCAAAATCAGCTGCGATCCTCTTTACGCGCGCGTTAATCATTCCCTTCTAAATGAAGCTTGTAAACGCGCAGCTCGCGAAACAGCGGATCATCTTTTGCAATATCTTGACATTCAATATAAAGATAATCAGGATAATAATCCACTGCACCGATGACTTTTACCAGGTAGACATGACCAAAACGATACGTGTATCTTTGATACTGACCATCGAATAAAGTCTCCACCTGTCCCCAAGGTACAGTCGGGTAATCATTGGTCAATTCACATAATCTTCGATGCAATTCAATATACAGACTATTTATTAAAGAACCATCATATTTAAAGTGATCGGCTTCCCGTATCGCATCGAGGTCGAATTCAATAAGAGGATTTTCTCGCTGTATTTGGTTCTTATACTCTTTCTTTTTAGCCATGCAAAAACTGTACTGATAAGCAAGCCTTTCAAAAAGAGATACTGCCTTTTCGTCCTCATCCTCTTCTCGCTCTGCTTTTGTAATAAGCGGTTCGAACTCACACACACTCGCCTTGAAACAGCGAAGCATCTGGATAACCCGCTGCTGTCCATACAAATAGAATCTGTTTTCTGATTTGCATCCATCCACAATGTTCTCGAAAAGATCGTGGAAATAGGCACGCAGCTTGAAATAACCATCGGCCGGAGTATCGGCGATCACCTTGATAGCATCATCAATACCCTGTTTCTCACGTTTTTTCAATGTCTCGACATCGAGTTTTCCTTTGGTCAGATACATAAGCAGTTTGGGAGACTTCTCATTGATCGCATCGATTATTGCGTGTTCCCATTCTGTCGGCTCCAGATTCGGCAGTTCGCGTAATATGCGATAACGAATATCACGGATATCCTTACTATATGTCACTGTACCCCAATGAATAGTCTCGCGGTCAGTGTTGATACGTCGGCAATAATCGTCCGAGCGTTGCAACAAGCGTGCGCGTATAAGCTCTTTGTCGATATCTGGTCCTTTCTGGACAAGGCGTGTCCGATGTCTTGTTCCGAGCACTACTACTATGAAAGTTAGCATGCTCAGGGCAATAAAAATTGTAACCATGCGACCTCCTTTTCGATTCGCTTATCATTGGGTGGAAATTGAAAAGCGAGGTTTTGAATCTCGGTTACTGCTATTATGTGATACAAACCGTGTATTTAAATAAATATGTCTTAATTAATTATAATGGTAAATCAACACTCCGCAAGGGGGCAAAATTATTCTTAAGTATGTTTAAGTCTAGTGTTACCAATGCTTTGCTCATACCCTGATGTATCAGTCCTGTATTGCTTCCAGCACAGCGGATTTTTTCATCTCATTTAAAATCTCAACATCACGCCTGCAAATACATAATTGATCCAGGTAAAACTGTATACTGCTTCAACATCTGAACCGCCCTCAAGCACACGATACCCCAACTTCAGCACTGCATTTTTACTGACATCACCATGGAGCGCTACCGAGACATCCTCAGCCCTGCCCTGGGGAGCTGCAAGTGCATCTCCGTCAAGCACAATCGCTAACGGGTCAAGAAAATACCAGGTTAGATTGAATTTTATCAACGGGACAAAGCCAAGATCGGTTTTTTCGGAAGTACGGGTCGAATCAGCGATACTGATCAGAGCATCACGGACCTTAGCGGTCAAACCGACCCCAAAATAAAGATTATCGAGAAGGTAGCGGAAATATTGATATGTGAACCGGTACGAGTTGAATTTATACACCGAATTCAAAGTAACATTAGGGTCAAATGAAACACCCTCAAATACTACTTCCCGGTCGATATTACCGCTTGCCTTGAGTTTAAGTGGTGCAATGAGCACTGAAACCATGTGGTTTTTATTGAAATAGTACGAAAAACGTCCACGAATAAAAAATGTAGGGTCGGTTTTCAGTTCGTCAGATAATGATACTAAAGTACCAGTGCTTTTCGGTATCTGCACATCACTGTAACTTACAAACATCCCGCCTGATTCAATATCAAATTCAAATCCTTTAGAAGGATATGAGTATAATATACTTACAAAAAACAACAAAAATAATGTCACTAACTTTTCCTTCATAATAACCTCGCTTTTGTAATTATTCCAATGATCTGAAAAATGACCAGATCTCATCACAGGCATTTATATCCATAGATGTCTTTCCTATCCATTTTTCCTTCAGATACTGCCAGCCGCCAGGCCAGGTATGGCCGCCATCGATCACCTTAAGCAACACAACCTTGTTACCAGTATCAGTATTCGTGTATTCTTCACGGATCACCCGTGTGCCGTCCTGTGGATCATTGTCTGCTATTTCTTCTATCCTGGCGATATCTGAACAAGCGTTCCTCGCAACGAACATACTGATCGTTTCATCAGTGGATAAGACCATGCCACGCTTTTTCCCTAGCACTGTTACTTCACCTCCATTATATGGGACAAGTGGATCGTCAGTTCCGTTTATTAAAAGCATATTCACAGGCAGAGCGCTGAGATGAGCATCTTTTGTATCGAGCGGAATAGCAGCACAAACCGGCACTACTGCTTTGACTTGATCGGCGAGGTCTCTTGAAACGCGCACGCTCATGAAACCGCCGTTTGATATCCCGGTAACACATACCCTTGCAGGATCTGCTTTGTATTCTTCTGCGATCTTTAAAATAAGCTTTCTAAAGAAACCAATATCATCGATATTGTTTTTATGGGCATAAGAAATGGGATCTTGCCTTCCGTCATTCCAGCTCTTTTCAAGTCCCTGCGGATAAACAACCAAAAAACCGTGTTCATCCGCCAGTTCATTGAACCTTCCTTTTGTCAACCCGATCATCCCCCTGGCTGTACCCGCTCCACCGTGCAATGCGATGAGCAGAGGGATATTGCTTAGCTGGTCGTGATGTTCTGGTATGTGAAGGATAAATTCCCGCTTATACCCCCCGTGTTCAATGCTCAATTCCACATCCCTTTCTGTGAACTCTACTTTCGGCATCCTGTTGCATATGGTGCCGATATTCGTTATTAGAAATAATATGATAAATAATCTGATCAAATTTCTTTTGGACATGTGCTTCACTCCTTTCTTGAAACAATACTATTCATTATTTATTCATGGTCAACTATTGAGCCAAGGGCATGGGGAAAAAAGCGCAGAAAGCAATGAGTAGGACGTAGAGAGAGAAAAAACAACGATATTAACGATCATAACGATTAAAACGATATAAACGTTCCTAATGACTTAATAACTTGGTTACTTAATTACCCAATATTTTTTCGGTACGTATTGACACACCACTTTCTTTCCTGTATTATTATAGCATATGAAAATACCATTCCTGCTCAAACTCTTTTTGAGCATTACCCTGTGTCTAGGCGCAGGTCTTTTAGGATCGATATTCACCACATCTAACATACCGACCTGGTACGCATCCCTTGAAAAACCTTCATTTTCTCCGCCAAACTGGCTGTTTGGTCCGGTCTGGACCTTGCTCTACATCCTCATGGGCATCGCTTTTGCGATAATATGGCGGCGCTATGGAGTATTAAGAGGCGCCGGTTTCGCGATGGCCATTTTTCTGGTGCAACTGGTATTCAATATCCTCTGGTCGGCGGCTTTTTTTGCTTTGCACTCACCATTACTCGGTCTCATCGATATTATCATACTTTTATTACTGATCATAGTCACGATAATATCCTTTAATCGGGTCAGTTATGGTGGATCTTTTTTGCTGATCCCCTATGTACTCTGGGTGGGCTTTGCAACAATACTGAATGCCGCGATCTATATCCTGAACAAATAGCCAATAATCGCCACAACTTCTCTCATATAATATCCTCCGCGCCTATTTTCCCCATTTATCCGAAATTCCATTACCCCCTTCTTTATTTCGCCGGCTCAATCAGAAGCGGTACGATAATGAGACAATGGGTACGCTCTGCTGTGACCTGTCTTTGATCAAAAAATATGCCGGGTTGAACGCGACATTAAAGCCGGGCACATCAGAACTGCTGTACTTTGTCGATCGCTTGGCAAACATCTTATAGCAGAAATACGTAAGCGGCAGGTCCATTGCCAGAAAGATAGCCGGATAAGAACGCGCGAGATCCTCGCTTTCCGTAAGTGCTATGAGACCGCCGGTTGCGCTGTGGGCAAGATAAGGGATCAGCCAGGTGAAAACACCTGCGGCTCCGGAAAGATCATAATCGCGGCTTAATCTCCTGCCCAGCAAATAGCCCACGCCGTACCCGGCAAGCGAGGTTGCGGCATAAATACGCTCGTCGCTCTGTTCTTGCCGATGCAAGTCATACGTCGCCAAAAGGAGCGGCACGAGTTCAGCACCGACGATCGCGGTACGCAACTCGAACAGGGCATCGCCGTACGTGAGGTTTTCTGAATGCCTCGAGAAAAAAAGCGAGGAGTATCCTTCAAATACGGACAAAGCGGTTCCAACCACTGCGGCGTCGTCGAGGTTTTCCCAGGCATCATCGTTTTCCCATCCTATCGCCAAAGTTCTTCCGGCGAAATAGTGGTAATAACCATAAAAGCAGTGATTGAATTTTCGCTGGAACATCCCCGGCGTGAAACCCATTGTCTGACCGAGCGCAAAATCCAGCAGATTTTCAGCAAGACTTGTCGGGAAAATACCTCTTTCTGACTGGAAAACCACACCGCCGTGCACAGCACCCTCGATTCCTCCCAGGTACGCACCCAGAGCCGCGCCGCCGGAAACCCGCATTTTCGAGGTGAGCAAGAAAACGGCTGATGTGTAAACGAGCGGCGTGAAAAGACCGACCGTAACGGCACCCTTGTCTTCCATGCCCAGAGCCAGGGGCAAAGACCACGAATACAAACCAAGCCCGTGCATGGTCTGCCCGATAAGATACTGCAAACGGGCGTTTTCGAGTATCACCATTTTCACCCCACTCGTTGCCAGCAGAGTCTGGTATTCATCCGCGGTCAGCTCTTCGACCATTCTTCGATTTTCATAAGTAGCTTCGACAATGTAACCGCTGTCAGCAGAGAGATATAGCTCGATGCGCTGAGGCAGTTCTTCAAAGAGCGTCGCAAGGATGCTCTCGGTCTTGCGGTCAATTTGTATTCTAGTAAGTGTTTCCTGGGCAAAAACCAGGCTTACTAGTATGCAAAGCAATAATACTCTCCTCATCATTCCTCCTCTTTTTTTTCTGGGGAATTATATTGTTGACATATGGTAAGTCAAGTAAATAACTGCATTATGAACAGCATGTGGACCTGGCAAATCATTGACTGATCTTTGACCATTCCTCGTATCTAATAACTACCTGGTCTGGTATCTATTTGGATTTTGTGAGTTCTTCCATCAAATCTGTTTGGATTTGCTGAATTTCCAGTAAACGCTGCCACTGGTTCACTAACAAGTGATCCATTTTTTCGTGAAGGTGACGAATCTCCAGTTCAGCCTTGAGATTGACAATGTAATCGTGCTCGGCGCGTATGCGATCTCTTGTTTCCTGACGGTTCTGGCTCATCAAAATCACCGGGGCTTGAATCGCCGCAAGACAAGACAGGACAAGGTTGAGAAGGATAAACGGATATGGATCAAATGGTCGCAAGATAAGCAGCAAGGAGTTCACCCCGATCCACAAAAAAAGCACACAAAAAAAAGAAATGATGAAAATCCAGCTGCCCGCAAAATCGGCGATCTTATCCGATGTCCGATCTCCAAAAGTGAGTTTTTGTTCGGACTCTATATTAACATTCTTGGAGACGAGGTCCTGTTCCTTTATACTGCTCACCACTTGCTGTTCTAATGTTGATAATTCACCTTTATTCGTTTCAAGGACCTCCCTCACATATTGAGCCCGAAAGCGATTGAGGTCGGTTTTGCATATGAAGCCATCAGACGACCAGTTGGGATATTCCTTTTTGATCAGATCTGCAAGCGGTTCACGGACTATCTCCGCAGGGATAGCATTGCGTAGTTCCTGTTTTTTACTGCAGATTTGACAGACTATTGGTACTTCTTTTTTCTTTATCATAATTCGTTCACCTCTCTTTCACAGTTTTCCTTGTCTTTTTTACTGTCGACTTTTTTATTTCTCATCGGTGAGAAGCGATCAAAAGTCAAAAACAGCGTCAGAGAGGTCGATGCTGGACGGATCCTGATCTGATTCGACGATTCGCCATTCGTTTTCTTCTCTGTCAAAATCAGCGATTTCCTCAAGCGGCAGTTTCAGATATTTCCCGCTTGCCGTTGCCGCTACTTCTCCGTTACTCAATAATAATTCGCCTGTCCCTTCAAAGAGACGCTTACCTTCTTTTATGATCCGTCCGACGACCTTCAGTTCTTCATCGAGCGGTATCGCTTTTTTAAAACGCGTTGTGAATTCAACAGTGACACCCCATACTTCCTTTTCATGGTGCATCAGTATGGCCCTGCCTATTGCTTCATCAAGAATGGCAGCAGCGACCCCGCCGTGAAGTCTGCCCGGATAACTCTGGTGTTCTTCTATTGGTTTGAAAACGGCAATGATTTCCCTGGTGTCAGTTTCATAGAAAAATGCTTTTAGGCCAAGCGGGTTTTTCATACCGCAGACCAAACACAGCTTGGAATTCGGTTGTTTGCCGGTTACCTTATGTTTCAAAATCACCTCCTTGCATTCGACTTTGCCAAAAAAGCATCCAAAGCCATTGCTGCGAGATATAGTAATATATCATGAGAAAAAGTCAATAACTGACAGCGTCTGAATTTTCGCTGCCAGCAAATCAGCTGGACCACTTTCTGGTAATGTTGTGTTTTTCTGCGGTATTCGCTTTAGCAGATTGCACTACGCCTTGTTCCTTCGTATTAACAGTCGTATGAGCCCCAGTATAAAATTCGTTCTTGGAACGTCTTTCATATATTGTCTGTACTCGTCGCCGAATTTCTCGATTTCATGCTTATCCGCCATGATAATATCAACATATAGCAATGTTATTACGACAACACCAATTATTGCAACTAGCCAGCTTTGTGAAACGAGCATAAGGGCGAGGCTGAATAACAGCCCTGCCGTGTATTGCGGGTGGCGGATAATCGAGTAGATTCCGGTTTTCACAAGAGCAGTGGTATGAACATAGCTTTTCCCCTGTGCCACGCTTCCTTTCCTTTTTAGCACCAATATAGGCAGCCAGCCAAGGATAGCAGAAATCACCCAGAGCGCATAGCCGGCATATTTCAATATGCTAAGCGCAGTCTCGTTAATAAATCCAAGAAAAAAGACCAGCACTATTTGTGCAATAAGCAGAGGACCCCAGATGCATGATAGAATATAAAATCTCCATTTATTCATATCCATTCAATCACCTCCAAGTATTCAACGAAGCTTTTCTCCTACCTCTTCAGCCCACAACCTTACTTTCTCCGGGTCATAATTATCCGACTGCGCCTTGCCGAACATCTTCATGCGTCCGCCAAAAGCTTCCATGGCAATCGGCTGAATGTCAGGATATTTTAACATCACTTTATTACAATAATTCTCAAGTGCCTGATCATGTTTTTCAGGATCACCAGCCGAACAGGCAGATAAGAATATTACTACCTTTTTCCCTTTGAAATCATTTTTCAACATCTTCCGGGCGCGGCCATACCACCTGCCCATACGAACGCCACTGCCAATAAAGATATTCTCATAGGTTTCGATGTCCGGCGGTTTAGTCTCCTTCAAATTGATGACATCGACTTCATGTCCGAATTTATTTCTTAATACATCGGCAATGATCTCTGCTGATTCACCGGTAACACCACTTTTCGTGGCGTATGCAATAAGTGTTTTCATCTAATCTCCTTTCTATCACCCAATTACTTAGTCACCCCGTTATTTATCATTTTGTCAATTGCCTAAATGACAAAACGATAAAACGGTATAATTACTTTATTTTTCTATACTATAGTTCTTTTTGATAGTACATATCATCTTCACGTCCTTTAAAGGTGAAATTTTCTAAGGGAAAAAATCCAAGCCGTTTGAGGAACGCCTGCATCGGTTTATTATCAGCATGGGTATTTGTCCACACAGCCGAAAAACCAGTTTTTCTTGCAACCTCCATGAGTGTGCTTGCAAGATTCATGCTTGCGTCAGTCAGACGTGCTTCCGGCGATACATACACATCCGTAACATAAGCAACGCCAGCCGGGATTATCATCTTTTTCGTACCTTCTTGCTGGTCCTGCTGATCTTTGACTTCATCCTCTGTTTTTCCGATGAAACATGCAAAACCAACGACCTTATCATCTCTGGTAACGACAATAGCTTTATTTTCCTCAATCTGTTTTTCAAGTCGCCATACCCATGTCTTAATTGCTTTATCAATATCGATGCTGTTTTTACCAACGGCTATTTCTATCTTCATCAACTTTTTCCAAAGTTCCAGTATGTCATTTTTATCATCTTTTTTTGCTACACAAGCCTTCGTCTGCATTATACTACCTTTATTCTGTTTTATATATCTTCTCGATCTGTTCTGATGTATTTCTGTCCAATTCATCTGGATATTTATATCCCAGATCCTTAGCAACTTCACCCGCTATGTTTCTGAAAAATTCTATCGTATTAAATAGTGCCTGCCAGTTTTCCTTTGTATCAGCACCTGTGAAAATACCCTGCAGTTCATCCCATTCATCTTGGCTCAGCAGTTTCTTCAAACCTTTGCCAACAAAACCTGTGCTGCATCCCCATCCTCTCTCGATCTGCACATACCACTCCAACATTTTAACCAGAATTTTATATCTTATCACATAATCACTGCTGTATTTTGCTGGAAATATTTCGTTGCGGTACAAATTTTTTGCTACATAGGTTGTTTCCCACCAAAACTCCTTTATTAAATCCTGATACTCTTTCTCACTTGGTTTTCTTGGTATATATGCTTTGTACCCAGGCTTCTTTAAATTTATTGTCAGATTACCCTTGTCAAGTAATACCTTGTATCCATCGTCTAACCAATCGGGTAAAGACGGGAGACTTTTAATTTTTGCAAGAATATCTATATGTGCGATCGTAAAATCCACTTTTGTGCCATCTCTATATATTACCAGTCTCGAGGCCTGTTCAGCACCAAGGAGGTTTCTTTTTTCCGGCAAAAGGATCACTATTTCACCAAAATTTCGCAGCCAATCATTGCTCCCTGTATAAAGGTTAATATCATTTACATAGAGTTCGATATCATAATCAGACAGTTGATCGACCGTCTTATCTTCACGCGCACGAGAACTTGTTAGCAATACCGCTCTGATATTGCCTTGTGTTTTTGCCCATTGTCGTATTTTTTCTATCATAGTCTTTCAATCACATTTTGAATCTGCATCATACTATATTACCTAATATTTACTCATGGTCAACCACTGCGCTAAGGGCAGGGGAAATGGGAATACACACTACGTTGAAGACACATTTCATTGAAGCGACATCCGTCAAACAAATGACGGATTGAAGATACGCTACGCTGAAAAAAACCAGAAAGATTGGAAAAACAAAAGATATGAAAAATCGGAACAATTACTATTCTCTTACGAATACGGTTCAATTACTAAATGACACAGCGACTGTCTGTTTTAACGTTTACCCCTTGTCAGTAAAAAATAATTGTATACAATAGTCTCATACAATGACCAGAACGAGCATTAACACTATATGCGGCATGAGAGATTCCCATCGTGAGCGAATGCAACTAATATCAAACCGCGTATGAGATTCTTGTTTCGCGCCCTTCAATACAGAAATTACCGGCTGTTTTTCAGCGGACAGAGCATCTCGCTCATCGGTACATGGATGCAGAGGATTGCGCTCGGTTGGTTGGTCTATCGGTTGACACATTCACCCATTCTATTAGGGCTTACCGGTTTCAGCAGCCAGTTTCCCACCTTTATATTTGCGCCTTTTGCCGGCGTCTTTGCCGACCAATGGAATCGCCACCGCATCCTGGTAATCACCCAGATACTGGCAATGGTTCAGGCATTGATCCTGGCTGCTCTTGTCCTTACCAATACAATAACTGTACCCTACATCATAGTGCTGAGTATTTCCCTCGCTATAATTAACGGCTTCGATATACCGGCACGTCAGTCTTTTGTCATTGATATGGTGGAAAATAAAAATGACCTTGGTAATGCGATCGCACTCAACTCCGCGATGTTCAATTCGGCGCGCCTGATCGGTCCATCCATTGCCGGTGTTCTCATCGCAATAGTCGGTGAGGGGATATGCTTTCTTATAAATGGTATCAGTTATATCGCAGTCATTATTGCTCTGCTTTTAATGCGATTGAAACCCAGGCAAAAAATCACGGTAAAAAAACATGTTTTCCAGGAAATGAAACATGGCTTGATCTATACCGTCAGATCGGAAAAAATCCGGTCGATATTGCTGCTGCTCGCCCTGGTCAGCCTTGTCGGCATGCCATACGCCATTCTAATGCCGATATTTGCGCAGGATGTTCTTCAGGGTGGTCCTTCGACACTCGGGTTTCTCGTAGGTGCTGCTGGTATCGGAGCGCTGATCGGTGCTGGACTGTTCGCCTCAAGAAGAAATGCCGAAGGTCTTGAAAAAGCTATCCCTCTGGCTACAACGACGTTTGGTTTAGGATTGATCGTGTTCTCATATTCACGCATTTTGTGGCTCTCCATGATTTTCATGGTGATCACGGGTTTCGGGATGATGGTCCAAATGATATCGAGTAACACGCTTTTGCAGACCGTTGTTGATGACGATAAAAGAGGTCGTGTAATGAGTTTTTACGCCATGTCGTTCATGGGTATGGCACCTATTGGAAGCCTGTTGGGTGGTTGGGCTGCAAAGTTAATCGGAGCACCAAATACATTGTTATTCGGCGGAATCACATGTATCATCGGCGCTTTATTATTCATCCATAAGTTGAAATTAGCAAAAGCAATTACCCGCTCACTGGGAAAAGCACTGGGCATTGATTATCCTGAAGATACCCCGGGTTCTTGATTTTTTCTTTGCTGAACTCAGGCTCTCTAGTCTGTTCGGCTTTTAATATCTGCAATTAGAGTGGTTTGACTCAAGATCCCTCCCTGAATAATGCCATTGACAGAGCAGTAGATATGCTGTATATTGGTACATAAATATGAATAGGAAATTGCACAAACGCCGATGTAGCGGCTCCGTTTGATACATTATGAAAATCCTTTCTATCTCTCCGCGTTCATCAATCGAAAAATCCTTAACGGATCACACTTCCCCGGACATTCTCCCTCGAAGATGATTCGGAAGATACTGTGAAGCAAATCGAAAAAAAACGTCTCAAGCGAATTGCCTTTATCGGCAACTACCTGCCGCGTCGCTGCGGTATCGCAACTTTCACGACCGACCTTTGCGAATCGATCGCATCCGAATTCACCAAACTGACCTGCTTGGCCCTGGCTGTCAACGATGTTGAAGCAGGGTATAACTATCCACCGCGCGTCCGTTTTGAACTGACCAAAAACGACATAGTATCTTACCGGCGCACTGCGGATTTCCTCAACATTAATAACATAGACATTGTCTCGCTGCAGCATGAGTATGGTATCTTCGGGGGTATTGCCGGCAGTCATATACTGGCGCTCTTGCGCGAACTGCGCATGCCGCTGGTGACGACCCTTCATACCGTTCTCCGTAAGCCTGATCCAAACCAGCATAAGGTGATGATGGAACTGATTCGTTTGTCTGACCGGCTGGTGGTCATGAGTCAGAAAGCCGCAGAGTTTTTGCGTGAAGTCTACAAAACACCTCAAGAGAAAATCGAGATAATCCATCATGGTATTCCGGATATTCCTTTCGTCGACTCGAATTTCTACAAAGACCAATTTGGCGTCGAGGGAAAGATCGTCTTGCTTACATTCGGACTGCTGTCTTCGAACAAGGGTATCGAAAATATGATCAGGGCTTTACCAGCGGTTCTGGAACAGTATCCCAACACCGTTTATGTCGTGGTTGGTGCAACGCATCCGGATACCCTTAAACACGAGGGTGAAGCCTACCGCCTTTCTTTGGAACTTCTGGCCGAAGAATGCGGTGTCGAAAAAGGAATTATATTCCATAATCGTTTCGTGAGCCTGGATGAACTTGTAAAGTTCATTTGTACGACCGATATCTACATCACACCCTATATAAATCCTGAACAGATTGTCTCGGGGACTTTGGCCTATGTTGTAGGAGCGGGGAAACCGGTAATCTCGACTCCCTACTGGTATGCCCAGGAACTGCTCGCTGATGACCGGGGTTTGCTCGTTCCTTTCAATGATCCCAAAGCGATCGCAACCCAAGTGCTTTACCTGCTGAAGAATAGCGTCAAACGACATGCGATGCGTAAACAGTGCTATCTTCTTGGGCGGAACATGATCTGGCCGGTAGTTGCCAACAATTATCTAAAATGCTTCAAGAGTGCATATGAAGAGAGGATGCGGCGCCGGCACGCCATTTTCGTAGCCAAAACATTGAGTCAACGGCCACTCGATTTACCCATTTTGAACCTTAACCATCTGTTCGATTTGACCGATGATACAGGTATACTCCAGCATTCTGTCTCCATTGTACCCAATTATGATGAGGGCTATACGACCGATGATAATGCACGGGCTTTAGTCCTGACGACAATGCTTGAAGAAATCATGCAAGACACCGAGAAGAAAATTAACAAACTCGCTGTCCGCTATCTGGCTTTTCTCATGTATGCATATAATCCGGGACTTGGTCGGTTTCGCAATTTTCTTTCTTACGAACGCCGCTGGTTAGAGGATTGCGGTTCCGAAGACAGCCACGGACGCGCACTATGGGCACTGGGTTCGGTGTTAGGCCGTTCTAAATCCCAGAAGTTGCGCAGCGTTGCTGGTCAGTTGTTCAGCGTCGCCCTACCTGCAACATCGAATTTCAGCAGTCCGCGGGCTTGGGCTTTCAGCTTGATAGGCATCAATGAATACCTGCAAAGGTTTTCCGGAGATAGAGCTGCCCAGAATACCGAAGCGATTCTTGTCAAAAAATTGATGGATTTATACAGACGGAACAGCACGCCGGATTGGCCCTGGTTTGAAGACATTCTGACCTATTCGAATGCCAAGATACCCCATGCTTTGTTCTTATGCGGGCAGAGGCTGATGAATAACGACATGAAAGACGTGGCACTCAAAGCCCTTGATTGGCTGATAACAGTCCAGCATTCCAAGGAAGGTTACTTTGAACCCATTGGCAGTAACGGCTTCTACCGCCGCGGTGATGAACGAGCTCACTTTGATCAGCAACCGATCGAGGCCTATGGCATGATCCTCGCTTGTCTCGAAATCTACCGGGTTACGGGCGAGGAACGCTGGTATAAAGAAGCGGAGCTTGCCTTTGAATGGTTCTTGGGTCGCAACAACGGCCGCCTGCCAATATACGATACGACGACGGGCGGGTGCCGCGACAGTCTGCACTCGGACCGGGTCAATGAAAACCAGGGCGCGGAGTCAACCCTGGCTTTTCTGCTATCGCTTCTCGAAATGCGCCAAGCAGAACATATTCTAGCCATACCGACCCAGGAGTAAATTATGATAAATAACCAACCCGAAGAAATTTTTCAGCGACATCCCGAAAACCCGATTCTCGTTGCCCGGGACTGGCCATATCCTGTTAACAGCGTTTTCAATCCCGGGGCGATACTATTACCCGATGGTGTCACGCTATTGCTGTGTCGCGTTGAGGATCGAAGCGGACTTTCGCACCTCTGTGCCGCCCGTTCGAAAAATGGTATAGATTCTTGGCAGATCGATTCTGAACCTACCTTAATGGCTGACCCTAAAAACTATCCAGAGGAAACCTGGGGTATCGAAGATCCGCGTATTACCTATGTTCCTGAACTGAATAAGTATGTAATTGCCTACACATCGTATTCTACTGGCGGGCCTGGTGTCTCGCTAGCTCTGACCAAAAACTTCGAGCAATTCGAACGACAAGGTTTCATCATGCTTCCTCCGGATAAAGACGCGGCACTCCTTCCGCGACGAATTGATGGTCATTGGGTATTAATTCACCGGCCGATGACTGCATATGGGAACCATATCTGGCTTTCTTATTCGCCTGACCTCTATCACTGGGGCAGACATCAGTTAATTCTCAAGGCGCGACGTGGTGCCTGGTGGGATGCTGATAAAATCGGTCTTTCACCACCCCTGATCGAAACGTCAAAAGGTTGGCTTATGATTTACCATGGGGTACGGCGAACAGCAAGCGGAAGCCTATATCGATCGGGTCTCGCCCTTTTTGACCTTGAACAACCAGAACGATGCCTGCTGCGCAGTAATATATGGATATTTGGAGCCGAAACGCCCTACGAACGCGAAGGAGATGTACCGAATGTAGCATTTTCCTGCGGCTACACGATTTTACCGGATGGTGATACGCTCCATCTATATTACGGCTGTGCGGATAGCAGCATTGCCTTAGCCAAAACCAGCATTCAATCTCTATTGGATTGGCTGCATAAAAACGGAAGCCCTCCTGAGGAATCCCGGGGATAAAAAAATACATTTGTAGATTAAGTTCATCGAAATGCCAAAAAAATCTACAATCTAAAATCTAAAATCTGCAATTAGAGTGGTTTGACTCAAGATCCTTCCCTTTATGCTTTACACTTGAAAAAAACAGCATCATAGATAGAATAGTACGGCTCGCGCCGGATAACGGCGCGCAATAAGACAATTATATTAGAATCAAAGGAGGTAGCGCCATGAAGAATTCTTTTTACACTGCAGGTTTTCTCTTTGTTACAGTCTGCGTCTCCTTGTGCGGCGCAGCTGATTTTGTCATGTCCCAGGAAGTCGATCTCAACGGCGACGGTGTTCTTGATAACATTCGGCTCTCAGACAACCTTGAAAGCAGCGAATTCACTCTGTTTGTGGGCGCAAGAGCAAAAGGTTTTTGACAACCTCGACCTGCCTCTGGCCGATTAAACACCTGTGGTGGTGATCGGTACCAAAGACCATTCTATTCGTACACAAAACGACAAAACAATGAGGATGATAGGTTAGCCGACATTCCTTCATCAGGCAGAAATTCAATGCAGATAACGGACAATTACATATAGTGTTGAAATAACTAGCGATATGATCATGACCGGGAATCCGTATTTCAAATAACTTCGGTAACTGATTGTCATACCGTGCTGTCGTGCGATACCCGCGACGACCATGTTTGCTGCGGCGCCGGTCAGCGTCCCATTGCCTCCCAGGCATGCGCCGAGCGCCAATGCCCACCAGAGAACGAACGCGTCTTGAGGGGATTGCGCGATTATGCCGTGAAGTAACGGTATCATTGTCGCGACGAACGGCACCGCGCCTACGAATGCTGCCGCGAATGCAGAGATCCACAATATGGCCAGTGCCAAAAGCGTAATGTCCCCACCCGTAATCTTAAGCAGCCCGTCAGATAGTATCGTGAATATCCCCTGTTCGTTCACCGCTGCGACGACAATGAAAAGCCCGATAAAAAAGAATATCGTCGACCACTCGATCTCCTTGAATATCTGCTCAATAGACGTCCGCGTGAGAAACACAATGAGGACCGCACCCGTCAAGGCGATGGTTGCAGGCTTCAAATGCAGCAGGTCGTGCAAAACGAATCCTGTAAGCGTCAAAGCGAATACTGCAAGACATATACGCGCGAGACGAATGTCCGTGATCGATTTTCTTTCGTCGAGTTCCATGATATTGGACTTCAATTCGGGTCTTACCGTAAGTTTGGAACGAAACAGCAACAACATGAATCCGATAACGGCGATGAAGACCACTATCACTCCGGGAGCCAGGTTCGTGACAAAATCATTGAAACTTAAATTCGCCGCGCTTCCGATCATTATGTTCGGCGGATCACCGATTAAAGTTGCCGTACCGCCGATGTTAGAGGCAAGCACCTCACAAATGAGCAAGGGCATAGCATCCAGCTCCAGGGAATCCGCAATAAGAATAGTTATCGGCGCAACGACAAGCACCGTTGTCACATTATCGAGAAAAGCAGAGAGCAATGCAGTGGCGGCTGAAAGAAATAGAATGATAAGAAGCGCGTTCCCTCGAGCGAGTTTTGCCGCTTTGATCGCAAGGTACTGGAATATTCCAGTACGTTTTATAACACCGACCATCATCATCATACCGATGAGCAGGAATATCGTATTCCAATCGACTGCGCCAAATGCAAGGTCTTGATTAATGAGTCTGAATTCGAGCGCGGCAACCGCGCCGAGCAATGCAATGAGGGCGGCTTCGAGTTTACCAAACGCAACGAATATATATATGAGGATAAGCAGCAGGATACTAACGACAATGCCGGTCATTTAACGATGGGCAGCATCAGGACGCAGCGGATAATAAATTCATGACAATACTGCGCTGATCGATCATGCCGATGTATTTCATGCCTTCACCAACGACCGGCAGATGATGGTACTTTTTATGGATCATGAGTGCGAGCGCTTTGAACGTCGAATCGTCTTCATTTACTGCTACGATATCTCCTATCATGACATCATGGACCAGGAATAACTGGCTCGTCTCTGGTTCCATTATCTGACTGAGGAGATGATGTTCAAGGACTTCGGCTTTTCCGAGGAAATCGATCGACGGTATGAGACCGATATATTGAGGAAAAAAATGTCTGATCAGATCATGAAGGGATATTATGCCGATCAGGATCTTGTTCTTATCGACAACAGCAAGGGTTGTACGTTCGGTGAGTTTGAGTATCGCGATAAAACCATTCAAACTCGCTGACTCCGGGACTGCCGGTGCGGTTCGATCCATGATATCCCTAACGAGCATAGTTATTCTCCTCGCTTCATTATACACTGCACATGAAATAAATCAAGACACGGTTTTATACTAATACTTCCAGCTCCTTGCAGCATTTCTCAGCAGCTCTGGAGAACCCCCCTCTTCTTCTGCTGCCAGATATTTCTGGCTGGCAATGACCAGCGATTCCTCTGTTTCGTTCTCTTTGCAGTGCTGGCAGAAAGGCACGGAAAGCGTCCACTCTTCGACAAACCCTTCATCCTCGTTAATTACTTTCTGCATTTTAAAGACCAGATCCACTCGTTCGCCCGAAAGCAGCGGCAGTGCCTTACTGCATTTTGCGCAGTTATCATCCTGGAGCAATATTTCCGAGAGTTTTTCGAGGTTTTCATCCGGAATACTCGTTAACTGCTTCTTACTGCTGAGCACAACAGTCTGTGCGGCATCGCATTCTGGACATCTCGCAATAGCAGGCACTTTTAGCTCTTTTGGGTGTTCTACCTTGCGCGACAGTATCACATACTCATGCCCGCACTCATGGCACCTGCCAATTTGTAACCTGATATTTATATCCATTGTTCTCTCCCGTTTTTTTAATCCCCGAATAGGTTACGGAGCGTATCCATAATTATCACTTCCTCAAACCCGTGCTTTGAGCTACATGTCAGTAATATTAACAAACCTATTACTATTGCTGACAGTTTATTCAAATCACCCCATTAATACCAGGAAGAATCATATTCGCGCCTTATGGGCAAACCCCGGATACTCCGAGGTCTGGCCTGATATCGTACTTACACATATTACACCGCATATTACTACTACTATCAAGCAATGTTCTCTATACCACATTCATTCCTCCTCTGTCTTTTTATCATGATTTATTTTGTCTTTATTCGCTTTTTTTCGCTGTGCATCTAATATCATGTCATATACTTGCCTTGCATTATCGATCATCTCAAATCGTGCGATATGTGTTTTTTTCATACCGAACCAGCTTTTCTCGACTTTGTCTGCAGATTTCTTTCCTTCTTTCCGAAAGTAGATCGTCCCCCGGCGATTTTTCTTCTCATCTAACGCAATTTCGGGTATTAAATCCAATAGCAATGATCTATCCATTTTTCCGAATAATGTATTAATAATGAGGACACGTGTATTGGTAAGACCATAGTATGTCCTCCCTCTATTCATAACATCAGTAATCAAAGGAACTGCAGTTCCTATTATACCGATGCCACTAAAAATCATTAAAATTAATAGAGAAAACGAACCATTGAATGTTTTTGCCTCTTTAAGAATCTGATAGCCAACATAACCCAACCATACAAGAATGCCTAAGATTCTCATTATGTCTTCTTTTCGAAAGATAATTCCTCTGGTCGGTTGACCGCTCCACAATAAGTACTCCCCGGCGTTGATTTCTTTCTGCAGTGCATTCATTATTTCATATTTCATCGCCACCCACCTTATCTATTTTCCTTCGCATTAAATTATCTTGAATTTTTGGGTCAAGTCAACCTTTGAGCAAAGTGGTAAGCGTATAGGGCAAAGAGTGTTTTGGCTTATTCGATTTTAATAACTTAATTACCTAATTACATGATGACTATTATTTTGTAGCATCTGCCATTAAAATGGCCTGACCCCCATTGGTTTTATTCTCACTTAGGTGTAGGATAGAATTCCTTTTCATACAGAAGATCGTCTCCATCGTAGATTTGAAATGTCCATACGCCTGAAACCACCTCATATTCTTCAGTAAATACCCGTCCCAATAGGGAAGGTTCATTTATTTCACATGTTTCCTCCCAGGCATCTACGGTTTCTCCTTTGTTAGGACCAAACTGGTATGGTGACTGAAATCACCTCGCTTGTTATGCATTCTATTTTATCAAAAAACATTTCACCAAAACTCAATGACAAAATTACTTAATGACCCGATGCTTGTCGCATTGTCCAATGTCGAGCGGAAAGTCCTGAAGTATTGAAGGGATTCGACCCCAACCAATCCATTTGAAACTCGATTGCTTCATGATACTTTTACTCCTTTAAGTAATCGTACATAATTGCCAAGAACAAGGTATTGCCAAAAATTATTGAACCCTTGCAAGGATAAAATTTTTTTCCAGTCTTTTTCGATAAAATCAAAAGCATAGGGACATTCTATCAACTTAAAATAGATTCTTAGATAAAAATGCATTTTGCTCAGCGAAAACTCATTATAGTCCAAAATAAAAAACTCGCCGCCCTGTTTTAATGCCTTAAAAGCGTTACGAATAATTACATTTCTTGCTTTCTGAGGAAATCCATGCAGTACAAATGAAATAAAAACTTTATCAAAAGAGCTTTTATAAACTAAGTTTTGGTCAATTCTTGCATTGATGATTCTAATGTTAGAAAAATTTGCGCAATTTTCTGTAAATTGAGATATCATTTCCTTAGATATATCTAATCCTAAAAGTTCCCCTTTTGAGGAAATATATTTTCTCATGAGACAAGCATTCCTACCTGTTCCTGCCCCTAAATCGAGAATTCTATCAGTTGGTCTAATTCCCATTAATTGTATGGTTTTTCGCATTATGTAAGAATACCTACCCAATGTTATCATATCCATCAGCTTATCATAATGTTTTGCCGTAAATCCGGCGATTTCAACCTTTGATTGTGGATAGTAAATGGGCCTATTGCCTTTAGATTTTTCTTCTATGCCTGCTGTTTTCATATTGCTGTATTAACCTACCGATCTTGTAATAATCTCTGTACGATTATAGAGAAAACATTTTTGAAGTCAATACGAACGAAAGGAGGGGGTCGAATCTCTACATTCTACATGCACGCCGCACCTCCGCCTCGATCTCACTGAATTGCTGATCAATTTAATGTTTTCAAGGAATTTTTAATAGATCATCTGGTAGCCTATCAGGCTTTGCAGCAATCGCATCCTCGAGTCTGGTAATCCGAACTTTTAGGTTTGCAATGGTGGTATCTTTTCCTGCGATTTGTTTATTATGCAATTTCTGTTCAGCTTTGGTTTCTGAATAATGATACAAATACATCACTCCAGCAACAATTAACGTAGTTACTATGATTATAATAATAATATGGAGAGGTTTATTTATTTTCACCTACTCAATAATTTTCTGCATGCATTATATATTTCATTAAGTGAATCTTTGGTTTTATCGATCTATTTGTCAGACCATTCGGTCGGGTCAGCCCAGTATTCTGCCTTTAAGATGCATTTTTTGCTAATACTTTGTCTATCTTTCGCAGCTCAATAGCGGCATCCACCCATAATTTGGATAACCTGAGTTCTTTATCCTGGTCAGGGTTCTTCCTGCGCTTCAGGGTTGCCACATATGCTTTAGTCTCATTAGCGGCGAGATATAAAGCGCGCAAAGCCGCTTTATATCTCGCCTCCTGCTTCTCACTGAATGTTCCAAGAGTCTTCAGCCACGTTAAGATGCTGTTAAATACTGCTATAAGATTGGTCAGTGTGATTATATTTACTTAATATCTTTTTTTATATCCTTAAAAAATGCCTTTAATTTCCCTTCCTTTTCCAAACGGTTGAGTATTTCTGTACCGATCAGGGAAATCGTCATCGTCTTATTACGTTCGAGCATCTTATTCTTCACAACCTGCATTTCTATCTTGAGATCTTTGTATTCCATACCTGACTGGATGAGTTGATGAATACGTTTCATGGCAATATCGAAAGTTTCCTTATGTGTATCAGTAATGTTTTTCAGCAACTTCTTATCCTTTATGATATCGGCATAATTTATCTGATTTATCAGTGCACCGGATTTCATGCTTATTTTGTTGGCGATTTTCTTCATCTCGCGCTCTTCAAAATCATCATCGATACGGACAAGAAGATCACGATCTATGTATTGCCTTATATGATCGCGTATGTCTTCCCAGTCAGAAATACCCGGTACAAAATCGCTGTATATCGGGGAGACTATAAATAACAAAGAACGAGCATAAGATAGGTGATTTTCACCTGCATGCTGTCCTATATCATCCCTTGATTCTATCGATACTATTGTTACTACATCGTCGTTATAGTCCTGTTCAGAAAAACCGAATTTGCTCGCATCTCCAGCGTCAAAGATCATGAACCGGTTCTTTTCATTCTCGGGTATCGCGATATTCGTTTCAAATCTAATAAGCTCGCTGGTCTCGCCTTGAGGACGAGTTTTGTATATATCCATATCAGAAACCGGGTTAGCCATATAGACCTCATCAATGTCAACATAAACTGGTTTTTTGACATGACCAAGTTCATAATGCTCTTCATAATTGACCAGGTGGGCACCACTACCGATCTTATCACCAGCCACTTCTACCAATCGGTTCCAGTACTGGGCGATTTCCTCGTCAGTCGGTGAAAAATCATAAGTTGTAATATCGTCTTCACGCGCATCGGTTATGTATTTCCGATCTTCGGCATCCCGATTATGAAGGAACGGATAAACATGCGTTCTGGGCTGCTCAAGCCATAGTACATCTGAAACCTCCCGGTCCATTATCTTCGCCGCGTACACCCTAAGCCTCCAGTCGTTACTATATTCGAAATAAAGAGGTACGGTGAGATTACCAAAATAATTCGGGCATACGATATCCTGATATATGTTACCACCAAACGGGGTATGGTATTCATGGTTTACCAGAACTGAATAGCCGGGGACAAAATTACAGTTCCATCTAAAATTAAAATTATATTTATCCATACGCACAATTGCACCAGGCGTTTTTTCCACAGCTAATGTATGATCATAGGTACATGAATTTATTCCCATGCTATTAATTCTACCAACAGTTTCTTCGCCGTCATGATCAATAATAAAGAAACCACGCAGCTGGTCATATGGCCCGTCATTACTCTGCGCTGCACTAATATCATGATTCGCACCGCCAATACTGAAGAAGATCCTAATATTATTATTGCGCGGTTCCCGGGTATCATAGACCCATAGCACAACACGCATCAGCGGTTCGTTATAAAGATACTTGTATCCAATGACAACTGGATTCTTTGAAGGATTTTCAACATGCCCTTCGGCTTTTATTAAACACAGGGTTACCGGAATACCGGCATCCAGTTTTGCTTTTGCCTTAGTCCATTCGAGCTTGGTAAACCAACCCAAACCCAGATTTCCTTGATCAGGTCGGGTCTGGAATAGAAACACCTTGCGCCAGAAATCTGGTGTACACACATCATCCTGTGCATTGATAAGCTGCCCGAATATCTGGGAACCAGTCTCCGGTGTCAATGTGGTCATATCCATAGGAACACGCTCATGATACCGGCTCATTGCCGCTCGGCACATCCCAGCACAGAGTCCGTATCTCGGGTCAAGGTTTTGAAAACCCAAAACTTCAAGACCCCCCATGTCGACATGCTCATGCATGTTGATATATGTATTATCAAAATGCCACCCATGGACACTCGGTTTGAACATCGTCTCGACATAACCATACAAAGACGAGAAAGACACTACCATACACATCACTATGCCAATGTTGATATATGTTTTCCTCATATTTCCCTCCTTTCCTTTACTATTACTTACCTACTCATCATCTACACCATTAGAACCTGCATTTCAAACCGCGTAAAAATAACAAAGGGCCTCGAGAGACCGCAGTCTCTCAGACCCATATCAAACCTCATAAATTGTATAGATTATTTCTTAGATGTCAAGCCATAAATATTGACATGCATAAGAAATTGGGGATAATGGAAAAAAGAAAAGGGGGTTAGGGATGTTCACAAGAAAAATATTTTTCCTGGCATGTCTTGCCTCGGTAAATCTGGTCTATGCTCTGCCCGTGGAGCAGAATACTGCGGGAGCAGTGGCAAAATCCAAATTAGTTCATGATAATATGCAGGATAATCATTCGATTTATTTCCTCACCACCATAGAAGATGACAAGACCGGTTCTGCACTGGCCTATGTATTTGAGCTGGACCCGGCTGGTTACATTATAGTGGCAGGAGACAACAATCTTCCGCCCGTGATCGCTTATTCTTATACGAATCTTTGTTATGATAACCAGCACGACGAAAACATTCTTTTCGACATTATTAGAATGGATGTTATCACCAGGCTCTCCAACTCCGGCAGTATCCCGGAAGAGGTTCAGATTGAATACGAAAACCAGTGGCATGAGTACATCACAGGGGATTTTGTTGCCCTGGCCCCGTTACAGTTTCAACAGTGGCCTCCCGAGGGTTCAACGCCCACCGGAGGATGGCTTATGGAAAACTGGAACCAGAGTGCACCGTATAATATGTACTGTCCCATGGATCTTATTGCAGGGTCGAGGAGTGTTGCTGGATGTCCCGCAGTAGCCATGGCCGCCATTTTGAATTTTCTGGAAGAGATAAACGCCACGCGGTTCGATGACAGTGATGATTACTACCATAATTATCATGAGTACTACTGGATAGACGATGATCACCTGGCACACGATTTTCCATCCTGGCCCGAATTAAATGTGTATCTGGATACCCTGGAATATCACTATAACAACGCGGTCCCGCCTACTCCAACTGACAAAGCTGCTCTTGTATTAGCCAGCGGCTTTGCATGCCATCAGGTGTATACAGCATCGGTTTCCGGTACCTTCGGTGTCAACCAGGCAGCAACTGCTTACCAGAGATTTGGCTTTGATGAATCTGAACTCTTGTATGAAACTTCTGACAGCTTATTCGAGAGATTATCTCAGAACATGAAGGATGCTAAGCCGGCACATCTGGCCATCGTGGATCAAGGACCGACCTACGGGCATAATCTTGTTATTGACGGGTACAATACCGATGATTTCTACCACTTCAATTTTGGCTGGAGCGGCAGCTACAACGGATGGTATCAGTTCCCTCTGACCGGAATGCCCTACAACATGAACATCATAGAAGGGATCATCCTCGATATCGGTGAAGGTCAGCCGGGGATTGAAGAAGATGATGATATATTATCTGATGGATTTTTTCTCACCCTTGCATGTCTGAGCAATCCGGTTAGGTCAAACCTCAGCCTCTGCATTACTTTGCAGCAGGCTTCCCACGTAAACCTGACTATTTACAGCATAACAGGCCGGCTTGTATCCATACTGGCAGACCGGGAGTTTAGCCCCGGTGCGCATGAACTTCACTGGAATGCTGATGGATTAGCTTCAGGAGTATATATCGTCAGTGCAATAAGCCCTCAGTCCATGGTTTCGAAGAAGATCATAGTACTGAAATAAACCGCAGAATCATATTCGTGCTGTGAAATTAAGGCTCCCGATACTTTGTTGTGTGATTATAAGGTATCGGGAGCCTTTTTGTTCACAGTAACAAAATCCAATTTAGCCAATTGGCTAAATGATTAACCTAAGATATTCCCACATCCTCACTTGTCTCAAGATGGTATTTATGTTATGATAATCTTAAAATTATCGGGGGAAAAAGGATCCCGGTTTTATGCGCGCGGCTGGAATAGTCTTAAACCGGATTTATTCTTCGAAGACAAAGGTCAGAAGCACCGGGATGTCGGAACTGAGTTCATCCTTTATTTTTTCTATACAGGAATTTCAGGATCTTTTTCAAATTCTGTGGATTTTATGCCCTGATCTTTTAACAATTTCTGAAAGCTCTCGGTCAGCTCCATGACTAGCACGATCGCCGTATCGATATTCTTTACCTGCCACAGCAGCGGAACGATCTCTTTGTAGTGCTGCGGGAGTTTTGGAAATTGGAACGTATCGACCAAACCCTGATAATAATCATGCGTTACCCAGGATCTATTCAATAAACATAACGCATCCCTCATCTCAAAGAGTACTTCAAGCACCGCGCAATACCAATCATCCATATTATTACGCGCCTTGTTCGATATATTTTTCTTTCACCTCATCATATTGTTTTTTCTGGAACAAATCAACATCGCCAACCATATTAGCGAACTTAATACAATTATTATCATTCTTAAGGATGTTTTAGCGTCCTTCATTCCCTCTGTTCAATTATCTGAAAAATCGATAAATAATGCAGTCTAGAATTGATGACAGAGAATCTTGTTGTAAGTCTTGAAGTATTGAAAAATACCGTCCCCGTATGCTTGTATGCCTCATTACGTCGTCTCAGTTTTTTTTATGAATATAAAACAAGTGTTCTCCTGGGCCATAGGCTTCGTTCGTATTTAAATTCCCCCCATTATTTCCTCCGATAGCATATACTCGACCGTTCACGGCAGCTGCCGAAAGGTAATAGCGGGCAGTGGGCATACCAGCCTTTGTTGCCCAGGCATCGGTTAATGGGTCATATTCCTGATTAAGATTCATTGCTGAACCGCTGTAACCACCAACTACATACACTTTACCATTTAAACCAGCTGCGGCAAGGCTTTCCCGGTTACTGGGCATATTGGCTTTTGTTGCCCAGGTATTGGTTGATGGGTTATATTCCTCATTCTTGTTGAGACCGCCGAGACCTCCTATGACGTAAATAGCACCATTGACAGATGCAGCAGCAAGATATCCACGCGCCGTGGGCATGTTCGCCTTGGTCGCCCAGGAATCACCTCCTGGATCATACTCCTCGTTGGTCGGAACGTATGTGCTGGTATACCCGCCGATCGCGTAGATTTTTCCATTGGCTGATGCGGCACATAAAAAACGCCGCGCCGTGGGCATAGCTGTTTTTGTCGTCCACGAATCGCTGACTGGATCATATTCTTCAACCGTACTTAGATTTCCGCCGCTATAGCCACCAATAACATAGATCTTTCCGTTCACGGCAGCTGCGACATGCGCGTATCTTCCTGTGGGCATATCTGTTTTTGTCGTCCACGAATCGCTGACTGGATCATATTCCTCGTTCTTTTGTAATCCCCCTTGTCCACCGATAACATAGATCTTGCCATTAACCTCTACTGCAACGCAATGCGATCGTGCAGTGGGCATATTCGTTTTGGTCGTCCATGTATCCGGAATTATCCCTGTATCCCTTGCCGTAACATATGCTCCAGTATATGTATAATTCATAGGAGCAACATCTGTCTCGCCGAGTATAGAATAGCCAGACGGCACACCGCCTGACACGGCATTGCGCGCATAGTCTGCTGTGTCTGAATAGGTTGCTGTATAAGCAAACCCGACTGAGGTGATGCGCGTGCGCGGCGTGAGGGTATGAGTACTCTCGAGCGTTAGTTCCAACCAGCAATTTGCAAAATCTGCAAACACAGTATCCGGGATCGCATCGATACTCCCCAGAAGCACATTGAAGATACCATTCTCTACTGGCACCGCGGATGAATCCTCAGTCCATAACAAATTCCCACCAGATGTTTGATCGTAAATAGAAAATGTCATATCGATTGAATCATCGATCGGCACACCGAGAGAATCAGTAAGATAACCTTGATAGTTTATTAATTTCGGATTGAGCCGTGCATTTACTTTCGTTCTTCTTGTTGTCTGCGCATATACAGCGATAAGAAACAGTATAAATATACAGAACAATTTTAACAAACGCATACTTCCTCCCTTCCTTTTCTCTCTACTCCCTACGCTCTACTCTCTAGTCATTACGCTCTACGTATGAGTTTCTCCAGGACTCCCTTTCTCTCTTATTAAAGTTCCTCAATTAGTCAATTACAACAATTTATCTCGTGGGTTCGTATACATACTTACCTGTCCTGTCTATATATCCCCATTTAAAATCAACACCACCATAACCGATGTTCACCTGTGCCAACCCACCAATAAATGGATGCACCCCATAATCAAACTGTGGCTCAATAATAATCTTGCCGGTCTTATCGATATAACCCCACTTTCCATTAATCTTAACTGCAGCGAGACCTTCTGAAAACATTTGTGCTCTTTCAAGCTGTGGATCAATAACGATCTCACCGGACTTATCCATATAACCTTTTTTTTCGTCGCCAATAACAACCAACCCTTCACAGCACCAAGAAAACTCAAACGAATGAGATTCAATGACAACTTCACCAGTCTTATCTATATAAACCCATGGACCATCAATTGTAACTGCAGCTAAGCCTTCCGAGAAATTCATACCACCCAAAAATCGTGGTGGTATTGCGAATTGCCCTGTTTTATCTACATAACCACATTTACCGTCTACTCGTACTAAAGCAAGTCCTTCAGAAAAACTTTCCTGGATGCCCTTGAACTGGGGTTCAATAACATAGCTTCCTGTTTTATCTATATAACCAGTTTTCCCCTCGGTGTTCTTATCTAATCCAGAATCCCCAATCCATACCATTGCTAGCCCATCAGAAAATGGAAAAGCATAGTCGAATTGAGGTTCGATAACAACTTCGCCGGTTTTATCTATATAACCCCGTTTTCTATTAATTCTAACAGCAGCCAATCCCTCGGAAAAATTACTCGCTCCATCAAACTGAGGTTCAATCACAAACTCGCCAGTCGTATCTATAAATCCTTTTTTCCCATCTATCTTCACGCATGCCATGTTTTCTGAAAAATCATAGGCTGACTCAAACTGGGGTCTGATCACAACATTCCCTGTTCTATCTATAAAGCCGTACTGCCGATCAACAGAGATGAGAAATCGGTTTTTAGTGGCAGTTTCTTGTACCTTTTCCCCACATGTGATGGCGAGTAACACGATCACGAATAATATACAAAACTTTATTCTATTCATGTTTTCCTCCTCAAAATAACTAATTAGTTATTTCTTTATTTCAGGCAATAATGCTCTACCCAACAGAACATCAATGACTTCTCCCTTTATCTCCTCATAATCGTGGATATTCTCATAAAGTTTATACGTCTCTCCTTCAGTGAATAAATAGACATTCCTTTTGTCGATATCTTCAACGTTTGCTTCCATTAAAACATAATTATAATCTTTTCCAGTTTCACCTTTGTTGGGATTTGGTGTCTCAAAAGTGATAAGAAAAATTATATCGACAAATTCGATTCTGCGTACAAGTTTGTCATCCTGCATAATATCAAAACGATAGATTATGTCAGATTTTTCATTATATTTCTGCAGCATATAAGAGACAACAATGTAATTTGCACATTTGAAATCTTCTTCTGGCGCGATTTTTGTATATGAAACTGTGGTATACTGACCCTGCCACTGCTTTTTAGACATACAGCCGGTAAATAAAAAACTACATAACAATACCAATAATGCACATGATAGAAATTTCTTCATCTCTCCTCCTCTTTCATGTTTTGATTATTTTTATGCATGCGTGATCGCTGTTTGTTTTTAAATTCAGAAAATATATACCCCGCGGATATTTTTCAAAAGGTACTGCAATTGTATTAATTCCAGCTGTCATATTATCATATCTTATCACATCAAGCAGACAACCTAGGCAGTTATATACACTCAGAGAAATATGATCTGGTTCGCACAGGAAGAATTCAATATTGCATTTATCGACAGTAACGGTTGGATAGCATTTCAGGAACATCCGATGACTCGGAGAAATTTCTAATTCATCTACAGATGTCAGGTAAACTTTTGCGTAAGCCATATAGTATTTGTGAATTATGTCATCATATTTACCATAAGATACGTGCGGTTGATCATTGCCATCTATCGCGATTCCAGTAAATGAACTCCAGCTCATAGCCGTGGAGTCAATACGACCGCATAGGTGCCATGAACCATTTTTTTTACAGCAGTACCCTGCCCACGATGTCATAGCTCCAGCATTATAGCATATATGAGGATCATCATTGCTGTCCAGGTCAAGGGCAATTCTTGTGTCGAGCAAGGCATATCCAAGAACCCCCTCTGAATGCCATTCAATACCATTATACCACGTATAAACAAGAATGCCGTATGCATCATGTGCGATGCATGGATAATCTTGTGTCGTTAGCGCCAACGAAACCGGCAGACTCGCATCAGGGAATGGTGTTAAACACTGCTTCTCCCATTGGTTGTTTTGCATATCATAAGTGGCAACTTTTAGTGTACAATAGGGAGCAAAGTGTTGTTGGAAAGCAATAATTGGATTATTCTGCCTGCTAATCTTGAGCGAGGGACTCCAATCACTTGGCGCCTTTCGCTGGTTTGCATACATCGTATCATATTCAACTACTGAGCTATCCCATAGTACACCGTCATAATGAGCGTATTTTATATAATGGATTGAATCAGGAACATTCCACGCAATATATGCAATCCCCGGCAACCCGCATGTATCAAGATCAATGGAACTAGTTATATCCCAAAACCAGTTGCCTAACCATCCATTGATGACGTCAACTGTATCTATATTCCATATCGAACTGCTTTTATGAGCATACAACAAATACGTTTTATCTAACAATGTATCGCGTCCGCAGTAGCAAAGATGAGGCTCATCTATATGGTCTACCACGATAGCAACACCATAATAGGGGTACAAGCAAGTATCAATGCGTTCGGTGTACCAGATTGAATCATGTTTTACTGCATAATTAACGCATCTTAAAGCGCTATCGACAAAGACTATATGAGGATTATCAGATTGATCTAAGGTTAACGAATTGAATCTATATTGACTGTATTCAGGAATCGAATCTATATGCTCTATTTCCCAGGTTAGCTGACACCAACCTAATGTAGATGCTAAGAAGAATACCCAAACTATAGTCCTCACCACACCTCCATCTAATTATCCTAGATTTCAAACAGATGTCAAGCTTTGAGCTCAGGGCATGGTGCATAGGGCAAAGCGCATAGCATTATTTGGTTTGTTTTGGTTTATCTCTCTAACTCCCTACGCTCTACTCCCTACTCATTACTCTCTACGCTTTACACTCTACTCCCTGCTCTTCTTTGATCCCGGTAATGCACAACCCGACCAAGTTGCTTGTAACTGCACAGCTGCTGAGTCGGGTTTCTTTTAGGCTGGTTTGGTATCGATCATTTTTTGCAGTGCTTCTAAGACCCGCGGTATAACATTTATCGGAAATCTGATACCATCCTTGGTCCAGCCCTTGTATTTTTCAGTATTAAGCCAGACTCTGAGATCGACGCCGAGCGCGCCCTTGTAAACAGAAGCGTGAACCACGAGTTCGCGGTTCGGTGATCTGGGAATTCTCAAGAATTCTTCATCCTGGATTTTATCTGCCTGCTCGCGTGCTTTATCAAAAGCATTTTTTATCTCGGCAAGCTTTGCCGGGTCGAATTTGATCCCCTGTTTTGTGGGTCCGGTATATTTCTTGGATTTTACGAATTTCCTGATATTAGCCCAGACTTTATCATTGAAATAATCGTAATAAAAAACAACTTTGACCGATTCGGTCATTTCAATGGTATCGAGTACTTGCTCATTATGCTCTTCTTTCATTTCCATAACACCCTCATTATTTTAGCATAAACTCTACCACTTTTCATAAGGTCGCCCCCATATTTGGTCACACAGAATGATCTGCCTGCCTGCTCGCGCAAAGCGGAGCCCCCATTTTAATCCTTCCCTGATTTTGGCTTGCCTAGCCATCTTGGAGTCCTGCTTATATATTCATGATATGAAGTGCCATATTTTTCAAGACAGAACTGTTCTTCATCGGCTACATAAATATTCGTTAAAACTATAAATACGATCGACAACAACAAGAAAAGCCAAGAAGCCGCGGCAATGCCGGTTCCTATTAGTACGAAAAATGAAGATAACACCATCGGATGTCTAGAATAGCGATAAAGCCCTGTAGTCCATGGTTTGCCAAGTGGTATATCGGCAATATTCACCATGGCTATTGTCCACGTGATCCATCCCGACAGACAAATTGTAAGGCCCACATAAAACCATATCGTACCTGATTGCAATGGTAGAAAAAAAGAATACATGAATAATCCAAAAAACAGAAGGAAGTTCCTGAGAATAAGAAATATGGTATTTGCTTTTTTATGAGCAGGACTTTCCATTTTTTTCCTTACATCCTTAACGATTAGCATCATTATAAGTGGATGTAATGGAAGATATATTGTGAGAACCCAGGCATTGCATAAACCTATCTTAAAAGCCGGTATAAGTGACATTCTTTCTCCTTATAGCTAAGGGAAGTAATGCTCAAATCTCGAAACTGATCAGATGTTAACAAATACCCGTTTTATTTATTTTCCGTAGAGCTTTTTTATTTCCTCTTTGCTCAATGCGCGGTTGTAAATTATGACATCGTCGATCATGCCGGCAAAGTATTCACCATAGGACGGATTCATACCGATGTATGTGCTATCATGCCCTGTTCCGCAGAAACCCCTGGATTCATATACCGCATCGTCCACATAGAGCTTAATAGTGCTGTCAATTTGATTGTAGACCGCTGCGACAAAAACCCATTTGCCATCGGTCACTTGCTGGAAACCAAGTACTTCACCGCTGCCGCAAAAAGCTGACCAGCCTTGACCGCCGCCGCGGTCGTCTATGCCTAATGATCTGTCAAAACCGCCGTCGTCATGTGATATGACCTGCCGGATCGGTGAACTTTCAGATGTATTAGCCCATGCAACCAGTGTAAGTTCAGGCATTTCTTCAGGGTTAATATTGACCGGGATCAGGATATAATTATCCATGCCGTTGAACTCATAAGCACTGTTTTCCTTGCCAAAGCGGTCCGCTGTCAGGACTGCTCCGAAAACCGTGCCGTGATTGCCGCCACGCTCGTCTTTAGCATTTCCATTGAAAGGGTAATAAGCAACAACACCAGTCGTAACCACTGGTTGATCGCCCTGCGCCGACACTGTTTCTTCTTCTTTTGGTGCACCGCACCGGATCAGGCATAGAACCAACACAAACAGCACGGCTTTGGTCATCCCTTTTATTATAAACATACTAACACCTCCTATTTTACAACAAATATAAGGAGAATAATACTTTTTCACCTGTATGTCAATACCATTTTCACAATATTTTCACATAATATCTTTACAATTATTCCGGGAGAAAGCCTGTTGTGAAAAAATTATGCCTACCGTGGTTTTTATTGGCTTGCAATCCTCGTATATTTTTATAGAATAAGGGGGTAATATGAGATCAGCATGGACATGTTTGATTTTTTCACTGGCAGTACCGATTTTGCTGAACGGACAATTGAACCTGGTCGAGCATATCGTCGATGGTAATATCCACGGCACGGCAAGTGTTTACGCGTGCGACTTGGATAGCGACGGAGACCTGGATATTCTGGGCGCCAGCATGGAAGACCACACGATCGTATGGTGGCGGAACGAAGGTGGAACACCCTTTCAGTGGACGAGATTTTATATCGCAGCCAATTTTATTGAAGCAGGTTCGGTTTTTGCCAGCGACCTGGACGGCGATAGCCTGATCGATGTTCTGGGCGCGGCGCGGCTTGGTGACGAGATTGCCTGGTGGAAAAACAGCGGCGGGGACTCGCTTACCTGGACAAAATACACCATCCGGAGCGGGTATGATCTGGCGCACGAGGTATATGCATGCGATTTTGACCAGGACGGCGATAATGACGTTTTCGCCGCCGCGTCAGATGACAATGAAATAACCTGGTGGCGCAATGACGGCGGTTCCCCGGTGCAGTGGACCGAGCAGGCGATAGATACTACGTTTGGCGGTGCTAAATCTGTCCATGTCGCGGATTTTGACGGCGACGGTGATATGGACGTCGTTGGCGCGGCTCTTTATGATAGCGATATAACATGGTGGCGGAATGACGGCGGCGATCCTATCGTGTGGACCAAATTTGTGATCGCGGGCAATTTTTATTATGCGCACCGGGTTCAGGCGATCGATCTTGACCAGGATAGTCTCATCGATGTTTTAGGCGCGGGCTATTATGCCAATGCAATCGCCTGGTGGCGCAACAATGGCGGCAACCCGATAACCTGGACTTATCAGACGATCGGTACGGGATTTGCCGGAGCCTGTATTGCGCAGGGTGTGGATCTTGACGGCGATACGGACATCGATGTCGTGGGAACAGCCCAGGCTGGCGGCGAGGTTGCCTGGTGGCGCAATGAAGGCGGATCACCTTTTCAATGGACAAAGTTTATGGTCGATAGTCTACCTCGCGCCTGGCCCTTATATTGCTGCGACCTTGACCAGGACAACGATATCGACATTATCGCCGGTTCCAGCTGGGCCGGCACGAACCAAGTAAAATGGTATGAGAACCAGGGCACTTCTATTGCTGAGACCGGCCAGGAAATCCAGCCGCCGAGTAACAGTTCAAAAATTATCCATGGTGAGATTAGCCTGCCCGAAGGACGCAAATGCCGGCTCTTCGACGTGAACGGCCGCGCTGTTTTACCGAATAATGTACCGAGCGGTGTCTATTACCTGGTGATCGATGGTGCAGTCCAAACCCGGATCGTAAAACTTAACTAGAAATTTTTTAATCGAGAACCAGAACGCCAATATCTGATTTTTTTGGGTTCTTTAGTCTTTTTAGTTACGACTCACGATTAGGACTTAATATTTAGTTTTTTGTTTACCTGGTTTTCTGATATCCTGATCCGCTTCATGCTGATTCCCTGATTTCCTGATAAGCTTTGTTAGTCAAATGATCAAAACGTTCTTGCTTGAAATTACTCAATAACGCAATTACTATTCTGTTTAATCACTCAACGACTCTATTCCGTTTCTTTCAACTGCCTGAGTTTTTCGATCGCTTTATCGTTACCCGGATCCAGCTCGAGCGACCTTTCATAGTTCTCAATTGCCAGTTCAATATTTCCTGCAGTCATATAGGCTTCCCCAAGACTATCATAGGCATTTGAGGATTTCGGATAGAGGTAAACATTCAGCTTGAATAAAGCTATTGCCTCAGTTATCTTGCCTTCTGCAAGCAATGCATAGCCACGGTTATTTACAGTCCTTTCTCCGATAACGCCCGATTTTTTGTTTTTCTCATACAGTTTTACAGCTGCTTCATAGCCGTTTGCTATCGCTTCATTCAGAACCATCTCAGCCAATTTAATATTTTTCGTACGCTGGGTCTCCCCGACTAGAAGCTCTTCAATGAAAAGCACCACCTCTGAATTGCCATTATCAAAATTAGATAAAACCGCAACTGTATATCCCAAATCAGTAAATATGCCGAGATAACCGTTAATACCAGGGAACCCCCCGGTGTGGCCCACTATATGGTGACCGTTTTCTACACGGTCACGGAATCCATAGCAATACATAATATGCGGATCAGTCTGAACCTTTCCAGTAGTCATCAATTTTGTATTTTCTGGTGACAGCAGCTTGTTATTTATTATTGCGTTACCGAACATGAGCAGATCATGGACTGTGGAATACCCGCCGCCCGCTGGGCCGCCCTTCACGACATGCATAAATAAGTTATTCTTCAACTCACCCTTGCGTGCCTGCATTCTTGTATAGCCAATTGCCAGATTTGGCACATTATAATCGTTTTCATAAGCATCTGTGTTGAGCATACCTGCCCGTTTATAAACGTTTTCCCGCACATAGTCAAAGTAATTCTCACCAGTCACTTTTTCGATAATAAGACCGAGAACCATGTAACCGGCATTGCTGTAGGAAAACTGTTTTCCAGGTTTAAAGAGCAACCCATCGTTCACAAATAGGGGCATGTAATCTTCCACTTCCCGAAATAGATCTTTTGAAGATTTCATGAACTCTTCGCTCCAATACGCCCCGAGCCCCGATGTATGCGTCAACAACTGATCAATTGTTACCTGCGTCGCTACTTCTTGGTTTGGATAATCCGGAATATAATCAACTATTTTGCCATCCAGCGAAATTTTACCTTGTTCAACCAGTTGCATGATAGCTGTGGCAGTAAACATCTTGTTCATTGATCCGAGGTTAAATTTTGTATCGACCCTATTTGGAACATCAAAGGATCTGTTAGCATAGCCATAGGCTTTTTTAAGGATCGGAACTCCATCCTTGGCAATAAGAACCGCACCGGAAAACCCATCACGGGATTTCAGCCCCTCAAGAAAAGTGGTAGTTTTTTCAACAACTTCCTTTTCGCTAAGAGCATGCGCAACTCCCGTGTACAGCATTACCCCCGCTATCAAAATAATGATCGACTTCTCAAACAGACTTCTCATAAAAACTCCTTTCGATGTACGATCTTATAAACATTTTGTCAAGTTATCGGGGGCAGGTCTTGAAATATAACATTATTCTCCTGTTTCTTGTGATAATGCAAGACCTACCCCCCGCAGGTTTTCCCGATTGCAAAGCATTTTTGTAACTGCCTATTAAAGTATATACACCACCAAATCCACAAAATGCCTTGACTAAAAGTCCTTTATTTGCTTTATCTTTATTCATGAGTCTGTGGGGTCATTTTTTCAAAAACGGATTATTATATTTTTCCTGACCAATAGTGGTTTTGCTGCCATGTCCTGTGTATACAATAGTATGTTCCGGCAATGTCGTTAGTTTTTTCGCAGACGCAATTACGTCCTCTGAAGACCCATCGATCGTATCGCTCCGGCCCACTGAAAGGTTAAAGAGTGTATCACCACTGAACAAGACATTTTCCTTTTTAAAATATAAACATATTCCGCCAGGCGTATGCCCGGGTGTATGAATAATCTGGAACTCTAATTCACCGAGCTTCAATACATCACCGTGGTGGAGCAATATGTCTGCAGGCGGTGAACGAAGCACCTCAAATCTAAAACTGCAATCCGGGCAACACATGTCAGCCTGTTTTTCTTCTTCTGAGATATTCACAACGACATTATCACCACCGCACATTGGACATGATGGAGTCTTTTGAGTTTTTGAAGCCTTCAACAGCCACTGCCATTGTTCAGGCAGAACCGGGGCGTCCAGCTCATGTATCAATATTCTTGCGCCGGTAGCCTGCTTAAGCATCGCGTTGCCGCCGGTATGATCAATGTGATGATGGGTATTAACAATGTATTTCAATTTCAGATTGCGGTTATTGATCTCATCAAAGAAAATTTGTTTTTCTTCTTTGGTTCGGATATCAGGATCGATAACAAGGGCCTCTAATGTTTTGTCACATGCCACCAGATAGCAATTGGTTTGAATAGGGCCGAAAGTAAACTGCTTGATAAACACAGCTTTTATTATCCGCAATCTTAATAAAAAGTCAAGAATCTGGTTGATTTGGTCTGTCTGGTTTTTGTGGTCTATTTAGTTATTTTTGTTTTTTCAGGCACAAGGTGCCGTGTCTTCAGCCTACCCCGTTAGACAAAGTTGCACGGGGTGAACCGTGTCTACAATGAAATGTGTCTTCAACGCAGTGTGTATTCGCATTTTCAATACTCCTTACTCATTACGCTCTACACTCTGCGCTTTAAACTGCACTCTCAACTCTCCGTCTTCCTAGTTCCTAGTATCTAGTTTTTAGTATAAGTTACTCCGATGCCCCCGTGCTTAAAAGACATATCCCTATGTCTTCTTACCAATCGTCGTCTTCGTCAAAAAAGTTTTTATACTGCTTTTTCCATCGAGGGACTTTGTTTTCGTAGATCAAATCAAAGAGCTCTCTGGCTAATTCTTCATCATATTCATATAGACAGTCAAACTCCTCTAGAGCCGAAACTCTATCATCTATGGCAAGATAGGCTTTCCCCAAATTAAAATGTGCTTTTGCATAACTTGGATATAAAAAAATCGCATTCTCAAACCGTTCGATAGCAGAATAATAGTGTCCCTGCTCTAAATAAGACATCCCTAAACCATTATGTGCATACCAGTTTTGCGGATCACAGTGCATCAGTTCCCGGTATGACTCTTCTGCATCTTCATATTTTTCAAGCTCAAAATAACAATCTCCGAGCCCTTCATATGCTGCTTTACATAATTCATCAAGCTCAACCGCTTTCTCATACGGTGAGATAGCTTCTTCATAAAAATCAAGATAATAATAGAAACCACCGATCTTATTATAAAATTTTGCCCATATTTTGCGCTCTGAGCGAAAACTCTCTGCCATGTCAAAATAATCTTCCATGGCACTACTAAGGGAATGCGCTGCTTCCTTATTACATTCCCACTGCTCCTTTGCACATACCATGAAAGATTTGCATTTCTCGGTTAATTCTGCCCAATCGGCAATATCAATGGCTGATGTCGTATCCATACCAAAAATCACAATACTGGGTGCTGCAAAATTTATTAGGGGCCAATCCTCTTTAACACCAGAGGTGACGATTCCAACAACCCTGCCGTTTTTGTTTATGACAGGACTCCCGCTTGATCCATGAGATGCCGGTGCATTGAGCTGTATCGTCTTACTATCTCCACAATCCCGGATTGCTGAAACAATTCCATCCGTAACAGTGAACTCATAATCCATGGGTGAACCTATGACAACCACAGGCTCACCTTCAACTGGTAAACTCTCATTTATTTCCAAAAAACCCCCAGAGTATTCCGGGTTATCGCAGCACAGAATTGCAATATCATTCAAAGAATCAACGGCCAGTATCCCGGCTATCGAGCTTGTTGTGGAATCTATGTAACTTATATAAACCTTATGAGCGCTTTCAACAACATGATAACATGTGACAATATCACCTCTTTCATTAACAATAAAACCACTACCTTGTTTAGACAGCTCACCATATCGATAAGTACTTATGACAACCACTGCGGGTTTTGCTTTTTTAACAATCTCTATCCAATCCTGG